>NZ_CP047957.1:627840-1255680 GCF_014280035.1 Synechococcus sp. A18-25c
CCAGGCCTAACTCCTTGATGGGAAGGCGAGCCGGCTCTTGCCAAGGTCTACAGAGAGTGTCAGCAGTGAGGGATTGAAAGTGATCGTTTTACAGGTTTATTTTTGCTTTTTAAGATTGCGCCTGCTTGTTTCTCGCTTTTGCCTGGTTTTTCAGTGCAAAGATTGGACGATTGCTTGGTTTAAAGCGCCTTCGATGGGCTCTGAAACTCTGTGCATTGCACTGGGTGCGGCTTTGGCGAATTCAGACCATCACCACCGATCAAGCCATGGCTGATGTCAGGGTTGCTGATCTTCGGTCAACTCTTGTGTGGTTGGTTTGGGTTGTGCTTCCGCTTCCATGGTCAATGGCGCTGAGTCTTGGGTGAGCCCACGCTCATCTCCTGACTGCGCATCATCCCCTGTGATTGCCTCGGTTGGCGACGGTGCGGGAGCTTCTGGGATCGGTGGAGGGCTCAGTAGCTGTCGGGCTTCAGGGCTGTTTTCGTTGGGTTGTTCTTTGGGACCGACGACATCCACTGCGGTGCGTTGAACCACCATCCTGAAGCGAATCGGTTGGCGGCGATTGATTTCCTCCTGCACTTTCGACACTTGTGTGAATGTGGGGCGGTTGGGGTCAGCGACACGCACAACCACACGAATCACCGGTGGGTTTTGATCCCAATCGATATCCACCCGCTCCACATCAACGGATTCAGGGTCTCCGAAGGTGAGGGTCTCCTTGGTCAGAAAGCGTTGAATGGTCCTTTGCACGATGTCTCTCGTGTTGTCTTTGCGGGCCTGCCCCAGCAGGCTCACAAAGCTGCTTCCCAGGGGAATTAACAACAGGCCTGTGAGCAGAAAACTGGCTGCACTCAGGTGACTGCGACGCAGTACATGGCGGAATTGCTGATCTTTCCAAGCCATCAGCATGAGGCCGCCAGTGAGGATCCCCAGCAGGTTGGTGGTGAAAAGCAGGCCAGCTCCGGAGGCCTCGCTCCAGCGCTGATGCGATAGCAGCAGACCCATGACACAGACCGGTGGCACGAGGGCGACGGCAATGGCTGTTCCTGCCACGGAACTCACCGCATCACTGCGCAATTTGGCGTAGGTCGCCAATCCCCCAGCCACGAGGGCAATGCCTAGATCCAGAAGGTTGGGCTCGGTCCTGGTCAGGACTTCTGCTCCGAATTTGGGGAGACCGGCCACCAAACCCAGGATCAACGACAGCAGCGTGGTGGTGGATACCCCCACCAGCAGAGTCCTGAGCGATCGTCCCAACAACCGCACCTCCCCAAGGAGAATGGCGAAGGCAGCAGCCCGCAGCGGTGTGATCCAAGGGGCAACCACCATCGCGCCGATCACCACAGCAGCGCTGTTGGCAAGCAGCCCCAGCGTGGCGATCAGACTTGCCCCCACGCTCAGCACGAGAAACACCTCATTCAGCTCTGCATCACGCATGTGACTGCGGTGCAGTCGCTTGAGCTTCCTGCTGGACAAGCTGTCCGCGTTCATGGAGTGTCAGACGGTCAGTGCAGTTTGGTCTGTCTGACCCAACGATTCGCCCCAAATGCAGGGATCATTCCAAGCCGATGACCTGACTTGAACAGGCGACCCACGCTTTACGAAAGCGTTGCTCTACCAGCTGAGCTACATCGGCGTCCCTAGGAAATTAACATTCGAGGCCCCGCAAAATCCTTTTGAACGACGGACCTGGTGGAGATTCGCGCTTGGATCCCGCTTTGCGTAAGAGGCTTCTGGAGGAGTCTCGTACGCCATGGAGAGGCCTGCGCCGCTTGCTCTGGCTGGCGTTGTTTGCGTCCGGTGGCCTAGGCCTTTTTGTGATGACCTTCCGCCTCTCCGCCGGGGATCAAGTTGTCATCAGTGACCTCACCATCCAGGTCGGGGCCGTCGTCCTCTTCGGCTTCCTGCTCTGGTTCGATCGATCCAGAGACAGCTGATTTCAGCGATTCGGCATCGTCAGCCGAGTCTGCAGGTTTCTGTGAGGGTTCAGCGTCTGCCGCAGGGTCGTCTGTTTTCGGCTCCTCGGTCTCAGGTTGTTCTGGTTCGGGCTCTTCAGGTTCGGATTGGTCCGGTTCGGCGCTGTCCGGTTCAGCCGCCGCTTCAGGCCTGCTGCTGAGGTCGTCAGTCGCGCTCAACGCGGGCCCGTCCTCTTCCGAGCAGATGGATGCTGGCGTTTCGGGGTCCTCGGCTTCAAGGGCGTCAGCTTCGGGGGCTTCGGTGGTGTCTGCGAGCTCCGGACTAGCGTCGGCGTTGTCTTTGGGAGTGTCCGTCCCTGACTCTCCTGTTTCGAGCTCTTCTGGTTCAGCCGCCGTTTCAGACCTGCTGCTGGGGTCGTCAGTCGCGCGCAACGCGGGCTCGTCCTCTTCGGAGCTGATGGATGCTGGCTTTTCGGGATCTTCGGCTTCGAGGGCGTCAGCTTTGGGGGCTTCGGTGGTGTCTGCGAGCTCCGCTGCTGCTTCGGGCTCACTGGCATCAGCGGTGGAGTCGTCGACGCCAGCAGCTGCCGCGGTTGGGGCTGGATCGGGGGTTTCGGGGGCCGGCCATTCGAGGGCTGGCAGTTGCAGGATGCTCAGCCCGAACGACACGGTGCGATCACGCAATTCAGCTTCGCTGATTGGCTTGATCTTTTCAAAGGCCTGGTCTGGTTGCGTGAGAAGCCAGATCGACTGCCAGAGCTGTTGCCACTGCCAAAGCATCAAGGTGAGGAGGGGACCTGCCAGCAGAAGCGCAGTCAGACGGCTGTCATTGGCTAGCGGTGACATCTGAGTGACCAGGAGGGCCGATCGGTCGATGCTCCAGAAGCTCAGCAGAAGGAGTGTCATCCCCAGAACAAGAGTCGCCTTCAGGGCAAGTGTCTGAGGTAACGCGCTGATGCGCCGTTGATCAGGACTCCGCCCAGGCAGGGGAAGACGAACCAAGAGCATGGAGCCCCAGTCCGCAGGGCGTCGCCATAACAGGAGGCCCGGTCCGATGACCGCCAGTCCCCAGATCAGAAGGCGTTCGAGAGCCGGGACTGGACCCAGCGCAGGTCCTGCAAGCAGAAGCCTGAGCAGCTCGAGCTCCAGGGGAATGACGGCAACGGCCATCAACTGGAGCCAGAGCAGTGGCTCTCGGCGCGTGATCATCAGGTGGTGAGCTTGCGACGCTGGGTCACCATCTTGAAGGCTTCGATGCGATCACCGTCTTGCCAGTTGGCAAAGCGATCGGTTCCCACCCCGCATTCGAAGCCCGTGGCCACTTCTTTGACGTCGTCCTTGTTGCGTCGCAGCGAGTCGAGATCGCCTGCGTACACGATCTCTTTGCCGCGATGCACGCGCACCTTGCAATTGCGCTGCAGTTTGCCGGTGGTGACGTAACAACCCGCCACAGCGCTCTTGCCGATGGTGAACACAGCACGCACCTCGGCTTCGCCCAATGCTTCCTCCACCAGTTCCGGTTCGAGCAGACCTTCCATCGCCAGCTGAATGTCTTCCAGCAGCTTGTAGATCACGTCGTAATCGCGAACGTCGACGCCATTGGCATCAGCAGCTTTTTTGGCACCCGATGCCATGGACGTGTTGAAGCCAATGATCACCGCGCCAGACGCAGCGGCCAGGTCCACATCGGTTTCGGTGATTTCTCCTGGTGCGGAGAGCAGAACACGAACCTGGACTTCATCCTTGGGCAGTTGTTCCAGGGATCCGAGGATGGCTTCCACGGAGCCCTGCACATCGGCTTTGAGGATGAGGTTGAGCTCTTTGAGTTCTCCTTCATTGGCTTGGCCGGACATCGCGGTGAGCGACACCCTGCGAGACGCCATCTGCTGAGCGAGACGTGTGGCACGCGCATCGGAAGCCCGATCGCCCACCACGGCTCTCGCCGATTTCTCATCCGCATAGACCTCGAACTCATCACCGGCGGTAGGTACTTCGCTGAAACCGAGCGCCTCCACGGCACAGGACGGACCCGCATCTTTGAGGCGCAGACCGGCGTCATCCACCATGGCGCGCACCTTGCCGAGCACGGGGCCAGCGGCCACCACATCACCGGTGCGCAGGGTGCCGTTCTGAACCAACAGCGTTGCCACAGGGCCTTTGGCCTTGTCGAGGTGGGCTTCGATCACGGTGCCACGTGCCATGCGATCGGGGTTGGCTTGAAGGTCTTCGACCTCGGTGACGAGCAGAAGCATCTCCAGGAGCTTGTCGATGTTTTCTCCCTTGATGGCACTCACAGGCACCATCACCACATCACCACCCCACTCCTCGGCCAAAAGATTTTGCTCGGAGAGCTCCTGTTTGACGCGGTCAGGAGAGGCGCCTTCTTTGTCGATCTTGTTGATCGCCACCACGATCGGTACTTCCGCCGCACGGGCGTGGCTGATGGCTTCCAAGGTCTGAGGACGTACGCCGTCATCAGCTGCCACCACAAGAACGGCAACGTCGGTGACTTTGGTGCCACGGGCACGCATGGCCGTGAAGGCTTCGTGACCCGGTGTATCCAGGAAGGTGAGCTTGCGGGCCTGGTCGTTGTGCTCAATTTCCACCTGGTAAGCACCAATGTGCTGTGTGATGCCACCGGCCTCGCCTGCGGCAACGCGAGCCTTGCGGATGGCATCCAGCAGGCTGGTTTTGCCGTGGTCGACATGGCCCATCACGGTGACGACGGGTGGGCGTCGGATCAGGTGCTCGCGATCGGCTTCCTCGATCATCTCGACGGTCTTCTTGGCCGCCTCCTCGACGTCGTCCTGGAGAACCGGTACACCGAATTCCTCGGCCACAGTCTCGATGGTGGGCATATCCAGGGTTTGGGTGACCGTGGCGATGATTCCTTTAAAGAAAAGGGATTTGATGATTTCGGAGCTTTCCACGCTGAGCATGTCGGCCAGCTCCTGCACCGTGAGGTTGTCCTCCGGCACAACGATCATTTCTGGACGTACCTGTTTGGCTTCGCGTGCTGCTCGCAATTCCATGGCTCGGCGACGTTGACGCTGACGTGCCGTTTCCTTGCGACGCTTGCGCATCGCTGCCACCGGTTTCGGTGTGGTTCTTTGCTGCGACTTGGGCTTGGCAGGACGAGCCAAGCTCGCCGACAAGACCATGTTCTCCTGCTCGCCAGCGAACCCACCGGTTTGCGCTGCGAGTGAATCATCGTTCTCACCGATGATGTGAACCTTCTGGCGCTGCTTCTGTGGCGAGCGGTTGCGGAGTGCTTCCAGCTTGGCGCTGTCATCCCAGTCGGGACGACCGGGACGGCGCTGGCCGCCTGGGCCTGCGCCCGGACGGAATCCAGGTCGTCGCGGTGCATTGGCCGGAGACGGAGGGGTCGGCCGAGTGGAGGGTGGTGTGGCCTTGGGACCATCACCACGAGGGCTGACGGGGGTTCCATCAGGACGACGTGGTGGAGGAACCGCCGGACGACCCGTGGGCTTCTGCAGCTGCATGAGCTCACCAGGTGCGACCGGTTTGCGCATACCTGTTGGCATGGCAGGCCGATTGCCAGCAGCGCCGCCGCGCTGTCCACCGCCGGGCCGGCCTGCATCACCGCGATTGCCGCTGCCATCACGGCGAATTGGTTTCCCAACCAGCTCCAGGGTGTTGCCGGGCCTTCCGGCCCCAGGGCGGCTGGCAGGAGAGCCAGGGCGGGAGGGGGCTCCGGGCCGTTGCGAACCGGCTGGACGCTGAGGGGATCCGGAGCGCTGCCCGCCTGCCGGGACCGGACGGGGTGCACCAGGACGCGCAGGAGCACCCGGTCGTGCAGGTGCACCTTGGCGTTTCGGCTGGGGACGGCCCACTAATTCCGGTCGGGTTGGCCGCTGCGGAGGTGGCGCAGTTCTGTTGATCGGTGATTTGGGCTGGGGTCGTGTCGGCGGTGGTGCCGAGGGACGTGCACCGTCAGCGGGCCCACGGCGAATCGGGGCTGCGCTGCGCGGTTTGGCTGCAGGACTGGGTGCTGTGGGACGTGCCGGCGGAGCAGTCGGTCGACTGGCGGTCCTGTTGGGCGCCGGCGCAGCAGCAGGTCGCGGGGTGGGTTGCTGCGGGGCACCAGACCGGCGCTCCACTGGTTTCTGTGCCGGTTGCTGGCGAACAATCGTTTGCTGGCGAGCGACCGGTTTTTGCGGGGCTGTCTTCTGGGGAGCCGTGACCTGTGGGGCGGAAGGTTTGGCCGGTGCCGCTGGTCGTGCTGGGGGCTTCTGTGCCGTAGCCCGGTTTGGAGCAGCTGGCGTGGCAACGGGCTTTTCAGCGACGGGCCGTGGCTGTGTCGGTTTGACCGGTGCTGCTGTCGGCGTGTCAGCGGCTTTCTTCACCGACAGGATGGCTTTGACAGGAGCAGGTTTGGTTGGAGCTGAGGTCGCGTTGGATCCACCACCGCTCTTGAGCAGGGTGCGGATCTTGCCTGCTTCGGATTCGCTGATCGAGCTGCTGTGACTCTTGGCCGCAATGGACAGCTTTTCAGCGGCATCCAGCACGTCTTTGTTGTCCAGGCCCAGGTCCTTGGACAGCTCATAGATTCTGACTTTGCCGCTGCTGGTCATTCAGGTCTCCGGTCGGTCCGCGCACGAGGTGCTCGGGGCGCCACACATGGTGGTGCCAGTGTTCATCTTGCCTCAGCGTCTGATTCCGTGTCGGATATCAGTCGCTCTCTCAGCTCCTCAAGCACGCTGTCAGGCACCTGGCATCGCAGGGCTTTCGGCAGGCGTTTGCGGCGCTGTGCTTCCTCAAGACAGCTCTCCTTTGGACAGAGGTAGGCCGAACGCCCCACGCCCTGATCCAGGAGAACCCCGTTCTGATGGTCGCGGATGACTCGCCAGAGCAGGCTGCGATCCAGCAGCTCGCGACAGGCGACACAACGACGCAGGACGGGGCGAACGTCGTTCACCGGGCTCCTTCCTCGGTTGCTTCCTCAGCAGTCATCTCTTCAGCACTGGCCTCATCAGCAGTTGCGCTGTCAGCTTCGGTTCCCAGATCGGCCTCGGCGGCTGTTTCCATCTGAGCCAGCTCTTCGTAGGTCTCGGATTCGGCAGCTGCGGCCAGCTCCTCGGCTCCATAGTCCTCTTCATCTTCCGGAAGCGGATACAACTCACGGAGACGCGCATCCTCTTCAGCGCGTGCGGCCTGTTCAGCAGCCAGACGTTCCTCCGCTTCGCGTTGGAGGGCTTCCTCCTGTTCACGCTGGGCAATCAATTCTGAGACGACCGCATCTTCCGAGGCCTGGTCGTATTCGCTGGCGTTCTTGATGTCGATCTTCCAGCCGGTCAGACGGGCTGCCAGACGAACATTTTGACCTTCACGACCGATAGCCAAACTCAACTGATCCGGTGGAACCAGCACGTGAGCATGCTGACCGACGGGATCGACAAGTCTCACCACATCGACCCGTGCTGGGCTGAGGGAGTTGGCGATGTACTGCGCTGGGTCCTGTGACCAGCGGATGACGTCAATTTTTTCTCCACGCAGTTCGTTCACAACCTGCTGGATACGCGAACCACGCGCACCGATGCAGGCACCCACGGGGTCGACTTCGCGTTCAATGCTGTCCACGGCGACTTTGGTGCGAGGACCCACGGAGCGAGAGGGGGGATTGGCTTCCCGAGCCACCGCCACGATGCGGACCGAACCCTCCTGAATTTCGGGAACTTCGTTTTCGAAGAGATACACCACCAAACCGGCATTGGCTCGGCTCACAAAGAGTTGGGGGCCACGCCGTGGAACCTCGCTGACCTCTTTGAGGAAGACTTTGAATGTCGCGTTGGCGCGATAGTTGTCGTTGGGGAGCTGGTCACGACGCGGCAGCTCGGCTTCCACTTCTGGGCGCCCGAGTCCAGAACTCACCGCCATGATCACGGATTGGCGTTCGAAGCGGATCACCCTCGCCGTCAGAACGGGATCTTCCAGATCTGCGAATTCTTCCTGGATCATGCGCCGCTGCTGATCCCGCAGCTTCTGGGCCAGCACCTGTTTGGTGGTGGCGGCTGCCATCCGACCAAAATCCTCTTTTTCCGGCGTGACGTCGAGAACAACCGTGTCGCCGGCCTGTGCGTCCTCCGCCACCTGCATCACCTCAGCCAGCGCAATTTGGTGGTCCTCGCTTTCCACCTCATCAACAATGATTTTGCTGGCCAGCACCCGATAGCCCTCCTCGTCCAGGTCGAGGGCAACATCGAAGTTGCTGAAATACTCCTCATCAAACGGGTCTTCACCGATTCCCAGGTAAAGGGTGCGGCGGTAGCGCTCATATCCCTTAAGTAGGGCTTCCCTTAGAGCGGCTTCTACCACCTGAGGCGGGAGTTTTTTCTCCTCGCTGATGTCATCGATCAGGTTGGTGAGGCCAGGAAGAAGAACGAGTGCCATGGCAGACGCGAGAGGAGGGAAAGGAGAGGGGTATCTGAGCGGTAATTGCGATCAGTTCAGCCGGTGGGGCTGGTGAGTTCGACGCTGATCACTGAATCCCGTGGGATGCGTTTGACCCGGCCGCGCATGTTGATCTGTACGTGATCTGCGGTGCGCTCCAGCAATGTCCCTGACTGACGTTGCTCGTGACCGTCGCCGTCTGTGTAGACAACGTCCACGGGGTAGCTCCGAAAGGTTTGAAAGTCTCTGTCTGACTGGAGACGGTCTCCGATGCCGGGACTGCTGATTTCCAGAACATACGCCTCCGTGAGCAGCGAGGATCCTTCGATGGCCTCGCCCATCGGGGCGCTGAAGCCAGCGCAGTCGTCCAGGGAAACATCCTCACCATTGCTGCAACGGATTTGGATCTGCAGCGTCATCGGTTGAAGGTGGGTCAGTACCTGGACGCTGACCATCTCAAAACCATGGCGTTCGGCGGTGGCCGATGCCAGGGTCGTTAGATCCGGCAGAAGAGGATGAGGCAAGGAGAGGTTGAGGGTGGTCTCGGGCTTTGGCCCGATGGTTGATGCAGTGATCACCCTCCCGAAGAGAGGAACTCAACGGGCCTAACAGCAATCTACGGGATGGCGGAACCCGAGCTGATCCGCCACCTGACGGTGATGTCAGAGGCCCTGGGAAACTCAGGCTCCAGCTGCGGTTTCCAGCTTTTCTAGCAGTACATCAACGGGTATTTGGCTTGAAAAGCGACAAGCACAGGTTTCGCTGGCATCCAAGCTGCCGTGCTCCCAGTATTTGTTGCTGCCAGTTCCCCCTCCGCAGAAGCCGTAATAGTCACACTCCTGTTTGCATCGCTCCATCCCCGAATTCATATCGTTGAGCAATGTCTGAAAGACGTCACTTTTCGTGGCTTCGATCAGTGAGAGATCGCGGATGTTGCCCAAATTGAATAAACCGTATCGCTCTGTTTCGACGGAGAGAAGTTCTGGATCAAAGGTGGAGAAGTTGCCTTTGGCATCCACGCTCAGAATGGAATATGGCCGATTCATCTCGTTCTGACGCAGACGCTGCCCCCCAGCGATCATCCCCATCACCTGCTCAAATTCACGCACCTTGACGGGGAATCCATCCCTTTGATTGCAAGACCAGAATTTGGCGAGGAAGGCCCGATAACGCTGCTCTTTCTCCTCGCCTTGCATGGACGAACTGAGGTTGACGCCTTCCTGCTCCTCCACATTGAAACCGACATGCAGGATGTCCTCGTCCCGGAAGAAGGCATACATCCGCTCCGGTTGATCCAAAGCGTCTGCCGTTAAAACGGAGATGGCATGAATCGGAATGTTCCGTTCGCGCAACTTGCGAATGCCACGCATGGTCATGCCATGGGAACCTTTGCCGTTGCGGAAGCGACGATGGCTGTTGTGAATGTCCTCCGGACCGTCCACACTGACGCCAACAACAATGTCGTTACGTTCGAAGCAGTCACACCATTCGTCATTGATCAATGTGGCATTGGTTTGAACATGTTGTTCAACGACCACGCCTTGATTTTGGAGCTCCGACGTTTGTTGGTGGATCAGTGATGTCGCGCGGTCGTAAAAGTGCGTGGGCAGGGTTAACGGTTCGCCGGCATGCCAGAGGATTGATAGGTGTGGGCCCCAGAACGGACTCTCATAAATCCGTTTGAGCAGCAGAGGGAGCTGCTGCTCAAGGTCGAAGATGTTCCTCCGCTGGCGATCCGGCAGGTAGCAGTAACTGCAGTCGAGATTGCAGAGCGACGTCGACTGGATCACCAGCAGCCCGATCGGGCCGTAATCGGAATGGTTCACCAATTGGCAAATCCGCCGCGGTATCCGTTGGCAAAGCCGCCGCCGCCGTTGCGGAAGCCGCCGCCATTGAGGAAGCCGCCGCCGTTGCCGAAACGACGTCCACCGTTACCCCAGGCGCGACCATTGCCATTGCCCCAGGCTCGGGCGATGACTTCATCGCCGGCAATGCCGTGTTGCTCCAGAACGGCCCAGGCCTCGGGGCTCATGCGCTCGATGCGCTGCTCGAGCGTGTTGCCAAGATCAGGCGCGCTGTGCACAGCGGCCTGCGCTGATTCGCAGAGGGCAGCACTCGTGGCCAGAACGGCGGCGAGGCTGAGAAGACTGGTCTTGTTCATGGTTAAAGATGCGGAAAATCTGAAGCAGTCGAAATCAGGATTGCTTGGAGAATTCAGCGGATGTGGAGAGCACGATCGAGAAGAAGCTGCCGATTTGGTCGTCGCTCAGACCAACGCTGCTGCCTTTACCGATCCATTGGTTGATGGCTGAGCGCACTTCGGTGTTGTCGTTGATGTAAGAGGAGAGCAGGCGACCGATGGCCAGGTTGCTGATGTTGAGCAGCTTCGGCGTGGTGTCGGCCACCACACAGGCGATGCTCGAACGTGCGTAAGGCAAGGTCGGCACCAGGGCTGCATCCGGTGCGGTTGCTGCCTGATTGGCTCTCAGCCAGAGGGTGTTTCCGCCCAGAAATTCGATGCTGCCGTCTTTCATGGCGGCCAAGGCATCGCCTGGGCTGTCGAAGAACTTGAAGGTGGCGTTGTCCACCGATGACGCCAGCACCGATGAGGCGAGGGTGTCTTTCACCACGCCCACAGTTTCGCCGTTGAGGCTCTCAGGTGTGCCGTCATTACCGGCTGGGGCAAGCACCCTGACGCCACCCATCGCGAACGGGAGTGTGTAGGTGAGAGTGCGCTGGCGCTGCCAGCTGAAGTCAACACCGCAGGCGATGTCTGCGTCGCCAGAACGAATTTTATCGAGCCCTTCGGTAGGGGAACTCACGGCCACAGGCTCGATGGAGACGTCCTTGTCCTTTCTCAGAGGCGAGACGTTGATCTGGTCGCGAATCGCATCCAGCACCACGAAGGACAATCCGTCATACCCGTCGCCATTTTTTTCGACCATCGGCAACGCGTCGCCGATCACCACAGCACGCAGCTTGCCTGTGTCGTAAACGCTGGCGGACGTGGCTGTATGGGTTGAGCTCGACGCTGCGTTCTGGGAAGTAACCAGAGCAATCGAAGACAAAGCGATCAGGCCCGTTGCGGCCGTCTTGATCAGGCGCATGGTGAAAACCCGTCAGATCCGTTTCGCTACCTCTAGACACGCCGCTGGAAAGCGTCCACGCGTGTGTGGACAAAACCTGCCCAAAACGGATCAGGATCAGGGCATGCTGTCGCCGATTTGAATGGCGTCGATTTCCTCAAAACCATCTCCTGGACGACAGTCTCCGCGGAGCTCGGGGTCCTGATTGATGCATCGGCTGCGCTGCGCATCGCTCTTGAGGTACTGACACACCCTGGCCCAAAGTTTGCTGCGGCTGCCAGGGGTGCCGCGGCTGAAGATCACCCGATCGGCTGGCCCACCTTGACCATGGATCTCCACCTCACAAAGAGGGCAACGCTCACGTTGATCAGTGGCAAGGCTCATCGAATCGGGGCGGAATTGTGCGGACACTAGTGCTGGATCTCGACCCATGAAGCTTGCTGACGGCTGGGGTGCAACCTGATGGTGCTGCCAAGGATGGGGTTTTCCGTCGCAGCGAGGAGAAACCGCATCTGTGGATGCTGCTCGCTGGATCCTCGTTCTGTACCGCTTATCACGGAAGGACAGCCCTAGCGTGCACCGAGAGCTTGCGCCTCCAGCTGTGCCTCAAGGTTCGTCGTTTCCTTCGCTGATTGTCCGCTGGTTCGCCGTGTTGTCAGCGATCGTTCTGACCGTGGGGCCCCCTGTGGAGGCGGCCTCTACACCAGTCCCAGGCCCCCACAGCTTTGTGGCTGATGCTGTGCGCAATGTGGCTCCCGCGGTCGTTCGCATTGACACCGAACGTGTTGTGGAGCGACAACCCTTTGATCCCAACTTGATTGATCCTCTGTTGCGTGACCTGCTTGGCGAGCCGGGCTACGGCCCCGAGCGTCAACGGGGGCAAGGTTCAGGCGTGATCATCGACCGAGAAGGCCTGGTACTCACGAATGCCCATGTTGTGGAGCAGGTGGAGGATGTCGGCGTCACTCTTGCCGACGGAGAGCAGCGCGATGGGGTGGTTGTCGGCCGTGACCCGATCACGGATCTGGCACTGGTGCGTCTGAAGGGCGAGGCTCCTCCGAAGCCGGCCCGTCTGGGTGATTCCGATGCCTTGGATGTCGGTGATTGGGCCATTGCTCTGGGCACTCCCTACGGATTGGAGCGAACCGTCACCCTTGGGATCGTCAGCAGCCTGCATCGCAACATCAGCAGTCTTGGCTTCAACGACAAGCGACTGGATCTGATTCAGACGGATGCGGCCATTAATCCTGGTAATTCAGGTGGCCCCTTGGTCAATGCCGAGGGGCGTGTGATCGGGATCAACACCCTGGTGCGCTCGGGTCCTGGCGCCGGTCTTGGTTTTGCGATCCCCATCAACCTCGCGAGGCGCGTGGCTGATCAGCTGCAGGAGGCTGGTGAAGTGGTCCACCCCTATTTGGGCTTGCAGCTGGTGCCACTCACCGCACGAATCGCCAGAGAACACAACAGTGATCCCAACGCGTTGGTGGAATTGCCGGAACGTTCTGGTGCACTGGTCCAGTCGGTTCTGCCGGATAGTCCTGCCCAGCGAGCCGGGCTGCGTCGGGGTGACCTGGTGGTGAAGGCCGGCGAAGTGCCGGTTGCCGACCCCCAGACACTCCTCCAGCAAGTGGATCAAGCCGAGCTTCACCGGCCCTTGCCGCTTCAGATCATTCGCGGTCAGAAAGATCTCCAACTCTCAGTCGAGCCAGAGCCCTTGCCAGGGTTCAGTTAAGACCCTTGCTACGGTCGCGCCGGATTAATCCTGCGTGATGTCAGATCTTCAGAACCAGATGAAGCGGGCCGTCGCCGAGGCGGCGGTCGAACAATTCCGTGATGGCATGGTTGTCGGTCTGGGGTCCGGTTCGACGGCGGCTCTGATGATTCAGGGCCTAGGTCAGCGACTGGCGTCAGGGCAGCTCAAAGACATCGTTGGGGTGACGACATCCTTCCAGGGTGAGGTGCTGGCTGCGGAGTTGGGGATCCCCCTCCTCAGCCTCAATGCCGTAGACCGAATCGATCTGGCCATTGACGGTGCGGATGAAGTTGATCCCTCTTTTCAGCTGATCAAGGGGGGCGGTGCCTGTCACGTTCAGGAAAAGCTGGTGGCGGCTCGCGCGGATCGTTTCATCGTCGTGGTGGATTCCACCAAGTTGGTGGACCGCCTCAACCTTGGGTTTCTGCTGCCGGTTGAGGTGTTGCCTGGAGCCTGGCGTCAGGTGCAGCAGCAATTGACCGGCATGGATGGTGCAGCCGAGCTGCGCATGGCGCAACGCAAGGCTGGACCTGTGGTGACTGACCAGGGCAATCTCGTTTTGGATGTGCGTTTCAACGGTGGAATTGCTGATCCTGTGGCCCTCGAACGCGAGATCAACAACATTCCCGGAGTGCTTGAGAACGGCCTGTTCGTCAACATCGCCGATGACGTGCTGGTCGGTGAGGTCAGCGATGGTGTCGCCGGTGTGCGCAGCCTCGAGAAGGCTGGTTGATCTCAGTTCAGGCGTACGCGGACAGAATTGGCATGGCTGTGCAGCCCTTCACTGCCAGCCAGCTCAATCACAGCCCCCCCGGTCGCTTCCAGGGCCTCCCTGCTGAACTCGATCATCGAGGTGTGGCGCATGAAGGTCTCCACGCTTAAGGCGCCGCTGTAGCGGGCTGATCCACAGGTGGGGAGTGTGTGGTTCGGGCCTGCCAAGTAATCACCAACCGCCTCAGGACTCCAGGGGCCAATGAAGATGGCGCCGGCCTGCTGGATCCGGTCGGCGAGCATCCGGGGCCGTTCGACCAACAGTTCCAGATGTTCGGGAGCAAAGCGATCGCTCAGGCAGGCGCATTCCTCAAGGCTGTCGCAGACCACCACCAGGCCCCATGCTTCCAGCGACTGACGGCAGATCTGTTCGCGTGGATGCCCTGCGAGCTGTCGTTCCAGTTCCGCTGGCAGGGCATCAGCAAGGCCCTGCGATGTGGTGAGCAAGATTGCAGCAGCCAGGGGGTCATGCTCTGCCTGAGCTAAGAGGTCTGAGGCCACTTGGGTCACGGAGGCCGAGGCATCGGCGATCACCAGCACCTCACTGGGGCCTGCGAGCGAGTCGATACCGACCTGGCCGTAGACCAACTTTTTTGCAAGGGTGACGTAAAGATTTCCAGGGCCACTGATCACGTCGACCCGGGGAATGGACTGTGTGCCGAAGGCAAGGGCGGCAATCGCCTGAGCCCCACCCACTCTGTACACCTCCTGAACGCCGGCGAGATGGGCAGCTGCCAGAACCGTTCTGTTGACGGTTCCATCAGGGCCTGCGGGGGTGACCATCACCACCCGCTCGACCCCGGCTGCCTTGGCAGGCACCGCGTTCATCAGCACAGTGCTGGGATAAGACGCCCGCCCGCCAGGGATGTATAGGCCTGCTGCCTGCACCGGCCGCCAGCGGCGACCGAGCTGTTCTCCGTGGACCCCCTTGACGTCGAGATTCTGAGGCTTCTGGCGCTGATGAAAATCCTGGATGCGGCGGTGCGCCAGCTCCAGGGCATCTCTCAGATTGGCGGGAGTCTGATCCCAGGCCTGATGCAACTCTGTCGGAGAGACCTGAAGAGGCTCAGGCCGGAACCCATCGAACTGCTCGGTGAGCGCCATCACTGCCTCATCCCCGTCGTTGCGCACTTGGTCGAGGATCGATTCCACAGTGGTGGTCGCGTCCTGCTGGGTTGACCCGGTGGTGCGTCTGGAAATCAGGTCGAGCTGGTGTTCAGCATCAGCTGTGTTGTGGAGACACCTGGGCAGTCCGGATTGGATTGAATCAGTGCTCAGGGTGCTCATCAACGCCCAGCGTCATGTTTGGGCACGCTAAGGCCCACCGGGTGATGTGATGGTGAAGAGAAGGGGGGTGCGTTATGGTTGCAGATTGTCGATCTGAAATCCGGCTCTGTGGCCAATAACAAGTCATCAAAGAAGCGCGTCGAGATCGCTGAGCGCAACCGCCTCCAGAACAAGGCTTACAAGTCCGCCATGCGCACTCTCATGAAGCGCTGCTTCAGTGCTTGTGATGCCTACACCGCTACTCCTGGCGATGAAGCCAAGGCCACTGTTCAATCCAGCCTGAATGCGGCCTTCAGCAAAATCGACAAGGCGGTCAAGCGCGGCGTTCTGCATCGCAACAGCGGTGCCCATCAGAAAGCACGTCTCAGTGTGGCGGTGAAGAAGGCCATCGATCCAGCTCCGACGACCGCCGGCTGATTCCAGTCGCTTTAAAAGCAAGTCGAAGGCCCATCCCTGCAAAATGGATCCTGAAGGCGCGTTTCAGGATCCAATGGCCATCCCGGCATTGATTGACAGTCACTGTCACATCGTCTTCCGCAACTTTGAAGAAGACCTCGACGAGGTCGCAACCCGCTGGCGAGAGGCTGGTGTTAAGTCGTTGTTGCATGCCTGTGTCGAGCCCAGCGAGATCCCTGCGATCCGCGCCCTTGCCGATCAGTTTCCGGAAATGCGTTACTCGGTGGGGGTGCATCCTCTTGATACCGAGCATTGGCGCGAGGACACGCCCGAGGTTCTGCGGCAGGCGGCTCAAGCTGATGCCCGTGTGGTGGCCATCGGCGAGCTCGGGCTGGATCTCTTCCGCGACAAGAATCTGGATGAGCAACTCGCGGTTCTTCGTCCCCAGTTGGATTTAGCGGTCGAGCTCGATCTCCCCGTGATCGTCCACTGCCGCGATGCGGCCGATCCGATGTTGAAGGAATTGCGTCGGCGTCAAGAGAAGGGGGAGTGCCCGCGAGGCGTGATGCACTGCTGGGGTGGCACCCCCGATGAAATGGACCAATTCCTCGAACTGGGTTTCTTCATCAGTTTCAGTGGCACCGTGACCTTCCCCAAGGCCACGCCTACGCATGACTGCGCCCGGCAGGTTCCGCAGGATCGTTTCTTGGTCGAGACGGATTGTCCGTTTCTGGCCCCCGTGCCACGGCGCGGAAAACGCAATGAGCCTGCGTTTGTGGCTTCCGTCGCAGCGCGTGTGGCCGAATTAAGGGAGCAGTCTTTGGAGCAGGTGGCTGAAGACACCACGGCCAACGCCCGTCGACTCTTTGGTCTTCCTTGAGTTGGTCAAGGGATCATGCGCGAAAGTGTAAGATGATTTATTGGCCTGGCCAAGCACGGTTTTCTGTGCTTGGGCTCCCGAAGCGTCCATTACCGTCCGGTGCATTGACGACGTCAGCTGTTCTGACCCGAGTCTTCTGAAGCCAGTGATCACGGTGGTTGTCCCTCCCCGTGGGGATGACCACCGTTGTGTTGGCTGCCAGTTTCGAGTTTGAGCCGCTGCCTACTTCAGGCCCCTCTGTCCCCTCTGATACCTGCAGGTCTCCGCATGAGCAGCAGCGCGATTCAGGTCGCCAAGACCGCTACCTATCTGCCCGATCTGGTGGAGGTTCAGCGTGCCAGTTTCAAGTGGTTCTTGGAGAAAGGTCTGATCGAGGAGCTTGAGAGCTTCTCCCCGATCACCGATTACACCGGCAAGCTCGAATTGCATTTCGTCGGTAGCGAGTACCGATTGAAGCGTCCGCGCCACGACGTCGAAGAAGCCAAGCGTCGTGATGCCACTTTTGCATCACAGATGTATGTGACCTGTCGTCTGGTAAACAAGGAAACCGGCGAAATCAAGGAGCAGGAAGTCTTCATTGGTGAGCTCCCGTTGATGACCGAACGGGGAACGTTCATCATCAATGGGGCTGAGCGTGTGATCGTCAACCAGATTGTTCGTAGCCCTGGTGTCTATTTCAAAGATGAAATGGACAAGAATGGTCGTCGCACCTACAACGCCAGCGTTATTCCAAACCGTGGAGCCTGGCTAAAATTTGAAACTGACAAGAACGATCTGCTGCATGTTCGTGTCGACAAAACCCGCAAAATCAATGCCCACGTGCTCATGCGCGCGATGGGTTTGTCTGATAACGATGTGATCGATAAACTCCGCCACCCGGAGTATTACAAAAAGTCGATAGATGCCGCTAACGATGAAGGCATCAGTTCTGAGGATCAAGCGCTTCTTGAGCTGTACAAGAAGCTGCGCCCCGGCGAACCTCCCTCGGTCAGCGGCGGTCAGCAGCTGCTGCAGACCCGCTTTTTCGATCCCAAGCGCTACGACCTCGGTCGTGTAGGCCGCTACAAGATCAACAAAAAGCTGCGCCTCACCATTCCTGATTCGGTGCGCACCCTCACCCATGAGGACGTGCTCTCCACTTTGGACTACCTAATCAACTTGGAGCTGGATGTCGGCGGCGCCAGCCTGGATGACATCGACCACCTCGGCAACCGTCGTGTCCGCTCGGTCGGTGAGCTGTTGCAGAACCAGGTCCGTGTTGGCCTCAACCGGCTCGAGCGGATCATCAAAGAGCGGATGACTGTGGGTGAGACCGACTCCCTCACCCCTGCTCAGCTGGTGAATCCCAAACCTCTGGTGGCGGCCATCAAGGAGTTCTTTGGCTCCAGCCAGCTGAGTCAGTTCATGGACCAGACCAACCCTCTGGCAGAGCTCACCCACAAGCGCCGCATCTCAGCTCTCGGCCCCGGTGGTCTGACTCGTGAGCGTGCCGGTTTCGCCGTTCGTGATATCCACCCATCCCACTACGGCCGTCTCTGCCCCATTGAGACGCCTGAAGGTCCCAATGCTGGCCTGATCAACTCCCTGGCCACCCACGCCCGGGTCAATGAATATGGATTCATCGAGACCCCGTTCTGGAAAGTTGAGAACGGACGGGTTTTAAAGGAGGGTGATCCGATCTACCTCTCGGCTGATTTGGAGGATGAATGCCGTGTCGCCCCAGGCGATGTGGCCACCGACAGTGATGGTTCGATCCTCGCTGATCTGATTCCCGTCCGCTACCGCCAGGACTTCGAGAAAGTCCCTCCTGAGCAGGTGGATTACGTGCAGCTCTCACCGGTTCAGGTGATCTCCGTTGCAACTTCTCTGATTCCGTTCCTGGAGCACGACGACGCCAACCGTGCGTTGATGGGCTCCAACATGCAGCGTCAGGCAGTGCCTCTGCTGCGCCCTGAGCGTCCCTTGGTGGGCACTGGGCTTGAAACCCAGGTGGCACGCGACTCCGGCATGGTGCCGATTTCACGGGTCAACGGCACCGTCACCTTCGTGGACGCCACGGCGATCGTGGTGCAGGACGACGATGGCAATGATCACAATCATTTCCTTCAGAAGTACCAGCGCTCCAACCAAGACACCTGCCTGAATCAGCGTCCGATCGTTCGTCAAGGCGACCGCGTCATTGTTGGTCAGGTACTAGCCGATGGCTCGGCCTGTGAAGGCGGTGAGATCGCCCTGGGCCAGAACGTTCTGATCGCTTATATGCCCTGGGAGGGATACAACTACGAGGACGCGATTCTCGTCAGCGAGCGTCTGGTGAACGATGACCTCTACACCTCGGTGCACATCGAGAAGTACGAGATCGAAGCCCGTCAGACCAAACTCGGCCCTGAAGAGATCACCCGCGAGATTCCCAACGTTGCGGAGGAGAGTCTCGGCAACCTGGATGAAATGGGCATCATCCGGATCGGCGCTTTCGTCGAAAGCGGCGACATCCTGGTGGGCAAAGTGACGCCCAAGGGTGAGTCAGACCAGCCGCCGGAAGAAAAGCTCCTGCGCGCCATCTTCGGTGAGAAGGCACGCGATGTGCGCGACAACTCCCTACGTGTTCCCAGCACCGAGCGCGGTCGCGTCGTCGACGTGCGGATCTACACCCGAGAGCAGGGTGATGAGCTACCCCCTGGCGCCAACATGGTGGTGCGTGTCTACGTGGCCCAGCGTCGCAAGATCCAGGTCGGCGACAAGATGGCTGGCCGTCACGGCAACAAAGGCATCATCAGCCGCATCCTTCCTCGGGAGGACATGCCCTATCTGCCCGATGGCACCCCCGTCGACATCGTGCTGAATCCCCTGGGTGTTCCCAGCCGGATGAACGTCGGTCAGGTGTTCGAGCTGCTAATGGGCTGGGCTGCCGCCAACCTCGATTGCCGCGTCAAGGTGGTTCCCTTCGATGAGATGTACGGCGCCGAGAAGTCGCAGCAGACCGTTGAGGCCTACCTCAAGGAAGCGGCCAAGCAGCCCGGTAAAGACTGGATCTACAACCCTGACGATCCCGGCAAGCTGCAGCTGATTGATGGCCGCACCGGCGAACCCTTCGACCAACCGGTGGCGGTGGGATATTCCCACTTCCTCAAACTGGTGCACCTGGTCGACGACAAGATCCACGCCCGCTCCACTGGCCCCTACTCCCTGGTGACTCAGCAGCCTCTCGGCGGTAAAGCCCAGCAAGGTGGACAGCGTCTTGGAGAGATGGAGGTGTGGGCACTGGAGGCCTATGGCGCTGCCTACACCCTTCAGGAGCTGCTGACGGTCAAGTCCGACGATATGCAGGGCCGTAACGAAGCCCTCAACGCGATCGTCAAGGGCAAACCGATCCCCCGCCCCGGTACGCCGGAATCCTTCAAGGTGCTGATGCGCGAGCTTCAGTCCCTGGGTCTCGACATCGCTGTGTTCACCGATGAAGGCAAGGAAGTTGACTTGATGCAAGACGTGAACCCACGTCGCAGCACGCCCAGTCGACCTACCTACGAATCCCTCGGCGTCGCGGATTACGACGAGGACTGACGGACCAACGAACGAACCGACAAACCGCTCCTTCTTCCTTAACCGTCAATGACCAACAGCAACCTCCGCACCGAGAACCACTTCGATTACGTCAAGATCACCCTCGCATCACCCGATCGGGTGATGGAGTGGGGACAGCGCACCCTGCCCAACGGCCAGGTTGTCGGTGAGGTCACCAAGCCGGAGACCATCAATTACCGCACCCTCAAGCCCGAGATGGACGGGCTGTTCTGCGAAAAGATCTTCGGCCCTTCCAAGGACTGGGAATGCCATTGTGGAAAGTACAAGCGCGTGCGTCACCGGGGCATCGTCTGTGAGCGCTGCGGCGTGGAGGTCACCGAAAGCCGGGTGCGTCGTCATCGCATGGGCTTCATCAAACTGGCGGCACCCGTTTCCCACGTCTGGTACCTAAAGGGGATCCCCAGCTATGTCGCCATTCTGCTGGACATGCCCCTGCGGGATGTGGAGCAGATCGTTTACTTCAACTGCTATGTGGTCCTGGATCCCGGCGATCACAAGGATCTGAAGTACAAACAGCTGCTCACGGAAGACGAGTGGCTGGAAATTGAAGACGAGATCTACGCCGAAGATTCCGAGATTGAGAACGAGCCCGTGGTGGGCATCGGTGCCGAGGCCCTCAAGCAATTGCTGGAAGATCTCACCCTTGAAGAGGTGGCGGAACAGCTGCGCGAAGAGATCGCCGGTAGCAAGGGTCAGAAGCGGGCCAAGTTGATCAAGCGTTTGCGCGTGATCGACAACTTCATCGCCACCAACGCCCGTCCGGAATGGATGGTGCTGGATGTCATTCCGGTGATTCCCCCCGACCTGCGCCCGATGGTGCAGCTCGATGGTGGACGTTTTGCCACCTCCGACCTGAATGACCTTTACCGACGGGTGATCAATCGCAACAACCGTCTCGCAAGGCTTCAGGAAATCCTCGCTCCCGAGATCATTGTCCGCAACGAAAAGCGGATGCTGCAGGAAGCCGTCGATGCCCTGATCGACAACGGCCGTCGTGGCCGCACCGTGGTAGGCGCCAACAACCGTCCGCTCAAGTCATTGAGCGACATCATCGAAGGCAAACAGGGTCGTTTCCGTCAAAACCTGCTCGGGAAGCGTGTCGACTACTCCGGGCGTTCCGTGATCGTGGTTGGTCCCAAGCTCAAGATGCACCAGTGTGGTCTTCCCAAGGAGATGGCGATCGAGCTGTTCCAGCCGTTCGTGATTCATCGCCTGATCCGGCAGAACATCGTCAACAACATCAAGGCGGCCAAGAAGCTGATTCAGCGGGCCGATGATGAGGTGATGCAGGTGCTGCAAGAGGTGATCGAAGGACACCCGATCATGCTCAACCGTGCTCCGACGCTGCACCGTCTTGGTATCCAAGCGTTTGAGCCCAAGCTGGTGGATGGTCGCGCCATCCAGCTGCACCCCCTGGTCTGTCCGGCCTTCAACGCCGACTTCGACGGTGACCAGATGGCTGTCCACGTGCCTCTAGCGATCGAGGCGCAAACCGAGGCCCGCATGCTCATGCTGGCCAGCAACAACATCCTGTCTCCAGCCACCGGCGAACCGATCATCACGCCCTCTCAGGACATGGTTCTCGGTGCCTACTACCTCACAGCACTTCAACCGGAGATGGCACCGATCGACTTCGGTGATCGCAGCCGCACCTTCTCGGGTCTAGAAGATGTGATTCACGCTTTTGAAGACAAGCGTCTTGGCCTCCACGACTGGGTGTGGGTGCGCTTCAACGGCGAAGTTGATGACGATGACGAGCGGGATGAACCCGTGAGCAGCGAAACCCTGTCCGATGGCACACGTCTGGAGCAGTGGACTTTCCGCCGTGATCGTTTCGATGAAGACGGAGCCCTGATCAGCCGCTACATCCTCACGACCGTGGGACGTGTGGTGATGAATCACACGATCATCGACGCAGTGGCAGCCACCTGAACGTCACCCCTCAATCCGCTTCTCACCTTCCTTTCACCGCGCTGTCATGACCTCCACTCCCTCCAAATCCCGTAAGTCCTCCAAGACGTCCAAAGCGGCTAAGGCCGCTAAGGCGGCAAAAGAAGCCCGCGCTCTAGCCAAGACACCACCACCCTTTCGCAACAAGGTGGTCGACAAAAAAGGTCTGAAGCAGCTGGTGGCCTGGGCCTACAAGCACCACGGTACGGCGGCCACCTCCGCGATGGCCGATCAGCTCAAAGATCTTGGCTTTAAGTACGCCACTCAAGCGGCTGTTTCGATCTCCGTCGACGACCTCAAGGTGCCTGAAGCCAAGCAGGATCTGCTGGGTCAAGCCGAGGAGTTGATCACAGCCACGGAGGAGTCGTATCGCCTTGGTGTGATCACGGAAGTGGAGCGTCACACCAAGGTGATCGACACCTGGACCGAGACCAATGAGCGTCTGGTGGATGCGGTCAAGAAGAACTTCAACCAGAACGACCCGCTCAACTCGGTCTGGATGATGGCCAACTCCGGTGCCCGAGGGAACATGTCCCAGGTGCGTCAGCTGGTGGGCATGCGCGGTCTGATGGCCAACCCGCAGGGTGAAATCATCGACCTTCCGATCCGCACCAATTTCCGTGAGGGTCTGACGGTCACTGAATACGTGATCTCCTCCTACGGCGCCAGAAAAGGTCTGGTTGACACGGCACTGCGCACCGCAGACTCCGGCTACCTGACACGACGCCTGGTGGACGTTGCTCAGGATGTCATCGTGCGCGAAGACGATTGCGGCACGACACGCTGCATCGTGGTCAAGGCGGAGGACGGCAAGTTCGGTAGCCGACTGGTCGGACGGCTGACCGCTGATCAGGTGGTGTCTGCCGACGGCGAAGTGCTTGCTGAGCGCAACACCGAGATCGATCCGCCCTTGTCCAAACGGTTTGAGGGGGCTGGTGTCGCTGCAGTGAGCGTGCGTTCACCGCTCACTTGTGAAGCCAATCGCTCGGTATGCCGGAAGTGCTACGGCTGGGCACTGGCTCACAACGAACTCGTCGATCTGGGTGAAGCCGTCGGCATCATTGCTGCTCAGTCCATTGGTGAGCCCGGAACCCAGCTCACGATGCGGACGTTCCACACCGGTGGTGTGTCCACGGCTGAAACCGGCGTGGTGCGTTCCAAGTTGGCCGGCACCGTGGAATTTGGTGCGAAAGCACGCGTTCGCCCGTATCGCACCCCGCACGGCGTGGATGCACAACAGGCTGAGGTGGACTTCAACCTGACCATTCAGCCCTCGGGCAAAGGCAAGGCCCAGAAGATTGAGATCACCAACGGTTCTCTGCTGTTCGTTGACAACGGCCAGGCCATTGACGCGGATGTCACCGTGGCCCAGATCGCCGCAGGTGCGGTGAAGAAGAGCGTTGAGAAGGCCACGAAAGACGTGATCTGCGACCTGGCTGGGCAGGTCAGCTACGACCCCACCATCCAGCCTCGGGAAGTCACAGACCGCCAGGGCAACATCACGCACAAAGCCCAACGATTGGGTCGGATGTGGGTGCTGGCCGGTGATGTCTACAACCTGCCTCCGAATGCTCAACCTGTGGTCACAGCTGGCGCGCAGGTGGTCGAAGCGCAGGTGCTGGCAGAAGCCAGCCAGGCGACTGAGTACGGCGGTGCCGTCCGCCTGCGTGAAGCTCTGGGTGATTCTCGCGAGGTTCAGATCGTCACCACGGCGATGACCTTGCGTGACTTCAAGCTCCAGGGTGAATCCACCCATGCTGGGGAGATCTGGAATCTTGAGGCCAAAGACGGCACCCGTTACCGCCTAAACACCATCCCCGGCAGCAAGATCGGCAGCGGCGAAGTTGTTGCTGAACTCAATGACGATCGCTTCCGCACGCAGACCGGTGGTCTGGTGAAGTTTGCTCCTGGTTTGGCGATCAAAAAAGCGCGTTCAGCCAAGAACGGTTACGAGGTGAATAAAGGTGGAACCCTGCTGTGGATTCCTCAGGAAACTCACGAGATCAACAAGGACATCTCCCTGTTGATGATCACCGATGGTCAGTGGATCGAGGCTGGCACCGAGGTAGTGAAGGACATCTTCAGCCAGACCGCGGGCATCGTGACAGTGACTCAGAAGAACGACATTCTTCGCGAAATCATTGTTCGTAGCGGCAGTTTCCATCTGTGCACCGAAAAGAAAGCGCTGGAGCGCTTCACCGGTGATGGCGTCATGGTCAACCCCGGTGAGCCCATCGCCAAGGGCATCAGCACCGATGCCACGGTCTACGTGCAGACCGTTGAAACCCCCGAGGGTACGGGTCTGTTGTTGCGTCCCGTTGAGGAATACACCATTCCCAATGAGGCTCAGCTGCCTGATCTTGGCCATGTCAAACAGCCCAATGGCCCGCACCTGGGTCTGAAGGCAACACAGCGTCTTGCGTTCAAAGACAACGAGCTGGTCAAGTCTGTTGAGGGTGTTGAGCTGCTGCGGACGCAGCTCATGCTCGAGACTTTTGACACCACACCGCAGATGACGGTTGACGTCGAGCGTGTGCCCGACAAGCGAGCCAAGACGATCGAACGTCTACAGCTGGTGATCCTGGAGAGCATTCTGGTTCGTCGCGACACCATCTCTGACTCGAGTCACGGTTCCACCCACACCGAACTCCAGGTGGAGGACGGCCAGTCCATCAAGGCTGGTGATGTGGTCGCCACCACACAGATCCTTTGCAAGCAGGAAGGTGTGGCTCAGTTGCCCGAACCCTCGGAGAACGAGCCAGTGCGGCGTCTGATCGTTGAGCGGTCTGAAGACACCGTGACCATCAACACAGCGTCTGCACCTGTGGTGACCGTTGGTCAGCGGATTGTTGACGGTGAACTGCTCGCTGAGGGTCAGGCTGCGGACTGCTGTGGTGAGGTCGAGAAAGTCGATGCCAAGGCCGTCACCCTGCGACTGGGTCGCCCCTACATGATCTCGCCGGATTCCGTGCTTCACGTGCGAGACGGCGACCTCGTGCAGCGTGGGGATGGTCTGGCGCTGTTGGTGTTCGAGCGGCAGAAGACTGGTGACATCGTTCAGGGTCTGCCCCGCATTGAAGAGCTGTTGGAAGCCCGTCGTCCGAGGGAGTCGGCCATCCTTTGCAAGAAGCCCGGCACCGTTGAGATCAAGCAGGGAGAGGACGACGAAACCACCGTTGTCACGGTCATTGAGGCCGATGATGCTGTCGCTGAGTATCCGATTCTTCTTGGCCGCAACGTGATGGTCAGCGATAGCCAGCAGGTGCTCGCCGGTGAGCTGTTGACCGATGGACCGATCAATCCCCACGAACTGCTCGAGTGTTTCTTCGAAGACCTGCGCAGTCGCAAGCCTCTAATGGAGGCCGCTCAAGAAGCGATCGCCAACCTTCAGCACCGTCTGGTGACCGAGGTTCAGAACGTCTACAAGTCCCAGGGCGTGTCGATCGATGACAAGCACATCGAAGTGATTGTCCGTCAGATGACCAGCAAGGTTCGGGTCGAGGATGCTGGTGACACCACGCTTCTTCCTGGCGAGCTGATCGAGCTGCGCCAGGTGGAGGACACCAACCAGGCCATGTCGATCACCGGTGGTGCGCCTGCGGAGTTCACGCCTGTCCTCCTCGGGATCACCAAGGCCTCTCTCAACACCGACAGCTTCATCTCTGCAGCCTCCTTCCAGGAGACCACCAGAGTGCTCACGGAAGCTGCCATCGAGGGCAAGAGCGACTGGTTGCGTGGTCTCAAGGAGAACGTGATCATCGGTCGCTTGATTCCGGCCGGTACCGGTTTCAGCGGATTCGAGGAAGAGCTCCGGGCTGAGGCTGGTCCTCATCCGGACATCCTTGCCGAGGATCCTGCTGGCTATCGCCGCATGCAGAACCTGCGCCCGGATTACACCGTTGACATGCCGGCCGCTCCTGCCGCCGATGCCTCTGCGGTTCTCGACGATCCCAGCGATGCGGATCTCGAGGCCACTCGCAGCCGTCATGGCATTGAAGCGGGCGCCAACTTTGCAGCGTTTGCCCGTCCTGAAGGCGACAACGAGCTGAAGGAAGAGCAGGTGGTGGATGCAGAAGCCGTCGAGGGTCTGCAGGAGGAGGGGCTTCTCAGTGATGAGTGAGTTCTGCGCTCGCTCTCGCGGCCGCTCCCCGGCGGCCACCAAACTGATCCACGATGCCCGTTCAGTCCATGATTGATCCCACCACGATCCCGGTTCGTCGACTGCCTCGGTATGGGTTTCACACCCACACTGAGCGCCTCAACGGGCGTGCTGCCATGCTCGGCTTCATTGCCCTTCTCGTGGTTGAGATCAAGCTTGGCCATGGCCTCCTGATCTGGTGAGCAAGACCCTGCTCGGCCGCAGCGCGGCCGAGCTTGAAGACTGGGTCGTGTCCCAGGGGCAGAAGCCCTTCCGGGGCCGGCAGCTCCACGATTGGTTGTACGCCAAGGGTGCCCGCTGTCTGGATGACATCACGGTGCTGCCCAAAGCGTGGCGATCCAGTCTTCAGGACGAAGGGGTGACTATCGGTCGCCTCAAGGAAGTGCACCGATCGGTTGCCGCAGATGCGACCACCAAGCTTCTGCTGGCCACCGAAGACGGTGAAACGATCGAAACCGTTGGCATCCCAACCGATCAGCGACTGACAGTTTGTGTGTCCAGCCAGGTGGGATGTCCGATGGCCTGCCGCTTCTGCGCAACTGGCAAGGACGGTCTGCAGCGCTCACTGCGCACGCATGAAATCGTTGATCAGGTGCTGAGCGTGCGCGAAGCCATGGATCGTCGCCCCTCCCACATCGTGTTCATGGGGATGGGTGAACCACTGTTGAACAGTCAAGCGGTGCTCGAGGCGATTCGTTGCCTCAACGATGATCTCGGCATCGGCCAGCGCCGGATCACCGTGAGCACGGTTGGCGTGCCAAAGACGCTTCCGCAGCTGGCGGAACTGGCCCTCGAGACACTTGGTCGCGCGCAATTCACACTGGCCGTCAGCCTGCATGCACCGAATCAGCAGCTGCGCGAGGAATTGATCCCCACCGCGCATGCCTACCCCTATGACGATCTCCTCGAGGATTGCCGTCACTACCTGGCGGTGACCGGTCGGCGGGTGAGTTTTGAATACATCTTGCTCGGCAATCTCAATGATCGTCCGCAGCATGCTGAGGAGCTGGCGGATCGTGTGGGTGGCTTTCAGAGCCATGTGAATCTGATTGCTTACAACCCAATCGAAGAAGAGGAGTTTCAGCGGCCCTCCCGTGAACGCATCGACGGCTTCAGGCGGGTGCTTGAGCGTCGTGGCATCGCTGTCAGCCTGCGGGCTAGCCGTGGTCTGGACCAGGATGCAGCCTGCGGTCAGCTGCGGCGCTCGCGCCTGAAGTAGGGGAGACTGCGGCCACCTGCCCGGTCTTATGGCCCCGATCGACTGGATCATCCTGATTGGCTACCTGGCAGCGACGTTGGCCCTTGGCCTCTGGTTGGCCAAACGCAACCGTGGTGAGGATGACTATTTCGTTGCAGGTCGCAGCCTCAGCGGTTGGCTCGCGGGCGCTTCGATGGCCGCCACGACCTTCTCCATCGATACGCCGCTTTACGTGGCGGGCATTGTTGGCACCCGAGGCCTCGCGGCCAACTGGGAGTGGTGGGGGTTCGGCTTAGCCCATGTGGCAATGGCCGTGGTGTTCGCACCGCTCTGGCGCCGGAGTGGGGTGCTCACGGATGCGGCCTTTACTGAATTGCGTTATGGAGGGCCGGCAGCGGCTTGGCTTAGGGGCATCAAGGCCTTTCTGTTGGCATTGCCGGTCAACTGCATCGGCATCGGTTATGCCTTCCTCGCCATGCGCAAAGTGGTGGAGGCTCTGGGCATCGTCTCCAACCGACCGGTGGTCGCCGCCGGGGGAATCCCCGACACGCTGCTGCTGCTCAGCATCGTCGCTGCATTGGTCCTGGCGTACACCGTGGCCGGGGGACTGTGGGCCGTGGTGATCACTGATTTCATTCAGTTGCTTCTGGCTCTGCTGGGGGCCTCTGCTGTGGCTTGGGCAGCGGTGCATGCGGCCGGTGGAATGGGCTCACTCCTGGATCAGCTCAGCGCCATCGAGCGCCCTGAGTTGCTGTCCCTCGTTCCCTGGCGCTGGGGTCCTAACGGTTTCGACTGGATCGGTGGGGCTGGCATCAGCATCTCGACCTTCCTGGCCTACCTCACCGTGCAGTGGTGGAGCTTCCGTCGCAGTGACGGTGGTGGTGAATTCATTCAGCGAATGCTGGCCACGAAAGACGAGCAGCAGGCTCGTCTTGCCGGCTGGGTGTTTCTGGTGGTCAATTATCTGGTTCGCAGCTGGTTGTGGGTGCTCGTGGCCTTGGCGGCTCTGGTGTTGCTGCCCGATCAGAGCGATTGGGAGATGAGCTATCCCGCCCTCGCCGTGCAGTTGTTGCCTCCTGTGGTGCTTGGTCTGGTGGTGGTGTCGCTCGTGGCTGCCTTTATGAGCACCGTGAGCACCTCCGTGAATTGGGGTGCCAGCTATCTGACCCACGATCTCTATCAACGTTTCCTGCGTCCGAACGCTTCGCCCCGCGAGTTGCTTCTGGTGGGTCAGGTGATGAGCGTGGTGCTGTTGGTACTGGGGGTGGCAACCGCTCTGATCAGCGACAGCATTGGAACGGTCTTCCGTCTGGTGATCGCCATCGGCACCGGCCCGGGGGTGGTGCTTGTGCTGCGCTGGTTTTGGTGGCGGATCAATGCAACAGCGGAGCTGGCCGCGATGCTCTGTGGCTTTGTCGTAGGCCTCACCACGTCGGTGGTGCCCCTGCTTCAGATCAGTGATTACGGTCAGCGGCTGATGGTCACCACCGCGCTCACCGCGGTGGTTTGGATCACGGTGATGCTGGTGACACCACCAGAGTCTTCGGATGTGTTGGAGCGTTTTGTGAAGACGGTGCAACCACCCGGCCCCGGTTGGAACCAGTGGCGTCGGCGCTTCGAAGTGCAGGCTAGCGAAAGCCTCCCAGACCTGCTGGCCCGATTTGTGTTCAGTTCGGGTGTGCTCTTTGGTGCCCTGTTGGGCTCCGGCGCTTTCCTTCTGCACCAGACGCCATTGGGCTGGCTCGGCTTGGTGGTGGCAGTGGTGTCGTTGACACTGCTTCGACTTCCACGCCGTTCGGTCGCAGCGCTCTGATCGAGCGCCAGTCACAATGCAATGAAATCAGGCAATGCCTTGGCTTTTTTTCGCAGCACCCTGCTCCCAATCCTGATCGTGGCTCTGTTCGCTTTGGCTCTCGTGGCCGTCAGCGCCAGGATTTGGCTTCCCGGTGACATGCTTGCGCCTGCACCTATCGGCTGAGATTACGATCGGCTCATGCGCGATTCATCCGGCAACCACAATGAGGAGCCGAGGCCGGAGTTGGCCATCGATCCTGATGTGCTGGCTCGCGAGCTCGAAGCGGAGCTTGTGGGAGACCCACTGGATGAGATCGCTCCGGATGATCCAGAAGGGGATGCGCTTGAAGCTGTGCGTTCCTGTGACGCCGGCTTGGAATGGCTCAAGCAAGGCCATGACCAAAAGCTTCAGGGCCTCAGAGTGTTCTGTGAACACCGTGATCCACGAGCCGTTCCATTGCTCTTGCCGCTGCTGGGCGAGACGTGTCCAGTGGTGAGGATGAGTGCCGTTTATGCGCTGGGACGGAACCCTTCAACCCAGGCTGTACAGGCGTTGCTCACTCTTCTGCAGGTCGATAGCAATGCCTATGTGCGCAAAGCCACGGCCTGGAGTTTGGGAAATTATTCAGATGCTCCGGTTCTCAACCCATTGATCCGCGCCTTGCAGGTCGACGTTGCAGCCGTACGACTTTGGGCATCGGTTTCTCTAGCTGAGGCTGGCAGTACCTCCCCTGCCAAGGCGGATCTCGCTGCGGGGCAACTGCTGCTCAGCCTGAAGATCGACAGCGAGCCTGTGGTTCGCAGCAACTGCATCTGGGCACTCGGTCGCCTCCACGACATGTTGGTCAAGCCTCGCCAAGAGGAAGTGGTCGAATGCTTCGTGGCGGCACTGCTGAAGGATCCGGAAACTGCTGTTCGCGATGAAGCGCGCACTGCTCTTGAGCAGTTGGATAACCCAGACTTGGTCGACCGGTTGCAAACCCTCCTGGACGAAGGTCTGCTGCTTTGACCCCTCAGGGGCTGAAGCTCTGACTCAAATCTGGTCGGATCCTGTGACAGGTGAACCTCAGATTTCGATCAGTTGCCCTTAACATGCGGCCAATTCTGTGTTGGTGCATGCCTCAACGCACAGTTCGATTCCGCATCCGCCCGGATGGGCGTGTTGAAGAGCAGGTGGAGGGTGTCAGTGGCGACGCCTGTCTGCAGCTCACGGATCGTTTAGAGGCGGCCCTTGGCACCGTTGAGCAGCGTCAGCCTACGGCTGAAGCCTTTTGTTCTCCTCAGGTCCTGACCCAATCGCAACCCCAGTCCGTCGAGCCTTCCTGATGTCTCACTTCAGTACTGTCAAAACCGAACTACGTCAGCTCCCCTCACTCCGAGCAGCGCTGGAAGATCTGGGATACACCCCTGGCGAGAGTCAGCAGGCAGTCCGGGGTTATCAAGGGCAAACTGTTGACGCTGAACTGGCTGTTGCGGTCGAGGGCAGTGCGGATTTCGGTTTCCGTTGGAATGAGACCAGCGGTGCCTATGAATTCGTCACCGATTTGGACCTGTGGCGTCAGCCCATTCCTGTCGAGCGATTCCTCTCCAAGCTCACCCAGCGTTACGCCCTGCGTTCGGTTCTTGAAGCCAGCCGCCAGGAAGGCTTCGATGTGGCCCAACAAACGGATTGCCAGGACGGTTCCATTGAGCTTGTAGTGACCCGCTGGGACGCCTAAGCCCATTCACGTTGCGTCTCTGATGACCAGTGGTTGATCCCTCGGCGGCCGCCTATGTCGCTGCCTCCTATGAACAGGACAAGCGCACTGGGAAGGAGCCTGTGCTCGGGGGTGAATTGCGCGAAAAGGCGGTGTGGGTGGATGAAGCGGTGTGTATTGGCTGTCGCTATTGCGCCCATGTCGCTACCAACACTTTCTGCATCGAACCCAATCTCGGGCGCTCACGTGCGATCCGTCAGGATGGCGATAGCACTGAACGCATTCAAGAAGCGATCGAGACGTGTCCCGTCGATTGCATTCATTGGGTCGCCTTTGATGATCTGCCAGCCTTGAAGCGGCAACTGGATGCTCAGGAATTGCTGCCGCTGGGCCTCCCTTCCCCGGCTCGACTGCGTCGGCAGCTGCCACGCAACACCAGTCACGACTGATGGCCAGCTCTGCCCTGCCGACACGACGCTTTGGGCGCACAGGGATTGCCATGCCGGTGCTCTCTCTGGGTGGCATGCGCTTTCAGCAGAGCTGGACCGACCTCGCGGCTGAGGCCATCACCGGAGAATCACAACGTCTCTTGGGAGACACTCTCAGTCGAGCCGTCGAGGCTGGCCTCCACCACGTGGAAACCGCACGGCATTACGGCAGCTCGGAGCGGCAACTGGGTTGGGCACTTCCTGAAAGCCCTGATGCATCTAGGATTCTTCAGACCAAAGTGCCGCCTCAGGCAGATCCCGAGGCCTTTGAGGCTGAGCTGGAGATATCGCTCGAACGCCTGCAAGTGCAACGGGTGGATCTGCTAGCGATTCATGGCATCAATCGTCATGACCATCTCGAGCAGACCATTCGATCCGGCGGATGTCTCGATGTGGTCCGTCGCTGGCAAGAGCAGGGGCGCATTGGCCATGTGGGGTTCTCCACCCATGGCGAACCCGAGCTGATCGTCGATGCGATCGAGACGGACTGTTTCGATTACGTGAACCTTCACTGGTATTTCATTCGTCAAGACAATGAACCTGCGATCGCAGCAGCCCATCGCCATGACATGGGAGTCTTCATCATCAGTCCGACGGACAAGGGGGGACATCTGCACACGCCTGGACCAAGGCTCCGCGCCTTAACGTCGCCACTGCATCCGATCGTGTTCAACGATCTCTTCTGTCTGCGAGATCCGAGGGTGCACACGATCAGCGTCGGCGCTTCCTCCCCCGACGACTTGAGACTCCACCTCGATGCGGTGGCTCTGCTCAACCAGGCGGATGCACTGATCACGCCGATTGAGCATCGCCTGCATCAGGCGGCGCGGGAGGTGCTGGGAGATGCCTGGATGGACAGTTGGCAGCAGGGTCTGCCGCCTTGGCAAGACACACCGGGAGAGTTGAATCTTCCCCTGCTTCTATGGTTGCACAACCTTGTCGAGGCTTGGGATCTCGAAGGTTTCGTCAAAGCCCGTTACGGTCTGCTGGGGCGTGGCGGCCATTGGTTTCCTGGTTCCAATGCTGATCCTCTGGATGCCACTGTGACGGAGACGGATCTGATGGCTGTTTTGCAGGACAGCCCCTGGCGAGAGCAAATTCCTGGAATCCTCCGACGTCTCAGAGATCGAGCAGGCGGAGAACGTCAAGAGCGCCTGTCGTCGGCCTGACATCCCAGAGGAAGCTTGGTCGGCACACCGATGGCGCGGGGATAAGTTTTGGGGGTTGCGCGATCAGCGCTGATGCGAATCAGTGTTCGTGGGCCCCGATCGGCAGGAAGCTCGGTGCGGCTGATGCCATGGGTCCGTGCGTTGAGAAGCTCAAGGGCCGGTTGCAGTTCGGCGTCGTCGCTGGCCTGCCAGCGGCCTCGATAGAGCAGCGCCTGTCCCTGCTGTTGCAGCAGGGGCACGAGGTATTCCGCCACGACTGGTGCTGCAGCCACAGCGCGCGCCATGGCCAGGTCGAATTGACCTCGGCACCCGGGATCGTGGCCCGTTCGTTCCACCCGTTCGGTGCGAACGACCACGCGCTCGCTCAGTCCAAGTGCAGACGCCATGGCAGCAACCGCTGCGGTTTTGCGCCCAACCGAGTCGACCAAAGTCAGGTGCGCACCCGGCAGCGCAATCGCCACGGCTAGCCCAGGAAATCCTCCACCTGTGCCCACATCAATGCAACGACGTGGTGTCTCCGGTTTCGCCAGCTCCGGCGAGAGAGGCCAAAGGCTATCCAGCACTTGCGCGATCCAGAAATCCTCGCCTTGCACCAGACGGGTGAGGTTGACGCGGCTGTTCCAGTCCTGCAGCAGCCTTTGTAAGTCGATCAGCTGTTGCAGTTGCTGGGGATCCGGAGTCCATCCGAGCAACCTCCAAAGTTCCGGCCCTGGCGTGGCGAACGGCGATGAATCCGGCATGGCGGCCTGCCCTTCAGACCTTTCTAGAATGCCGTTCTGGCCGGAGGTGTTCCTGCAAGCGATGGCTCCTTCGGCCCAGGACATGACCCATTACGAGCGTCTGGGCGTGTCCCGCAGCGCCGACGTCGACACCGTGCGGCAAGCGTTCCGCCGCCTGAGCAAGGCCGTGCATCCCGACACCACCCGCTTGCCGGCTGAGGATGCGGCCCACCAGTTCCAATTGCTGCGCGATGCCTATGAACAGCTCGCGGATCCGGGACTGCGGCGCCTCTATGACGCTGCGCTGCGCGAGCGCGACAATCCCCCAGCCTTGAAGACCCCCACGCTTCCAGTCCCCGACAACATCGGTCAGCGCCGGCCTCTTTCCGGGGGGGAATGGCTATCGCTGCTCTTGTTGCTGGGTGCTCTGGCCCTCTGTCTGCTGCTGGGTGTCGGTGTGGCCTGGAGTCGTGGGCTTGAGCTTCAGGTGCAGCCGAGCTGGTTGCTCGAGGAGCAGACTCAGAAAAGTGCTGAGCAATCCGGTGGTTCCGATGGCATCACTCCCTTCGCCAGAAACGCCGCTCAACCAGCACTCCCTCAGAGCCCTTGAACGTTGGTTGGAGACTCTGGGTGCTACCCGGAGTGAGCAGGATCCCTGCGACTGGATTTGGGAACAGCCTGACTGGCGGGCGCGGTTGCGTCTGGATCAGGAAGACCTTGGAGTGATCTGGGATTCGGCGCAGCCACCGCGAAGTTGCAGTTATTCCTACCGGCTGCCCCGATCCGACGTCGAGGCTGCCCTGCGATTCGGCCCTTGATCCGATTCATAGGTCGCTGGCAGGCAACGCCTCCAATCCGTTGGAGATGGCCTCGTAGCACTGATCAAGCTGGGTTTCGCTGATGCACAACGGCGGTAAGAGATAGACCACATCCCCCAGAGGACGAATCAGCACCCCCTGGTCCCTGACCAGTCGTCGCAAGACTTTGCCGGCGGGGTTGAGATAGCCCTGGGTTCCGCTCGTCACCAGGTCGAAGGCGGCGATCGTGCCGCAGAGGCGAGGACGCTGCACTCTGGGATGTTGCGCCAGGCGTTCCAATCGGGACCGATGGCGCTGTTCAAATTGTTCGTGCTGTTCCGGCTCGACTTCGAGCAGATCCAGGCTGGCATTGGCTGCGGCACAGCCCAGGGGATTGGCCGTGAAGCTATGGCCATGCCACAGGGTCTTGGTTGGATCGGTGCCGAGAAACTCCTCGAAGATCGCTTCCTTGGCCAGCGTGATTCCCATTGGCAGGAACCCTGCTGTGAGCCCTTTAGACAGAGCCACGAGATCCGGTGTGATGCCGGCTCTCTGCGAAGCCAGCAACCGGCCGCAGCGTCCGAATCCCGCCATCACTTCATCGGCGATCAGCAAACTGCCGGCCTCGCGCACCCGTTGTTCAACCGCTTGCAGAAACTGAGGACGCACGATGCGCATGCCGCCCGCTCCCTGAACGAGCGGCTCGAGAATCACCGCTGCTGTTGGTGTCCGTAGTGCCAGCCCTAGTGCGTCCAAGGCCTGTTGCTCGCGAGGCTCCACCTCCTCGTCGTTCCAGTGCGTGTGGGGCCACGGGATCCGGGTGACTGGGAACAGCAGCGGATCAAAGGGTTCGCTGAACAGACTGCGCGCCCCGACAGCCATCGCGCCAAAGGTATCCCCGTGATAAGCCCCGTCGAAGGCAATCAGCTGCTGACGCGCTTCGCCACGGTTGTGCCACCACTGCACGGCCGTCTTCAGGGCCACTTCCACGGCCGTCGATCCGTTGTCGGAGAAGAACACCCGCTCGAGGCCAGTGCGTCCGGCCAGGCGTTCCGCCAGGCGTTCCGCCTGGGGATGGGTGAATTCAGCGAAGATCACTTGCTCTAGCTTGGCGGCCTGTTCCGCGATCGCCTCAGCCACCACTGGGTGCGCATGGCCATGCAGCGTGACCCACCAACTGCTGATGGCATCGATCAGTGGTGGCCCTTCCGCTCTGTAGAGGACCGCGCCTTCGCCGCGAACCACCTGTTCCAGCGGTGGAGTGGTGGTGATGGAGGTGAAAGGAGGCCAAAGATTGGGGTGATGGTTCCGTGACACTGGGCACGTTCGATCGCCTGTTGTCATCATGGGCGTTCGACAAGAGGGGGGACAATGACCACACCTCAGGTCGGCAGTCGCCGGCTGCGATCTCCCTCCAATCGCTTTGTGGAGCCGGCGCCTCAGACACCGCGATTGGGCCCAGGTCGTGAAGGATCACGCAGCATCTTTTTCGAAGGCGGCTGGCCCTGCATCAAGGCACGTCTTGAAATGCGGGGATGGTCACCATCACAAATCGAACAGATTCATGAGCAGTTGCGCCAGGGATGGCCGTTGTCCATGGCTGTGCGCCACGTGGCCTTGCTGATGGGGCGTTGTCCTTTGCGCTCCAGGCCGCTGGGCTAAGCAAGGCAACCTCTTTGGGTTGGTTGAGTTCGCCAAGGCCGGATCAGCGGCAGACCTCGCTGTCTTGTTCGCTCTGGGTGGCGATCGGTCCGCAGTTGAACCAACGCACCAATTGCACCTCTACATCCGTGAACAGCACGAGAATGCCGCCACAGAGAAGAACAACGGCGGCGGTGGCCCAGGTCTGACGACTGGTCATTGATGGTCTGGGCATGCAGCGAGCGCCTCGAACTTAGGGCCCAGGCCCTGCTTTTGCCACGCGTCTGCCAGTGCAGCTGCGTTGAGAGGCTCCAACACCGGTAGTTCAGCCAGCACGGGAACATGCCCCAGTTCTGACAGGGTGCGCGGATTGTCAGCGTGCCGGGGACCGTTGATCACAAGACCCAGCACTGGAATGCTGCGGTTTCGAAGTGCCTCCAGGCTGAGCAGGGTGTGGTTGAGCGTGCCCAGACCACTGCGAGCCACGAGCACCACGGGGAGCCCCCAGCGCTGCAGTTGATCAATCTGCTGCCATGACCGGTTCAGTGGTACATGCAGTCCCCCCGCCGTCTCCACCACTAGGGGCGTCCCATCGTCGGCTGGCAGGGTCAGGCGGTCGGGGTCGAGTTGTCGATTCTCAAGCTCCGCAGCCCAATGCGGCGACACCGGAGCATCAAAGGCGTATGCCTCGGGTATCCACTGGGACGCTGGCAAGTCGATTAAATCCACCACCCGTTGCCGATCTCCGCCGCCCTCGAGTCCGCTCTGAACCGGTTTCCAGTAGCGGGCCTTCAGGCCCTGGACGAGCAGGGCACTGATCACCGTTTTGCCGACGTCTGTGTCGGTGCCGCAGACCACAAGGCGTAGTGGAGTCCGGGGTGCGGTCATCGGCGGATCAGCAGCAGTTGGATCACCCAGGTGAGTCTGAGCCTTCGATCGTCATCGCGATCAGGCCAACACCTCTGCAGCGCTCGCCAGTCCTGCACAGGTAGAGCCTGGGTCCGGCTTGAGCCGGCACCCACGCGGCGGAGCGGTTTCAGCAGCTGGGGGAGATTGATCGCACTCGTGGTGAAGTGAAGCTGTTGGGTGAATTGAAGCTGCTCTGATTCCAGATCACCACACAACGACGCGTGGTGTGGAAATGCCAGCGCGCTGCAGGCAATCCCGCTTTGTGCAGAAGCCTGATGCCACTGCGGGAAGCAGCCTTCAACCGGCAGAGCAAGCGCCAGCCATCCACCCGATTGAAGCCGGTTCAGCCATTGCTTCACCCGTTGTTCAGGGCAGTCCAGCCAGTGCAGACAGAAACTGGAGGCGAGCAGGCTGGGGCTGAGCTCCCAGCTGGGTAGGGGTTGCCTCAGGTCCCAAAGCTGGGTGCGCACAGATGACGGTTGCTGGCGCAACATGGCGTCACTTCCGTCCAGACGCAGCACCTGTTGCCCAGGGTGATGGCTCTCCAGTGCATCAGCGAGGTTCCCGGTGCCGCTGCCAAGATCAACCCACAATCCCTTGGGGACGCCGACCCTTCTGCAATGGCCGGCTAGGCGCCAGGCCACGGCACGCTGAAGCATGGACGCCGAGTCGTAGCGGTCGGCCGCGGCTCCGAAGCGTGACAGCACGCGGTCACCCCAGGCATCGGTGGTCATGCCGGGCCTGGGGACGCATGGTCCAGCCACTGTTGAACACGCTTCAGCAGATCGGGAACCAGCAAGGCATGGCCCGCCTTGCGCAGCTGCCAATGCTCTGGTGGTTGTTCGAGATGGCGTTCGAGTGCGAGCAGCTGATCTCGACGGGCTGCTGGAGCGACGATCGCATCCTCCTCAGCATCCACCACCAGAACCCTTGCGCTGGAGGGGAGTCCCTTGGGCAGGCCACAGGTGGCAATCAGTTGGTCAAGATCGTTGGCAAGCCGCTCTCGGCCTTGCGCAGAGAGCCCCTTCTGCACGGGGCCATGCGGCAAGCCATCGGCGTTGCCGGGTTGCGCGGCTCTTCGAAGAAACGTGCGCAACATGGCAGTTTCTCCTGCTCCGCCGATTGCCTTGCGCATTCCTCTAAGACCTGTTCGCAGCGCGCGCCCTTGCGGGCCTTCAGGAACGAATCGCCCGAAGCTGGCTAGCAGCACCACTTCGGTGGCCTGCGTCAGCACATCGGTCCCGATCAGATGCGGGCCTAGGGAATGGGCAATCACGGCACGGCACGGTTGGGATTCCCCTGGTTCCGACGTCTGCCAGAAGGGCATTGTGGGTGTGCGGTCGCCGTAGCCGCGTTCGCCACTGCACCAGCTCCAGCCATGCCGGCTGAAATGGCGCTCCCAGGCCTGCCAGCTGCCTCCGTCGCCGCTCCAGCCATGCATGGCGATGACCTGTTTCATTGAGCACTGCCGGTGCGAGCCAGAACCTGGATCAGAGAGTCCAATGTCTCATCGGGCAGGGTGCGATGCAGCACTAGACGGAGCCGGGCACAGCCTTCTGGCACCGTCGGTGGGCGGATCGCAACGGTGAGCAGACCCGCTTGCTCCAGCTCCCCCTGCAGGTCCAGTGAGGTTTGGTCGTCTCCTACTACGAGCGGCAGAATCGGACCGGTCCCCATCGGCCGCGTCCAGCCAGCGGTCTGCAGGCGGGCTCGCCAGATCTCGCCCCGTTGCAGCAGCTCCGCCCCCCAGCTGGGATTGTCCTGGATCAGCTGCAAAGCAGCGAGGGCCGCCGCGGCCAACGAAGGTGCGAGTGCTGTGGTGTACCGGAAGGCCCCACTGCTCTGCAGCAGATGGTCGCCAAGAGCTTCGTCACAGGCCAGGAAAGCGCCGCCGCTACCGAAGGACTTGCCGAAGGTGCCACTGATCATGGTCACGTCGCTCATCCTGTACCCCAGTCCCCGCCCACCGTCACCCAGCACGCCGAGGGCGTGCGCTTCGTCGAGCAGCAGCTGTGCTCCGTGCTGCCGACACAGTGCGGATAGCTCAGTTAGTGCAGGACTAGTTCCCTCCATGCTGAACAGGCTTTCCGTGATCACCAGCAGCGGAGCGCCGGGACGATCGTCCCGGCATTGCAGCAGCAGATGCTCCAGTGCTTGTAAGTCGTTGTGGGCAAATCGCCGGAGGCGGGCTCCGCTGGCTTGCACGCCCACCAGCAGGGAGTGATGAATCAGCCGATCTGCAAGCACGATCGTGTGACGGCCCGCCAGGGCGCTCACGGCCGCCAGATTGGCCTGGAAACCGCTGGGAAACAGCAGCACCCGTTCGCGTTCCAACCAGTGGGACAGAGCGGTTTCCAGTTGGTCATGCACGGGGCGTGTGCCGCTCACCAGGCGCGATCCAGCGGCTCCAGCACCACTTCGCAGCAGTTCCTCATGGGCTGCGGCGATCACAGCCGGATGGCGGCACAGGCTCAGGTAGTCGTTACTGGCCAGATCCAGCAATCCCTCATCGGCAGTCGCCATCCCCGCTTGCAAGCGACCATCCTTCCCTGATGGAGACCAGGTGCGCAGCTGACGGCGGCGGGCCGGAGGAATGTTCATGCCATCAGTCTCGGTCCCCACAGCCCAGCAGGATGGTTGACGTTGTTTGGCTTATGCGGCCTCCATCCATGGCCCGTGCCCTGGAGCATTTCACCCTCCTCTTTCCTCTCTGGACTCTGTTGGCTGCTGTCCTGTCACTGATGCAGCCCGATTGGTTTAGCTGGGTGAGCGGACCTGTGATCGTTTGGTCGCTGGCGCTAATCATGCTGGGGATGGGTCTGGGTCTAGCTCCATCCGATTTCCGTCGGGTGCTGGTAGCGCCCCGGCCGGTTCTGCTCGGCGTGGTTTGTCAGTTTGTGGTGATGCCGTTGCTAGCAGCCTTGGTGGCCTGGGTGCTGGGTCTGGCACCGCCGTTGGCCGTTGGGTTGATTCTCGTGGGCTGCTGCCCCGGGGGCACCGCCAGCAATGTGGTCGCCCTGATTGCCAGAGCTGACATCGCTCTTTCGGTGGTGATGACCTCGCTCAGCACGCTGCTGGCCGTGGTGTTGACACCTCTGCTCACCGGTCTGCTGGCGGGGCGTTACGTGCCCGTGGATGGTTGGACCCTGCTGGCCAATGTGCTGCAGGTGGTGCTCGTTCCGGTGGCCTTGGGCGTGTCCCTCAAGCAGGGGCTTCCGCGCTTCGCTGCCCGTGTCGAGCCGTTGATGCCTCCGGTGGCCGTGCTCGCGATCGCGCTGATTGTGGGTGGAATTGTGGGCAGTCAGCAGGAGGTGCTGTTGCGCCAGGGAGGACTGCTCGTGCTGGCTACACTGCTGCTGCACGGCGGCGGGTTCCTGCTGGGTGGGCTGTTTTCGGCGTTGATGGGGGAATCGGTGCCGGCGCAACGCACCATCAGCATTGAAGTTGGCATGCAGAACTCAGGATTGGCTGTCGTCCTGGCCCGCTCCGGTGGCTTTGCCAGCCCGCTGACCGCTTTGCCGGGTGCTATTTCAGCCGTGATCCATTCCCTGTTAGGAAGCCTGTTGGCGGCTCTGTGGCGGCAGCGTCCTTAGGATCGCCACATGCCGGATCCTGAGACCCAGGCTGCAAAGCCCGAAAGCGTGGGATCTCCGGATCCGGCGCAACTCTTTCCGTTTCCACTGGATGACTTTCAGTTGGACGCGATTGATGCGCTCAACCAGGGCCATTCGGTGGTGGTCAGCGCTCCCACGGGTTCAGGGAAAACGTTGATCGGTGAATACGCCATTCACAGGGCGATGGCGCATGGTCAGAAGGTTTTTTACACCACGCCCTTAAAGGCGTTGTCCAATCAGAAGCTGCGTGATTTCCGCGAGCAGTTCGGCGTTGAGAACGTCGGTCTGATGACCGGCGATCTCAGCGTCAATCGCGACGCATCGATCGTGGTCATGACCACGGAAATCTTCCGGAACATGCTTTACGCCGAGGCGGATGAGCATGACGACCCCCTGGCGGATGTGGAGGCCGTGGTGCTGGATGAGTGCCACTACATGAACGATTCCCAGCGAGGAACTGTTTGGGAAGAATCCATCATTCACTGCCCGCCGGTTGTTCAGCTCGTCGCGCTGTCGGCAACGGTGGCCAATGCAGGGCAGCTCACCGATTGGATTGAACGGGTCCATGGCCCCACCCGTTTGGTGCTCAGCGACTTCAGGCCGGTGCCGTTGCAGTTCAGCTTCTGCAGTGCCAAAGGGCTGCATCCGCTCCTCAACGATGAGGGCACTGGACTGCATCCCAACTGCAAGGTCTGGCGTGCACCCAAGGGCCACAAGCGCAAGGGGCGTTCGCCTCGTCCTCCTCAGCCGGAGCCCCCGCCGATCAGTTTTGTGGTGGCGCAGATGGCTGAGCGCGACATGCTGCCGGCCATCTATTTTATTTTTAGCCGCCGCGGTTGTGACAAGGCGGTGCGCGATCTTGGCGTGCAGTGTCTGGTCACGGACGCCGAGCAGGCTCGGATCCGAGATCGCCTGAAGGTTTACAGCGCTGCCAACCCGGAAGCGGTGCGCGATGGTCTGCATGCCGATGCTCTGCTCCGTGGCATTGCCGCTCATCACGCCGGGGTTCTGCCGGCCTGGAAAGAGTTGATTGAAGAGCTGTTTCAGCAGGGTTTGGTGAAGGTGGTGTTCGCCACCGAAACGCTTGCCGCAGGCATCAACATGCCCGCTCGCAGCACGGTGATCGCGTCTCTGTCGAAACGCACTGAGCGTGGCCATCGCCCGCTGATGGCGAGTGAATTCCTGCAGATGGCCGGACGGGCCGGACGACGTGGCTTGGATTCCAAGGGTTATGTGGTCACGGTGCAAAGCCGATTCGAAGGGGTACGTGAGGCGGGTCAGTTGGCCACCAGCCCGGCAGACCCTCTGGTGAGTCAGTTCACGCCGAGTTACGGCATGGTTTTGAACCTCCTGCAGCGTCACGACCTGGCCAAGGCGCGCGAGCTGGTGGAACGCAGCTTTGGTCGTTATCTGGCCAGCCTTGACCTTGTGGAAGAGGAAGAGATCCTCGAACAGCTGCGACTGCAGCTTGGGCAGTTGCAGGGATCAGCTGGTGATGTCCCCTGGGAAGATTTCGAGGACTACGAAAAGCGCCGGGGACGATTGCGAGAGGAGCGTCGTCTGCTGCGCATCCTTCAGCAGCAGGCTGAAGAAACCTTGGCCCATGAACTCACGCTGGCCTTGCAGTTCGCCAGCGTTGGGACCCTGGTCAGTCTGAAGTCGCCCCAGCTCAGAGGCGGAGTGACTCCCGCGGTGATCGTCCAGAAATGTGAGGGGCCAGGCCAGTTTCCGCTGCTGCTCTGTCTCACGCTCGACAATGTCTGGCTGCTGGTGCCGTGTCAGGCCGTGGTGAGCCTGCACGCCGAACTCAGCTGCCTTCAGGTGGAGGGTGTGCAAGCCCCTGAACTCAGCCGGCCCGGTGAATTGCGTCATGGTGACCAGCAAAGCGGTGGTCTGGCCCTTGCCGTGGGCCATATGGCTCAGCGGCATGACATGACCACGCCGCAGTACGACCTGGCGGGTGAAGTGCTGTCTCAGGCCCAGACCGTAAAGGATCTGGAAGCGGATCTCGAGGCGCATCCGGCCCATCGCTGGGGCGATCGCAAGCAGCTCAAGAAGCATCGCCGCCGCATGGAAGATCTGGAGGTGGAGATTGCCGAGCGCCAGCAGGTGTTGCATCACCGGGCGAACCGCCACTGGGACACATTCCTTTCTCTCATGGAGATCCTTCAGCATTTTGCGGCTCTCGATGACCTGGAGCCCACGGAGATCGGCCGCACCGTTGCGGCCTTGCGAGGCGACAACGAGCTGTGGCTCGGCTTGGCGCTGATGAGTGGTCATCTCGATGACCTGCCCCCGGCGGAACTGGCCGCAGTGTTTGAAGCCATCAGCACCGAAGTGAATCGACCGGATCTGTGGAGTGGCTTCCCGCCGCCGGCACGGGCGGAAGAGGCGCTCCAGGATTTGTCTGGACTGCGGCGGGAACTGTTGCGGGCTCAGGAGCACCACCAGGTGGTTGTGCCTGCCTGGTGGGAGCCCGAGCTGATGGGCCTCGTGGAGGCCTGGGCGAGTGGCACTTCCTGGAATGATCTGATCGCCAACACGTCTCTGGATGAAGGCGATGTGGTGCGGATCATGCGCCGGACTGTGGATCTGCTGGCTCAGGTGCCCTACTGCGAAGCGATCAGTGAGCAGCTCCGCAGCAAGGCCCGTCAGGCGCTGAAGGCCATCAATCGCTTCCCCGTGGCCGAAGCCGATGATCTTCTCAAGGCCGCGGCGGCCGAGGCGGAGGGGCTGAATCCGGCAACCGAGCGGGCCGCTTAATCAGCCTTTCGCCTCATCAGCCTTGGCAGATGGCCATCGCAGCGGGATCCACGATGCGATCAAATTCTTCACCGGTCACATAGCCCAGTTCAAGGGCGGCTTCGCGCAAGCTTGAACCCTGGTCATGGGCATGCTTCGCAATGGCACTGGCCTTGTCGTAGCCGATGACCGGAGCAAGGGGCGTCACCAGCATCAGCGACTGTTCCAGGTAGGACTGAATGCGTTTGGCGTTGGGTTCGATCCCCTCGACCATCGACACCCGGAAGCAGCGGCAGGCATCCGTTAGCAGGGTGATGGCCTGCAGCAGGTTGAAACCGATCAGGGGTTTGTAGACGTTCATCTGCAGATGTCCGCCGGAGCCAGCCATGGCCACAGCGGCGTCGAGACCGATCACCTGCGTGCAAACCATCGCCATGGCCTCACACTGAGTTGGGTTCACCTTGCCCGGCATGATCGAGCTGCCCGGCTCATTGGCGGGCAGCTCCAGCTCATTCAGCCCAGCCCTGGGTCCGCAGGCGAGCAAGCGGATGTCGTTGGCGATCTTGAGCAAGCTCACCGCCAGCTGCCGCAGCTGACCCATCGCATTCACCAGGCCGTCATGGCCTGCCATCACCGCGAACTTGTTGGGGGCTGTGCTGAATGGCAGGCCCGTGACCTTGGCCAGTTCCGCGGCAGCCTGCTCAGCGAAGCCGTTAGGCGCATTGAGTCCGGTTCCGACAGCTGTGCCTCCCAGGGGTAGCGGCAGCACTTCACTGAGGCTGGCATCGATGCGTTGGGCGGCCATGCCGATCTGGTCTCGCCAGGCCGAGGCCTCTTGGCCAAGGGTGAGCGGCACCGCATCTTGAAGATGCGTCCGACCGATCTTCACGATCGTCTCCCAGGCCGTCGCTTTGGCCGCGAAAGCAGCCTGCAGACACTCCAATTCCGGCAGCAATCGCCGAGTGATGCCCTCAACGGCTGCCACATGGATCGCCGCTGGAAACGCGTCGTTGGTCGATTGCGAGCAGTTGACGTGGTCGTTTGGATGCACGGGGTGGTGGCTCCCTAGCGGTTCTCCCGCAGCCTGGGAGGCCAGGTTGCTGATGACCTCATTGAGGTTCATGTTGGTTTGCGTGCCGCTCCCGGTTTGCCAGACCCGCAGGGGGAACTGGGCGTCGTGCTGTCCTTCGGCCACGGCGATGGCTGCTGCCACGATCTGTTCACAGCGCTCTTGATCCAGCACCCCAAGCCGTGCATTGGTGATGGCTGCTGCCTGTTTGATCCGCGCCAGAGCGTGGATCAATTCTGCAGGCATCTGGTCGGAGGCGATCGCGAAGTTTTGCAGTGATCGCTGGGTCTGGGCGCCCCAGAGCGCCTCAATGGGCACCTCCACGGCACCCATGCTGTCGGTTTCGATCCGTGTCGCTTCAGGCATTCCAGGCCAGCAGAAGGTTCATGAGCGCGGGCCCGCGCCGGGCCGCAGCACCAGAGCGATGATCAGCAGCATGCCGCTGACACTCACCACCACATAGATCCAGTCTGCGTAGGGGGTCCAGAACATGCCGTAATCGCCAAATCAGAGTCCGAGACGGTCCCAGATCACCCCCAGATTCTGCTGGTGCAGCTCGGTGCTGAAGCAGTCATTGAGCTGCTCAGGGGTGAGCTTCGCGGTGACGTCCGGATCGGCCGCCAGGTTGGCTCGGAAGTCGCCTCCATCGGTGTTCCAGGCGGTGTGTGCATTGCGCTGCACCACGCGATAAGCCTCTTCTCTGCTCATCCCTGCGTCCACGAGGCCCAGTAGCACCCGTTGGCTGAACACCACGCCGCCGTAGACATTCATGTTGCGGAGCATGTTGCCTGGGTAGACCCCGAGGCCAGCCACCACGGCGGTCATCTCGCGCAGCATGAAATGCAGCGTGACAGAACAGTCGGGAAGCATCATCCGTTCGGTCGAACTGTGGCTGATGTCCCGTTCATGCCAGAGGGCCACGTTTTCCAGTGCGGCCACGACGTAACTGCGAAGCACCCGGGCCAGGCCGCTGATGCGTTCGCTGCGAATCGGATTGCGCTTGTGGGGCATGGCTGAGCTGCCTTTCTGCCCTTTGGCGAAGCTTTCTTCCACTTCCAGCACATCGGTGCGTTGCAGGTTGCGGATTTCTGTGGCGAAGCGATCCAGTGATGCGCCAACCAGGGCCAGCGTCTGGATGTAGTCAGCGTGGCGATCGCGAGAGATCACCTGCGTGCTGGCGGTGTCGGGCGTCAGGCCGAGGCGCTCGCAGGTGAGACGTTCTACCTCAGGGTCGGTATTGGCGTAAGTGCCCATGGCGCCGCTGACTTGGCCCACGGCCACATCACCCTCCAGCCGCTCCAGTCGTTCGGCATTGCGCCGGGTTTCAGCTAGCCAGCCAGCCAGCTTGAAGCCGAAGGTGATCGGCTCACCATGGATGGCATGGGAGCGGCCGATCATCACCGTGGATTTATGTTCCGCAGCCAGTTTGGCAATGGCGGCATCCAGTGCCGCCAGCTCCTTGCGCAGCAGCGCCACCGAGGCCTTGAGCTGGAGTGCAACACCCGTATCCAGCACATCACTGCTGGTCATGCCCACATGGATGTAGCGCCCAGCATCACCCACGTGTTCATTCACGTTGGTCAGGAACGCGATCACGTCGTGACGCACTTCTGCCTCGATTTCCAGGATCCGCTCGGGTTCAAAAGCCGCTTTGCTGCGGATGTCAGCCATCGCCGCTTCGGGAACGCGTCCCAGGCTGCAGTTGGCTTCACAGGCAGCCACTTCCACATCGAGCCAGCTCTGGTACTTGGCCCGGTCGGTCCAGATCTCGCCCATTTCGGGCAGGGTGTAGCGCTCGATCAAGGGATCGCAGTCGAACGGTCAATCCATGACCATACGGTGACGCAGGTGCAACACCCTTTGGCTCGGCGTCAAGCCGAACGGAGGCGGCGATGGTCGACTTCCCACTGCACATGCTGGCCCCAGGCTTGCTGACGCACCCGGCACACACCACCCCGACATTCGATCACCTGGAAGGGAGGGAGATCGTTTGGGTGATTTTCAATGGTCACGAAGGTGCCGGGGTGCAGGAGTTCCAGCACGTTGCGACGCCTCTTGCACTGATGCGGGGGGTGCTTGGCTGACATGTCCGGTCAACGGCTCGGATCGATCTTCTCGGAGTTGTTTGGGGTCCTCAGTGAACCTCACAATTTTGTTCCGATTTGCCCTCTGCTTTTATGAAGAAATGGCCCGAAAACGCCGTCTGGATCTGCATCTCCTCACGTTGGGACTGGCGTCATCACGTCAGCAGGCCCAGCAGCTGATTCGTGCCGGCAAGGTTCGCGACGTCAATGGTCAACGCCTGGAGAAGCCGGGTCAGGAGATTTCGGAAGCTGCGCAACTGCGGGTTGAACAGCCACCACGTTTCGTGTCCAGGGGTGGGGAGAAATTGCTGGGTGCTTTGGAGGCGTTCCCCGTCTCAGTGACGGAAAGGGTTTGCCTGGATGGGGGGATTTCCACCGGCGGCTTCACCGATTGCCTTCTCCAACACGGGGCAAGCCGCGTCTACGGCATCGATGTGGGCTATGGGCAAACGGCCTGGAGTCTGCGCACCGATGAGCGGGTGGTGCTGCGCGAACGCACCAATCTCAGGCGTCTGACGGCAGAGGAGTTGTATGAGCAGGGCGATCCACGGCCGACGCTTGCGGTGGCCGATGTGTCGTTCATCTCGTTAGGGCTGGTGTTGCCGTCCTTGCGTGCCCTGATGGTGACCGAGGGTTCCCACGCTTCCAGTTGTGAAGCCATCGTGCTGGTGAAGCCTCAGTTCGAGGTGGGACGAGAACGGGTCGGCAAAGGGGGGGTTGTGCGCGATCCGGAGGCCCATGCCGATGCCATCGCCGGGGTCATGGCTCAGGCAGTTCCTTTGGGATGGCAAGCCTCTGGACTTGTGGGTTCACCCATCACCGGACCGGCAGGAAATCATGAGTACCTGCTTTGGCTCGCGTCAGCCGATCAACCCATAGTGAGCACATCCCAAATCGAGCGTGTGGTCAGCGCAACCTTGAGAATTTGAAAGGGCTGGGTGGCCTCAGAGTGCAGCACCGTCGCGGTCACCGGTGCGGATCCTCACCACGGTGTCCACGGGGGAGATGAAAATCTTGCCATCACCGATCTCACCCGTTTTGGCGGCTTCGGCAATGGAATTAACAACAGTGTCGACTCTTGAGTCGTCGATCACCACTTCAATTTTGAGTTTTTGCAAAAACTCAACGGTGAACTCAGAACCGCGATAGCGCTCCACCTGTCCTTTCTGTCGGCCAAAGCCACGTACTTCACTCACGGTCATGCCGACGATGCCGGCATTGACGAGAGCCAGCTTGACGTCCTCGAGCTTGAACGGACGGATAATCGCTTCGACTTTTTTCATGACGGCTGATCGTGATGGCCTGAAATTAGGTTCTCAGACGCGGTTTGAGGAGGTGGGGTAGGGCAACGGATTCAGTCTCAGACCTGCTTCAGCTGCATCAGAGCAGACCCTTTCAGCGTCATCTCTGCACAGGGTGATGAGCCCGTCGGCCAGGAGCTCCCAATGCTCCGACTCGAAGTAGGTCTGAAGCCAGAGAATCCCGTGGACGCTCGCTGGAACCACTCGGAAGGAAGTGCCTTCAGCGAGCAAACGGAGATCCATGTAGGAGCCGCAGACTACGTTTCCATTACGGCCTGCGGCTCTCTCGAGAGATGTACGCGTTGCTACAGAATTAGGAGTTGAGCTGGGCCTCTGCCTGCGCGCGGCGATGTTGATAAACGCTGCCGCGGTAATGGAGTTCCACGGTGGACTCGGCTGCTGGGGCGTGGCTTAAAGGGGCGTCGTAGTGCCGGCCGCGGTAGGTGTGGTCCACGCTGGCGTGGCTGAGGCGCTCGTGGTCTGCGGGGTTGTAGGTGACTCCGCGATAAGTGCGCTCTTGGGTCTTCATGGGGACTGGCCTCGAAGGGATGATGGGTTGTCCGATCGGTGATCGGGATCGCTTCGTGGGAAGGAGCGTTGCTTCGCCGCGCGGGTGGCTACTTCCGGCTGCTGAGGGGCTGGTAAGCCAGGCCCAAGCCCAACGGTTTGTCCTTCGATGCATTTCTACCTCATTTGCGCTGTTCGTGGTGAACTTTTTGTGTTCTGTGATGGTGTTTTGGTTGGATTCCGCTTGGCTCACGGCTTCCCGCCTACGGTCCCGTTGGGTTTTAGGGTTTTTACAAAGCGTTGCGTTTCTCTCCTTTGATGAGTGCTTCCACGTCGGATTCCACCCGGACCCCCCTGTATGGCGAGCGGGCCATCGCCGAAGCCGAACTGATCTGTTTTGACAATCCGCGTCCCGGTCGTCCCTACGAGGTGTCGATTGAACTGCCGGAGTTCACTTGCCTCTGCCCGTTTTCTGGCTATCCCGACTTCGCGGTGCTGCGCTTGCTCTATCAGCCCGGCCCTCGTGTGGTGGAACTGAAGGCCATCAAGCTCTACGTCAATAGTTATCGCGACAAGACCATCTCCCATGAAGAGGTGGCCAACCGCATCCTGGATGACCTGGTTGGAGCCTGCGATCCGGTCTGGATGCAGCTCGAGGCTGACTTTCATCCCCGCGGCAATGTGCACACGGTGGTGCGAGTCAGTCACGGAGAGCGTCAACCCTGCTGATGAGCGCAGGAAGTTCTGCTGCAAACCCAGCCAAGTTGCGATTGCAGAGGCCTGCCACGTGAAGGCGGGCCGATGTTGTTTCCGTCACGGCCCAGATCTGTCGGGTGGCCACCATGCTCAGTCCGCCTCCCAGCAGAGTGATGGCGAATCCGGCGTACACCAGGGGAACCCCAGGGTCTCGTTTCAGCAAAAGCCCGCTTGCGGGCATGATCTCAACCACCCGCAGCGGAAGACCTTTTACGTCTGTGCCATCGCCACCAGGCCGCAGATTCGTGATCAGGCTCCCGTCGGAATCGAACACCTGAACCGGCCCTTGTTCGCTGCCTGTGCTCAGAAAGACCGGTTCGCTGCCGTCTGGCCGTGTGGGAAGCACAAGGCCCCAAATCTGATCGCCAAGTTCTGGAAAGTTGCTGAGTGGCAGTTGCAACTGAGGACTCCGCCCGATTTGCACGGTGATTGCCGCTAGAGACCAGTCCGCCTGGTAGACGGTCATGCCCCGATAGCGCAGCGGATGATTCACGCTGATTTGCCGTTCGTCCTCGGGTTCACCGGCAGGCGTCAGCTGGAGGGTGGAGCTGAATTGTTCAGGTCGACCGGCGGGATCGCGCTCGATGGCGAAATCCTTGAGGGTGACACTCAGCCTGCTGTCGCCTGTGGGGCTCAGGAGATCCAGTGAACGTCCAGGAGCAAGAAAGCGCTCCAGTCGTTGTCCGGCCAATGCTCCCCACGCAGCTCCGACCAGCAGAAGCACCAAGCCGGTGTGTACCAGCAAAGGTCCGACTTTGCCAATCACGCCTCGACGGGCGGCCAATCGGTCGCTCTTTTGACGGACGTCCCAGCCGTTCGCTTTCAGCTCACCGGCCAGAGCATTCAGCGCTCCTTGACTGTCTGAGCAGGTGCGGGTTTCAGCCAGAGCTAGCTTGCTCAGCTGCCTTGGGCGGGAATAATCGATCCAGCGCAGCGCTGCTTGCAGGGCAGGCCATTGCCGTCGCCAGCTGCAGAGCATCAGAGCGAGTCCCAGCAGGGCCAGCAGGGTCAGAAACCAGTTGCTGGCGTACACATGATCAAGCTGCAATCGCAGCATCAGGTCGCCGTTGATCAGGCCAAGCCACGGGTCTGTATTGAAACGCTCCAGATACAAATCAGTGGCTTCTTGCTGAGGAAGGATGGTCCCCAGAGCACTGGCCAGAGCGATCAGCAGCAGCAAGGCGATTGCCAGTCGCAGGTCGGAAAGGATCGCCAGCAATCGTTTGAAGATCGGCATGCTCAGACCACTCTCGCCAGCAGGGTGAGCGTGCCGACCGTGAGCAGAATCACGCCGCTAACGCTGGGGATCCAGCGACTGACGGAGCGCAGAGCCATCAGTTTGGGAATGGAGGCAGCAACACTGCCCGCCAAGAGCAGTGGCAGCACCTGGCCGATCCCGAAGCTGAGCAGAAACAGTAGGCCGAGCACAGGATTCCCCGTGCTGGCAATCCAAGCCAGCAGGACCGCCAGTACAGGCGTGGTGCAAGGTGAAGCAGCCAGCCCGAAGGCGAGGCCAGCGGCAATTGGGGCTAGCGGTGCCGGCACACGTCGGCTCCAGGCCTGAGGATCGGGCCCTGCCGGCAGGGGCACACGCACAATTCCGAGCAGATTGAGCCCCATCACAACAGCCAGAATCGCCACGAGCGTGGGGATCAGCCCGGGAACCTGTCCGTAGATTCCGCCCAGCAATCCACTCAGACTGCCCAGCATCACCAGTGCAGCGACGATCCCGGTGCAGAACGCCAGGCTGCGTTGCCAGGCTGACTGTTCACTCTCGAACCCTGCCAGGTAAGCCATGGTCACGGGAAGCAATGACAGGGAGCAAGGGCCCAGGCTGGTCAGTGCCCCAACAAGGAGAACGATGCCCAGGCTCAGTGGACCCGGTTGCTGCAGGGTGCTGTTCAGCAGTTGCTCACCGCTGCGCGCCAGGTCGGACAAGGCCAGGTCGAGGAAGGCGATGGTGGTCTGCCCGATCCAGGGGAAACGCAATCAAGACTACTGATCTCGGCGGAGCCGTTGCTGAAGAGCAGCCTTGTTGGCGTTGTTTTTTGAAGAGGGAATCAAGCTGGATGATTGAGCGATCGTGTTGACCTTGTTCGTTGTCGACGTCGTTCCGAGCCCGGCCTCTGGCCGACGCTGCGTCCGCCGATCAGTCCCGTTGACTCCAGCGAGCAACGGATCAACAGCCCCACAATCATCAGGCTGGACAGAAGAGAGTTGCCTCCGTAACTCATCAGTGGCAGCGGCAGGCCGGTGGTGGGCATCGCCCCGGAGGCCACGGCGATGTTCATCACTGATTGGCCGACCAGGAGCGTGGCACAACCAATGGCGACGAGACGGGCTTGGTTGCTGCGGCAACGCAAGGCCACGCGGAGGCCTAAGTAGCCGATCAGCATTAGGAATAGCAACAGCAAGAGAGATCCCACCAATCCGAATTCCTCGGCGTAGACCGCAAAAATGAAATCAGTGCTTTGAATCGGCAGATACTGAAGCTTTTGGGTCGATAGTCCAAATCCCTGCCCGAACGGACCTCCCGAGCCGATGGCCAGAAGGCTCTGAATCAATTGGTAGCCATCGCCTTGTGGGTCTTTCCAAGGGTTCAGAAACGAAATCACCCGCAATCGCTGGTATTCGTTGATCAGGATGCTGGCCGTTCCAAGCATGGCTCCGCCGATGGCGGTGCCGAAGAGTTGAACCAGAGGAAGACCTGCTGAGAACGCCATCAACCAGATCAGGAGACCGCTCAGTGCTGCCGTGCTCAGGTTGGGCTGTTTGAGAATGAGCAGCACCAACATGCCGAAGCTGCTGAGCCAGAGCAGCTTCTGATCGAGGCCGGTCCGCTTCCAATGGGCGAAAAGATTGGCGGCCTGGAGCACCACGAATGGTTTGACCAGTTCTGAGGGTTGAATCTGGATGGGACCGATCACCAACCAGCGGCTGGCGCCATTGACGGTTGTTCCCATCACCAAGGTGGCGGCAATCAGCAGACAGCCCATCCAGAGTGCTGGTCCAGCCACCTTGAGCCATCGCCTCAGATTGATGGAAGCCGTGAAGGCCATCAGGCTCCAGCTGGCCGTCATCCAGACCAGCTGTCGTTTGAGGTAGTAGGCGCCTTCACCCTGTTCCCGGGCCGCAACCCACCAACTGGCTGAGGCCAGTACAAGCAATCCAGCCAGGCTCCAGATGGCTGTGAGGGTCAGCAAAAGTCTGGCCTCCGCAGGCCACAGCGTCCAGTCGAGAGGTAAGTGGCGTTGCCAGAAGGGTCTTGGGAGAGATGTTGTGGGGTTCCGCTCCTTCACCGTGCTCCGCCGTGAGGATCGACTCCTTTTGGAGATCACGCTGGCGCTGCTCAAAATAATTCACGATGTTGCCTCTATTGAGCCGTTCAAAGCAGGGTTTGCCAAGGGATCTCCCACAAAAAAACCCGGCTCAAGGCCGGGTTTCTGATGGTGGAGGAATGTTGTTCAGTTGCCCACGTTGATCTGTCGATTTCCCGTACAGAGCTCAACTTTGATGATTCGACCTCCCTGTTTTTGGATGCGCTGTTGTTCAGCGAACCAGCTGTCGTAGGGCACCCACTTCGTAAAGAAGGTGTTCTGTAATTCGCGCTGCGTCCGAACCTTTTCAGGACTGGGGATGCAAGCGGTGACTTTGAACAACCGCATGGGTTCAGTTGCCCAGGCCGGAGCAAATGTAGTCGAAGTACACGCCCATTTCCTTGCCGGCGTCAGGACCGACCAGAGATGCAGTCACTTCCTTCATGGCCTGAATGGCTTGGACCGTTGCGCCGATGGGCACACCCAGGGAGTTGTAAGTCTCCTTGAGGCCATTCAGCACACGCTCATCGAGGATGGAGGTGTCACCAGCCAACATGGCGTAGGTGGAGTAGCGCAGGTAGTAGTCGAGATCGCGGATGCAAGCTGCATAGCGACGGGTGGTGTACATGTTGCCGCCCGGACGGGTGATGTCCGAATAGAGCAGAGCCTTGGCAACCGCGTCACGGATGATGGCCGAGGCATTCGCACTGATGGTGGCGGCAGCCTTCACCCGGAGTTCACCGCTGGCGAAATAGCTCTCGAGATTGGTCATGGACGTCGTGTCCAGGTACAGACCTTGGACGTCGGACTTGTTGATGACGTTGGTGATCGCGTCTTGCATGGATCAGAAGTGACGTGAAGGGAGCGTTGGTTTCGGGGATCAGGCGAGAGCGCCCACCACGTAGTCGAAGTAAAAGCCGGCTTCCTCGGCATCAGCACCGCTGAGGATGCCCATGGCCACGGTTTTCATTTCGCGCACAGCTTCGGCCATGGCTTCGAGGGGGGTGCCTAGAGACCGGTAAAGCTCGCGTGCACCAATAACTCCAATCTCTTCGATCGGAGTCACGTCGCCGGCAACGACGCCATAGGTGACGAGTCGGAGGTAGTAATCCATATCGCGAAGACAGGTTGCTGTCATCGCTTCTCCGTACGCATTGCCGCCAGGGGAGATGACGTCGGGACGCTTTTGAAACAGCTGACCGCCTGCGGTCTTGACGATGCGTTCGCGGCTCTCGCTGAGAACCTGAGCGACACGTAGACGTCGTTGTCCTCCGCTGACGAAAGCCTTGATCTGGTCCAGTTCGCCTGGGCTGAGATAGCGGGCTTCGGCGTCCGCGTTGATGATCGAGTTGGAGACGATGCTCATGCAGTTCTACCTCGAAGCAAGCGGCCGCCCGTAGGAGACCGGTATCCGGTGAGTGGTGTGGAGATCTCGGTTGAGATCGAGATGCAGCTTAAAGGCCGCGAGGGCTCGAATCGGGGAAATTCGAGTGGAAAGAGGGTCAGATGTTGTATCTGTTGACTTTCCGGGTGGCGCCGGTCTGTTCGGGATGCCGAAAGCAGCCAGAGCACTGTGATTCTCAATCAGCAGCCTGAAGCAGCCGAGCCCCGGTAACAGATCTTCATTGGCAGTCTGAGGTGCAGAAGCTGAAGTTCTTCCTGCTGAATCGTGGTCTTTTTTTGATAAATAGACATGAAAAAGCCGGAGGTCTTGATGACTCCGGCTCAAACAATCTTGAGGTAAAACAAATTTGGCTCAAATCGGCTCCAATCGTCTTCTGACCATTAGAGGGCTTCCCCTGGAGGAGGCGTAAGACCTGCATTGCCACGGTAAAGGCTGGCGGTTCGAGTCAGCGTTGACTGGGAGAGCCCACGCCGGGAGCTCAGATTGTCAAGATCGGGTACTTCAGAGGGTTCAACGCCGGTTGATGAGCGGAGCACCAACACATCCTTGACGGCCTCGGGTTGACCGGATTCGGCCCGGATCTGCAGAAAACGGCTGGTTTCTGAAGGGGTTGAAGCCCGTCCCAGCAGGGCCAGGGTTGCGGCTGTTGCAGCGCGAAGCGGTGCCATCCGAGAGAGACGGTCTTGGAAGGCTTCACTGAGAGCGACCAACTCAATAAAACCCTCGAGATCGATCTGGCCGTCGCGCAGAAGCGACTCGGGTGAGATCAAGCGCTCGTCTTCGAGTGGAACACGATTCAGCAGTTGTCGATAAACAGCATCGACAACCTCACGGCGCTCTGATTCTGATGCCCCTCTAACGAGCGATAGTTTCATTGGTAAGCCAGACCGCTTGAGATAGCCAGCAGCATCACCGACAGGGAGTGATGCCTCAAGACGCGCACTGGGCTTGTCTGCTACGCCAGCACCACTAAGGCCGTTGCGGAAAGCACTTGGAGAGTTAAGTGAGCGACTCCAATCTTGAGCTGTCAGTGAGTCTTTGCCCCCCAATCTTGCGAGCGTTCGATTGGGAATTCGCTTCATCATCACCGACCAAGGCTCGATAGGAGCCACTTCGCTAACCCCACTGATCCATTGGTTGATGTCACCAGTGTTCCGCTGCGATTGATTGCGGGGTGTTGTGTCACCACTGGATTTGAACGCATCTTTCAGCCTGGAATCTGGGCGGGGCCTCACGGTGAGATCGGCCACAGCTGTTGCTGTGAAAGGCCTCCGCATGGATGGAGCTCGTCGAGTGGTCAGATCACCAGGGGTGATGAATCGCTCGTAAGGAACCGTGTCTTCGCCGAAGCAATCCTTGTAGTCCTTGCTGTCGATCAGGGCGTCAACAACGCCGTAAAAGCCTCGGCGAGCCGCGGTGTCGAACAACGCGTCGATTTCCCATCGGCCGAAGGTGGGACGTCCGAGCAAGCGGCGGTGCATTACCTCAATCGCTTTGGCGATGTAGAGGCCTTCCCAGTAACGACGTCGGAAGGCGTCGGAGCGCGCCACGCTGCGGATGAAATCCCTCAGGCTGATGTCGCCATTTTCCAGACGGGCTTCTTCGGATCCCAGGCGCTCACCGGCATAGCCGGCATTGCCGAGAACCTGGACGTAGACAGCCTGAATCACCGCTTGGGTGGACGATTCGGTGTTGCGGATGCTGGGTTGTCCTGCCCTGCGGGGCATGGCTGCTCCGCCGGTGGCAATTTGCTGCAGCCTCACCACACGGGGCCCCACCTTGCGTGGTCGACTACCGCGGAACTGAGGGCTGTCCATCTGTCCCGGTTGTGCCATGCCGTTGCTGACCAGCAGACGGCGCGTGTCGTAGCTGAACGGTGCCGGTCGGGTCGAGACGGACGCTGTGCCCGAGGGGAAGATGGCTCCGTACTGGTTGCCCACGGGATCGTTGCCGCCTCCGTAGACGTGCTGATCAGCCAGTGGTTGGCGGTAGGACGCGTAGAGCGTCACGTACTGAGGTGCGCCCTCGAAGGGTGCGCTGAATTTGAACAGGCGTCGGTTGGAGCCCCACCCTGCGCTCTCCTGGGCCTCTTCTCCCAGATCACGCAGGTAAGGAACGGTCTCCTCTCCGAAGGTCTGCGCATATTCATTGCTGTTGACCAGCACGTCCACAAGGCCATTCAGGCCTTGTTCACTCACGATGGAAAACGACTTCCGGAATTCCTCCAGGGAGCTGATGCCACGACCAAGAAAGTGGCGATAAGCCAACTCCACGACGCGGCTGTTCACAAAACGGCCGTAAAACTGCGTTCTATATTCCTTGCTCTTCCCAAGGGCGCGGATGAATTCCCGCATGGAGATCTTGCCCTGCACGAGCTGACTGGCTTCCGAGCGGCAAGGGGTCTGTGAGTAGCCCTTGGCGATGTCGCGTTCAAACACTTGCCTGTAAGCCGCGCGAACGATCTCAGCCTTTTCCGCGCCGGAAAGACCTGGCCGCATTTCAAAGCGCTGGGCCGATTCCGAAGCCAGGGCATAAATCGCAGGGAGCTGTAGGCCCTGACTCACTGGACTGCCGGGTTTCTGGCGTGTTGAGGGAGTGGCGACGGCCAGTTCCTTCAACAAAACGTTGAAGCAATCGATGGCTAGCCGACGTGCTTCGGGGCGCTCCCTCAGCAGGTCCGCGCAGGCAGCGCGCATCTCTTGAAGGGCCACGTTGGTGGCACTCAGCGAGCAGTTTTTCTCAAGGACGTCGCGCAGTCCTCGGGTGTTCACCGCAAGGATGCTGGGGTCACCGGCAACAAGGGCATAGCCCACATAACGCAGGAACCATCCGAGGTCGCGCACGGATTTGCGCATGAAGGCTGGACCGTATTTGGCCACGCTGATCGCGTTGAATCCGGTGGGAAGCACCACGCGGACGTCGGCGTCTCCACCGGTTCCTTCGAGCAATCGCGTGAAAAAGTTGCCCCGTTTGGTGATGCCGCTGTCGCCGGTGAAGGTGCGCACGGACTGCTCGAATGCCACCTGGTCGGCCGCCAGTGGAGTGGCGTCGGACGACCGGGCCATCTCGCCTGTGCTGAGAGGGGCTTCGAGGAATGACAGCGGTGTGCCACCAACAAAAATGCGATTGGCGGCACGGGCGACGATCGCCTCGGCATTTGACGCGATGATCCGCGACGCTTCCAGCCGGTCGTTGCCGCTGCGGAAGAAGGTGATCAGTGTGTCGAGCTCGCCGCCATCCGGAAAGCGGTCTTGCTGTTCTGCCTGGCGAACGCTGGAGAGCGGCAGGGTGTCGTACAGCTGAGGGGAAACCCTTGGGCTGCCGCTGCTGGCGGTCACGGTCATGAACGGGAGCAAGCAGGGTTTGGCCACGTTACGGCTCGTGCCGAGGCCTCCCGAGCCAGCATGAACAAATGTTTGCAGGGGTTGCTGCAATTGGCGTGCTGTGGGGGGCGCTCGTGAAATGCTCCAAATCCATCCCACCTACTGGAGTTCGCCGCCCCGTGCAGTCCACGCCTTCGGATGCCGCCACACCCGTGGTGAGCGATTTCTATGACCGCTTTCCCTATCCAGGCGACCCACTTCAAGATGGTCCGCCACCTGGATACAACTGGCGTTGGTGCCATGACAGCGTCCTGGCCGCTGTTCTTGGAGCTGTGCCCCAGCGCTCCGATCGCTCCGTTCCGGTGCGGATCCTCGATGCGGGATGCGGGACCGGTGTCAGCACCGATTACCTCTGTCATCTGAATCCCGGCGCCCAGGTTCTTGCTGTCGACATCAGCGCCGGAGCGCTCGCCGTGGCCCGTGAGCGGCTGCGACGGTCTGGAGGCGCCAAGCAGGTCAATGTCCTGCGTCAGGAACAGCGCAGTCTTCTCGACCTTCAGGGAGAGGGACCGTTCGACTACATCAACTCTGTGGGAGTGCTTCATCACCTGCGCGATCCGTTGGCGGGGCTCAAGGCACTGGCGTCGCTTCTGGCTGATGGGGGCCTGTTGCATCTGTTTCTTTACGCCAACGGCGGGCGTTGGGAGATCCACCGCACCCAGCGAGCTCTGACCCGTCTCGGAGCTGGCACGGGAGCCGAGGGACTGCGCCTGGGTCGGGACCTATTTCAGTCGCTGCCGGAGAGCAACCGCCTGCGGATCAATTACGAGCAGCGCTGGCGGATCGACACCGCAGCGGATGCCAATTTCGCGGATATGTATCTCCATCCCCAAGAGACCAGCTACGACCTCAGCAGCCTTTTCTCCCTGATCGAGACGGCGGGTCTTCAGTTCGCCGGGTTTTCCAATCCGGCGGTTTGGGATCCTTCCCGGCTGCTCGAGGGGGAGCTTTTGCAGAGAGCTCTTGCGCTTCCCGAGCGGGATCGGTGGCTGCTGGTGGAAGATCTCGACCCTGACATCAGCCATTTCGAATTCTTCGTGTCCCGCACGCCCATCCGTCCCCAGGCCTGGGATGACGACTGCGAGCTGCTCAAGACCCGTGGTCGTCGACAACCCTGTCTCTGGGGGTGGCCGTCCGCCAACCTGCTTGGGCCTGATCTCGAGCCGATCAGCTTGAGCGCCGCCGAGTTTGCCTTGCTGGAAGCCATCGAGAATCAGCCCTCTCGCTCGCTCGGTGAGCTGGGTCTGAGCGATGAGACTGCTTCGGTGGCAAGGGAGCTGATGGCCCGGAAACTGCTGCTCCTCGAGGTCTGAGCTGCTGGAGCTCGAGAAAACGCGTGATAGATTCCGCGCGCTTTCTCAGATGTTGTTTGCTGGCTACCACCACCACCGAATCAACTGCGGCATCCGTTGCGACTGATTCCGGTATGGGCGAGTACGCGAAGCTCCAACGACGTCTGATGCTGGCCACCTTGGCGTTATCTCTGGTCGCGGCTTTGATCGCGCTGGTTCGATTTGATGTCTTGGTGGCCCGCAGCCTGCTGGTGGGTTCCTGCGCTGGTCTTCTTTACCTGCGTCTACTCGCCCGCAGCGTCGCCCGGCTCGGCGGAGGTTCCCGCCAGGTTGGACGGTTCCAGTTGATTGTGCCAATGCTTCTTGTCGTTGCAGCGGCCAAGCTCCCCCAACTGGAATTGCTTCCAGCCTTCCTCGGATTCCTTCTCTACAAGCCAGCTCTGATTCTTCAGACCGTCATCGACGGCTGAGTCCGCGCACTTCCCCAACACATGGTTCCGTCGCTCCTCAACCTGCCGTTTGCCGAACTGGAGGTCGGTCAACACCTCTACTGGCAAATCGGCAACCTGAACCTCCATGGCCAGGTTTTTCTTAGCTCCTGGGTCGTGATCGGCCTGCTGCTGCTGCTCGTGGTGAGTGGCACCCGCAAAATGGAGCGCGATCCCAAAGGTGTGCAGAACCTCCTTGAGTTTCTCTGGGATTACCTCCGCGAACTCGCCCGGGAGCAGATCGGAGAAAAGGCTTATCGCGACTGGCTTCCCTTCGTAGGAACTCTGTTCCTTTTCATCTTCGTCTGCAATTGGGGTGGTGCTCTCATCCCCTGGCGTCTGATCGAGCTCCCCAACGGAGAGCTGGGTGCCCCGACCGCAGATATCAACACCACGGTGGCCATGGCCCTGCTGGTGTCGCTCTCTTACTTCTATGCAGGTTTGAGCCGGAAGGGACTGCGCTACTTCGAGTACTACGTGGAGCCGACGCCGATCATGCTTCCGTTCAAGATCATCGAGGACTTCACCAAACCGCTGTCACTGTCCTTCCGTCTGTTTGGAAACATCCTGGCGGATGAGCTTGTGGTGGCCGTTCTGGCCTTCCTGGTGCCTGTTCTGGTTCCCCTGCCGGCGATGTTCCTCGGTTTGTTCACCAGCGCCATTCAGGCTCTGATTTTCGCGACGCTCGCCGCTAATTACATCGGCGAAGCCGTTCATGAAGAGGCTCACTAAGCCTCGTCTCATCTTTCGCAGGTCCCCCGCGATCTGCTAAACACTTCGCGCGCAGGTCCGGGTGGAACCGGGCCCACTCTCATCAGTGAGAGTGTCCCGGGCGCGCCCTGCCCTTTCCGCGCTCATCCTGCGCAACTCCAACCGCTTTCCACCAATGAGTGATCTGACCTCCGCCGCTTCCGTTCTGGCCGCCGCCCTTGCGGTGGGTCTTGCCGCCATCGGCCCTGGTATCGGCCAAGGCACCGCAGCCGGTCAGGCTGTGGAAGGCATCGCCCGCCAGCCTGAAGCTGAAGGCAAGATCCGCGGCACCCTGCTGCTGTCCCTGGCTTTCATGGAAGCTCTCACCATCTACGGCCTGGTTGTGGCTCTGGTGCTCCTGTTCGCCAACCCCTTCGCCGGCTGATCAGGTCATCGCACGGAAGGATCCTTGCTCCTTCCGTGGTCCTGATTCGTTCGATTTGATTCACCCCATCGCACCCTTCCATGCCCTGGCTTCTGCTTGCTGAAGCAGGTGTTCCGGAGGGAGGTCTCTTTGACCTCGATGCCACCTTGCCGCTGATGGCGGTTCAGGTGGTTCTCCTCACCTTCCTGCTCAATTCCCTGTTCTTCCGGCCGGTCGGCAAGGTCGTGGAGGATCGCGAGGGTTACATCGCGACCAGTCGTGCTGATGCCAAGCAAAAGCTTGAGCAGATTCAGCGACTAGAAGCTGATCTCCAGGATCAACTCCGTGGAGCCCGTCAGGCTGCCCAAGCCGCCATCGTTGAGGCCGAACAAGAGGTGGACCGTCTTTACCGCGAGGCTCTCGCCGAAGCGGAGGCTGAAGCCAATCGCACACGCGAAAAGGCTCGGAGAGAGATCGAAGCTCAGCGTGAAACCGCTCAATCCCAGTTGATGGGTCAGGTGGATCAGCTCAGTGCCCAGATCATCAAACGACTTCTGGCTGCCTGATGATGATGCTTCCCACACTCTTCGCCTCTGAAGGCGGCTTCGGTCTCAACCTCAACTTGTTTGAGACCAACCTCATCAACTTGGTCATCGTGATCGGGGTTTTGTATTGGTTCCTCAAGGGGTTCCTCGGTGGAATCCTCGAACGTCGTCGTCAGGCCATCCTCAAGGATCTTGAGGATTCCGAAGGTCGTCTGCGTCAGGCCACAGCCGAACTCGCGCGTGCCCAGGAAGACCTGGCCGCTGCGCAGCAGAAGGCGGAAAAAATCCGTGTTGACGGCAAGGCCCGTGCTGAAGCCATCCGCAAGGACGGTGAGCTCCGCACCATTCAGGCCATGGCAGCTCTCAAGCAGGATGCTTTGGCTGATTTGAACGCTGAAGGTGCACGCCTCACCGAGGAGCTTCGTCGCCAGGCCGCCCTTGCCGCCATCGACAAGGTGATGGCTGAACTCCCCGGACGTCTTGATGCAGCGGGCCAATCCCGTCTCATCGATTCCTCCATCAGCAATCTGGAGGACGCCTGATGCCCCTACTCAACACTCTGGCCACCCCTTACGCCGAAGCTCTGCTTCAGGTCACCGACGCCCGCAGCGAATCGGATGACGTGGCTGCCCAGTGCAAGGAGCTGCTTGCTCTCTGGGACTCCAGCGATTCGCTGCGTGAGGCCATGACCTCACCAGTGCTCGAGCCCGCTGCCAAGAAGAAGGCTCTCACTGAACTGCTCTCCGAGCAGGTCAAGCCTTCCCTGATGAATCTGCTCAAGGTTCTTGCTGACCGTCAACGTCTTGCGGCGTTCGATTCGGTGTTGCGCCGTTTCCTCGAGTTGTATCGGGACTCGCGCAACATCTCCTTGGCCCATGTGCGCTCGGCCCAGGCACTCACCGAAGCTCAGACAGCGTCGCTGACGGCCAAGGTGCAGTCCATGGTCGGCACCGGCACGGTCGAAATCGATCTGACCATCGACCCAAGCCTCATCGGTGGCTTTGTCGTGAACATCGGTTCTCAGGTCATCGATGCCAGCCTGTCTGGCCAGGTCCGCCGTCTGGGTCTTGCTCTCGCCAAGGCGAGCTGATCCCTTTCTTCACCCCTCCGCTCCTCCTTTCACGCCCTTTCCCAGGGATTACCCGCCATGGTTTCCATCCGTCCTGACGAGATCAGCGCCATCCTCAAACAGCAGATCGAGGACTACGACAAGTCCGTTTCGGTCAGCAACGTGGGCTCGGTTCTGCAGGTGGGCGACGGTATCGCCCGTGTGTACGGCCTCCAGCAGGTGATGGCCGGTGAATTGGTTGAGTTTGAAGACGGCACTGAAGGCATCGCCCTCAACCTTGAGGACGACAACGTCGGTGCCGTGCTGATGGGTGAAGGCCTCGGCATCCAAGAAGGCAGCACCGTTCGCGCCACCGGCAAGATCGCTTCTGTGCCTGTCGGCGACAGCCTTCTTGGCCGTGTGGTCAACCCCCTGGGCGTGCCTCTCGATGGCAAAGGTGATCTCGGCACCACCGAGACCCGTCTGATCGAATCCCCCGCTCCCGGAATCATTCAGCGGAAGTCGGTTCATGAGCCGATGCAGACCGGCATCACCGCGATCGACGCGATGATCCCAATCGGTCGTGGTCAGCGTGAGCTGATCATCGGTGACCGTCAGACCGGTAAAACCGCCATCGCCATTGACACCATCCTGAATCAGGCTGATCAGGACGTGGTCTGCGTCTATGTGGCCATCGGCCAGAAGGCGGCCTCTGTTGCTCAGGTGACCGAAGTCCTGCGTGAGCGTGGCGCCCTCGACTACACCGTGATCGTTGCGGCGAACGCATCCGAGCCCGCTGCTCTGCAGTATCTGGCTCCTTACACCGGTGCCTCCATCGCCGAGTACTTCATGTACAAGGGCAAGGCCACTCTGGTGATTTACGACGATCTCTCCAAGCAGGCTCAGGCGTATCGCCAGATGTCACTGCTGCTCCGTCGTCCGCCCGGTCGTGAGGCTTATCCCGGCGACGTCTTCTACTGCCATAGCCGTCTGCTGGAGCGTGCCGCCAAGCTGTCCGATGCCATGGGCAAGGGGTCGATGACCGCTCTGCCGATCATCGAAACCCAAGCTGGCGACGTGTCGGCCTACATCCCCACCAACGTGATTTCGATCACGGATGGTCAGGTGTTCCTGAGCTCCGACCTGTTCAACTCCGGTCTGCGTCCCGCCATCAACGTCGGTATTTCTGTGAGCCGCGTGGGTGGTGCAGCCCAGACCAAGGCCATCAAAAAGATTGCCGGCACCCTGAAGCTTGAGCTCGCTCAGTTCGACGAGCTGGCTGCGTTCTCCCAGTTCGCTTCCGATCTCGATGCTGCAACCCAGAAGCAGCTGGGCCGCGGCAAGCGTCTGCGTGAGCTGCTCAAGCAGCCTCAGTTCAGCCCCCTGGTGCTGGCTGAGCAGGTGGCCATCGTCTACGCCGGCGTCAAGGGTCTGATCGACGATGTTCCCGTCGAACAGGTGGTTCAGTTCTCCCGTGAACTGCGCGAGTACCTGAAGAGCAACAAGCCCGAGTTCATCAAGAAGATTCAGGACGAGAAAGTTCTCAGTCCCGAGGCTGAAACCATGCTGAAGGAGGCCATCTCCGAAGTGACCTCCACCATGCTGGCGACCGCCAACTGAGGTCTGAGGCATGGCAAATCTCAAAGAGATCCGAGACCGAATTAAATCGGTCAAGAACACCCGCAAGATCACCGAGGCCATGCGCCTCGTGGCTGCGGCCAAGGTTCGCCGCGCTCAAGAGCAGGTGTTGCGCAGCCGTCCCTTTGCGGACCGGCTTGCCCGCCTGCTGGAAAATCTTCAGACGCGCATGCAGTTTGAAGACGCGGATGCTCCTTTGATGGAGCAGCGCAATGTCGAGTCGATCACCCTCGTCGCGGTCACCGGCGACCGGGGTCTCTGCGGCGGTTACAACACCAACATCATCAAGCGCACCGAAGTGCGTTTCGCTGAGCTTCAGAGCAAGGGTTACAAGGTTGATCTGGTGCTGATTGGTCGCAAAGCCATCAGCTATTTCACCAACCGCAACTACCCGATTCAGGCCACCTTCACAGGCCTGGAGCAGGTGCCCACTGCTGATGAAGCCGGTTCCATCGCCAATGAAGTGTTTGCGGAGTTCCTCTCCGAAACCACCGACCGCGTTGAGATCATTTACACCAAGTTCATCAACTTGGTGAGCTGCAAGCCTGTCGTTCAGACTCTGCTGCCTCTCGATCCTCAGGGCATCGCAGAAGCGGATGATGAAATCTTCCGTCTCACCACCAAAGATGGTGAGCTGCGGGTGGAGTCGGGTTCGGCTCCTGCCAACACCCAGCCGGAGCTTCCCTCCGACATCGTGTTTGAGCAGAGCCCTGAGCAGCTCTTGAATGCACTGCTTCCTCTGTATCTGCAGAATCAGTTGCTGCGCTCTCTGCAGGAATCGGCAGCATCCGAACTGGCCAGCCGGATGACGGCGATGAACAACGCCAGCGACAATGCCAAGGCGCTCGCCAAGACGCTCACCCTGGATTACAACAAGGCACGTCAGGCTGCGATTACGCAGGAGATTCTCGAGGTGGCAGGTGGTGCTGCTGCTGTTGGTTGATCGCATCACAACCGTTTTTCTTCGCCGGTCCCAGGGCCGGCTTTTTTATTGCCGATCGCTTCAGTGGTCTTGAACGAGGATGGGGAGGCGGTGTCATCGCCTGCCCGTGGAGCTGCACCATCTGTTCCCCACCGTTGTTGCAACGGATCGCCTTGTTCTTGACCCGCTGGATCTGGCGGCTCAACTGCAGACGCTCCTGGCGATGCGGGGTGACGCTTCCAGCAATCCCGATGAGGGCTGCGCCTGGACCGGTGATCTCAATGGTGTGTGGCAGTTGCATGAGCACCCTGATTTTCGTGACCTGGCGGATCAGGTGACGACTCGCGTCTGGCGCTACCTGACGATGACGGGATTCGATGCCGATGGCCTCGATCTTCATCTGCAGCGCTGCTGGCCTGTGCTCAGCGAGTGGGGGCAAGTGGTCGGGCGTCACCACCATCCCAATGCGCATCTCAGTGCTGTTCTCTATCTCAGCGGTGACGGCAGCGGTGTGGATGGGCCGTTGTGTCTGCACGCGCCGCAGCAGCTCAACGAACTGGTTCCGGGTTTGGCTGTCGGCCATGGCGGGCCCATCACCCATGACCATCCCTGCAATCAGCCGGAATGGATGCTGTCCTCGGAACCGGGTTTGCTGGTGTTGTTCACGTCGCGGTTGCACCACAGCGTGGCGGCCAACGAGACGGAGGATGCGTTGCGAGTCTCCGTCAGTTTTGATTTCGTGCTGACTGCGCGTGCTGCAGACCGTCCTTCGGAATACATGTCGCCCCATCCCCACCAATGGCAGCGCTGCAAACGGCCCGTGCCCTGAGAGGATGCCATGCCTGGAACGTTCCCTGAAGGATGAGCGAATCAACGGTGGCCACCTACACAATCAGTGTTGAGTTGGATGGTCAGCAGCATCAGTTCCAGTGTCGTGCCGATCAGACCGTGCTCTCGGCGGCTGAGGCGGCTGGGGTGATGGTGCCCAGTTCCTGTTGTGCAGGGGTTTGCACCACCTGCGCCGCCCGCCTCAGTGAGGGTGAGGTGCATCAGCCGGATGCCATGGGAGTGAAGGAGGATCTGCGCAAGGACGGCTTCTCTCTCCTGTGTGTGGCCTATCCCCGTTCGGATCTGAAGGTGATCGCCGGTCAGGAAGATGCGCTCTATGAGGCCCAGTTCGGTCAGTACCAGAAGTGAAGCTGACGTCGCTCAGGCTTGATCTGATTCGGCCTGAGTACCAAGGGATCGTTGAGATGCGTCGCTGGGTGCATCAGCAGTTGCACCCCCACGGGCAGCCGCTGCGATGGGCGATCACAGGTCTTGCCGTCAATGCGGCTGGACAGCAGTGCGTACAGGTGGAGGCCGTTGTCCTCACACCAACGGTGGACACGCCGTGACACGACCACTTCCCACCCTGATGGTGGTTCCCACAGGGATCGGCTGTGAGATCGGCGGCTTTGCGGGCGATGCCTTGCCCAGTGCCCGCTGCCTGGCAGCAGCCAGCGGTTGTCTGATCACGCACCCGAACGTGATGAACGGTGCGGCCCTCTACTGGCGTGATCCCCGCATTCACTACGTCGAGGGATATGCCCTTGACCGTTTCGCAGCAGGTGATCTGCGGCTGCGTCCCGTGCGGCGTCAACGCATCGGATTGCTCCTGGATGCCGGCATCGAGGCTGATCTGCGCCAGCGGCATCTGCAGGTGGCCGATGGCTGTCGGGCCACACTCGGCTTGGAGATCGGCCCTGTAGTCACCAGCGATGTGCCGTTGGGGGTGACGCTGGAGCAGGGTGAGAGCGGTGCGAGCTGGGGCACCATGCAGCGACCGGATGCGTTGCTGCGAGCCGGAGAACGGCTCAAGGCTGCCGGTGCGACAGCCATCGCTGTGGTCGCACGTTTTCCGGAGGATTCCGACGCCACCGCACTGGAGGCCTACCGCCATGGTTCTGGCGTGGATGCTTTGGCGGGTGCTGAAGCGGTGATCAGTCATCTACTGGTCCGGCATCTGCAGCTCCCCTGTGCGCATGCACCGGCCCTAGGGGCGCTTCCTCTCGATCCTGATCTGGATCCCCGAGCGGCTGGAGAGGAACTTGGACACACCTTTCTTGCCTGTGTGCTGGTGGGCCTGGCCCAGGCGCCGTCGCTGGTGGCCGCCTCCGGTTCAGTTCATGCCGAGGATCTGGCGGCGGAGCAGCTCGGTGCCATGGTCGTGCCGGATGGTGCCTTGGGCGGGGAAGCGGTCCTCGCCTGTCTTGAGCGCCGTATTCCCGTGATTGCCGTTCACAACCCTGGCGTGCTGTCGGTGACGGCCGAGGCCTTGGCGTTAGGCGAGCAGGTGCTGAAGGCCTCCTCCTACGCCGAGGCAGCCGGGTTGCTGATGGCGCTGCGCGAGGGCATCGCGCCGCAGGCCTTGATGCGCCCTCTGCCTGGCTTGCGGGAGCTGAGCTGATGGCACGGGGGTTTGCTACGGCCGCTGCATCGTGTCCGTGTCCCTGCGGCAGCGGTGACACCCTCGACCATTGCTGCGGTCCTCTGCACCGTGGTGAACGCAAGGCTGCGACGGCGGAAGCGCTGATGCGCTCGCGTTACTCCGCCTATGCCCTTGGGAAGCTCGACTATCTGATCGCCACCCATCCCATGCCCTCTGAAGCACCTGCTCAACGGCGTCGTGAGCTGAAACAGAGCTGTCGCGACAGTCGATGGCGCGGTCTCAAGGTTCTGTCCACCGAGGCCGGTACAGCCGATGATCTGGAGGGCACCGTGCGTTTCGAGGCGGTCTTCTCGGCCGGGGGCCAGCGCTTTGTGCACCGTGAGACGTCGCTGTTCCAACGCCGCAATGGAGACCCCGAGGGTGATTGGCTTTACATCCGCGCGTTGGATTGACGCTTCAACGCAGGCAGGCCATCGGATGCCGTGGGGGGACGCCCAGGGCCTTGGCGACGCCGGGGTGACAGACCGCACCCTTGACGGTGTTCAGGCCTGAGAGCAACTCCGGCCGTTCGGTTACGGCTTCTTCCAGGCCGCGTCCGGCAATGCCGAGGATGTAGGGCAGCGTCACGCTCACCAGGGCTTCCGTGGATGTGAAGGGCACAGCGCCGGGCATATTGCCGACGGCGTAATGCTGCACACCGTGAATGCAGACCGTTGGATTCGTGTGTGTGGTCTCCCGGCTGGTGGCGACACAGCCCCCCTGATCGACGGCCACATCCACAATCGCCGAGCCGGGCTGCATCTGCCTGACCATCTCTTCATCCACCAGGGTGGGCGCCCGACCGCCGGGGGTCAGCACGGCACCGATCAGCAGGTCGGCTGTTGGCACCAGCCGCTCCAGCAAGCCGCGACTGCTCACCATGCTGATCAAGCGTCCACGGCGATCGACTTCCAGGCTGCGCAACCGCTCCGGCGATCGATCCAGCAGCAGCACTTCGGCATCCATGGCGGCGGCGAGCCGGGCGGCATTCCAGCCCACCGTGCCGGCACCCAGCACCACCACCTTCGCTGGACGGACGCCGGTGCAGCCTCCAATCAACACACCGCGCCCACCGTTCGGACGTTCCAGCAGGCGTGCACCCACCTGGGCTGCCAAGCGTCCGGCGATTTCGCTCATCGGCGCCAGCAGCGGCAGGCTGCCGTTTTCCAATTGCACCGTCTCATAGGCCACGCCCGTGGTGCCTGCATCTAGCAGTGCCTGCCCCACCTTGCTGTAGGCCGCCAGATGCAAATAGGTGAACAGCACCATGTCGTCCCGCAGCAGGCCGAACTCCTCCGGCTGAGGCTCCTTCACTTTCACCACCAGGTGGGCGCCCCAGGCCTCCTCGCGATCCACCAGGCGAGCGCCTGCGGAGGCGAAAGCGTCATCGCTGATTCCGGCTCCCGCCCCAGCACCATGCTGGATGCGCACCTCCAGGCCGTGGGTCACCAGTTCACGCACTGCATCGGGGGTGAGCGCTACCCGCTGCTCATCAGCTTTGATTTCGGTGGGCACGCCGATGGTGGCCATCGGTGCCGTCAGGACGGAATGGGCCATGGAGGGCGGAATCGTCCCTTCAATCTGGCTCAGACGGCCGCGATCGGCAGCCGCCAGCCGCTACCGAAGGCCTGGCTGCTCATCTTCAGCAGAGGAGCGGCCTGTCGGCGTTTGAATTCCGCGCGTCGGAACAGGCGTTCGATCCGCTCCACATCCCTGGGATCATGACCGGCTGCGACCAGCTGATCCCCGCTGAGCCGATGTTCGATCAGATCGATCAGCAACGGATCCAGCCGGTCGTAGTCGGGCAGCGAGTCGCTGTCCTTCTGGTCTGGGCGTAGCTCGGCGCTGGGCGGTTTCTCGAGAATCGCTGTTCCGATCAGTGCGCCCTCAGCGGGCAGGCCGAGCTCGCTGCGGCAGGGGCCTGCGGCGTCGCTTTCCAGCCAGCGGCATAGGGCGAACACGGTCGACTTGTAGAGATCGCCAATCACTGCGAGACCACCATTCATGTCGCCGTAAAGGGTGCAATAGCCCACGGCCAGTTCGGATTTGTTGCCGGTGGTGAGCAGCAGTTGTCCCTGTTGGTTGGCGACGGCCATCAGCAGCGTGCCGCGGATGCGCGACTGCAGATTTTCTGCGGTGACACCGCTGGGCGCGGCCTGGAGGGTGGGGGTCAAGGTCGTCTCAAAGCCTTCCATCAGGGTTTCGATCGGAACGATGGAATGGGCCAATCCCAGACGCTCGCTGAGCGTGAGTGCATCGGTGATCGATCCTGTGGAACTCCATGGCGATGGCATCAGCAGCGTCTGCACCTGCTCAGTGCCCAGCGCTGCGGCGGCAATCACCGCCACCAGCGCGGAGTCGATGCCTCCGCTGAGGCCGAGCAGGGCTTTGCCGAATCCACACTTTCCGGCGTAGTCCCTCACCCCTGTCACCAGAGATCGGAACAGCAGCTCCAGCTCGTCACTGGCTTTGTTTAGGCCTTCTTGGTCGGTAGCGCGTCCGGTGTTCAGGCTCTGGGCTGCTTGTGCCGCTCCCTCTGCATTCCAGGTTGCGGTGGTGGTCACACAGCTCGGTAGCTGCAGCAGCGGCGTCTCGCTGTTGCTTCCCATCACGAAGCTGGCGCCATCAAACACCAGTTCGTCGTTCCCCCCCACCTGGTTCACATAGACCACAGGGCAGCGCAGCCGCTGTGCAGCCCGGAAGGCCAGACGCTGCCGCAGTGCGGCCTTGCGACGTCCGAAGGGCGAGGCGGAGCAGTTGATCAGTAGGTCAATGTGTTGGTCGATCAGGCCCCCCACAGGATCCGGTCCCACCAGTCGGCGATCGTGCAGTTCGTCCTCCACCCAGAGGTCTTCGCAGATGGTGAGGCCAATCCGCCAGTCCCGTCCCCCCTGGCGCAGCGTGACGTGTGCACCTCCCTGGCTGGGGCGGAAGTAGCGCGTTTCATCGAACACGTCGTAGCTGGGCAGCAGCTGTTTGCGGGCTGCCACACGCCATCCTCCGGCCTCCACCAGTGCGAGGGCATTGAACAGCGATGGATGGAGGGAATCGTCTGCTGCATCCGCGAAGCCCACCAGCAAGGCCATGGCCGAACCACGGCTGGCCAGGCCCTTGCAGAGCGCTTCAAGGGCTTCCGTCTGTTGCTGAAGGTGAGCAGAGCTGAACAGGAGATCTCGCGGTGGATAGCCCCATAGCGACAGCTCCGGCGTCACCATCAGGGCCGGAGGCGTCGCTTCGGTGTCGATCACCTTGTCGACGGCCTGCAGGATGCGGTCGGCGTTGCCAAGCAGATCGCCCACCACAGGATTGATCTGAGCCAGGGCGACATGCATCGGCAGTCAGGCGGTGGGAAGGCTGTATCCGTAGAGATTGTGCTTCAGCAGCAGCGGCGTGAGGCTTTCGGGCACCTGGTCCCGTTCACCGGCTTGACGCACCTTGGAGCTGGCCGTGCCAGGGATGCTGAGCGGCAACACCTGCAGTCGGGCTCCCAACGCGTTCAGAGCGTTGAGCGCACTGTCCGCAAGAGGCCAGCCGTCTCGCGGCACGATGCCCAGATCGCAGTGCGACAGCCAGTCCCGGCTGTTTTTCCAGCTGGGGATCTGGGCGGCCAGATCACTGCCCACCACGAAACAAAAGCGTTGACCTGGCCAGCGGTTCCGCGCACGCTCCAGGGTGGTGATCGCATAGGGACTGCTGAGCTCCTGGGCCAGCTCCAGCCTTGGATCGGCGATGTGCTGCACCAGGGCTTGGAGCAAATCGCGTCGCATGCTCAGATCAGCCGAGTGCTGTTTCATCGGGTTGTCGCTGGCCCATGTGGCCACCCGGGGGTAGTGCTCCAGCAGGCCAGTCAACAGCGCCTGATGGCCACGAGTGGGAGGGTCGGCACTGGTGCCGAACAGGGCGATGTCAGCCATGGTCAGGGCAGCAGCGACGGCAGCGGCGGCCGCGATGGCGGCTGGGGCCAGTCCCGCATCAGCTGAAAGATGCCGTGGTCTGATCGCGCCAGTCGACGCAGCAACGTGGCAGGACCAGGTGGTTGGCGGCGGCCCCGACCTCGCTCCTCGAGCAACCAACGCGCTGTTAGACGTCCTGTGCGACGGGTGGTGTGAACAGCGAGTGCAGCCTGGGCGACCGCCACGGGTGCAGCCGGAGCCAGGGTGAGTCCTGCGCTGAAGGGAGCCGCCAACAACAGCAATTGCCGCAAGGAGCCGAGGGCCACCTGCAGGCCCAGTTGAGCACCGCCCAGCAAGGCGTTCTGTCCGCTCAACTGGCGCAGCAACCGACGGGCTGCCGGGCCCCCCAGGGGCAGGTCGTAGAGCTCGCACAGATGGCGGACAAGGGCGGCATCACAGGCCATGCCCCCCGCCAGATCCAGCAATATCAGGGGATTGGCAGCCACACCGGTGGCCTTGAGGGCGGCGTAACGACCGATCAAGCCCTGGGCTTCCCGACGTCGGCGTTGCAGACGCCCAGTTTCGAGCTGCTGCTGAATTTTGGCGGCCTGGCGAAGGGTATTCAGCAGCAGCAGGCTGTGGCCGTGCTGCTCCAGAAGGGTGTCCAGACAGATTTCCAGCGGCGCCACATCGGCGGGCTGCTGCCGGCTGCGGATGCGGCCATCGGGCCGCTGCTCAGCACGTCTTGGTGCGGCGGCGACGGCCAGGGGGGCAGGCAGCCCTGAGGGCAAACGACCGTGGATGCTGCGCAGCAGATCCGGCAGCTGATCGGTGGGCCAGCAGTCGCTGCGGTTGAGCACCGTGAGCACCGGTTTGCCCATTGCCTGCAGCGTTTCCAGGGCATCCAGTTCCACCCGGGTGATATCTCCATCCAGCACCAGCAGCACGAGGTCGGCATGCAGCGCGACGCGGGCGGCCAGGCGTGCCCGGGCCGGTGCATCGACCTCATCGATTCCTGGGGTGTCAACCAGTTCGACGGTTTGCAATCCGGGAATCGGACGTGGCCATGACACCGCCTGCTGATGGCGTGTGCAGCCATGGGCGACGTCAGTGGCCATCACGTCGCGACCCACCAGCGCATTAACCAGGCTGGACTTGCCAACACCCACTCGGCCGAACACCGCGATGCGCAGCCTGTGGCTGTCGAGTCGTTGCAGCTGAAGGTCCAGCAGCCGCAGCGCCCCTGAGAGCAAGCCCTGTTCCCGGGGAGTAAGGTCAAGTTGTGCACGCCACCCCAGCAGGCGGTCGCGGCACTGATCTCCGATGCCGCTCATGGCGCAACACCCGCGGCCGTTTTGCGCCACCACCCCGCCAGCACTGCCAGCACCGCCTCCGGGCCGATCACACCAACAAACCCACCGAACTCATCCACCACGACGCGAACACCGCTGTTGTCCCGTCGGAAGGCGGTGAGCAGGCGGTCGGCTCGGATCATTTCGGGGACGAACTCAGCCGGCTCACTCAGATCAGCCGGTGTGAGTTGTCCCTGACTGCGCACAAGGGCAGTGAGTAGGCGATCACGGCTGGCCACGCCCAGCACTTTGTCGACGGCGTCGCCCAGCACAACCCACCACTGGGCCTCATTGTCGAGCAGCTCAGCGCGCAGTTGTTCCAGACGGGTGGCCCCATCGAGGGTGGGCGCTGCCACACGGGGCGTCATCAGATCCCTTGCCGTGAGGTCATTAAGGAGAAACACCTTGGAAATCATCGCGGCCTCATCGGCCTCGATCTGCCCCTTCTGCGATCCAAGTTTTGCCAGCAGCCGGATCTCCTCCTCATCGGTGCTGATCTCGTTTTCCTCGGTAATGGCTGGAAGCAGTCGTTCCAGCAGCAGCACGATTGGGCGCATCATGACGCCAAGCCAGTGCAGCACTGGAGCACTCGCCAGGGAAACAGGCAGGGCCAGGCGGCTGCCAATCGCCTTAGGCAGGATCTCGCCCAGCAGAATCACCAACACCGTGAGGCTCACGGAGAAGAGCGGCAGCGCGATGCTGCCCGCACCCATTCGTTCGCTAAAGACAACGGAGGCATAGCCACCCAGCATCAAGCTTCCAAAGATGTTGAAGCCGTTGTTGGCGATTACCAATACGGAGAGCGTCCGTCCCAGTCGCTGGCGAAGCTGAGCCAGTCGGCGGGCGCCGGTGACCGGACGGGGGCGGGCCGCGAGTTCATGCACGCGCACGGGATTCACCGTGAGCAACGCCGCTTCAACGCCAGAGCACAGCGCCGATCCGGTCAGCACCACCACCACGAGCAGCAGAAGGATGAGCAGGTCGGAGGTCATGCCAAGACGCTTTCCCTGCCATCCTGACGTTTCTCCGGTGACCTGTCTCTGCCGTGGCTGTACTCGCTCCTGTTTTTGATGCTCAGGTCTTCGCAGACCGCCGCAGGCGGTTCATGGCCGAACTCGGTGGGGCTGCTGCGGTTATTCCCGCTTCAACGTTGGTCACCCACCATGCCGACACCGAGTGGCCGTTCCGCCAGAACAGTGATTTCTGGTACCTCACGGGTCTGGATGAGCCTGATGCGGTGGCACTGTTTCTGCCCCACCGTCCCGAGGGTGAACGGTTCGTTTTGTTCGTGAATCCCAGGGAGCCCTCCGCTGAGGTCTGGACCGGGCGCCGCTGGGGTTGTGAAGGTGCCGTCGACCGTTTCGGTGCCGATTGTGCGCATCCCCGCATCGAGCTGGATGCCTTACTGCCGCAGTACCTGGAGGGCGCTGAGGGGATTGCCTACCGCATCGGCAGTCATCCGCTGGTGGAGCCGCTGGTGCTACGCGCCTGGGCGACGCAGCTGGACCGGGCACCGCGCACCGGCCGTGCGGCGTTGGCGTTGGTGGCGCCTTGTCCGCTGCTGCATCGCATGCGTCTGCGTAAGGAGCCCTCGGAGCTGGAGAGGATGCGCGAGGCCTGCAAAATCGCCGCCTCTGCCCATGAGCTGGCCAGAGCTGCCGTTCGACCGGGCATGACGGAGCGTCAGGTGCAGGCTTTGATTGAACAGCACTTCCTCGAGCATGGAGCCCGTGGTGCTGCTTATAGCTCCATCGTTGCGGGCGGAGACAACGCTTGCGTTCTGCATTACATCGACAACCGAGACACGCTCCAGGAGGGAGACCTGCTGTTGATCGATGCCGGTTGTTCGCTGCCGGATTATTACAACAGCGACATCACGCGCACCTTCCCCGTCGGTGGTCGTTTCACCGGTGAGCAGCGTGAGCTCTATTCGCTGGTGCTCGCTGCGCAGGAAGCGGCAATCGCCAGCGTCCATCCAGGCCAGACGGCCGAAGATGTGCACGCCACAGCCGTTCGGGTGATGGTGGAAGGGCTCGTGGACCTAGGCCTGCTCCTCGGGGATGTGGATGGCTTGATCGAACAGGGGGCTTATCGCCATCTCTATATGCACCGCACTGGTCACTGGTTGGGTCTCGATGTGCACGATGTGGGCGCTTACCGCCTCGGTGAGCATCACGTTGAGCTGGAGCCCGGCATGGTGCTCACGGTGGAGCCCGGCCTCTACGTGAGTGATCGTCTGGCGGTCCCCGAAGGACAGCCGCCTATCGACGATCGCTGGAAGGGCATCGGCATCCGCATTGAGGACGATGTGGCGGTCCGTGATCGTGAGGATGTGGCCTGTGGCCATGAAGTGCTCAGTGTGGAGGCTTTGAAGGCAGTGCAGGCCATGGAGCGCTAACGCATGCCAGGTCAAGCGTGAGCCAGCCCAGGCACACCTCCGGCTGCATCAGCTCGCTGCTCATCACCACCGGCGCCGATACGCAGAGCGAGTATCAAAAGCCCTGTTCGCATGTCCTGGACATCCTGAGACCAGTGCGGTGTGCTGGTCGTGGAATCCGGAGGTTCCTCTCCCGTTGGCCCGATCCTCAGCGTCCTGTCTGCCGTTCCAGCCATTGCGTGGCTGAGCGGGTGTCAGGAAGGATTTGGTCGGCTCCGGCATCGCGCAGTTGCTGCTCGTAGGCCCTGCGTTCAGGACTGCCTGGCCGAAGATGAGGGGGCGCGACCGCGAGGCTGATCCAGCGGCGCTCAGTACAGGCGCTGCGTGCGTTGACCACGGTTTGCACATCAGCAACTGTGTCGCCCAGGTAGGCGACGGTCCCGCCGGATTCGTCACTCAACAGGTTGTTGCTGAGCTGAATCAAGCCGCGCGGATCCGGCTTATCGGGTGCATCACCCATGGCGATCAGCGGCGGTGTTGCCAGCCTGAGACGCTGCTCCAGCACGAAGCGGGCTGATGGCGGTTCGGCACCGCTGACGAAGCCCCAGGTCCATCCCAGGTTGTGGATCGCGCTGAAGAAATCAGCGCTTACCAGCAGCGGTTCATCGCGGATGAAACCCTTCCAACCGCTGGGATCACCATCGGGATCACCACCAAAATAGAAGTTGCTGAAGATCTCGATCAGCGCCTGGCGTTTGGGGAGAGGGGCCCCATGTCTGCGCAGGAGTTCAAGACTGGCATCCCAGTCGTTGTTCCAGCATCCTTCTCCCTTGAGGGCATCTATGGCCGAGGGGCTCGGCCTCCAGCCGCTGTAGTGCTCCACGGTGGACTGAAGTGCTTTGCGGTAGCTGCCAGCCACATCGCGGATCACTCCGTCGATGTCAAACAGCAGCAGTTGACTCATGACTGGTCGCCGAATCAGGAACAGGGTTATGGCGGCTGGTAGGTTAGTTGTTTGTCCTTGATTCTTGAGCGCTGACACCATGACGGTTTCCGAAGGCGCTGCCGTCGACCAGGAGGTCACCGCCGAGGCAGCGACAGCTGATCAGGCTCCCCAGAGCACCAGCAGCGACGCTGATCAGCAGCAAGAGCCAAAGGAAGGCCGTCCGGTGATGCGTGGCGGTAACGCCGCCCTCGCTTCCGCCACCATCGACGCTGACGGTGTGCCCTCCGGCTACACCCCAAAGGCTGATGAAGGTCGCTTCCTTCTGAAGATCCTCTGGCTGCCCGACAACGTGGCACTGGCTGTCGATCAGATCGTCGGTGGCGGTCCGAGCCCTCTCACCGCCTACTTCTTCTGGCCCCGTGAGGATGCGTGGGAAACCCTCAAGAGTGAGCTGGAAGGCAAGAGCTGGATCACCGACAACGAGCGTGTCGAAGTACTGAACAAGGCCACTGAGGTGATTAATTACTGGCAAGAAGAAGGCAAGGGCAAGAGCCTCGATGACGCGAAGCTCAAGTTTCCCGACGTCACCTTCTGCGGCACTGCCTGATTTGTTGGTTCAGGGTCTTTCCGCCACGACCTGCATCAGCAGGTCGTTTTTTTTTGTCTGGTGGTTCAGAGTTGAGCACGAACCGTCTGAAATCATGCGCTGATGGAGAACGATGATCCAGTCATTACGCGCACGAACTGGACTCCGCTTGCCTTGCGTGGACACAGTTGGCCGACGCATCGCCTGGTTATTGATGAGGCTGGGGGTTGGGCGGAGTTGCGACCCAATGTTCCGCTGAACAGGCCGCTGTTGATCCTGAGTGAGGTCAGTGGACTGGTGTTATTGATCTGGCAATTCATCACGGATGGGCAGGGATCAGCCTTCGCGTTGCTAACGATTCTGTTGATTGCCACGCCTATTTTTGGCTTCACCCTGCGCACAGTGGTCTTTGATTTTCGATCAGGCTGGTTTTGGGAACAACGACTGGTTGCACCTTCGAAGCGCTTAGTGGAGGGTCGTCTTTCAAGCATCCATGCCGTTCAAGTGATTCCTGAACGGGTTTTTACTGGCGATACCTACGGGATGACTTATCGGCGCACATTTTTTATGAGTTATGAACTGAATCTGGTCAATCATCGTGGCGGGCGACTGAATCTGATTGATCACGCCATCTTGAGTTGGCTGCGGCAGGATGCGCACAGGCTGGCGCAGTTCCTAGATGTTCCGGTGTGGGACATCACCTGGGATTCGGACAATGCTCAGACCATGAACGAACTCAAAAAGCAGGTGTTGGACAATATCCGCTAATTAATTCAAGTCAAAAAAAATCCGGGAACTGGCGTTCCCGGAAGTGAACCAAGGGTTTTCAATCCAATGATTCAGTCTTGATTCTTGGCGGCCTGGGCTCGAGCACGGGCGCGATCGAGACTCTGTTGAGCTTTGACTTTCTCTGCGGACGCAGGTTGACCTTCCATCTTGCTCACAGCACTGCGCGCGGCCTGGAGCTCACTGTCTGCAGTGCTGCTGTCGATGGATGTGCCCAGCTCCGCTGAGTTCACCAGGATGGTGACATCATCAGCTTCAACTTCGGCAAACCCGCCCATCAAGGCAATGCATTGCCAGGTGCCTTGATCGCGGACGCGCAGCACACCCACGTCAAGCGCTGCCAGAAGGGAGACGTGACCTGGAAGGATGCCGAGTTGGCCGGTGGTGCTGGGCAGGATCACCTCATCGGCAGGGCCGTCGAACACGCTCTGGTTGGGTGCCAGCACGCGGAGGGTGAGGGACATGGGGAAGGAGAGCTTGGTGGAGGAGCGGTGGCGCTGAGTGGAACAACGGGGAGCATAAACTCATGCTCCCCGGATGATCACTTGGCTTCTTCAGCGATCTTGGCGGCCTTGGCCTTAACTTCCTCGATGTTGCCCACGAGGTAGAAAGCCTGCTCGGGCAGGTGGTCGAGCTCACCAGCCAGGATCTGGTTGAAACCGCTGATGGTTTCTTCCAGCTTCACGTACTTGCCAGGCATGCCGGTGAAGATCTCAGCCACGAAGAAGGGCTGGGACAGGAATTTCTCGATCTTGCGAGCGCGATCAACGGTCTGACGGTCGTCTTCGGAGAGTTCGTCGAGACCCAGGATGGCGATGATGTCCTGAAGTTCCTTGTAACGCTGCAGGGTGGACTGCACGGCACGGGCGGTGCGGTAGTGCTCGTCCCCAACGACAGCCGGCTGAAGCATGGTGCTGGTGGAATCCAGAGGGTCCACAGCGGGATAGATGCCCTTGGAAGCCAGGGCACGGTTCAGAACCGTGGTGGCGTCCAGGTGAGCAAAAGTGGTGGCCGGTGCCGGGTCGGTGAGGTCGTCAGCAGGCACGTAAACGGCTTGGATCGAAGTGATCGAACCTTCCACGGTGGAGGCAACACGCTCCTGAAGCGCGCCCACGTCGGTGCCCAGGGTGGGCTGGTAGCCCACAGCGGATGGCATACGGCCCAGCAGTGCGGACACTTCGGAGCCGGCCTGGACGAAGCGGAAGATGTTGTCGACAAACAGCAGCACGTCCTGCTTGTTCACGTCACGGAAGTGCTCAGCCATGGTCAGAGCGGAGAGACCCACGCGCATGCGGGCGCCGGGGGGCTCATTCATCTGGCCGTAGCAGAGGGCCACCTTCGACTTGGACAGGTCTTCGGAGTTGATCACTCCGGACTCCTTGAACTCCTCGTAGAGGTCGTTGCCCTCACGGGTGCGCTCACCCACACCGCCGAAGACAGAGACGCCGCCGTGTTCTTTCGCGATGTTGTTGATCAGCTCCTGAATCAACACGGTTTTGCCCACACCGGCACCACCGAACAGACCGACCTTGCCGCCCTGGCGATAGGGAGCCAGAAGGTCAATCACCTTGATCCCGGTTTCAAACACCTTGGGCTTGGTTTCGAGCTCGGTGAGCTTCGGAGCTTCTCGGTGGATTGGGGCGGTCTCGGAGGTGGTGACGGGACCCTGCTCGTCGACAGGCTCACCCAGCACGTTGAAAATGCGGCCGAGGGTGGCTTCACCCACGGGAACGGAGATGGCAGCGCCGGTGTCGACGGCTTCCATGCCACGGACCAGACCATCCGTGCCACTCATGGCCACGGCGCGAACTCGGTGATCGCCCAGCAGTTGTTGCACTTCGGCGGTCAGGGCCACGTTCTGGCCTGCAGGATTCTTGCCTTCGATGCGTAACGCGTTGAGGATTTTGGGCAGCTTGCCGGCGGGGAATTCCACGTCCAACACCGGGCCAATCACCTGGCGGACAACGCCTTTGGTACCGGCGGAAGCGGGAGCAGCAGCGGCCATAAGTAAGGAAATGTGTGAGGGAGGCGGGTAAAGCTTTCCCTTCCTGAGCGGCGCAACGATACCACCGCCGCGGTTGATCCCAAGGGGGTTCGGTCACCCGCACGCCTGGCGCATGGTCGGAAGGCGAAGCCCGGTCATAGGTTGGCAATCGTCGACCTTGAGTGCCAGCTCGAGTCGAATTGGCGCCAATGCGCCTTGTCCCTGCTCCTGCAAGAACCCATGGCTGCTGTTTCCCTCAGCGTCTCCACCGTTAAGCCCCTCGGCGATCGCGTATTCGTCAAGGTCTCTGAATCTGAAGAGAAGACCGCCGGTGGCATCCTTCTTCCCGACACCGCCAAAGAAAAGCCCCAGGTGGGTGAGGTGGTTCAGGTCGGACCCGGCAAGCGCAACGACGACGGATCCCGTCAGGCTCCCGAAGTTGGCGTGGGCGACAAGGTCCTCTACAGCAAGTACGCCGGTACCGACATCAAGCTCGGCAGCGATGAGTACGTGTTGCTATCCGAGAAGGACATCCTCGCCGTCGTCAACTGATCGGTTTGCGTCTGTCCGTTCCATGAACGGCAGCTGTTTGTTGTTCCCATTCCACTGATTTCCTGCCTCCCATGGCTAAGCGCATCATTTACAACGAGAACGCCCGTCGCGCGCTCGAAAAAGGCATCGACATCCTTGCTGAGTCCGTCGCCGTGACACTCGGCCCCAAGGGTCGCAACGTGGTGCTGGAGAAGAAATTCGGTGCTCCTCAGATCATTAACGATGGTGTGACCATCGCCAAAGAGATCGAACTCGAGGATCACATCGAAAACACCGGCGTGGCCCTGATCCGTCAGGCTGCCTCCAAGACCAATGATGCCGCTGGCGATGGCACCACCACGGCCACCGTTCTGGCCCATGCCATGGTCAAAGCCGGTCTGCGCAACGTCGCTGCCGGTGCCAATGCCATCACCCTGAAGAAGGGCATTGATAAGGCTTCCGAGTTCCTGGTTGAGAAGATCAAGGAAAACGCCAAGCCGATCGCCGACAGCAATGCCATCGCTCAGGTGGGCACCATCTCCGCCGGCAACGACGAAGAAGTGGGTCGGATGATCGCCGACGCCATGAACAAAGTCGGCAAAGAAGGTGTGATTTCCCTGGAAGAAGGCAAGTCGATGACCACCGAACTGGAGGTCACCGAAGGCATGCGCTTCGACAAGGGCTACATCTCCCCTTACTTCGCCACCGACACCGAGCGGATGGAAGCCGTCCTGGACGAGCCCTACATCCTTCTCACCGACAAGAAAATCGGTCTGGTGCAGGACCTGGTGCCCGTGCTGGAGCAGATCGCCCGCACCGGTAAGCCTCTGCTGATCATCGCTGAAGACATCGAGAAGGAAGCCCTGGCGACCCTCGTGGTCAACCGTCTGCGTGGCGTGCTGAATGTGGCCGCCGTGAAGGCTCCTGGTTTCGGTGATCGTCGCAAGGCGATGCTGGAAGACATGGCTGTTCTGACCAATGGTCAGCTGATCACTGAAGACGCCGGTCTGAAGCTGGAGAACGCCAAGATCGAGATGCTGGGTACCGCCCGTCGCGTCACGATCAACAAGGACACCACCACCATCGTCGCCGAAGGCAACGATGTGGCTGTGAAGGCCCGCTGCGAGCAGATCCGTAAGCAGATGGACGAAACCGAGTCCACCTATGACAAGGAGAAGCTGCAGGAGCGTCTGGCCAAGCTGGCCGGTGGTGTGGCTGTGGTGAAGGTGGGTGCAGCCACCGAAACCGAGATGAAGGACAAGAAGCTTCGCCTCGAAGATGCCATCAATGCCACCAAGGCGGCTGTTGAAGAAGGCATCGTTCCTGGTGGTGGCACCACCCTGGCCCACCTGGCGCCTGCACTGGAAGAGTGGGCAGCTGCCAACCTCAGTGGTGAAGAGCTGATCGGTGCCAACATCGTGGCGTCTGCTCTGACGGCGCCTCTGATGCGCATCGCCGAAAACGCCGGTGTCAACGGAGCTGTGGTGGCTGAGAACGTGAAGGCCAAGGCCTTCAACGACGGCTACAACGCAGCCAACGGTGAGTATGTCGACATGCTCGCAGCCGGCATCGTGGATCCCGCCAAGGTGACACGTTCCGGAATGCAGAACGCGGCATCCATCGCTGGCATGGTGCTGACCACCGAGTGCATCGTGGCTGACATGCCTGAGAAGAAGGAAGCAGCTCCTGCCGGCGGCGGCATGGGCGGCGGCGACTTCGACTACTGATCCCAACGCCTGTGGCCGCCAAGCATTGGGCGGACAGTTCAGCCCCCGTGTCAACGGGGGCTTTTTCATGCTTGTGTTGCAATGGAAGGCCTTTTCTTTGGCCTTCCATGTTTTACCGGCGCTGGATTCGTGAATTCACGGAATTCTTCTTTCAGAAGGGCAACGCCTTGAATCTGGCCATCGCGGTGGTGGTTGGCAGACAGTTTCAGCAGATCGTCGATGCGCTCACCAAGGATTTGCTGATGCCCCTGCTCAATCCCTTGATCCGTCAAGGTGATTGGGAGACCTGGGGTATCCCCTTCGGAGGCGGCGAGCTGTTGATCGGCCACGCCCTGAATGTGGTCTTGAATTCCATCCTGGTGGGCTGGGCGCTGTTCATGATCGTCAAGGCGATCAATCGCTCCCAGCGCCTGGCAGAAGAAGGAATCAACAAGGTTCGCCCTCGGCCGTCAACCGAATCCGATCTTTGATTCACACCCACGGGGCTGTGGCCAATGCAGCCCCCTTGCAAGCTGTGGGCTCGGCTTGACTCTCCCGCTTAGCTCAACCAGCCTGCGCTCAGGATCACGGCGAGTGTCAGGAAGATGGCCAGTGTGGTCCAGGTGAAGCGGTTGAGCGTCGCCTCAGCACTGCTCGCGCTGGTGAACGATGAACTGCCACTGGCGGCAAGGCCTCCCATGCCGTCCCCCTTCGGGCTATGGAGGAGCACAAACAGAATCAGAAGCAGCCCGCTGCCGATCCAAATCCAGGAGAGGACGGTAGTAATCATTCCCTAATTTTATGCGGAGGTGGCTCAGGCCGGCTGAGGCAGGCGAGCCGTTGAGGGCACAGCCGTGTCGATCGGTTCAATCAGGGTGCTTCCGGTCATCGCCGCAGGTTTGTCGAGATCCAGGAGCTGAAGCAGGGTCGGGGCGATGTCCGCCAGACCACCGTTCTCTCTCAGTCGGATGGCATTTCCCATACCAGGCACCTTGCGGCGCTCTCCCTCAACAAGGATCAACGGCACGGGGTTGGTGGTGTGCGCCGTCCAGGCCTGACCGTCGTCACCTTGCATCCGCTCGGCATTGCCGTGGTCGGCGGTGATCATCAGTGTTCCTCCCATGCGGCCGACCGCATCCAGGAGTCTGCCGATGCAGTGATCCACCGTTTGAATAGCCTCGGTGGCCGCTTCCATGACGCCGGTGTGCCCCACCATGTCTGGATTTGCGTAGTTAATCACCACCAGTGAATACACCCCTTGTTCAATCGCGTCGATGCAGCTGTCGGTGAGGGTGTTCGCAGCCATGGCCGGAGCCTGGTCGTAGGTGGCCACACGAGGGGAGGGCACGAGATGGCGGTCTTCTCCCTTGAGAGGTTGCTCCACTCCGCCATTCATGAAGTAGGTGACGTGCGGGTACTTTTCGGTTTCGGCCGTGCGGTACTGACGTAAACCTTGAGCGGACACCACATGTCCCAACAGGTCGTCGAGCGATTCGGGTGGGAAGGCGACCTCCACGGGCAGGGTCGCTTCGTATTGGGTGAAAGTCACCACATCCAGCTCAGGCCGTTGGGGACGCTCAAACCCATCGAAGGTCTCGCGAACGAGGGACTGAACGATTTGGCGCGCCCGATCGGGTCTGAAGTTGAACATCAGCAGCGCGTCTCCATCCTTGAGGTAGCTGTCGGCCAGCCGGATGGGTTCCACAAACTCATCGGTGATTTCGCTGGCATAGCTGGCCTCCAGGGCCTCGGTGGCCGAGAGCGGATTCACCGGCACCTCTGGGTTGGTCAGCAGGTCATAGGCCTTTTCTGTGCGCTCCCAGCGCTGATCTCGGTCCATCGCCCAGTAGCGGCCGCACAAGCTCACGATGCGGCCGACGCCGCTCGAGGCGATGGCGTTCTCAATCTGTTTCAGGTACCCCGGCCCGCTCTGGGTGGGCGTATCGCGTCCATCGGTGACCGCATGAATGGCGACATTGTTGAGGCCTTGGTCAGCGGCCCAGTGGAGCAACCCGCAGAGGTGATCCACATGGCTGTGAACGCCGCCATCGGAGCAGAGTCCGAGCAGGTGCAGCGTCCCACCATTGGTGCGCAGACGTCCTGCTAGAGCCTGCAGGCTGGGGACGGCGTCCAGTTGCTTCTCGCGGACCGTATCGCCGATCCGAACCAACTCCTGGCGAATGATCCGACCAGCGCCGATGGTGAGGTGACCGACTTCGGAGTTGCCCATTTGGCCATCGGGTAAGCCCACATGGGAGCCGCTGGCCTGAATCAATGTCTGGGGATATGCGTGCCGCAGCGCATCCATCACGGGTGTCTCTGCTGAACGGATCGCGTTGTGATCGGTGTCGCTGCGCTCGCCCCATCCATCAAGAATGGCCAGCACAACGGGTGCCACGGCCCGATCCTTGAGTGGACTTCGCTTATCACTCTCAGCAACGGTCAAAACGCTCTATCCGTTCTTAAGGCCTTCTCCAGAATCCAAAGCTACCTCCGGACCCCTCTCTCAGGGAATGCTTGTGCGCCGAACAGTCAGCTTTTGCATATCTGAAGGCCAAAAATCGGCATAAAGTCTCTTCTTCCATCGCTTCGGTCATGGTGTCACCCGGGAATGGTGAGCGAATCGAGATTCTTTCCGCCGATGACGTCAGGAGAACTCTGTCCAGGCTGGCCTCACAGGTTCTCGAATGTGTTGGCGGAGTTGAGCAGCTTGTACTGCTGGGAATTCCCACCCGTGGGGTTCAGCTTTCGGCGGTGCTTGCGCAGTGTCTGGAGGAGCAGAGCGGTCATCCGGTGGCGCAAGGAAGTTTGGATCCCACCTTTCACCGCGATGATCTAGAGCGGGTAGCGATGCGTCCCGTGCAGGCCACCGATCTTCCTGTCAGCGTCGAAGGACGCGATGTGCTTCTGGTCGACGATGTGATTTTCACAGGCCGGACAATCCGTGCCGCCCTTGAAGCGATTCAGGCCTGGGGGCGACCAAGACGAGTTCTGTTGCTTGTCATGGTCGACCGTGGCCATCGCGAACTGCCGATTCAGCCAGACTTCTGCGGACGTTCAGTCCCCACGCGGCGCACGGAAAGCATCGAGCTGCGTTTGCTGGATGTGGATGGGGAGGAAGGCGTTTTCCTCCGCAGCCTTCAGGAAGCGGACTGAAGTTCGTCGTCACGGAAGTGGGCTTTGTAGCGACCGAAGGCCACGATCACAGGGAGCGTCGGGCTGATCGGACGACCCTTCCATTCCGAAAGCACGTTGACGACGTCACCCTCGCTCCCTTTCATATCGAAAGCCTCGCCCCGATGCTGAGGGTGGTTGTAGACGATCACTGATGAGGTCACCACGACCTTGTCACCCGGCTGCATGCGCGATTGATCCCAATGCGGCACATCCTGTCACGGCTGCTTCGCTCATGGCGGCTTCGCTCACGGCTGCTTTGCTCACGGCTGCTCCGCCCTGCAGAGGCTCTCGGGACCTTCTTCCACCAGAACGCCGCCCAGATCGGAGCAACCTGCAACGAACGCACTCCAGGGATCCATCCCACTGGCCAGACGATCTTCGACGGCTGCATTCAGGCGCGCTCCATCGACGGTATGGGCAGGGAGGCTTCCATGGCTGTGGTGTTCCTGCAGGTCCCGGAGACTCTGAATCGCCAGCTCCACCTCCTGGCGCAGGGGCAGCGCATGGGTCTGCCACCAGGGATGATCCAGCTGATTGAGCACGCTGAGCGCTTCCCACCACTGCTGCCGCTCCACCTTGCTCTTCAGACGCTCATGGTCGATGCGATTGCGGTTCCAGGTTTCGCGCAGACTGTCGCTGAGTTGGCTGCCGGGTCGCTGACCTTTGAGTTCAAGCGGCTGGAGCGTGGCCAGCGCTGCGTCGAGATCGCCGGCTCGGAACTGTTCCAAGGCACGAGACTGCAACCGTTTGCGCCATTGGCTCAAGCGCTCACGATCCCTGTTGCGTTCTGTCTCCGAGCCAACCTCTGAAATCACTAGCTGCGACTGCAGCTGAAGCGCCTTGGCGCTTTCTCCGGCTTCCCAGGCCAGTTCCGCTTGGCGGCGTCGACACACCGCCTGTTCCGTCGGGGCATCCTGCGCCAGCCAGCGCAGGGCCGCCAGCTGCTCTCCGTAGCGCAGACACGCTTCGAAATCACTGCGGGAGGCCGCGTCTCGTAGGCGCTCCGGCAGTTGCTGTTCCCACCAGTACGCAACCCCGCACAAACCTGCCACACCACTCAATGTGGCGAACAACCAGAGACGTGGCAGGTGGCGGCGAAGCGCCAAGGCTGGACGGCAAATATCAACCTTTCTATGGATGACGCTTTGAGCGCACACGCCTCTGTGGACGGCCCGCTCACCGCACGGTGCCGAGAACCTGCCGCTCCAATGGGGCTCCTGTGCGCAGATCGTCTCCCTCCAGGATCAGCTCGGCCTTGTCATTCAGGTGAAAACGCAGTTTCAGGCAGTCTTCACCGGGTTGCCCAGGAGGCACCAGTGGCAGCTCACAGGTGATGCCGTCACGGCGGTTGACGTTGGTCCAGCTTTCGCTGGTTTCCAGCACCTGCGGCAGACCGTCGACCATCACCACTTCGTGGCGCATGTGTGGTTGCGCTTCCCCCAGAACCAGTTCAACAATTGTCTGGTCAGGGTTGCTGGCGCTCAGAACGAGCTCCAGCGGCTGGCTCGAAGGCCAGGGCTGGCCACGCATAAACAAGGGGTGCCAGTGATGGGCATGGCTGCGTCGGTTCCAGCAGCGCAATGAAATTCCTTTCTGGAGCAGATCTTGCAGGCGCACTCCAGGCGTGAGGCTCAGGGCCCCTTTGGCAACGGCCGCCATGGGTGGTGGGGTGAGCATCGGTGTCGAGGGCAGGGCCTGCTCCAGCCACTGCTTCAGCTGGGGTAGGTGGGCCCCGCCGCCCACCAGTACGACAGCATCCAGATCCTCACGGCGGCAGCCCTTGAGTTCGGCCTCCTTCAGGGTTTGCTCCAGCAGCCCTTCGAGTGCTGTGAATAATCCCCGATCGCTCAGCAGCTGACTGAAGGTCTGTCGGTCCATGCGCAGCTGCACAGGGTGTTCTAAATCCCTGCTGCTCGCTAGTTCGATGAGTGTTTCACGCTCGGATCGATCGCTGTCGCTCAGCCGACACTTCAGGCGTTCCGCTGCATTGAGCAGTGCGATTAGCCCATCGCCCTCACCAGGCAGTCCTTCCGGTTGCAATGCATCGAGGATCCAGCGGTCGAAATCCCGACCTCCGAGGTTGATTCCTGCTTTCCCCAGCACTGTTGCCTGTCGCAGGGTCTGACGGCTGTCCCTCAGGTCTTTTCCGCGAAAGCGAAGAAGCTGAGCCAAGGGCGCCGCACGGCCTTCTCCCCCCTCGAGGGCCACCAACGACAGGTCAAGGGTGCCCCCCCCAAGATCCACCACCAAGAGCTTGGATCCCGCCGCAAGGCCTGCACCCAGAGCCGCGGCTGTGGGCTCATCCACGAGCGCAACCTCACCCACATCCATGGGGGCACAGGCTTGAACAAGCCAGTCGCAATAGGCAGCTCCCTGGTCCACAGGGGCGGTGAGCACCAGGCGTTCGATGGTGAGTTCAGGAGGCATGCGCTTCCAGATCTCAAGAAGCAGTCGAGCACCAGCCTGCTCAGGACTCAAACGATGCGACGTCGTCTCGGCGATTGCGGCTTGACCGATCTGTCGTTTGAAGTCGCGATGCAACTGGGGGGCATCGCGCTCATTCAGGCCCCCTTCGAGCACCTGACGACCCACCAGAACCGCTCCGTCACCAGCATGTTCGGCCCAGATCAGAGATGGGACCGACCCTTGTTCGCGCGAGATGGCGGGCAGCTCGAGCAGTTCGATCTGCGCCTGGTTGGCGCGTTGGAAGGCCACCACCGTGGTGGAGCTGCCAAGGTCGATGGCCAGGGTTCCGATGCAAGCGGGTGGATCGGAAAGATGAAGGTTTTGTTCGCCAGCAGGGGTCTTGACCACCGCTATGGGCAGGTTGGGGACAGGTCGAGGCTACGGGGACCAACGATGGATCGGTTAAGACGGCTGGTGTTTTCCTTTTATCGGGAAGACCCCGAGATCGAAGCGGAGCTGGAACCGCTGCGGGATTGCCGCATGTCTCGAAGTTGGGGCACCATTCGTGTCGAGTGCGTCGATGCCCAGCATCTCGAGGAGGTCAGTGCACTGCTCAGTCACCTGCGCCGTCCCCTGGTTGCGATGGGGCTGGGTCGACAGATCATTCTGCGGGTGCCAGGACGGCCTCAACGCTGCTACCCAATGCGCATTCCCTTTCACAGCGATCTCTTCTCGTAGAATTAAGAATTACTGGGTTTGGGCATGCTCACTGCCGGAGTGGATCATCAGGACCTCGCCAAGCGCGGAGAAAGCCTGATCCGTCAGTCCAGCAACCGCTATCTGACGACAGTGCGGATTGCCTTTCGCGCCAAGCAGCGTCGCTTTGATGACTTCGACGGGCTCTTGGAAGAGTCCAGTGTCAAGCCGGTGCAACGCGCCATTGTTGAACTCAGCGATGAGCAAGACCAGCCTGACCTTCTGCCTGGATGATTCAGCAGGAGGGGCCGGGCTGGAGGTTGGCCCGTGATCCGCAGCGTTCAGGCTTCCCCGTGCTGATTGGAGGGGAAACCTGGGCTCTGGAACTTACCGAGACGGAAGCCTGCGCGTTGGCTTCCGTTTTGCGAAAACTTGTCGATCAGCACAGGTGCATCAGGGATCAGTTGATGCCGGATGAGGCGATCACGCTTGAGTTGGAGAACTCAGAGTGGTGGGCATGCCTGGATGGAGACTGCTCCACTTGGTCTTTGAGGGTGATTTTGAGTGCTGGCTCCTCCGGAGTCCGTGGCTTGGAAGTGCGCTGGCCGGCGCCCGCCGCTCAGGCGATGGCCGCGGCGATGAGAACCATGTGGGACAGCTGTCATGATTAGGGCAGCTAATGAATCGTCTCTGATTGATTTTCCCCGGAGATTCCCCATGACTCTGGGATGGTTTTCCACAGGCTTGGTACTTAGTTGGTCCATTCGATGGGGCTCTGTGGAAAACCCGCTTTGCGGTTGGTTGGTTGGTTGACGAATGTTCGACCTGCCTCTTCTGGCTTGACTCGTGAAAATCGCAGGCTGGAAACAGTTCCAGCTGCTGAAGTCTTGATGTGAGACGGCTTGAGAAGAGGCTTTTTCGGCGCCTTGACTCCGGCGCCGGGATGTGGAGAACTAGTGCTCACTTGAGCGATACGAATGCAAGGAATTGGGCGGTTCCAAGGTTCACAGGCCAAAACGTCCATGTCGGCGCAGGCGCAGCAGCTCCGCCTGTCGTCCACGGAGGCCGGCCTGCCAGAGAATTCAGCAGTGAGCTTTCACTCCGAACTCCCTCAGCCCCTTCAGCAAGCGATGGTGAGTTTCATTGAGCGCTGCCCCAACTGGGATCAATACCGCCTCGTGCAAGCGGCTCTCGCCGGCTTCCTGATTCAAAATGGAGTGGAATCCCGTGAGATCACCCGCCTTTATGTGGGCAACATGTTTTGCCGTGATTCCCTCACCCACGGCGTCTGAGTGCGGCAGCTGGCCATCAGCAACAGGGCGCTGATCGGGAGACTGAGAAGAAGGCCGAGACAAGCACCCATTAAGCCGAGCAGATTGATCCCGAGGAGAAGTCCCAGCAGCGCCAAAACCTTCAGCCGATTGGTCTGAACCAATCGGCGGCTGTGTTCCATTGCTGCCAGCGGGCGGTGGCCGTGATGCACCAGCAGGGGCAGCGCCAGAGATTGCCCCAAGGTCCAGATGGCCAAGGCCGTACCTCCTAGGAACAGAATCAAGTTGGAGAAAACGCCGCTGTGGCCAGCCACCACAGCGCTGGCCACCCGAATCAGATTCATCGCTCCGATCAGAATCACGCCTTCGAGCAGTGCCAGGGCAGCGGTCTGTTTGAACACCCAAAGCAGCTGCCGGTTTGATGGCGGATCTGCGCCAGATTCGTTCGACGACCCAGGAGGAAGAAGCCTGTCCGCAAGACGCAGAAGGGCGACGAGCGGAATCAGGGCTGTTGGAATGCTGATCACCAACAGCAAATCCCCGAGCGTGGCGAGCCTCCAGTGGCTGCTCTGCTGAAGATCCCTGGCGATCACCCCAAAGCCCGTCAAGATCACCAGCATCAGCGCGGTCAGACCGACAAACCGCCAGGGGGCCTGACTGAAACCGATCCAGGCCCGAGGAATGATTGTGGTGATGGGGAGTCGCTCGATCGGCTGACGCCCCGCGTTGTCAACGGAGTTCGCCAAGGCGTTCGAGCAGATCGCGGGCGATCGTTTCATCCACGGGAAGGATGGATAGCCGGTTGCCGCGACGCACCACAGCGAGTTGATCAGGCTCGTAGGCCTGGCGGAGATCCTCGAGGCTCAGCATTGTCTGGAATCGGCCGCGATAAGCAAGGCGCACACAGTCCCAACGTGGTGCCTCGGGTTTCGAGGCGGCGTCGTGGTATTTCGATGAAGGATCGAATTGGGTGGGATCCACCAGGCCTGTTTCCACCACGTCCATGAGGCCAACAATCCCCGGCGGCTTGCAGTTGGAGTGATAGAAAAATGCCTGGTCACCCACTGCCATTGTGCGCATGAAGTTGCGCGCCTGATAGTTGCGGATGCCGTCCCAAAGCGTGGTCTGTTCCTTCTGAAGATGATCGATCCCGTAGACGTCGGGTTCGCTTTTCATCAGCCAGTAGGCCACAGGATCCGGGAGGCTTCGCTCAGCCTAGGCCGCTTGTCTGGAAGCAATCAGCGATCGGAAATGATCTCCGCGTGCTTCGAAATCCACGTACTGATCGAAGCTGGCACAGGCGGGTGACAGCAACAGGCTTGCTGCCTTCTGCTCTTCAGCCAGCGTCAACCCATGGTCAAGGGACGCCTCCAGACCCTCGAACATCGCCACAGCGCCTGAAAACGAGCTGCTTGCAATCAGTGCGCGCAGTTCTTCGGCGCCAGCTCCAAACAACACCACAGCACTGCAGCGCTGATTGATGAGCTGCAGCCAGTCCCGAGCGTCGCCTTGCTTGGTTTGTCCGCCGGCCAAGAGCACCACGGGAGCCGTCACGGAGCGCAGGCCGACGGCTGCGGCGTCGTAATTGGTGGCTTTGCTGTCGTTGAAGACTGCCACGTCGTGCACGCAACCGAGCGGTTCGAGCCGGTGAGGCACGCCAGGGAAACTGCGCAGGGCCGCTTCAATGCAGTCCGGCAACAGTCCGGCCTCCAGTGCAGCCGCTGTGACCAGAAGCATGTTCTGACGGTTGTGCGCTCCCGGCATCGGCAGAGCGTCAGCGCTGAAAAGTCGCTCCTTGCCGCGACACACCCAGTCGTCCGAGCTGATCCTCAGGTCGCTGTTCTTGCTCTCGGCCTGAGTGCTGATCCAGCGAACCTGGGGATGCTGCCACTGGTTTCGGTTGCTGCTGATGTCGGGATCATCTCCGTTGAGCAGCGCCAGCTCGGAGCGTTCCAGCAGCCCACGCTTAATCGAGCGGTAAACCTCCAGCGTTCCATGCCGTTCCAGATGGTCAGGAGTCAGCGTTGTCCAGATGCCGATCCGGGGCGCTACCTCGGGGGCTGCTTCGATCTGGTAGCTGCTCATCTCCATCACCACCCAATCGGGTGAGGGTGTTGATCCGTCCTGGCAGGCCAGGGCGAGTTCCGCTGCTGAGAAGCCAACATTGCCTGCCATCGGTGCCTCGAGGCCTGCCTGGGTGAGCACGTGGTGCAGCAGGTGGGTGACGGTGGTCTTGCCGTTGGTGCCTGTGATGCCGATCCAGGGGCAATGGCCAAGCGCCTGCCAGGCGATCGCCATCTCTCCTCGGATGGTCACACCCTGTGCACGCAGGGCTTCGAGGGTTGGATGGGTCCAGGAAATCCCAGGGCTGATCACAACTTGCTCGATCGCGGCGAGCCAGGGCTCGAATTGGGCGAGTTCCAGCGCTTGCCCGAGCTTGACCTCGATCCCTTGCTCGTTCAGGGCCTTGGCTTTGCGCTGGGCCGCTGCGTCATCGGCATGCTCCAGCACGATGACCTCAGCACCCTGCGCCTTGAGCAGCCGTGCGGCACCGACTCCCGAGCGTCCGAGCCCGACGACGATGGTGCAGCTCATGGCCTGACTCCTGTTCCCACAAGGGAAATGGGCGATACTGGAATCGAACCAGTGACTCCTACCGTGTCAAGGTAGTGCTCTACCTCTGAGCTAATCGCCCGAAAGTTCACCCTTGAAGTGAATTCCCAATTCGGCTGAGATTCCCTCAACCGGACTCGACTGAAGTTAGCAGCTCACCGGCGCAGCATTTCCACCCGCCAGCGATCACGTTTGGTCAGCTGCAGGCTCAAGACCTCCACGCTGCCTCGGTCCTGAAGTTGGAGACAATCACCCACTTTCAGATCGCGGCTGGCCTGTCGCACGGGTTGCCAGTTCAGCCGAAGCCGGCCCTCGCGAATCTGCCGAGTCACTTTGGCCCGTGACAGGCCGAATCCAGCCGATGCAATGGCATCCAGCCGGCAGGAGGCTTCCACGCTATGGAACTTTTTCGAAGCTCTCTGGGCTGGCCACTGCAGCTGCTCGATCGTCACAGCTTCCACCAAGAGGGGAACGTCACGGACTTGCCCGGTTCGACCGTCTAGCTGTGATGCCGCTTCCGGTGTGCAGACCGCTTGAGCCCCACGGTCACCCCGCAGCCAGAGATCGCCGATGGACTCTGCTGTCGCCCCCAGTTCGATCAGGGCCTTTCGCATGTCGTCAGGCTCGGCTCGGTCGAACAGAAAGTTGCCTTCGAGGCGCAGACCTGCCATGGGAGCCGGCGACGGAGAGGACTCCTGATCGCTACGGCTCAATTGCAGACGGCAGCGCTCTGCGTCAGCACGCCCTCCATCCCGCACAAGCCGCAGTTCGCTGAGGGTCTCCAAACGCCGTGCTTCCTCCAGCTCAGGTCCGCTTAGGAAGGGGCTCCAGCAGGGTTGCCAGGTGCGCAAGGTCTCCTCGGCCTGGTCAAGCAGTTGCGCCATCGTTTCGGGATGGAGGGCGCCGTCGAGCAGTTGATCGCGGGGGAGACTCATAGCTCGCTGAGGCGCACCACTTGCTGGGGGCGTGTCTTCTGGACCAATTGCCAGGGCACTTCTCGTCCAGCGGGTGTTTCCAGCAACAGCAACCAGAGTTGTTCTTGGTGACGGTTGCGGAGGATGCGCACGCCGTCTTCGTTTTCCGATGGAACGCTGGCTGCGGCGGCGTAGCTACCCATCAGGCCCGACCCCATGCCCAGCAGTCCGCCGATCAGGGCTTCTCCGATCGGCCCGAATTGGGAGAAGGTGTCGAGAGTGGTGATCTGCGTGAAGGTGAGACCGGCCATGAACCCGAACGGCAGCAGCCAGCGCGACATCGACTTCTGACGTCGGTTCCTAGCAATGCTTGGGTTCAGCAGTTCAACTTGCTCCATGGGTTCAGGAGTGAGCACTCCCTGGCCAGGATCCCCTTGGTCGGGTGCTACCAGGGCCACACGGGTTAAAGGGACGCCAGCGTCCTGCAGCGATTCATAGAGAGTCTCGGCGGAGGCGCGTTCCTTGAGCACCAGGACGCAGGCAGGCATGAGCGAATCGGTGCGGGCCGCCATTCTCCATGGTGGAGCTGATCGTTGGTGGGTTTTTGGAGCCTTGCAAGGGCATTCCGGCGCTGGGGTGCTGATCGGGCCGATCTCTAAAGTGAATGACGGCTTTTTCCCCGCCGCTGGATGACCAAAGTTCTTGTTTCAGACCCCATCGATCAGGCGGGTTTAGACATCCTGGGGCAGGTGGCCCAGGTGGATCAACGGACCGGCCTCTCCGCTGAGGAACTCAAGGCGATCATCGGCGAGTACGACGCCCTGATGATCCGTTCCGGAACGCAGGTCACCGCCGATGTGATCGAGGCGGCTGATCGTTTGCGGATTATTGGGCGAGCCGGTGTGGGTGTCGACAACGTGGACGTGCCGGCGGCCACGCAGCGAGGTGTGCTGGTGGTGAATTCCCCTGAGGGCAACACCATCGCTGCCGCCGAGCATGCTCTGGCGCTGTTGCTCTCGCTCTCACGCCATGTGCCCCAGGCCCACGGTTCGATGCGCGCCGGCGCGTGGGACCGTAAGAAATACGTTGGAAACGAGCTCTATAAAAAGGTGCTCGGCGTGGTGGGTCTGGGCAAGATCGGCTCCCACGTAACCAAGGTTGCCAAGGCGATGGGCATGAATGTGATCGCCTTCGATCCTTTCGTGTCAGCCGAGCGTGCTCAGCAGATGCAGGTGCGATTGACAACGCTTGAGGATCTGTTCCGGCAGGCTGACTACATCACCTTGCATATCCCTCGCACTCCGGACACCGAAAATCTCGTGAACGCCGAGTTGCTGCGCACGATGAAGCCTACGGCGCGGATCGTGAACTGCGCCCGCGGCGGCATTGTGGATGAGGCAGCCATCGCGGAAGCAATCGAGACTGGTGTGATCGCTGGAGCCGGCCTCGATGTGTTCGCGTCGGAGCCTCTCGCTCAGGATTCGCCGCTGCGTGGCGTGGAGCGCGGTCTGGTGCTGACGCCCCACCTGGGTGCCTCTACCGAAGAAGCGCAGGAGAATGTTGCCATTGACGTTGCAGAGCAGATCCGAGATGTGTTGCTTGGGTTGCCGGCACGCAGTGCCGTCAATATTCCTGGGCTGAGTGCCGAGATCATGGAGCGGCTCAAGCCGCATCTTCAGCTGGCCGAGACCCTCGGACTGCTGGTGAGTCAGTTCAGTGGTGGTCAGCTTCAGGAGCTGGAGGTCCGTCTCCAGGGTGAATTTGCGAGCCATCCGTCACAGCCTCTGGTGGTGGCTGCCTTGAAGGGGCTTCTCACGAGTGCCCTCGGTGACCGCATTAATTACGTCAATGCCTCCTTAGAGGCCAAGGGGCGCGGCATCAACGTCTTGGAAGTCAAGGATGACGCCAGTCGTGATTTCGCGGGTGGTTCCCTGCAGCTCACCACCCGTGGCTCTCAGGGGGGGCACAGCGTCACCGGCGCCGTGTTTGCGGATGGGGAACTGCGAGTCACCACGATCGATGAATTTCCGGTGAATGTGCCGCCAAGCCGCCACATGTTGTTCACCCGTCACCGGGATATGCCTGGGATCATTGGCCACCTCGGCTCTCTGCTCGGAGAACACAATGTGAACATTGCTTCGATGCAGGTGGGCCGTCGCATCGTCCGGGGTGATGCCGTGATGGTGTTGAGCATCGACGATCCGATCCCGCCGGCTTTGCTGGCCACGATCAACAGCATTAATGGCATCCAGGAAGCTCATCCTGTGACGCTGTGATGTGGTGGCGGCTGTCTCTTCCGATTCAGCCCGAGCTTGAAGAATCGCTTCTCTGGAAGCTGAATGAGCTCGGCCTGCATCGGGTTGCTGTGCAACACGCACCGGAAACACCGGATCAGTGCACCTTGCTGGCATGGTTGCCGGCCCATGAGTGGCCGGTGGACCAGCGCCATGAGCTGCTTGGCAGCCTTGAGCCCCTCGCGCACACCTTTGGACTGGCTCTCGCGGCGCCTCGATGGGATGAGCTGGCTGATGAGGATTGGAGCCGGAGCTGGAAGCAGCACTGGCAACCGGATCCCGTTGGCCGCGGCATGCTCATCCTGCCGGCCTGGTTGGAGGTGCCTGAGGAGCATGCCGGTCGCCTCGTGTTGAAGATGGACCCCGGCAGTGCCTTCGGGACGGGCAGTCATCCCACGACACGGCTCTGCCTCGAAGCGCTTGAAGCAACGCCGCCAAAAGGATTGAGGGTGGCTGATCTGGGCTGTGGCAGCGGCGTTCTCGGACTGGCAGCCCTGGGGCTAGGTGCCCGTCAAGTGCTGGCTGCCGATACGGACTCCCTGGCGGTGCGAGCGACGAACGACAATGCTGCGATCAATGCGCTGGCGCCTGATGCCTTGAGGGTGCGTCAAGGCTCGGTAGAGGTGCTTCAGGAGTTGCTGTCAGGGGAGCCAGCGGACCTGTTGCTCTGCAACATCCTGGCCCCGGTGATCGAGGCGCTGGCACCCAAGTTTCAAGGGGTTCTGAGTGCCGGTGGGCGGGGCTTGCTGAGTGGATTGCTGGTGGAACAGGCTCCCCGGCTTACTGAGGTGCTGGAGGGACTTGGATGGTCGGTGCAGCCCCTGGCTGAGCAGGGGCGCTGGGGTCTGCTGGAGATTCAGCGCCATGCTTGATAAGCGGGCCTTATGGGTGTTTCCGCTTTGATTGGCCTTGCCTGCAAACGGGCCGTTAAGTCACTGTCTGGAGGCTTGGAGGATGTAGAAAGATGCCGTCCTGCAGGTTCGTTTGATACGAGCCGCTGCAAATTCTCACCACTCATGGCTTCTTACAAGGTCACCCTGGTCGCCGAAAGCGAAGGTCTCAACAAGACCATCGAAGTGCCCGACGATCAGTACATCCTCGATGCCGCTGAAGAGCAGGGCATTGACCTCCCCTACTCCTGTCGTGCCGGTGCCTGCTCCACCTGTGCAGGCAAGCTCACTGCGGGCACCGTGGATCAGTCTGACCAGAGCTTCCTGGATGACGACCAGATCGAAGCTGGTTTCGTGCTGACGTGCGTGGCCTACCCCACCTCTGACTGCACCATCAAGACTCACGCAGAAGAAGAGCTTTACTGAGCTTCCGGCTGCGCTCCGGTCGATTCATCTCTTGAAACTTCAGCCACCCCTCCACAGGGGTGGCTTTTTGCTGTCAGGGTGGTGCGGCATCGATCGTTCGCCGATGTCGGCTGTTCCTGCTGCATCCCTGGGCACTGACATGGTCACTCTGCTGGATCACGGCACGGTTCACACCAGTCCGGGGGGGCAATACAGCTTTCGTGTGATCGGCCCCTGTTGCCGCCTGTTTGATCGGGAGGACCTGCCTTGGCCCTGTTGTCGTCTCGCCTGGCGCAGCAAAGAGCCCAGCTGGCGCCGTGTGGGTCGCCGTTTTGTGCCGGATCTGGCGTCGCGCCGCTGCCCGTCGTACGCCGTTGAGCTGCTCCAGCCCGGGTCCCGGCCCACGCAGACAGTCTTAACGCTCTTTCCGCAGCGATTCACCCCTGAGATGCAGGAGTGGTGGTACAGCCGCCGCCCCAGCTCGATGGAGGCCAGCAATCTCGCCCCCTAGCGCGGTGAATGCTGCGGAGAACCCAAAAAAAAGCCTGCCCGAACGGGCAGGCTTTGATTGGATCGCGCTGATCGATGGATTGGCTGGGCTGCAAATCAGAAGTAGATCTTGCCGCCACCCCACTCGGGACCCAGAACTTTGGGGGCCACGAGGATGTAAGCCGACATCAACTCCAGATCTTCGTCGGTGAGATCACGCATGGCCGGATAGAGGTCGCGGCTGCGCATGCTGGGATGCAAGTCGGCGATGCTGTATTCGCCGTCGTAGGACGTGGGGTCCTGCAGGTAGTCCACCAAGGCGGCGATGTTGTCGCGGGCCGGGGTGGCTAGGGCCAACGTCTCAGGATCGAGTCCAACGTTGTGGTTGGTCTTGGTGATGCCACCGGCATGGCAAGTGCCGCAGCTGGTGTTGAACACCTTGCGTCCTGCTTTCACCTGCTGCTCACTGAAGGTGACCAGGCTTCCGTCTGGATCGGACGGAACCGTGAGTGTTTCGGCATCCCACTGGGCGGCCTGGGCGGGGGCGCTGATCAGGAGGCTGGCCAGCACTGGCAGCACGATCAGCAGTCGACTCAGCGACTGACGCAGGTTGGAAAAAAGAGAGGCCATGAAGGATGCCAGAAACTGACGAATACAGCGCACACGTTCTTGTATCACGGAGTGGGAACCACGCGTGGGGGATTCCGCTCCGGCGATCACGAACTGTTGCAGCAGGAGTCCTGGATGCTGGGGGTCACGTCCAGGGAGAGGAAGTCCTTGGCCAAGATCGTGTTGGGGAAGATGGCTTGCGCTTCGGCGAGAAGATCGTCTGCTGTCACTGCGTTTCCAGGGGCATAGCGGGGGCTGAGATGGGTCAGCACCAGCTGGCCAACGCCGGCTTCGCTGGCCGTCTGAGCCGCCATGGTGCTGGTGGAGTGCTGTTTCTGAAACGCCATGTCGGCTTCTGCGTGGGAGAAGGTCGATTCATGAATCAAGAGATCCGCCCCTTCAGCGAGCTGCACGGCTGCTTCGCAGAACACCGTGTCGGTGCAGTACATGAGGCTGGCTCCTAAACGTTCCGGTCCGCAAAGCTCCTGTCCATCAATGCGGCGTCCGTCCTCCAGCGTCACGGTCTCTCCGCGTTTCAGGGCGGCGTAAACCGGCCCGGGCGGGATGTTGAGCTCCTGGGCTTTTTGCACATCAAACCGGCCAGGACGCGGTTTCTGATCGATGCGGTACGCGTAGGCCGGCACCCGATGGTGAAGTGGCGTCGTGCGCACACGGAGGTCGTCGTCTTCGAAGACGACCCGATCGGTTTCGGCGGCCTCGCGCACCCGATGCACCGTCAGGGGGTAGCCGATCCGCGTGGAGCTCGTGCGCAGCACCCCCTGTAGATAGTTGTCGAGCGGATCAGGCCCATAGAGATCCACGCCGTTGCTGCTGCCGCTGAGCCCGAGGCTGGCCAGCAGCCCAGGCAGTCCGAACACGTGATCCCCATGCATGTGGGTGACGAAGATCCTGCGCAGTTGCGACAGGCGCAGATCACTGCGCATGAACTGGTGCTGGGTGCCTTCTCCGCAGTCGAACAACCACAGCTCAGCGCGCTGAGGCAGTCGGACCGCCACCGCTGAAACGTTGCGCGTGCGCGTTGGAACTCCGGAACTGGTGCCGAGAAAGGTGACCTGCACGATCGGGCGGGCTCAATGGTCAATCTGCCATGCAGGCCTGGCTGTATCGCTTCAGGCGGGGCACACTGAGTCCCCCTCGCCCTCACTGGAGTGCTCCTGCCCCTCTCCATGGCCCTGGTGGTGCTGGCGGCTGAACCGCGGGCTGCGATCACCCTCCAGGAGCCCCAGATGCGGGTGCTGGTGGCGGAGGACTCGCAGCTGCTGCTGCGGGCCGATGCTGATGAGCCGTTGCGGGTGCGCGGTCTGGGGCATCAGGAGCGGCGTCTTAAGCGTTTAAAGGTTCAGCTGCGTGGCGGTCGACTGCATCTTGCCGGAGGCGGGGTGGCGACCTCACTCCGGATCAGCAGCGATGATCCCCGGGGCATCTGGCTGGGCACACGGCGTTACCGCGGTGACCTGCGACTGCTCGTGCGTGACGGCAGGATTCTGGCCATCAATCAGCTGGGCATTGAGACCTATTTGTCCAGCGTTGTCGGCAGTGAAATGCCGTCAAAGTGGCCCCTGGCCGCTCTCCAGGCCCAGGCTGTGGCGGCTCGCACCTATGCCCTGCGCCAACGGGGGAGCAAAGGGGATTTCGACGTGCGGGCCACTGTGAGCAGCCAGGTTTATAAGGGCATCGAATCGGAGACCCCCAGCACCCTCGAGGCGGTGGCCACAACCCGCTCCCTTGTGTTGGTGCATGGCGGACGCTTAATCAACGCTGTGTTTCACAGCAGTTCCGGTGGGGCCACTGAGCCCAGTGGTGAGGTCTGGAGAATCCAGCATCCTTACTTGGTGAGCGTTGCGGACCACGATGACCACAGTCCGGTGCATCGTTGGAATCAACGGTTCGATGCCCTTGAGTTGCGTCGTCGTTTTCAGGAAACTGGAGGCGTCAACCAGCTGAGTGTTCTCGCCACAAGTTCCACGGGGCGGGTGCGTTCAGCCCGGATTCAGGGGCCGCGTGGATCGCTGGTGCTGACAGGGCGTGAGCTGCGTCAACGGCTTGGTTTGAAAAGCACCATGGTGCAGTTTTCAATGTTGCAGGGTGCTGGGGCCAGCGAAGGGTCGGAACCTCGCATGGAGCCAGATAGGGCTGAGCCCGCGCCGCAGTTGATTGGTCTTTGGCGTGACTCCGTTAGTGGTCTCAAGGTGTCGCCATCACCATCGCCCGCGCCAGTGCAGCCCTTGCGGGTGGGGTCGCTCGCGCCTCCTCCCACGCCACCACCGCTGCCAGAGCTGCCTACCTCGGCGCCTGCTAGAGCTACCGCTCCCATCGAGGCGCCAGTGCTCGAGGCGAGGGGGCGAGGTTTCGGCCATGGTGTCGGCATGAGCCAGTGGGGAGCGCACGGCCTGGCACTCAAGGGGGCCGATTTTCGCGAGATTCTCCGTCACTACTACCGCGGTGCCCTGATCAGGCCCTATCGCCCAGGTGATGACCCCTCGGTGGCAGCGAGCCCCCCATCCGAGCCAGTGTGGAGGAGTTGAGCTCTCCTGACGCTGCGTGCCTCTGCTTTCCACCCGCCTCGTGGTGCAACGCCGGCCAGAGCCGGTGGCCTTGATGCAGGCAGTAACGGATCACCTTGAGATGCATCTCGCTGCAGCTCTGAATCAGCACTCGTTCAAACCACTGGGACTGGCGACCGGGCGCACCATGGAGCCTTTGTATCGGGAGTTGGTGCACCGTCTGATGCGGTGGCCTGAGCAGCGCCTTGCGCACTTGAGACGTCGTTGGAGCAGTTTCAACCTCGATGAATATGTGGGGTTACCCAGCAGTGATCCGAGAAGTTTTGCCTTCTACATGCAGTCGCAGCTTGGTGATCCTCTGCAGCTGCCTGCTTCTCACTTGCGGCTGCCGGATGGCATGGCGGCGGACCCTGCCATTGAGGCGCTTCGTTATCGCGCTGATTTGCGCCAGGCCGGGGGCATTGGGCTGCAGTTACTGGGCCTCGGAGGGAATGGACATGTGGGATTCAACGAACCGCCTTCCGCCGCCGATGCGGCTTGCCGTGTGGTGACGTTGCAGCCGGCCACGCGGCTGCAGAATGCCGGAGCCTTTGGGGGCGATCCCGCCGCCGTTCCCTCGCAGGCGATCACCCTTGGCCTCGACGACATCCTCTCGGCCGACGAAATCCATTTGATCGTGACCGGTGCCGCCAAGGCGGAGATTCTGCGCAAGGCCTTGCTGGAGCCCTGCCAGGATGCGGTCCCGGCCAGCTGGCTGCAGCGCCATCCCAGCGTGCATCTGTGGGTGGATGATGCTGCCAGTGCACACCTCCCCAGCTCTTGAGCGGTTGGCAGTTCTGGATTGACCGCGGCGGCACCTTCACCGACCTGGTGGGTCGGAAACCCGACGGGCAGCTCGTGGTGCGCAAGGTGCTGTCCGTCCAACCAGGTGTTCTTGGAGACCCCGCTGTTGCGGCGATCCGCGCGCTCCTGGGTCTGCGTCCTAGCCAGCCCATCGCTCCCGGTTTGATTGATGAATTTCGGCTGGGCACCACCGTGGCCACCAACGCCTTGCTGGAGGGGGCCGGTGATCCCGTGCTACTTCTCACCAACAGGGGGCTGGCGGATCTGCTGCGCATCGGTGATCAGCATCGACAGGATCTGTTTGCCTTGGCGATCCCCGAGCCGCCATCCCTGATTACGGCTGTGGAAGAGGTGGATGGCCGTCTGGATGCGGAGGGCCATGAGATCGCTCCATTGCAGCTCGGAGCCGGGCTGCGCCAGCGATTGAGTCGTCACCATCAGGCCGGAATCCGCTGCTGCGCCATTGCGCTGATGCATGCCTGGCGTGATCCGGTGCATGAACAGTCGCTAGCGGAGCTGGTGCTTGCGCTTGGTTTTGAGACGGTGGTGTGTTCGCACCAGGCCAGCCCGATGCCGCGTCTGGTCCCGCGCGGTCAAACCACGCTGGTGGAGGCCGCGGTGCGGCCGGTGCTCTCCGCATATCTGAAACAGGTGCAACGGGCCCTCGGGGACCGCACCCGCCTGCAAGTGATGACCTCAAGCGGGGCGCTGCAGTCCTCCGGAACCTTGCTGGCCAAGGACACGATCCTGTCGGGGCCCGCCGGCGGCATGGTCGGCGCGGTTGCTGCCGCCCAGCGGGCGGGCCTGGGGGCGAAGGCGCTAGTGGGGGTTGATATGGGCGGCACCAGCACGGATGTGTTCTGCCTGCCGGCCGGTGCGGCAGATCGCGACTGGGAACGCAGTGCCGAGACCGAGATCGCCGGGTTGCTGTTGACGGCCTCGCGCCTGCCGATTCACACCGTTGCGGCCGGAGGTGGCTCGATCATCGAGCCGGATGCCGGACGACTATTGGTGGGGCCTCGGTCCGCCGGAGCCGATCCAGGACCGGCCTGCTATCGCAATGGCGGTCCGCTTACCCTCACCGATGCCCACCTGCTGCTCGGCCGGCTCCAGGCAGGGGCATTTCCTGCTGTGTTCGGTCCGGCGAGGGATCAGCGCCCGGATCTGGAGGCCACCCGTGCAGGCTTTCACAGGCTTTCCTCGGAGCTGGGTCAGACCCCGGAACAACTGGCGGAAGGCGCTCTCGATCTGGCGGTCGATGCCATGGCTGCGGCCATTCGTCAGGTGTCGTTGTTTCGCGGGCATGACATCCGCGGAGGCGTCTTGATCGCTTACGGCGGCGCCGCCGGTCAGCTGGCCTGTCGATTGGCGGAAGCCCTGGGATTGCAAGAGGTGCTGCTGCATCCGCTGGCGGGTGTGCTGTCGGCCTATGGCATCGGCCAGGCGCGGCAGCGGCAGCTGCATCAACGGGCCATCCGCCGACCTTTGGACGCTGACTTGCTGAAGCGGTTGCCGTCGATGGTCCGTGCCGATTTGGGTAGCGCCACGGACGCCCTGCGCCGGGAAGGCAGCGGCAGTACTGGCGCCTTGGACCATCAAATCCGGCTCGAGCTTCGTGATGCATCATCCGAGCAGGGCCTGATGCTCAGCCTGGAGCCCAACCCAGAAGCTCTATCGCTCCATTGGATGGAGGACCAGTTCGATCGCGCCCATCGGCTGCGCTTCGGTTACGTCGCCTCCCGCACGGCTCCGCTGATGGCCGAGCGCCTGGAGGTGGAGGTGTTGGAGACGCACCGGCTGGATGACGCCTCTGTTCTGGCTGCAGAGGCTGAGGGAGGGACCCCCTCGCCAGCAGCCCTGCGGCGTGCGCGCGTGCATTGGCGAGAGGCTGGATGGTGCGATGTGCCGGTGCTGCAGCGTTGGCAGCTGCCTCTGGATCAGCCCCTGGAAGGTCCGGCTCTGATCCTGGATCCCACCGCTGGCATTGTGCTGGAACCGGCCTGGACGGCTTGCCGTTCGAGCGATGGCAGCGTGTTGCTGCAACACCATCCGCTGACGCCGTCCCGCAGGACACCCAGCAGTAACGACGCGGTGATCACGCCCGGTGAGGTGGACGCCCGGCCGGATCCTGTGGATCTGAGCCTCTTTCATCACCGGTTCATGCAGATCGCCGAGCGCATGGGCGAGCGCCTGCGCCAGACCAGTCGCTCCGTGAATATCCGCGAGCGGCTGGACTTCTCCTGTGCGCTGTTTGATGCCCGTGGGGCGTTGGTGGCTAACGCGCCGCACATTCCCGTGCATCTGGGTTCGATGGGGGATGCGGTCGCTGATCTTCTGGCGCAGATCCAGCGCGGTGAGCGTCCGGCTCTGGTGGCTGGGGACACCGTGATCAGCAACGATCCCTTTCACGGTGGCACCCATCTTCCCGACATCACCGCCATCACGCCGGTGTTTGCGCCGGGAGCACCCCACCCCTTTGCCTTTGTGGCTTGCCGTGGTCACCACGCTGATGTGGGTGGGCTCACCCCTGGGTCGATGCCTCCTTTCAGCCAGACCATTGATCAGGAGGGTTGGCTGGTGCGCAATCACTGGCTCATCCGCGCGGGTGAGCTGTGCCATGCGTCATGGGTCGCCTGTCTGCAGGAGGCGGCCATCCCGCCACGGGATCTTGCGCTGCTGTGGGCTGATCTGCAGGCCCAGTCGGCCGCCAATCATCTGGGGGTGGATCTGTTGCAGGAGTTGCTGCAGATCGAGGGTGAGGCCCGTCTGCTCGGCTATCTGCAGCATGTTCAGGATCACGCGGCTGCCACCGTTCGTCGGCTGCTCGATGGCTTTCAGGATCGGGCGTTCCAGGTGGAGCTGGATAACGGCGCGTGCCTGACGCTCGCCGTGCGCATGGATCGGGAGCAACGAAGTGCCACGCTCGATTTCAGTGGCACCAGCGCCCAGGGGTATCACAACTTCCATGCCCCTCTGGCGGTGACCAAGGCCGCGGTGCTTTACGTCCTGCGTTGTCTTGTGGATGAGCCCATTCCACTGAACGCAGGCTGCTTCCTGCCGCTCACGCTGCTGGTTCCTGAGGGGTCTCTGCTGAATCCCAGGCCGCCAGCCGCGGTGGTGGCGGGCAATGTGGAGACCTCTCAAGCGGTCTGCAATCTGCTGTTTGCCTGTTTCGGCGTGATGGCTGCCGCTCAGGGAACGATGAACAACCTCACCTTCGGTGACGGTCGACGCCAGTACTACGAAACCATCGCCGGCGGCGGGGGGGCGGGAGAGGGGTTCAGCGGCTCCAGCGGTGTGCAGACCCACATGACCAACTCCAGGCTCACCGACCCTGAAATCCTTGAGCAGCGTTTTCCGGTGCAACTTGAACAGTTTGGTTTCCGCCGCGGCAGCGGTGGCGCCGGGCGTTGGAGGGGCGGTGATGGTTTGCTGCGTGAGATTCGTTTTTTGCAGCCGATGACGGCTGCGTTGCTGTCGGGGTCAAGAACAGTGGCACCGTTCGGATTGGCCGGCGGTGATCCTGGGGCCCCAGGAAGTGCTCAGCTCACCCGCGCCGACGGCACGGTCGAATCGCTTGCCGGTTGCGTGCAGCTTGCTGTCAGCCCTGGCGATCGCTTGTTGATTGCCACGCCGGGTGGCGGTGGATGGGGATCCCCTTCTTCAATGGTCGAGCGGCGGGACGCCTGATGGTGAGCTCGTCAGGGGCAGACTCTGCCGGTGGTAGTCACGCCAGGACTCCGACTGCGATGGCTTTTGTCTTTCTGGTGAACAGAAAATCATTCGCTTAAGGGAGGTTGACTTTGTTGACGATGTCAAAACCCACACGGCTCGCTGCCAGCAACGACTAGGCCTGACCTGGAAGGGAAATGGTGAATGCTTGGCAATCGATCGTGAAAACTTGATGCGGTTGCTCTGCGACGTTCATCAGCTGCCAAGCCAATTCACAATGACCGTTGATGGAACTTTCGACCACTGCTCATTCAGGCCATGAACGCCCTTCAGGCCAGGTGTGATTGCTTCATTGCATCAGCGTGTGGACTAGGCAAAGGCTTCAGAATTTGCTTGGGCAACTACTCGGTGGCTCAATAGCCGACAACCCTTAGGCAGATTTCAAGTGCTCCGAGACCAATCAGAAACGTACTGCCGAGCAGTAAGAGCTCTTTTCGATTCTGTGCCATGAGCAGTAGGGATGAGCCCACCAGCAACGCGCCAAAGAATCTAAAGGGAATCAGCAGCTCCAATGTTTCGGAAGATTGCTATTTGATTCAGGCTACAGCGTCTCGTTACCTGGCTTCATGAATTTGCTGTGATAAAAGCCAAAAAGTGGTCAATCGCTTCAGGGAAGTTAATGCTTGAACGATGAAAAAAGCTGCCTTGGTTGCCTGCGACCGGAGCTGATGGTTGATCTGTTTGTGTGGCCTTTGTCTGCGTTTTTGCTGCTCTCAATGCGCTGATGCTGGGTTGAGCGATGGGCAGGAGTGGGTGTTCCCGTCCATCGGGATCAAGTTTTGGCTCCGGTTCAGCTGGTGCTTTTTGCTCTCAGGGGCCCTCTGACCCCTTGCGTGCTGATTTCGGCCGCATTGGCTGCGTTGCGGGCCTGTGCGTTGTCCTCAGCGGTCAGGCTGCTGCGCATGCAGGATCGTTCTGACCGCGCCGCCGATGCTTCCCTTCACCCGCACGGTGGTGAAGGCTGGTTAGTGAATGGTGAGCAGGAGCTGATCGTGCAGTTCAGGCCCCTCGGCGCAGCCCCTCAGACCCAATGGGTGGAATTGAGGACGTTCCGGTGGGTGCGCCCTCATCCACCGGTGCCTCAAAGTCAGCGCCGCATGCTTCGCTCCAGCGCCATCGATGCCTGGCAGCACATGCTCAAGGTGGGTTGGCGGCGTTGTGCGGCGCCTGTTCGCTGACCGGTGTCGTTTCTGCTTGCTGTTGCGTTCCGTCGAGGCTGCGTGATGGGTTGCTGATTGAAGCGTGAGTGCTTCGACCAGCGGCTGGCTGGAGAGGTTGTTTTGTCAGCGCTCGACATCACCGTGGCGGATGTCCGGGCCATCGATCTGGACGTTGGCTCCTTCGCGGTGCAAAAGGCTGAGCTGCGGACGTGACGGATGGATTGCCGCACTGGCGGGCGAGAGCGCAGGCCTGAAACGGATGCGTTGTTCTTGCCGATCCTTCGGACCGTTCGACTGAAGGCTGTTTGGCCTGCCGCTCCGCATGGTCCCGAAGCTGCAGCACCTCTCTAGACGGTTTTGCAGCAGCTCAACCCTTGTTGTTGCAAGCACTTCTGGCCCTTGTGACCAGGATCACAAGGGCCCATGACCCAGGTCATCGGGTGGACCGGTGATTGCGGAGATGGTGTGTGCATCGGCGGGGGAGACCCCAACGAAGCAAATCTCCAACCACTCAAAACAATGACCAAATTCGATTTCAATCAACTCCAGAAGTTTTTCCCCAAGCAAGAGATCAAACTGAATAACGTTGTTGACCCTAAAAAACTTGAAGGGATCAAAGATCTCGAGCTGGTTAGTGAACTGCTGCAGGATTGGTGGCAATTCGGAACTGACGCAGATGATCTTCTCTTTACGGCTGATGCTGTGATGCAGTCAGGCCAGTTCGCTCATGTGGATGCCGGTGTGGGCGCCACGATCACAGCCGCTGGTTACGGTAATGATCGCATCGTCGGTGATGCCAGGAACAATGTGATTTACGGCAACAATGCGTATGCAGGTGCTGCACAGGCCTACGTTGAAGATATTTATTCCTTCACAGACTTTTCACGGGCTTTTGACCAAGGGATCGCTGATGATGACAACCTGGCAGGCGGTTTTGGTGATGATGTCCTTTACGGCTGCAGCGGTGATGATGTGCTGACGGGTGGATTTGGCAATGATCGACTGTTTGGAGGCACGGGCAATGACTTCCTCGACGCCGGTTATGGCTCAGATCTCCTCAAGGGAGGTGACGGCATCGACATCTTCAAGCTCAATCAAAGCTTTGATGGTGCTGGACAGCGGACCGCATTTCAGCACGTCACTGATATGAAGGATCAGTTTGACCGCATCAAGTTTGGTGGCGAGATCAAAGAAGCCGTTCTCGCGAATGGTGTTGGTTTTGAAGTGCTTGATGTCAGTGGCGCTGCTAGCCATGTTGTGGCCATGGCCGGAGATGAGATTCTGTTCTCTTTTGCGGCTCAGAACGGCACAACCCTCGGCTTTGATGCCAATGGTGTTTGGGTTTCTGAGAACACGGGCGATCTGAATGCAACGGCGATGTTTCAAGAAGCCGTGACAAACAACGAGTTCTGGGCTGAGCCTGGAATGTGAGCAGCCTTTCGGGGAGCCTGATGTTCAACCCATGAACTGAAAGCCATACAAGACCCTAAAAAGGAAAAGCAGGGCAGGTCGAGTGGTCTCCTGATCCATCCCCCGGAAGACCCCTTTGAGTGATCTGCTCCGCCTTGTGCGGAGCTTTTTTCATGGGTATGAAGTCATCTCAAAGCGGTCCAAAGTTTTCACGGGCAACAAGCTCCAGCGTCTTGAGTGCTTCGAGTTGTGCGAGTCGCTTCTGGGCCTGTGTGAGCATCGTTCGTCCATGAGGGGCGCAGGCATCAACCAGAGCAGCGCCTTCGGAGGCTTCGGCTTTGGTGCGTTCGATGCAGCGATCGATCTCACTGCTGACGGTCTCAGCCCCAGTGGCGTCAGAAAAGCCAGGGCCAGCGGCGAGTGCTAACAGTTTCAGCAGGGCCTGACGCGTTGCTTCCGAGGTTGGCTGCATAGGTCTTGCTGCAATCTCCACAGTCTGGCGACATCGTCATGGCTCTCTGGGCTGGCGCGACCTGGAGGCCAGGGCAATCAGTAAGCGGCTTCGGAAGGGAGGTGATCCCTCGAAAGGGGGATGAGAAGAGGGTTCGGTTTCACTCGAATGAGGGATGACCATTCAGGCTTGAGGCGAGATGGTGTGAATGAGGGATTGGATTTTGAACAATCGTTCCCTCAGTCAGTTCTCATTGGATTCACTTTTAATGTCAGTTTATTTTCAAAGGTGTTTGGCGCATCATGATTGCAGGGTAAGAGCCCTGCCTACCTGAAAAAGCGAACGAGCGAAACGTCAGGGGCTGATCAATGAGGCTGACTCTTCAACACTGCGTCAGAAAGAATTGGCAATCGACGTGGGGCGTTCACTTTGGAGTTCTGACAGCGTTGGGCTGAAAGCCAGGCGGGAATCTTCCGACAAACCATCGATCAAATCACGCTGAACATTATGCGACAAACGAATTTATGCATGACTGGAACAACTGCGAAAGCGCAGCTCGTTGAGATGCTGGTTGAACCACTCAAAGGATGCAAAGGGCTTTACAGCTACAGGCAAGATCTCATGAAAAAGGTGATGGCCATGCCTGATGTTCAAGTGAGAGAGTATTTGGATTATCAACGACGCATTCATCACCCAGCATGAGGGCATAGGCCCCGCCATTGGAATTTGCAATTCAAGCCCGATGGAAGCGCTGAACTCGTTGCGGTGATCACGGGCTGCAACCCAAAAGTTCTCGAATGGTTCCAGAGGCCGTGGTGATTAATTCACTCCGGCGGCGATGTAAAGGCAGCTCACCGCCGAAAAAATCAGAATCTGAATCAAGGCACTCACCCGCAGCCAGAGGCGGTCCCACTTGTAGGGAGCTTTGAGGATGGCTCCTATCAGCCAACTCATCGCAAACCCAAATCGGGTCAAGCTCACGACCTCATGATGCTTGGCGACGTGCAAGGTATCCAAGAGCAGCATCACTAAGGACACATAGGAGATGATTGCCCCGAGGTTGTAGAGAACAGCTCCCTGGCGATCCGTCAGACGCATCTCTTTTCGGATCAACTGCCTCATCCATAGCCAGGCAGCGATCGCGCGGCCTGCGTTGGCAGCGTCGATTGAAATTCAGGTCTCGTGATCAGCTCCACTGCTTCAACTGATTGAAGCCATGCAAGGGCAAAAGCCAGCGGTGTCAGTCAATCTCCAGGTCTGAAGTCAGCTCGAGATTGGAGCTGACGCAGCTCACGTCATCGAGATCTTCTAGGGCCTGCAGCAATTTGAGGCTTTCCTGCGCTGTGGGCTGATCACTGGGTGTGACCTGGGTCAGGGGATGCCAGCAGTGTTCCCACTCTTCGACGTCAAAGCCCCATGTCCGCAGGCCGATCTGCAGGGCTTCGAGTGCTTCGTAGGGACCGTGCACTATCGCCTGGTCAGCCTGGGTGAGCTCATAGCCGTCGGCATCCAGTTCCATCAGCGCGTCCAGCAGAGTGTCCTCATCCAGGTCGTTGGCTTTGATCCGAACTTCGCTTCGATGCTGGAAGAGGTAGCTGACGCAACCGGTCTCGCCCAGGTTGCCGCCGTGCTTGCTGAAGGCCAGACGCAGTTCCGCCGCCGTTCGGTTGCGGTTGTCGCTCAGGACTTCCACCAGTACCGCCATGCCACCAGGGCCGTAGCCCTCGTAGCGCATCGCTTCCAGGTGCACGCCGTCGCCGCCCTGTCCGGATCCCTTGGCGATGGCGCGTTCGATGTTCCCCGCCGGCACGCCGGCGGCTTTGGCCTTGGCAATGGCGGTGCGCAGCTGAAAGTTGCCCTCCGGATCACTGCCCTGGCGTGCGGCCACCGTGATTTCGCGACCGATACGGGTGAACACAGCCCCTCGCTTGGCATCGACCACAGCTTTGGTTCGCTTGATTTGGGACCATTTGCTGTGGCCTGCCATCGGCGGCTTCGATGTCTGTCTTTGCCTGAAACCTACCCAGGCTTCTGGCTTCAGCCCCGCGCTTCGAACACCACCTTGGGTTTCAGCCCACCCTCGCCGTCCAGCAGTCCAAGTCCGAGCATCCGCCCCCCTTCGCTGATCACAACGACTGCATCGGCTGGTGGCGTTCCATGGGGGTCAGGTCCGAGCCTGCGCCCACAGCTCCAGTCCTCCTGCTCGCTGGCAGTCAGCATTCGTTGCGGGAGATGCGGCAGCGCCAGTTCCGGGCGCAGCAGTGTCAAGCTTCCAGCCCCCACCTGCTCGGGTGCTTCAGGAAGGGGGACGGCCTGATCAGCGCGGAAACCCAGGGCCTCGATGCGCCGCAGCTCGGCGAGGGCTCCACCGCAGCCGAGCGCTTCGCCCAGGTCCCTTGCCAGCGATCGGATGTAAGTGCCCGCTGTGCAGTGGACCTCCACCTCCAGTTGAGCCTGCGCCGGGTCCCAGTTCAGCAGTTCCAGCCGATGCAGGGTCACCGTGCGGGCCGGTAAGTCCATCACTTCACCGCGTCGGGCCCGGGCGTGGGCCCGTTCTCCATCAACGTGCACGGCGGAGACCTGGGGAGGACGTTGACTGATGCTGCCGCGGAACACCGACAGAGCCTGCTCCAGGCTGATGCGGTTCAGCTCCGGCGGCGGCTTGCGGCTCAGCACCGCTCCCTGCAGGTCATCGGTGCCGGTGGTCACCCCGAGCTGGATCACGCCGCGGTAGGTCTTGTCGCCAGGCAGATAGGGCAGCAGCCGAGTGGCCTGGCCCACAGCGATGGGCAGCACGCCGGTCACGGCAGGATCGAGGGTGCCGCCATGGCCGACGCGGCGGGTCCCCAGCACCCTGCGGATGCGAGCCACACAGGCATGGGAGGTGAGGCCCGCCGGCTTGTCGATCACTGTGAAGCCGATGGGCGCTGTCAACGTGCAAAGGGGGTTTGGACTTCTGACTGTGGCACCCGGCCCTCGGTCGTTTCCGGCTCGCGCGTAGGTTTGCCAAACCGCCTCTGATGCCCCATGCCGCCTGTTCATGCTTCAGCTCCTGTGGGCGTCCAGGAGTTTTTGGCCAGCGGATTTGCGGTGAAGGAGCATCTGGCCTCCTACCTGGGTCTGACCGCTGAGGAGGTTGCAGAGCGCCTTCCGCAAAGCAAAGAGGATCTTGCTGCGATGCATCCGGGTGCCTTTGACCCAGACCGGGCGGCAGATTTCTATGAAGACACGGTCGGCACCGCTCACCTGTTTGAGCTAGCGGCCTGGCACCTCAGCAGTGCGGATTACATCGCCGACACCCTGCGACTGCAGCAGCAGTTCGCCCGTGGGGATGTGCTCGACTTCGGCGGTGGCATTGGCACCCATGCGCTAGCAGCAGCCGGTCTGGAGAGTGTGCGTCATGTGTGGTTCGTGGATCTCAATCCGCAGAACCGGGCGTTTGTGCAGGATCGTGCTGCGCGTCTCGGTCTGTCCGATCGCGTGTCGGTGCACCGCGATCTTGCCAGCGTTCCCGATCAGTCATTCGACACCGTGGTGTGCCTTGATGTGTTGGAGCATCTTCCCGAGCCTTCGGAGCAACTAATGGAGTTTCACCGGCGTCTGACACCGGACGGCCGAGCCTTGCTGAACTGGTTTTTCTTCAAGGGCCACGACGGCGAGTACCCGTTTCATTTCGATGACCCGCAGCTGGTGGACAGCTTCTTCCTCACCCTTCAGCGTCAATTCCTCGAGGTGTTCCATCCTCTGTTGATCACAACCCGGGTCTACCGACCACTCGAGAGTGGCCTTTGAAGACTCGATGACCCAATCCGCTGGCCAAGGACGCTGGCTGATCCGCTTGATTGTGATCAAGAAAGTGCTTCTGGCGGTCGTGCTGTTGTTAATCAGCTTGGCGGCCTTGTTCGGCGATGTGCACTACGCGCAGCTTTCAGATTTTGCCGCCAGTTGGGGGAAGGCCGACCGCCAGCTCCTCTCCGCGATGGCGCAGAGGGGAACTGTGCTGGGGCCAACCCGCCTGATGCGACTGGCGATGGTGTCGGGTTTCTATGCGGTATTGATCATTGTGGCGGCCTGGGCCACCTGGATCGGCCGCCGGTGGGGGGTGTGGTTGTTGGTGGGGATTTTGGCCTTGGCTCTCCCCCTGGAAATCATGCACGCCCTGCATGAACAAAGCCCCAGAACGCTGGTCGTTCTGGGGCTCACTGTTCTTGGCTTGGTGGTCACCACACGTCAGGCCCTGCGTTCGATGCGTGGCGATTAACCCCAACGCACCATGGGGCTGATCAGGCAACGCATCAGATCGATGCTGTGATGTTGATGCGCTTGCGGTTGCGTAGTCCACGGCGAATGGTCTCGAACTTGACCACGCCATCGGTGAGGGCAAACAGAGTGTCGTCTTTGCCTTGTCCGACGTTGATGCCGGGGAGCACGGCGGTGCCGCGCTGACGGATCAGGATGGAACCGGCGGTGACGGTCTCCCCGCCGTAGGCCTTGACGCCCAGGCGCTTGGAATTGGAATCGCGACCGTTGCGTGTTGAGCCTGTGCCTTTCTTATGAGCCATGAGTAGGAACGGAGTGGAGAGGTAGGTAGCGAGCTGAAACCGGGTTGATCAGCTGATGGCCTTGCCGCCGACAGAGATGGACTGAACCATGACGCGGGTCAGTTCTTGACGATGACCATTCTTGCGACGGGTCTTCTTCTTGGGGCGCATCTTGTAGACAATCACCTTGGGACCGCGGCGGTGGGCCATCACCTTCAGTTCGACACTGGCGTTTTTCACATAGGGCTTGCCCAGTGTGGTGCCCTTAGCGTCCTTCACGAGCAAAACATTGTCGAGCGTCACCGTGGCGTCGACATCGGCCTGGAGGCGGTCGAGATCGTAATAACGGTTGGGTTGCAGCCAGAACTGTTGGCCAGAGGCTTCAACGATGGCGTAGCTGCCCGTCTCAGGGGCTGCGGAGGTGGTGGTACTGGTTTCGGCCATGAAACGAAAAGACGCGGTCAGGCTCGGACAAGCCGATTCGGCCTGAGCCGCAATCGAAAGACAAACAAAGATCTTCGTTCTTCGCTCTGCCTTTCGTCAAGATTCACCTCAGGACCCAGTCGCGGTGGATGGCCCGTCCGGCACTCACGATCGCTTTGCTGTTGCGCACTCGAGCACTGGTTGATGTGTGTTGTCAGTGGTTGCCGGTGAATCGTTACGCCCCGGTGGATCTGGGGGAGGTGGAGTCGGGTCAGCAGGTGTTGGAGCTGCTGTCGCATCAGCGCGAGGCGGTGGATGCGGTGGTCATTGAGCAGTCCTTGCTGGATGGCACAACCCGTGAATCCCTCGGCCAAGAGGGTCTGCTGTTTCCAGCCGTTGTTGTGGGCGACTTGATGGGGCGGGTGGATTACCACCCGGAGGAAGTGCATCTCCCTGGAGATCAGCTTGAGCAGCTGGGTTACAACGTGGATGCCGCCATCTCACGCTTTCTGCGTCAAGGCCAGAAAGAGGTGATGCCAGAGGATGGCGCTGAGCAAAATGCCAGGCCCTCGATTGATGGCAGCGCCTGGAGGATGTCCAGCCGCCTTCAAGAACGGCTCGGTTACCTCGGCGTTTTTTACAAGCGCGATCCGTCACGGTTTCTCGCCAATCTTCCACTGGATGAACAGCGCGATCTGGTGCAGTCATTGCAGCGCACCTATCGCGATCTGCTCATCAGCTACTTCCGGGATCCAGCTGCTGCCAACCAGGCCTTGGAAAGCTTCGTGAACACGGCCTTTTTCGGTGACCTGCCCATCACCCGCGCTGTGGAGATCCATATGAATCTGATTGACGAGTTCTGGAAGCAACTCAGACTTGAAGGACATAAGAACGATTTCCTTCAGGACTATCGCCTCGCGTTGCTCGATGTCATGGCTCATCTCTGCGAGATGTACCGACGTTCGATTCCTGCTGAGGTCCCCTTGATGCCCTCTGCCGGGGAACGTCGCATTCTCAACGAACCGGAGGTGTCCCCATGAGCCCACGCAAGACCTACATCCTGAAGCTCTATGTCGCAGGGAACACGCCCAACTCCATGCGGGCGCTCAAAACCCTGCGCAACATCCTCGAAACGGAGTTCAAGGGGGTCTACGCCCTGAAGGTGATCGACGTGCTTAAAAATCCCCAGCTGGCGGAAGAGGACAAGATTCTGGCAACGCCTACCCTGTCCAAGATTTTGCCGCCTCCAGTGCGGCGCATCATCGGCGATCTCTCGGATCGGGAACGGGTGTTGATCGGTCTTGATCTGCTCTACGACGAGCTCACCGACAACAGCCTCACGTCTTCTCTGATGGAGTCTCTTGAGGGTGTCGACACAGTCGAGTCAGATTCTTAAGCCCGACGGTGCACCCGAAGATCAGCACATCTTTTCTCTTTAGCTTGGCTCCATAAGGTTGCCGCTATGCAGATTTCCAGCTCCAGTGGTTCCCCACAGATGCAGGTTCAGAAGCTCCCAACAGGGATTGAGGGCTTTGATGATGTCTGCCAAGGAGGCCTGCCAATCGGTCGCAGCACCCTGATCAGCGGCACGTCTGGTACAGGTAAAACGGTTTTTTCGCTCCACTTCCTGCACAACGGCATCGCTCACTTCGACGAACCGGGCATCTTCGTCACATTTGAGGAGTCACCGCTCGACATCCTGCGCAATGCCGCCAGCTTCGGCTGGAACCTGCAGGAGATGGTTGAGCAGGACAAGCTCTTTATTTTGGATGCATCCCCCGATCCGGATGGCCAGGATGTGGCCGGCAGCTTTGACCTCTCCGGGCTAATTGAGCGGATTAACTACGCCATCCGCAAATACAAGGCAAAACGGGTAGCAATCGATTCGATCACGGCGGTCTTCCAGCAGTACGACGCCGTCTTCGTGGTACGCCGAGAGATCTTCCGCCTGATTGCTCGTCTCAAGGAGATCGGCGTCACCACGGTGATGACCACCGAACGGATCGATGAATACGGTCCGATCGCGCGTTACGGCGTAGAGGAGTTCGTCTCCGACAACGTGGTGATTCTGCGCAACGTTCTCGAAGGAGAACGTCGCCGTCGGACGGTGGAAATTCTCAAGCTGCGCGGCACCACACACATGAAAGGGGAGTTCCCCTTCACCATGGGCGCCCATGGCATCAGCATCTTCCCGCTGGGAGCGATGCGTCTTACGCAGCGTTCGTCGAATGTGCGGGTGAGCTCCGGTGTGCCTCGTCTCGATGAGATGTGTGGCGGTGGATTCTTCAAAGACTCGATCATCCTGGCCACCGGTGCAACGGGCACCGGCAAGACGTTGCTGGTGTCCAAATTCATCGAGGACGCCTGCCGTAACAAGGAACGCGCGATCTTGTTCGCCTATGAGGAATCCAGGGCGCAACTGCTGCGTAACGCCACCAGCTGGGGCATTGACTTCGAGCAGCTGGAGCAGGATGGCTTGCTCAAGATCATTTGTGCCTATCCGGAATCCACTGGATTGGAAGACCACCTGCAGATCATCAAGACCGAGATCAGTCAGTTCAAGCCGTCGCGGATGGCGATCGACTCCCTCTCTGCCCTCGCGCGGGGTGTGAGTCATAACGCCTTCCGTCAGTTCGTGATCGGCGTCACGGGTTACGCCAAGCAGGAGGAAATCGCAGGCTTCTTTACGAACACCTCCGAGGAGTTCATGGGATCGCACTCCATTACCGACTCCCACATCTCCACAATTACCGACACCATCCTGCTGCTCCAATATGTGGAGATTCGCGGTGAAATGGCCCGTGCCGTGAACGTGTTCAAGATGCGTGGCTCCTGGCATGACAAAGGCATCCGCGAATTCGTGATCACAGGCAATGGTCCACAGATCAAGGACTCCTTCTCCAACTTCGAGCGGATCATCTCCGGTGTTCCCCACCGGGTCACCACCGATGAACGCAGCGAGCTGTCGCGCATCGCCCGCGGCGTTGCGACTGACTGACGCCTGATTCGTCCATGGTCGAATCAGTCCGTGAAGTTCCTGGAGGCGCTCAGCGGTCGGCGCTCCTCGGGGCTCTGGCGTTCAGCTCGCCACTTCAGTTCATCTGGATCTTCAAGGGTGAGGGGTAGATCGAACCAGAAGGTGGTGCCGACATCCAGTTCGCTCACCATGCTGATCTGGGTGCCGTGCTTTTCGAGGATGCCACGCACGATCGACAGGCCCAGGCCAGTTCCTACCTCGGTGTGCACAGCATTTTCAACACGATAGAAGCGCTCGAAGATGCGCTGTTGGTTGGCTTCGCTGATGCCGTATCCCGTGTCGCACACCTCGATGCGGATTTTCGGCAGCGGTGAACTCAGCGTGCAGGTCGGTCCGTCTTCCCCCACGCTGTTGGTGGCTGGTGACATCATCAGACAGCTGTCGGGCCAGGTGTAAGCCCGGATGACCAAGCGTCCACCACTGCGGCTGAACTTCAAGGCATTGCCGACGAGGTTGTCGAGCACCTGTAGAAGCAGATCCCAGTTGCCGAGCACTTCAGGCAGGTCGGGATCGGCTTCCAGGCTTAGTTCCACCTCCTTGTCGTTGGCGTTCAGTTTGTAACTGCGCAGAGTCTGTTCCAGGCCGGGGCGCAGATCGATCGGTGCGAATTCGACCGACCGGTTGGATTCCAGGCGCGACAGGTCGAGCACATCGTTGACGAGTCGCGTGAGCCGGTCGGTTTCGGAATTGGCGACCCCCAGAAACTCCTTGCGGTCGTCTTCGCTGAGCTGGTCGCCCATGTCGTGGAGTGTCTCCACGTAACTCTTGATGTTGAACAGTGGCGTGCGCAACTCGTGGGAGACGTTGCTGATGAAACGGCTTTGAGCTGCGTTGAGCTCCACCTCACGGGTGAGATCCTGAATGGTCACGGCAATGCCCTTGAGGACGTCACTGCTGGGTTCGCGTACGGCCTGCAACACGAAGCGCAGCGTTCGCGGCGGATCCCCGACGCTGCTGCGCAATTCGTTGGTGTCGGTCTGGTTCTCGAACACGGCTCCGAGCGGTTCGTAGAGCTCGACCGCCAGCAGTTCAGGCAGTTCGCTGAGGAACTCCTGTCCCTCGAGGTTGCGCCCCTCCCAGCGGAACAGACGCCGCGCCGTGGGATTGGCCAGCACGATGCGGCCGTCCCCATCGAGCAGCAGGGCGCCATCAGCCATGGTGGCGATCAGTGATGACTGCTTCACCTGCGCGGCTTGCAGTTCTTCGATGTTGGCTGCGTCGTAGGCCTGCAGCTGGGAGGCCATTGCATTGAATCCCTCCAGCAATTCGCCCAGCTCTCCTCCCATTGGCAGGCCGATGCGGGCCCGGAAATCTCCATCACCAATCGAACGCACACCGCGCAATAGTTCTTTCACAGGACGGGTGATGGTGAGCGCGTTGAAGACGGCCCCCAGGATCACCAGAACCCAGATGGAGATGAACACAGCCACCGTCACTTCACGGGTGAGGGCGGCGCTGGCTAGTGCGGTCTCGTTTGGATTGACCCCTAGAGCCAGAACGCCGAGATAGTTCTTGTTGTCCACCAGGGGCACGAACACATCCGTGACCTGGCCCTGAGGTGTGATGTGCTGACGCACAAGGGGGTTTTGGGGGCGGCTGCGCAACTCATCCGGCAGTTCGAGGCGGCGGTTCAGGCGCATGTCAGCGCTGCTGCCGGCGTCGCTACCGCTGATGGGAATGCCCAGGTAGACGATGCCGTCGGGGTCGGCGAAAAAGATGTAGCGGAGGCTGCGGCTGGAGCGCCAGAACGTTTCGGTGACGTTGGCTAGCTCGCGATCGCGACCCTCCGCCACCAGCTCCGTCACGTTGCCCGCCAGCAATAGACCGAGATCCCGCGCATAGCGGGTGTCGTTCATCGCTGTATCGCGCTGGATGCCGTTGAGTGCGAAGAAGGTGATGCCTGTCATCATCAGGCTCACCACCAGGGTGGCAACGGCCAGCAGCTTGGTCTGAAGACTGAACTCAGCCCACCACGACAACGTCCTTTGCCACAGGCTGCTGTCATCGGTCGGATTCGACCCTGAAATTGAAGCAGCCCAATCCGCCGGAGCGTTGTTTAGAGCCGATTCAGGATCGCTGGTCATGCTGCCCGCGTGCATGGGTAAAGCCTAGGCCCGGCGGACCTGATGCCCGATATCCCGGCGAAATTGCATGCCATCAAATTGCACCAGTTCCAGGCCCGCGTAGGCACGGGCAAACGCCTGGTCGAAGTTCTCGGCCTGGGCCACCTGGGTCAGCACTCGACCCCCTGCTGTCACCAGCGCGCCGTTCTCCTGGAGGCGCGTGCCGGCATGGAACAGCTGCCTACTGGCATCAGCATCGCTCTGCAGCTGAATGGGATCGCCCTTGCGTGGTGCATCCGGGTAGCCCTCAGCAGCGGCCACGATGCAGGCACTGCAGGCCTGGGTGATCGACAGGCTGGGAGCTAGGTCGAGACAACCCAAGGCGCAGGCCTGCAGGACCTGAGCCAGTTCAGGGCCGAGCAGCGGCATCAGGGTCTGGCACTCGGGGTCGCCGAAGCGGCAGTTGAATTCGATCACCTGGGGGCCGTCTGCCGTGAGCATCAGACCGGCGTAAATCACACCTCTGTACTGAATCCCCTTGGCTTGCAAAGCCTTCAGCGTGGGATCCAGCACCAGTGCACGGACCTCTTCCAGTCCGGCAGGGTCGAGCAGTGGGGCGGGGGCATAAGCACCCATCCCACCGGTGTTGGGGCCGCGGTCCCCTTCTAGCAATCGCTTGTGGTCCTGGGCGGGAGGCAGCAGCACCATCCGCTCCCCATCGCAGAGGGCGAACACCGACACTTCCGGACCCTGTAACCGCTCCTCCAGCACCACCCGCTCACCGGCGGCACCGAAACGGCCTGCAAAGGCCTCACGGATGGCGGTTGCGGATTCCTCGATGCTGTCTGCCACGGTCACGCCTTTGCCGGCGGCCAGGCCGTCGGCCTTCACCACCAGCGGCCGTTGGATGCGATCAAGCACCGCCAAGCCTGCGTCGGCATCGGCCACTGCCCAGTGGCCTGCGGTAGGGATGCCCGCTTCTGCCATCAAGGCCTTCGCCCAGGCTTTGCTTGCTTCCAGCTGCGCGCCATCGGCTGAGGGCCCGAAGACTGTCAGGCCGGCTGCGCGCAGATGATCGGCTACCCCAGCCGCGAGGGGCGCTTCAGGTCCGATCACTACCAGATCAATCGCTTGCTCGCGGCAGGCGGCAATTAAACCGTCGGAGTCGCATTCACCAATGCTCAACTGCCCGCAGTCACCCAGCGCAGCAGTGCCGCCATTGCCGGGAGTCACCCAGACCGCCTCCACTCCTGGGCAGCGGCGCAGGGCCCACGCCAAGGCCTGTTCGCGGCCGCCGCCGCCCACCACCAGCAGATGTCGCAGGGGAGGCAGGGCTTGGGGACGGGAACTTGAATGGGCCATGGGAGCAGGCGTGACGGGCGAAGACCCTTAGGTTTGAGCGTCGCTCCCTCGCTTTCAGCACTGGCTGTCGACGATGCGGAGACTCGTCCATCTTTGTTGAGCGCCTGCCAGCCCATGGGATTGCTCCCCCTGCCCTTGTCATTGCTGCTGGCGGCGGCCCCTGTGGTGACCCCGCTGGGATCCGCTCCTGCTCCCGCCTCGCTACCAATGGCTCAGGAGACCTTTGATGCGTTGCTGCTGGAGGGTGACCTGTCAGAACTGCAGGAGGCCTGCGTGGAGTCAGCTGGCTTCGGCGCCAATGATCGGCTGCAACAGCTGCGGGATCGGCTCCTGCAGGTGGCGCCGGCTCCCCAGCCTTTCTCTGTGGTGATGGCAAACGCCAGGGCTCTGATGACTTGCAAGGACCCTGCTGGTGCCCAGCGGGTGCTGAGTCGCTACGGACCTGGCACGGCGCGCCAGCGGCGCGAATGGCTGCTGCTCTCCTGGCATGCCGCGAGTGCAGCGCTGGATCAGGAGCGCGCCATCCTGGCGCTGCTGCGATTGGCTGACGGACAGCCCGGACGTCTGGAGGGGGAGCAGCTGGTGGTGGGTCTGGATGCGCAGGGCCAACCCCTTGTGCGTTCTGGCCTGGATGTGCTGGCGCAGGCGCAGGTTGCGTCTGGGCAGACGCTGGATGCGGTGCAGACGCTGTTGGCTGGTCGCACGCCTGGCAAGGTGGCAGCGCGTCGACTCGCGATCGTCGCGGAATTGCTGGCGGAATTGGAGCCGGACCGCAGCGCACCACTATTGGAGACGGCGCTGGATCAGGCGGCTGCCGATCAGGCCTGGAGCCTGGCGGAGGAGCTGCTGCGTCTGCAACTAAGACTGGAGTTGGCCAACGGTGGCAGTGGTGAGCGGCCGAGGGAGCGACTGCGTCGCCTGGCAACGCGTGTGGATGACCAGTTCACCCTGCTCGAGCTCGAGGAGGAGGATCCACTGCTAACCCCAGAGCAGCGCCAGCAGCTCGAGCAGCAGCTGCGCTCTCCCCGCGAGCCCGGGGGGCATGCCGCGCTGGGAGAATCGCCGAATCCTGAAGCCGGTGCGTCCGGTGTTGACGACCAGCCATGACCATCCCCCACGGTGATCTCCTCTACGAAGGCAAGGCCAAGCGCATCTATGCGAGCGACAGCGATCAACAGGTGCTGGTGGAATTCAAGAATGACGCCACGGCCTTCAATGCCCAAAAGAAGGCTCAACTCGACGACAAGGGACGTTTGAACTGTCAGATCTCCGCCTGTCTCTTTGAGCTGCTGGAGGCGCAGAACATCCCCACGCACTATCAGGGGCTGGTGAACGACACCTGGATGGCGGTGCAGCAGGTAGCTGTCATCCCTGTGGAGGTCGTGCTTCGCAACACCGCCACGGGGTCCTTGTGCCGGGAAACGCCGATTCCTCAAGGAACATCTCTCGATCCCGCCCTGCTGGATCTCTATTACAAAGACGATGGCCTGGGCGATCCGCTCCTGACCGATGCCCGTCTGGCATTGCTAGGCGTGGTGTCGGTAGAGATGCGGGATCGGATCGAGGTGTTGGCCAGACGGGTGAACGCTGTGCTGATTCCCTTCTTTCGATCCGTCGACTTGCAGCTGGTCGATTTCAAGCTGGAGCTCGGGGTGAATGCCACCGGTGATCTGTTGGTGGCTGACGAGATCAGCCCCGACACCTGCCGCCTCTGGGATCTGCGTAGTGCCGATGAGAATGAGCGGATTCTGGATAAGGATCGCTTCCGTCAAGACCTCGGCGGCGTGATCGAGGCCTACGGGGAGGTCTGCAAACGGGTACAAGGGGCGTGCCCCAAACCCCGCATCTGGGGCTAGTTTCTGCGACGTTTGTGGCCTTTAAGGCCAAGTTTCGCCCTCCCCCATGGCCGCTTTTTCCTCCCGCCGAACTCGGAATGCCGTTCGGCACGGCGCATTGGGGCTGGTGCTGTCCTTGCCACTGGTTGCGGGTCTGCCGACGCAGGCCCAAAGCGAGGGCTCCGAATCGGAACGTGATCAGGCCCAGCTCGAAGACGTGCAGGTGGATGCTCAGACCAATGGGTTGAGTGAAGAGCCGGGTGCTGCGGAGCCCATTGAAGTGGTGCCGGCTCCCGCTTCCGGTCCGCTGGCCGAACCGATCCCGGTGACGCCGGAGCAACCGCGGGTGTTGATCACGGAGGTGATCATTGAGGGCATTGATGGCCACCCTGAGCAGGAGCGTCTCGAACTGGCCGCCTATGACGCCATGGCCGTGCGTCCCGGCAGCCGCGTCACCCGAGATGAGCTGAAGCTCGACCTTGATGCGATCTACGCCACCGGTTGGTTCTCTGATGTGCGCATCGAGCCAGTCAATGGTCCGTTGGGTGTGCAGCTGGTGGTGCAGGTGATGCCCAATCCGGTGCTCAGCGAGGTGGTGCTCGCGCCGGAGGACAACTACATCGAGCCGCAGGTGATTGAGGACACCTTCAGTTCGGACTACGGCCGCACGCTCAATCTCAGAGAGCTGCAGCTGCGCATGAAGGAGCTGCAGAAGTGGTATGCCGATCAGGGCTATTCCCTGGCTCGGGTGAGTGGACCGACCCGGGTGAGCCCGGATGGTGTGGTGGAGCTCAAGGTGTTGATCGGCACCGTGGCCGGTGTGGAGGTCCAATTCGTCAACAAGGAGGGTGATAACACCAACGAGAAAGGCGAGCCGCTGAAGGGCAAAACCAGGCCTTGGGTGGTCTCCCGCGAGATTTCCCTGAAACCGGGCGAGCCGTTCAACCGAACGCAGCTCGAGGGTGACATCCGCCGCCTCTACGCCACGTCTCTGTTCAGCGACGTCAAGGTGACCCTGAAGCCAGTGACGGGTGAGCCGGGCGAGGTCACCATTGTGCTGGGCATCGTGGAACAGTCCACGGGCTCGCTCTCCGGTGGTCTCGGCTATAGCCAAAGCCAGGGTGTGTTCGGCCAGGTTCAGCTGTCGGACAGCAACCTGTTTGGTCGCGCCTGGAATCTGGCCCTCAACATCACCTACGGCCAGTTCGGTGGCCTGGCCAACCTGACCTTCTCGGATCCCTGGATCAAAGGCGATTCGCATCGCACCTCCTTCCGGACTTCGCTGTTCCTTAGCCGCGAAGTGCCGCAGGTGTTCCAGAGCCAGGACGAGGGCGATATCCGCACGCTGGATGCTTACGAGGACAATGGTTCCAGAAACGCCTATTCGATCAACTCCGACAAGAACCCGGCAGGTCGCAAATTCGACAATGTCGCGGAGGCCAGTGAGAAATTTCCCAACGTCAGCTGGTTTGATTACGAAGGCGATTCCGTGGCCTTGCAGCGGGTTGGCGGCAATGTGATCTTCGCCAGACCGTTGAACGGTGGCGATCCTTTTAAGCGGGTGCCCTGGTCCGTGCTGGCCGGTCTCAACCTCCAAAACGTCCGCCCGATCAACTTCAGTGGGGATACACGCCCTTACGGCATCCCCAACGACCGCTTCCGCGACGGCAAGATCCCCGACGACGAGATCATTTGCGTTGCGTTCAACTGCGCCAACGAGAACAATCTGGCAAGCCTGCGTCTGGCCGCCTCTTACAACAATTTGAACGATGCCCGCAATCCAACGTCGGGCAACTTCTTCAGTGTGAGCACGGAGCAGTACGTCTCCGTGGGTGAGAACTCACCCACGTTCAACCGCGTTCGCGGCACCTACACGCACTTCATTCCGGTGCGGTGGCTGAAGCTGTTCAAGGGTTGCCGACCGAAGGAGGGTGAGCCCGAGAACTGTCCGCAAGCATTGGCCTTTCAATTCAAGGCCGGCACCGTGATTGGTCAGCTGCCCCCGTACGAGGCTTTCTGTCTGGGTGGTTCCAACTCCGTACGTGGATGGTTTGATTGCGACCTGGCTGTGGGTCGCAGCTTTGGCGAAGCCACGATCGAATATCGCTTCCCATTGATCAGCATCTTTGCGGGCGAGGTGTTCATCGACGCCGGCACCGACTTCGGGTCTCAGGGCAATGTTCCCGGCAAGCCTGGCGAACTGCTCGACAAGCCCGGTTCCGGTGTGTCCCCAGGTGTGGGTGTGATCATCACCACGCCGGTGGGTCCTCTGCGTCTGGAGGTGGCCAGCCAGAATTTCACCGAAGAGTATCGCTTCAACCTGGGCGTCGGCTGGAAGTTCTGATGGTCTGCTGGCCCAGTGATTACGACGGTGCCTGGACCTTGGCCGGTTCAGCCCGTCGCAGCGGGATCGGTCTCCACAGCGGCCATGAGGTGGCTGTGCTGTTGCATCCCTGGCCGGATGCTGGCGTCTGGGTGAGCTGGTCAGGTGACTCCGAGCCACCGGTGCGGCTGCAGCCCTCTCAAGTGCGCGACAGTCAGCTCTGCACCACGCTGGAACTGGGGGATCGGCGTCTGTCCACAGTGGAACACCTGCTGGCGGCTTTGGCTGGCTGCGGCCTGACCCATGTGCATCTGGAGGTGGATGGCGGTGAAGTGCCGCTGCTAGATGGTTCAGCGCAGGGCTGGGTTAAGGCGATCGCTGAGGTGGGGATCACGCCTGCCGGTACACCCGCCGCCTCTCGCCCCGTGCTAGAGGGGCCGGTGACTCTCCACCGTGGCAACAGTGTGATCACGGCGACGCCAGCGGAGCAGTTCACGCTGGTGGGGATGATCGATTTTCCGCAAGCTGCGATCGGCCGTCAGCAATGGACCGTGGCGCTCACGCCGGAGCGCTTCGTCGCGGAGATCGCGCCCGCCCGCACCTTCGGCTTCCGTGAGCAGGTGGAGCAGTTGCGGGCCGCAGGCTTGATTCAAGGTGGGGCTTTGGACAATGCTCTGGTCTGCGACGGGGATCACTGGGTGAATCCACCTCTGCGTTTTCCCGACGAACCGGTGCGCCATAAGCTGCTGGACCTGATCGGTGATCTGGCACTGGTGGGTTTCCCGCGTGCCCAGGTTCTGGTCTACCGCGGCTCCCATGGTCTGCACACCGACCTCGCGGCGGCCCTGGCCGATCGTTCCGCTGTTCAGCTCTGACTGATTTGACTTCCCCTTCCACCACTGCCGCCACTGCTGCCGCCGCGATAGTCCCCGAGACCCTGCTCAATGCCGAGCAAATCATGGGGTTGCTGCCGCATCGCTATCCCTTCGCTCTGGTGGATCGTGTGATCGAGCATGTCCCCGGCGCAAAGGCGGTGGCGCTCAAGAACGTCACCTTGAACGAGCCGCAGTTTCAGGGGCATTTCCCTGGGCGACCGTTGATGCCTGGCGTTCTGATCGTTGAAGCGATGGCCCAGGTGGGTGGATTGATCGTCACCCAGATGCCCGATCTGCCCAAGGGGTTGTTCGTGTTCGCCGGTATCGATGGCGTGCGCTTCCGCCGTCCGGTGGTGCCTGGTGACCAGCTGCGCATCACCTGTGAACTGATCAGCCTCAAGCGTCAGCGTTTCGGCAAAGTGAAGGCTGTGGCGACAGTGGACGGCCAGCTGGTGTGCTCCGGCGATCTCATGTTCTCGTTGGTGGACTGAGCATGATGAGCGAAGAGCGTTCCCCCGCCGTGACTGCTGAGGACCGTCCTCCACAGATTCACCCGCTGGCAGCGGTCGATCCAGGCGCTGAACTGGCGAATGGAGTTGTGATTGGCCCTGGTGCCGTTGTGGGCCCTGAGGTGCAAATCGGAGCCCACACCTGGGTGGGCCCTCATGCCGTGCTCGATGGCCGGCTGACGATCGGCGCGCACAACAAGATCTTCCCTGGTGCCTGCATAGGGCTTGAGCCTCAGGATCTCAAATACAAAGGTGCCCCCACGCAAGTGGTGATCGGTGATCACAACGCCATCCGTGAATGCGTGACTATCAACCGGGCTACCGAGGAGGGAGAGGAGACTCGCATCGGTAACTACAACCTGCTGATGGCTTACTGCCATTTGGGCCACAACTGCGTGCTGGGCAACGGCATCGTGATGTCGAATGGCATCCAGGTGGCTGGTCACGTCTTGATCGAAGACAAGGCTGTCATCGGTGGATGTCTGGGTATCCACCAGTTCGTGCACATCGGTGGCATGGCCATGGTGGGAGGCATGACGCGGGTGGATCGCGATGTGCCTCCTTATTGCCTAGTGGAGGGTCACCCCGGCCGCGTCCGTGGTCTGAACCGCGTCGGCCTGCGGCGACGCGGCTTTAATGGCGAGGAGCTCAAGCAGCTCCAGGAGGTTTGGTCGTTGCTGTATCGATCGGACCATGTCATTGCCGAGGGTCTGCGCCTGGCGCGGGAGCAGTCGCTGATGCCCCTAGCGGATCATCTCTGCACCTTCCTTGAGGGCTCGATCTCCAAAGGACGGCGGGGTCCCATGCCAGCTGCCATCGGGCGCTGATGGTGCGGTTACTGATCAGCACCGGAGAGGTGTCAGGCGATCTGCAGGGCAGCCTGTTGATCGCTGCGTTGCATCGACAGGCTGCCCTTAGGGGGATCGACCTGGAGGTGTTGGCTCTCGGCGGTCAGCGCATGCGTGCCGCTGGTGCGGAGCTGCTGGCGGACACGGCCCCGATGGGGGCTATTGGGCTCTGGGAGGCCCTGCCGCTGGTGGTGCCTACGCTCAAGCTGCAGGCACGCGTGGATCGGCTGCTGGGGCAGCGTCCCCCGGATGGCGTGGTGCTGATCGACTACATGGGTGCCAACGTGCGCCTCGGCAACAGCCTGAGGCGGCGCTTGCCGCACATTCCGATCACGTATTACATCGCTCCCCAGGAGTGGGCCTGGCGCATCGGTGATGGTGGCACTACGGAGCTGCTCAAGTTCACCGACCGCATCCTGGCAATCTTCCCGGCGGAAGCAGAGTTCTATGAGCGGATGGGTGCTGAGGTCACCTGGGTGGGTCACCCCCTTCTCGACACGGTGCTAAGCCGACCGGAGCGGGCCGAAGCTCGTGCCCAGCTTGGCTTACCTGACCAAGGCAAGCTGCTGCTCCTGCTGCCAGCTTCGCGGCCCCAGGAGCTGCGTTACCTGATGCCAGTGCTTGTCGAGGCGGCGCTTCGCCTGCAACAACGGGACCCCAGCTTGGATGTGATGGTTCCCGCTGGGTTGGAACGATTTGAACAGCCCCTGCGTAAGGCCCTGGCTGCGGCGGGTGTGCGCTCCAGGGTGATTCCCGCCGATCAGGCGGACAGCCTCAAGCCACTGCTCTTCGCTGCGGCCGATCTGGCTCTCGGCAAGTCGGGCACCGTGAATCTGGAACTGGCCCTGCAGGGGGTTCCCCAGGTGGTTGGGTATCGGGTGAGCCGCGTGACCGCCTGGGTGGCCCGGCATCTGCTGCGCTTCAAAGTGGCGCACATCTCACCGGTGAACCTTTTGCTGAACGAGCGGTTGGTGCCGGAGCTGCTTCAGGATGAGTTCGATGTCGATCGCTTGGTGACGCTGGCGGCACCGTTGCTGGAGGCTGGCGAGGCACGTCAAGCCATGCTCAGTGGCTATGACCGGCTGCGTACAACTTTGGGTGAGCCGGGGGTGACTGATCGTGCCGCCGCCGCCATCCTCGACAAGCTCCCTGCGCCCTCCAACTCGTGATCCGATGCCTGTTGCCGCTGCTGATGGCGGTCCTGTTGCTGCTGTTCGCTCCCGTATCGGTGTTGGCGGCGGCGCAGGACGCGGTGCTGGCTGGGGGCTGCTTCTGGTGCCTCGAGAGTGATCTCGAACACCTGCCTGGGGTGCTGTCGGCGGAGAGCGGCTACACCGGTGGCACTGTGGCCCGGCCGACTTATCAGCAGGTGAGCAGCGAGACCACCGGTCATCAGGAGGCGGTGCGGGTGCGGTTTGATCCCGCAAAGATCAGTTACGCCCGCTTGCTGCAGTCCTATTGGCGCAATGTGGATCCGCTCGATGGCGACGGCCAGTTCTGTGATCGTGGTGATTCCTATCGCCCGGTGATCTTTACCCAGGGGGAGAGACAGCAGGATCAGGCCTTGGCCAGCAAAGCTGCAGCGGCCGCGGAGCTGGGTGTGCCGGAAACCGCGATCAAGGTGGAGATCAAACCGCTCACAACCTTCTGGAAAGCTGAGGGTTACCACCAGGATTACGCCATGCGGTCCAAAACCAAATACACCTATTACCGCTGGGCATGCGGTCGTGATCGCAAGCTTGACCAGGTTTGGGGAGCAAAAGCGCGAAGTGGGGCCCCATGGGCTGATTAATGCTTACTACCCCGCATGCTGTCCTGAGGTTCACAGGGCATGACTTGATGCTCGTCAGTCCGTGGTGCTTCGCTGTGGTGAACCCACTGCAGCGGCGGCGACTCACCCTCTCTAGAGATGCGTTGAGGAATCGCAGCGAACCAACGATGAGAGCGTTCGTTCGCTGCGCCAAACGATGTGTTGCCTTACGGAAAAAGGACGCGATCCTGAAGACAAGTTTTTAGTCGCTCCGTGATGTTCATCACTGTTTTTGGTCAAAAGGGTGGTGTCGCTAAAACATGCAGCAGTGTTCACATCGCAGCGTGCTGGAGCCACCAGCAAAAACGGGTGGTGCTGGTTGATGCCGATCGCAACCGCTCAGCGACGGCGTACGGGGCTAGAGGGCTCTTGCCTTATCCCGTTGTGCCCATTGAAGCGGCAGCCAAAGCGACGCGATCAGCAGAGATTGTGATCACAGATGGGCAAGCCAGCAGCAACGAAGAAGAAATGAAAAACTTAGTGGAGGGGGCTGATTTCATTTTGCTACCCACCACGACGCAGAGTCGATCAATCGAATTGACAGTTGAGATGTCACAAATGCTTAGGCAATACAAAATCCCGTTTGCTGCATTGCTTGTTAAAGTAGATGCACGCAAAGAAGCTGCGGCTGAACAAGCGATCGAGTTATTTGAAGGCTTCGATATCAAGGTTCTGGCTACGCAGATCCCACTCCTGAGTGCTTTTGAACAGGCAGAAACAGAAGGAGTCACGGTTGATCGGGCCATTGACAAGCGGGGTCGTGCCAATTCCCGCCGAATGGCAGGTTGGGCTGCATACAGTGCAGCCTGCAAGGAAATTGAGGGTCTATTTGAGGAGCACCACAAACAGTATCAGAATCATTCACCGATTGGATGGGACTTCACACCCATGGAAAATCGTATGGCGGCGTAAGACGAATGATGTGCGAACGAGCCGTCAACTCAACTCGCGGGATGAGGTCTTGCTGAGTTCAGAACGAACCTCGTTGCGACTCGTTTCTTTCGAGTTGTGACTGCAGGGGTCAACGCTGCCGCAGCCTGCTGAGCAGTCTGAAGTCCCGAACGAGGGGCTGGCATGACAGCCCCTCGTTCGGGACGACAGGTTGACCATTCACCGCCAGGACCCCAGGGAGCGCAACGCGATCCAGGACAACCTCGACTGCTGGGACTGCGGGCTTGACCGGCGCCTGAACGGCGTCTGGAGATCCAGGGCGCACGACAAGACCGCCTGGGGTATGCCTTCAGGGCGCAGTATTCGCCACGTCTTATTTTTTTGAATCTGAGGAAAATCTGTGGAAATTCTGTAGCAACTGATGCTATTGGATTCAGTCACTTCTCAGTGAAGGTGCGGGTTTTCCCCCCTCGACGTTGACCCAAACATTGCGTACTATCAAAGGACGAATTGTGAGAAAACTGTATGTATCTGCTGACCATCAAAGACGGTCTCGTGACACGTCATGTTGGTCCATACCCCTCTCCGAAGCAGGCCTCCGATGACCTTGAAAGAGTCATGGCCACCTGCTCGGATCGGGCTCGTTGGCAGATTCATGCTCTGGAGCAACCCCAATCGTTGGCAGTGATGGCCTCCTGAGGCTTAAGACTTGCGGCCTGGATATCCGCGCAATAAACCTGATTCGATCATCAGCCCAACACCGGCGTTGATCAGGATCAGGCTGAGTGTGCCGTACCACCACCAGGGGCCTCCATCGCTCCCCGCCAGCTGAAGGGTGCGACGGCTGACGGCCTCCCCGAACAGGCAAAGGCCCGCGGGGAGGAGCAGCACGCCCAGCTGAGCGCGGACGTACCAGCGGAGAGGGCTGGAAGCCATGGAGCTTGCTCCGGTCTGGATGGAATTTAGGCCGCTGCCGTCGAGGCCTGGCTCAGCACCCAGTTCACCAGCGTGCGAACGCCGTAGCCCGTGGCACCCGATGGGTTGAGATCCCGGCCCTTGTCAGTCCACACTGTGCCGGCGATGTCGATGTGCGCCCAGGGAATACCTGCTTCCACGAATTCTTTGAGAAACAGCGCTGCGGTGATTGAACCACCGGGGCGGGGACCGGTGTTCTTCATGTCTGCCAGCAGCGACTTCAAGCCCTTGCGGTAGCTGCTGTGCAGCGGCATACGCCAGAGCCCTTCGCCAGCATTGCTAGCGGCGGATTCCAGCGCTTCCGAGAGGCCGTCATCACCGCTCCACAGGCCAGCGATTTCATCCCCAAGGGCCACCACACAAGCACCGGTGAGAGTGGCGAGATCGACGATCGCGTCGGGCTTGAGCTCGCTGGCATACACCAGTGCATCCGCCAAGGTGAGGCGGCCTTCGGCATCGGTGTTGTTGATTTCGATCGTGGTGCCGTTGGAGGCGGTGACGATATCGCCGGGGTGCACAGCCGAGCCGTTAATCATGTTTTCGCAGGAGGCCACCAGCATGTGCACCTCCACGCCGGCGGGTTGCAGCTCTGCGATAGCGCGCATGGCGCCGAACACTGCAGCACTGCCGCCCATGTCGAACTTCATCATGTCGATCTGGGCCGCACCCACTTTGAGGTTGTAGCCGCCGGAATCGAAGGTGAGGCCTTTACCCACGAGCACCAGACGCTTGTGCACCGCATCGCTCGGGCGGTACGTGAGGTGAATGAACTTGGGATCCATGTCGGAGCCCTGGCAGACCGACAGGAAGGAACCCATGCCCTTGGCCTCGCAGTCGGATCGCTCCAGCACCTTGAGCTCGAGACCATGGTCTTTCGCGAGGGCCTCGGCGGTGTTGGCCAATTCGGTGGGGGTGACGCTGTTGGGCGGTGCAGCCACCAGCTCCCGGGCCAGTTCCACACCGGCGCACACCGGCTGAATCGCAGCCAGGGCTGCGTCGATGCCGGCAGGCCATTGACCCAGCAGCTCCAGCTGATCGGGGCAGGGTTTGGGCTCCGGCTTGCTGCGGAAACGCAGGTCGCTGTAAAGGCTGAGGCGCACGGCTTCCGCAGCGGCGATGGCATCGCCCGCCGGATCCTCTGATCCCCAGGGCAGATGCAGCGCCAGGCTGCCGCTCTGACCATTCGCCGCCCGGGCAGCCGCGGCAGCGGCTTTGCGCAGGCTGTTGCGGTCCACCTCAGCGGCATCCCCCAGGCCCACCAGCACCAGCGCTGTGCAGTCGCTCCTCAACAGCTGCAGGCTGGCCAGATCACCGCTTTTGCCGGTGAAAGGTTTCTGCTTTAGCCAAGCGCTGAGCTGCAGATCGAAGCGCCGCTCCATCGCCGCCACCAGGTCCTGTGGGTCGTCCTTGGGGATGCCAAGCGCCAAAACGGAACCACTCCAGGCCTCAGGGGTGGCTGGAGAGAGGGAGATCTTCATGGGGAGCTGATGCCTGGACTGATGCTAGAAGCTGCGCTCAGTCGGCTTGGAAGGGGGTGGCCCAGCGGTCGCGCATTTCCTTGTTGAACGGAGGCTGCCAGCGCCTGATCAACGTCTGTTCCAGTTGCCGTCGTGCTCGGGTCCCTTGGGGAACATCCCCCCAGAAGCGGATGCTGGGGCTGCAGCTCAGTCCGCAGCTGGCGCAGGCTTCCTGGTACGCCGCCAGATAGGCCTTGCAATCGTGTTCGCCCTTCCAGCGGCGATCGGCGGCCTTGGTTTCGCCTAGATAAAGAAGGATGGGAAGGTCGAGATGGTCCGGGCGGTCCATCACCCAGTAGAGAGCGGCCCCCTGGTGGGGACTCTCCGGCCAGCGCCAGAAACTGAGGGGGAGGGGATTCAGGCTCAGCGGTTGAATGTCTTCCGCCGGAGCGCTGACCGCCCCGAACAAGCTGCCCTGGCTGTCGACCTGGGCCTTGGCCTCAAACAACGGGGCTTGGGCGCGATGCACCCGCTCTTGCCAGCTGCGCAGTTGGTCAGCGGTGAGTGTGAGGGCAGCCGCCTGCTGATCGGATGCGCCGGCAGCTGCTTGATTGAACAGGTCGCCCTGGCGCGGAGCAGCAGCCATGGCGCTTAACCCCGTGGTGGCAGGGAGGGACCTGCGGGCCTGGCACCGAAACGCACCCGACCGATCAAAGCCTCCACGGCATCTGGCGGCAGACAAAGTCTTTCCTGAAGATCGGCGAGGTTCTTGAAGGGTTGGCGGCGACGTTCGGCCATCAGCCGTTCCAGGCGGTCATTCGGCCACTGCAACTGCCCTGCGAGCACCGCGCGGCTGGCGCCATTGAGATCGAGCGGTTTGGGCTGGGGCAAGGGCGGCGCATCACCGTGCCAGCGAAAAATCAGGTGGGGCTGCCACAGGTCGCGCAGATCCTCCGACAGATCGAGCAGCTGGGCTAGATCCTCCAGTTGGCTGAACTGCACGCCGCCCCGTTGCAGACGCAGCAGTAGATCCACCATGGCATCGCTGCAGCCAGGCAGTTGGCGCCATTGCTCGGCGCTAGCGCGGTTCACGTCGATGCAGAGGCTGTCGACAGAAGGGCTCCCGGCCGATGCAGCCTCCGGCTCGAGTGACGGGCTATGCGCCTCCTGCACGCGGGGCGCGGGGTCGGGGGGCAGCTCGCCCATGGCCTGGAGCACCTTGCGGGCCAGGGGATCGAGCCAGTGCCGGCGCGCCATCGCCGCGTCTCTCCTGAGCAGCTTCGCCAGGACCCTAGGTCCAGCGCGGCGGTCTGGTGGGCACCTGCACCAGCCCCTCACGAAATGCGGTCACCACCGCTGTGGTGCGATCCCGGGCCGGCAGCTTGCGCAGCAGGCTGCTCACGTGACTTTTCACGGTTTCGATCGAGACCACGAGGGCATCGGCGATTTCCTGGTTGGTCATGCCTCGGCAAAGGCCACGCAGCACGTCTTCCTCTCGCATGGTTAGCTCCTGGAGCGGCGTCTGCTGGCCACTGCGGCGCAAGCGGCTGTGGTGCAGCACGCCGCTGATCAGAGGGTCGATGTAATGCCCATCGGTATCAATGGCCGTGAGAGCCGCTGCCACCGTGCCGGTGCCGGTGGCTTCCGCGGAGCAGAGACCGTGGCAGCGAGCATCGATCGCATCAAGAATCGTGCGCGGGATCGGCCGTTGAAGCAGCATCAGCACCTTGAGGTCCGGGTGGTTCTTCCGAGCGCGGCGTACCAGGTTGGTGCCACTACCGCCTTCGAGGTTGTCAGTGCAGAGCAGCAGGTTGGCGCCGCTGCTTTGCAGTCTCTCCAGGCAGTCGTCTTCGCTGGTGCAGGCCGCCACCAAAGGACCCTGCCCTTCAAACCAGCTCATCCAGCTGGCAAGGAGCACGCGGTCGGCGCTGGCGATGGCGGTACGACTGCGCTTGAGCAGGCTGTAACCCTGGCGAGAGCGCTGCTGCAGTGAGGGGATCCGATCGCTGAGATCCACAGATGAACAGGCTCGTAGCCCTGACCGTTGCCTCACCATGGTGGCTCGGAACAAGGGGGTGTGGATCCGCACTGTTACCGCGAGCTCAAATTGTTCAGAATCTCTGAGTTGCATCGATGGCTCATGGCGTTCTTCGACTCGGACATCGTTCAGGAGGAGGCCAAGCGGCTGTTCGGCGACTACCAGCAGCTGATGCAGCTGGGCTCGGACTACGGCAAGTTCGACCGGGAGGGCAAGAAGAAATTCATCGACACGATGGAGGAGCTGATGGAGCGCTACCGGGTGTTCATGAAGCGCTTCGAGTTGTCGGAAGACTTCCAGGCCAAGCTCACCGTGGAGCAGCTGCGCACTCAGCTCGGCCAGTTCGGGATCACCCCTGAACAGATGTTTGATCAGATGAATCAGACGCTCGAGCGGATGAAGAGTCAATTGGATCAGCCCCCTAGCTGACGGCGGCTCGTACGATTCAGCCCGCTCACGTCCCGCTCGTCCATGGCCACGACCCCATCCCTGCCGGCTTGGTTGTCGCGTGGCATGGCTGATCTGTTCCCTTCCGGCGACCCCGGTGATGCGGACGAATCCCTTGCGGCGCGGCTGGCGCAGGCCGAGGCCGGAGGTCGGCCGCTGCGCATCAAGCTGGGCATCGACCCCACCGGCAGCAACATCCATCTGGGCCACAGCATCCTGTTCCGCAAGTTGCGGGCCTTCCAGGACGCCGGTCACACCGCGGTGCTGATCATCGGTGACTTCACAGCGCGGATCGGCGACCCCACTGGCAAGAGCGCCACTCGGGTGCAACTCACCAAGGAGCAGGTGGCTGCCAATGCCTCCACCTACCTGCGTCAGCTGGGGCAGGACCAGCCCAAGGAGACGGCGCTGCTGGATTTCGAGACGCCAGGCCGTCTGGAGGTCCGCTACAACTCCGAATGGCTGGAGAGCATGGATCTGCCTGCGGTGATCGGCCTTCTGGGCACCGGTACCGTGGGTCAGATGTTGGCCAAGGACGACTTCTCCAAGCGCTATAGCAGCGGCACGCCGATTGCCTTGCATGAATTCCTTTACCCGCTGCTGCAGGGCTATGACTCGGTGGCGGTGAACGCGGATGTGGAGTTGGGCGGCACCGATCAAAAGTTCAACGTGGCCATGGGCCGCGACCTGCAGCGCCGCTTCGACAAGGGCACCCAGTTCGGGTTGTTGCTGCCGATTCTGGTGGGTCTGGACGGCGTGCAGAAGATGAGCAAAAGCCTCGGCAACGTGGTGGGGCTGGAGGAGGATCCGTTGTCGATGTACTCCAAGCTGGAGAAGGTCGGCGATGCGGCCATCAACGACTACGTCACGTTGCTGACCGATCTGGATCTGGCCTCCCTACCGGAAAACCCGCGCGAGAAGCAGAAGGCGATGGCTCTGGCAGTGACGGCCAGCCGCCACGGACTGGCTGCGGCCAGCAAGGCACAGAGCGATGCAGCCTCCCTGGTGGGTGTCGGCGGTGATGCCGCTGCCGATGTGCCGGAGGCGTCGCTGGCGCAGGTGAACTTCCCCGCCAAAGCGTTTTATCTGCTCAGTGCCGTGGGCATCTGCGCCAGCAGCAGTGAGGCACGCCGCCAGATCAAAGGTGGTGCTGCCCGTCTGGAGGGGCAGAAGCTCACCGACCCCAACCAAGAGTTTGCTTCAGCGGCCGAGCTGGAGGGCAAGGTGCTGCAGCTCGGCAAGAAGACCTTCCGGCGGCTGATGGCCTGAGCTGCCAGATTCTCCTCGATTGGGAAATCCCCTGATTGAGCAGCGAAGCGATGCTGAATCGAAACTGAGAAGCTGATCCAGGCCTGCGTGTTCTGCATCTCTTCGAGGCACTCACCGCCGTTCTCGCTGGTCCCGTGTTCATGCGATGGCCTCATGCCGTCACCTGCAGCCTGAGCGTCGCCAACGTTGTGTTCGCCGGCTGGATGAGCATTGCGTCGATGCACGGCTCACCTCTTAGATGTCAGCCAAACTGGCAATAACAATGGGGTGTTGTGATGCGGCGGAGTCTCAGCTGGTTACGTGCCTGCGCTGCGGCTCTGCTGCTGATCGGTGCGCCGCTGAACGCCGAGGCGGAGCCCCGCAAGACTCTGGTGGTGGGTGTGGTGGATGAGGCGGCACCCTGTTCCAACCGCGTGGGGCCTCTGTATGAGGGCTATGCCGTTGAGATCTGGGAAGCCATCGCCTCCCAGAAGGGCTGGCCCTATCGCTTTGAGCCAGTGCCGTCACCAAATGCTGCGGTGTCGATGGCGGCGAGTGGTGAGATTGATGTGGGGGTGTCCTGCCTCAACCAGGTACCGGAGCGCCTGGCGGTGACCAATTTTTCTGTCGCCATCAGCTCTGATGGGCTGGCCTTCCTTTCCCCCCGTGAGAACAGCTACCCCCTGAGTGCGCTGCTCACAGGGATGGTGGGCAATGGCTTGCTGCTGCGTTCCTTGTGCTGGTTGTTTTTGGTGTCGCTGGCTGGGGCGGTGCTGCTGTGGTTGAGCTACGGGCGCTTCAGAAGCAAAGACGTGGAATGTGCCACAGCCCAGGGCACCTTCATCAAAGGCTGGATGATGCTGCTCATGGGCTCCGGCACCTACAAGATGAGCGACAGTGCCGGCGGCATTCTGTTGGTGCTGGTCACTAATTTGTTCCGCCTGGTGATCGTGTCGATCTTCGTGGGTGCGACGGCGAAAACACTGATCCGGGAATCGGTGCCAGTCGATGGCAACGCATCAGAGATCCTCGCCAGCAAACTTGCGGATGGGGTGGCGGTGGATGCCCAGACCATTTCCGAAACCTGGTTGCGTTTCAAGCTGGAACAGCTCCCCTCGGGGGCGCGCGAGGCAGCAAAGGTGGAACCCATCAGCGGTGATGAGCAACTGATTGAGGTGCTGCGTTCCGGAGTGGTGCAACATGTGCTGGCCGATAGCTCCCGGGTGAATTATCTGCACAATCAGGTGCTGTCTTCGTCGGATCGCTCCCGCTACGCCGTGTCAGCGCAGGTGTTCAACAGCACGCCCCAGGGCTTTGTGTTTGGCAGGGATCTACCGGAGACCACCCAGCGGCAGATCTCGGTGGCGATTGCCGATCTGCGTTTCCAGGGGGTGATCGACGCCATGGTCAACCGCAATCCCTAAGCGGCCTCTCGTATCCAGATGGATCAGAGGTTGCGCAGCACCTCCAAATCTTCTGGGTCAAGGGCCGTGGGAATGCCACATTTCACTAGCTCGGAAAAACCTTCATCACGGTTGAGCACCGTGAGCAGATAAAGGCGATCGGGGCCAGGGTTCTCGAAATCATGGGCAGCATCGGCCGGCACCACCACAAAGTCTCCGGTGTGGGCGGTGATGGAGCGATCGTCGATGTGAAACAGCACCGTGCCGCGCAGCACGAAATAGAACTCGGCGGAGCGGTGATGGCTGTGGGGCGGCACCCGGTCGCAGGGGTCGTGGATCTCTAGAAACAGGCTCATCGCTTCGCCGGAGCCGCGATCGTCGTCGCCATCGGCGGGTGCACTGAGCAGAGCCAGGCGGCAGTGATCCTGTGCGTGCAAGCGAAAGCCCTGGAGCTGCTCGGGGTGAACGATGCGCGGCAGCATGACGGCGGAACGGTGTGAGCTCAGGATGGAGGCAGTTGATGCCGTTGCCTTGGCTCCGTTGCTTTCTGCGAATCCCGCCGATCGGATCATCGTGGCCCTCGATGGCATGGCACTCGAGCAGGCGCTGGCTTTTGCCGGCCAGGTGGATGGGCTGTGCTGGGTGAAGGTGGGCCTGGAGCTCTTTGTCCAGGCCGGCCCGGAGGTGGTGGCGCAGCTGCGCGAGCAAGGGCTGCGGGTGTTTCTTGATCTCAAATTCCACGACATCCCGGCCACGATGGCCGGTGCTTGCCGGAGAGCGGCGGCTCTGGGGGCCGAGCTGATCACGGTGCATGCCTGCGCCGGCAGCGAAGCGCTCCAGGCGGCTCAGGCCGCGGCGATAGAAGGGGCACAAGGTGCTGGCCAACCCGCCCCCACATTGCTGGCGGTGACGGTGCTCACCAGCTGGGAGGAGCAAAGATTGCAACGGGAACTCGCCATCGCCCAGGGAATCGCCGAACGGGTGCCGGCGTTGGCGCAGCTGTCGGCAACTGCTGGGATCGGCGGTTGTGTGTGTTCACCCTTGGAGGTTGAGGCATTGCGGGCCCAGCACCCCGAGCCGTTTGCGTTGGTGACGCCAGGTATTCGCCCGAAAGGCTCTGCTGTGGGTGATCAGGCCCGTGTGATGGGGCCTGCTGAAGCGGTTGCAGCGGGGGCCAGTCAGCTGGTGATCGGCCGGCCGATCACCAAGGCCGAAGATCCCAGTGCTGCCTTTGGCCAATGTTGCTCTGAACTGATCGCTTAGGACTCGGGCCCGAACCAACCAGGCAGCTCATCGCTCGGCAGTCATGCCGACGTCCTTGGGGGGTTGGAGCGATCTGATGGGCCTGCGCACCTCCAACACCACCGCCGATGGCTGAAGTGACAATGATCACTCCAACGACGCCTTGCTCAGCTTTCTTGGCCGATCCGAGCACTGCTCCTTCAGCCGCTGTCGCATCCAAGCGGCAGCCGTGTTGGGATCTTGGTCGCTCCAGCGCTGCAAAGCTCTGGCCTCCTCCTCCAGGGCGTCGACACGCTGCTCAACATCCAGTTGCGCGGCCAGTTCCGGTTGACGGCAATGCTGCAGCCGGTGCATGGCTTCATGCAGCAGCGTGCTGGTGAGCGCTGCATCGCTGTTGTGGTTGTTGCGGCAGAGGCCGATACGGTTGCGCGATGGGGCGTAGAAGCCCTCCAGGCCAGCAGGGCAGTCGTCGAATAGCAGGACGCGCGTCTGGCCGGCGCTTTCCATCTGGGCGATCAGGGTGAGCAGGGCGATGCCGGCTGCTGCACTCAAGACTTCTGGCCCACTTTGGGTTCGGTGCCATTGATCAGCCGCTGGATGTTGCTGCGGTGGCGCCAGAGCACCAACGCCATTGCCACCAATGCCACCAGCAGGTTGGCGTTGCTGCCGGAACCGGTGGCCATCAGCAGCGGAAGGCTGATCGCGGCCACCACGCTGGCGAGTGAAACGATTTTGCTGAGGCTGAACACGGCAAGAAACACCCCGAAGCAGGCCAGCCCCACCGGCCAGGCCAGGCCCAGGAACAAGCCCAGCCCCGTGGCCACCGCCTTGCCGCCCTTGAAGCCCAGCCACACCGGCCAGATGTGTCCAGCCAAGGCCGCTAAGCCCGCGAGCACCTGAATCCAGTCGTTCAGTGGATGGGTCGCAGTCAGGGCACCAGCCAGCAGCACGGCAGCGGCACCTTTGGCCACATCCAGCAGGAACACCACCAGCGCCGGACCCTTGCCCACGTTGCGCAGCACGTTGGTGGCGCCGGTGGAGCCGGACCCGATCGTGCGCAGGTCGATTCCTTTGCACCAACGACCGGCCAGATAGCCGCAGGGCAGGGAGCCGAGCAGGTAGCCCAGCAGCAGTGCGAGGAAGGGCATCAGAGCAGGTCGTCGTCGTCGTCGTCGGTTTCGCCAGGCCCTGCCGCAAACGCCAGCCAGAGCGGGAACTGAAGCACAGGGATGTCGACAAACCTTTCGCCCGCGTCGATCAGAATCAGCGGCACCTCGCCGCGTTCCTCCAGTCGGTCGGCGCGCTCCACCAGAGCATCACCCCGTTCAAACAGCACGATGCCGCTGCTGGGGCCAAAGTCTTCTCGGCCTAGTCCGAGGGCATCCTGCAATCCCCGGCGCCACTCCCCCAGTCGTTCCGGTCTGCCAGCCAGCACCAGCGTCTGGAATTGATCGCCATAGAGCTCGCCGATCACCGCGATCAGGGCGGCGCCCACCAGCACGTTGCGCGGGCGGTTGCCGCGGCTGGCTTGAGCGCCACGGCCCCCCTGGTTGAAGAACCAGTCTTCGAGCATCGCTGTGTCGCTGGAATCGAGGCTGCGGCGCAGCTTCCAGGGTTCGGCGTAGAAATCGGGTTGCTCCAGGAAGCGCGCGATGTTGGCGCGGATCAGCGCCTCATCAGGGCGAAAGGTGTCCGCCACTGCCGGTGCGGTGCCATCGGTAGGAGCAACGGTGTCGTCGGCGTTGGCAGCGGCCTCTGAGTCCAGTGGTGAGGGCTGCACCACCATGGGCTGCACCACCAGTTCCATGGTCTCCACCGACTGCACCAGGCCTTGCAGGGCTCCTCCTAGGTAGTCCTGGAATCCCTTCACCTTGCGTGCGATCGCATCGGACTGACCCGCGAAGCTGGCGGTCATCTCCTTCTCCAGAGCTTGCTTGCGCTGGCTCAGGACCTCGATCTCCTGCTGCAGTGCATTACGGCGGTTCTGCAGATCAGTGAGGGCCAGCTGAATCAGAGCCTCGTGACCACCGTCGGTGGTTGATCGTCCTGTTGCGCTTGCGCTCGTTTGGTCCGTTTCGATGGCTGTGGATGGTTCAGCCGCTGCTGCCATTTCAGGGGCTGGAGCTTCACTGGTGACGTCCTCGGAACCCTCCGCGGCAGGTGTCGCGTCTTGGGGCGTCAGGGCGGTGTCGTCAGGCATGGCTGGCTTGTCCTGCTCTTATTTCAGCCGATCGCAGGGAGCTTGGCAGCGTAGGCACGCTGGCGTTCCTGTTTCGTATCTTTAACGTTACGTTAGTGTGCCGCTTGGTTCTGGCAGGTGGCCGCAGCTCAGGCTTTGGGTGTTTCCAGAGCTCCCACCCGCAGCTCCAGTTGCTCGCGCAGTTCCTTGGCGTTGAACAAGATCGGCAGGAAGTGAATGCTCTTCACCTCGCGGAAATAGAACAGGCCTGGCATCCAGGCGGCGAACAGACGCCAGCTCTGCCAGTCGGCATAGGGAAAGCGCCGCAGCTCCTGCTTACCGCGCCACACCACCAGGGTGTTGGCGGTGAACTCAAGCCGCAGGCTGTAGGTCTGAACCAGCAGGAACAGGCCAAACAGGCCAACCACCAGGGTCGGCCAAGGCCGCAGCGGCAGGGGCAGCAAAGCCCCGCTCAACAGCACCACTAGCAAGGCCAGCCGCGGGCTTGGGCTGATGCTCACGCTGGTGGCCTCGCTGCTGGGCTGTTCTGAGGGGGAGGGTGTGAAGGTCATCGAGGGCAAGGGCGGGTCAGCCGAATAGGAGTTGCGTGAGCAGGACGTCCATCAGGGCGACGGTCACCAAGATCATCACCACTGCGCCGGTGGTGCTGGTGCCCACTTCCTTGGGGCCGCCCTGCGTGGTCATGCCCCAGCCGCAGGAGAGCACCGCAATTTGCAGGCCAAAGATCAGGGCCTTCACCAGCATGAATGGGAGATCTTCCGGTGACAGCCAGGTGCGCACCGAGTTCCAGAACACCTCTGGAGGGATTTGATAGATCTCGGTGCTGCTGATCTGGCCGCCCAGGATCGCGACCCCGAAGAACAGCAGGCACTGCACCGGTGCCATCACCACCATCGCGATCAGGCGGGGCACGACGAGGTATTCCACCGGATCGGTGCGCAGCATTGTGATGGCGTCGATCTGCTCGGTCACCTTCATCGTGCCCAGCTGCGCTGCATAGGCGGTGGCCACCTTGCCTGTCAGCAGCGTGGCGGTGAGCAGCGGCGCGATCTCCCGTGCCAGGCCGATGGCCAGCACGCCGCCCACGGTGGCGTTGGCGCCCATGCTGTTCAGTTCCTTGGCCACCTGGATGTTGAACACCGTCCCCGCGGCCAGGGCGGTGATGATCACGATCAGAAAACTGCCGGGTCCGGCTTCTTGCAGTTGATCGAGCAAGTCGATCGTGTTGATCCGCCCTCGCGCGGTAGCCGTCACTGCCTGGCCACCGATGATCAGGCTGCTGCCCAGACGGTTCAGCCAGCGGGGTGATTTCAGACGGACGCGGAGGCGGGACGTGGTCATGTGCGTTGCAGATGGGCGCCGCGGTTGGGCCAGCGACGCATCACCAGGAGGCCAATGCCTACCAGGATGGCGGGAATCAGCCCCATGCTCATGCGGATGGCGAACAGTGCTGAGGCCGGCTGCTCGATGAAGTTCATGGCGCCTTCGCAGCTCGCACTGGAGATGTAGCCGGTCAGCGACAACAACCCACCGAACACGCTCATGCTCACGCCGATGATCAGTTTCTGGCCGAGCACCATCCAGGCGGTGTAAAGCCCGGCCGGTCGGGTGGGATCGGCGTCAATGGCGTCTGGCAGCAGTGACCAAGGGATCAGATAGGCGGTCGAGGCGCCGATGCCCACCAGCGCAATCAGACCGATCAGCGGAGTCAATTCAGCCGGGGTACCGCCGTGCTGCATGGCTGGGAACACCATCGAGATTAGGCAGGCCACGATCCACAGGCCCGCGCCCCAGCGCAGGGCCACCAGGCGCCCTCGCCTGTTGGAGAGCAGGCTCCACAGCTGCAGGCCCAGCAGGGCACTCAACTGGAAGGGCAGCAGGATCCAGGTGGAGAGATTCGGGGGAACGTGCACCACCTGCACCAGCCAGATCAAGGCCACCACCTGCATCAGCTGCAGGCCGAACCAGAGCGCCAGATACAGCCCCAGCACCATTAGAAAACGGGGATTGGAGCGGATGCGCTTGAGCTGCGCCAGTGGCGGCTCCGCCTGGTTGATTGGCCGCGCTGATTTCTTGGCGTAGGGGGCCAGACCCCAGCAGCAGGCCAGGGTGGCGAGGGTGGCAATGGTGCCAGTAATCCGCCCCATGCGCAGATAACCATCCGCCCCATCAGTGAGCACCAATGAGGCCACGATCAACCCGCTGAGTCCAGCCACGATGGAGCCGGTGAAACGGGCCGCGTTCAGGCGGGTGCGGATGGCGGTGTCGCTAGTGAGTTCAGTCGAGAGCGCTGCGTAGGGCAGGTTGACGCTCGTGTAAGCCGTCATCAGCAAGATGGCCATCACCACGTAGTAAAAGGTGCGCTGCAGGGTGGTTCCCTCCGGAACCCACCACATCGCCGACAGGCTGATGCCCAGCGGTAGTGCAGCCCCGAGAATCCAGGGGATGCGCGGCCCCCAGCGGCTTTGGGTGTGGTCGCTCATCCAGCCGATCAGCGGGTCGTTGATGGCATCCCACACCTTGATCACCGTCAGCAGCGAGCCGGCAATGAAAGCCGGTAGGCCCGCCGTACATGTGAAGAATGGGAACAGGTAAAACCCCAGCTGCGTCGCGGCCAATCCTGTGCCGGCATCTCCCAGTCCGTACGCAACCATCAGGCGCCGGCGGGATCCCCCGGCCAGGGTGCTCGTGCTCATCGGGCAGGAAGGGGGGCGGACGGACCGCCATAATGGTTAGGCACAACACCCACCAGGCCTCTGCGGCATTGGTACGGATGTTTTGGTGCGGGCGTAGTTTAGTGGTAAAACCTCAGCCTTCCAAGCTGATGATGCGGGTTCGATTCCCGCCGCCCGCTTGCTTCAAGCCGACACTCAGAGCTTGAGTTTGGCGGCCTCATCGCGGGCCACCATCACCACCAGGCTTCGGGCCTCCAGCGGCACACCCTTGGGGCTCCAAGGTTCCAGGGCAGTCGGCAAGTCTTCGCCAGCGGTGAGGGCGGTATCGATGAGTCGGCACCAAGGTGATGACGGCTCGGGCAGATCGAAGTGCATCGCCTTGAAGTAGGCGTTGAATCCAATCCAAAGTGCTGCCCCTTCGCTGCCCCTTTGCACGCTGTAGGCCAGGCAGTGGGACCAACTGGCCCAATCCGGTTTGTTCAGTTCTACGCCATGCCATTGGCGCCACAGCCCCTCTGGCTCACTGAGACGTGGTTCGGGCGATTCGGGCGTTTCGGGCGTGTCCGCGGATGGTGCCGGCGGTGGCGGCGGCTCGCTGTGGGCCACGAGGGGATTGATCAGCTCCGCCAGCTGGGAGCGCACCTTCAGCAGCCTCTGGGCATAGGTCAGCAGAGCTTTATCGCAGTGGGTTTCCGACCAGATCATCCAGCTCAAGGGGGTGTCCTGACACCAGGTGTTGTTGTTACCGCCCTGGCTGCGGCCCACTTCATCGCCCATCAACAGCATCGGGACGCCCCGTGCGAACAGCAGCGTGGTGAGCAGATTGCGCTGCTGGCGCTTGCGCAGCGCCCGGATCGCCGGGTCGCTGGTGGGACCCTCCACGCCATGGTTCCAGCTGGTGTTGTGGTTTTCCCCGTCGCGGTTGTCCTCGCCGTTGGCCAGGTTGTGCTTGCCGTTGAAGCTCACCAGATCGAGCAGCGTGAAGCCGTCATGGGCGGTGAGCAGGTTGATCGAACGCCCAAGGCTCGCCGCTTTGCCGTCGTAGAGATCCGGGCTGCTGCGCAGTCGCTGCGCCAGGGCCCAGGTGCTGTCGTCATCACCTTTCCAGAAGCTGCGCAGCGCATCGCGGAACCGACCGTTCCAGGTGCCGATGCGTTGGGCTGGGAAGTCATTGAGCCGGTAGAGGCCGCCGCAGTCCCACGGTTCGCTCACCAGCTTCAGTTCGCTCAGCAAGGGGTCGGCTTCCATTGCTTCAAACAAGGCCGGTTTGTCCAGCGGTTTGAGCCCTTCGCCACGGCTCAGAGCAATGCCGAGATCGAAACGGAAGCCATCCACCCCCAGTTCCAGAGCCCAGCAGCGCAGCGACTCCAGGATCAGCTCACGGCTGATGGGTTGGTGGGCCGCAATCGAATTGCCGCAGCCGCTGACATCTAAATACTGACCCTTGTCGTTCTGGTGGTAGTACGTGCGGTCGGCGAAGCCCCGCCAACTCAAGGTGGGGCCCTGGCTGTTGCCCTCGGTGGTGTGGTTGTAAACCACATCCAGAAGCACCTCCAGCCCGGCGTCATGGCAGGCCGCCACCAGGGCCCGCATCTGGTCGCGGGCCAGCAGTGGGTCGTCACCACACACATAGCCCTGATGCGGTGCGAACCAGCTCAGCGGGCTGTAGCCCCATACGTTGTCACGTCCGGGAGGGGCGTCCTGGGGGTCGAAGGCCTGCACTGGCAGCAATTCGATCGTGGTGACGCCCAGGCTCTTCAGGTAGGGGATCTTATCGATCACCCCCAGCAGGCTGCCGCGATGCTCCGCAGCGACGCCGCTGTCTTCCGCCTTGGTGAAGCCGCCCACGTGCAGCTCATAAACCACCGTGTTCTGCCAGCTGTGCCGCGGTCGCGGATGCGCATCGAAGTCGAAGCGATTCCGTTCACACACCACACCCTTCAGGCAGCAGTCGGTGTTGGGCGACGCTCCAGTGGCGGCGCCACGTTCGTACACCGACCAGCCGTCAATCGCTCGGGCGCAGGGGTCGAGCAGCACCTTGCCGGGGTGGAAGCCATGTCCGCCGGGGGCCAGAGCACCGAACACTCGGTAGCCGTAGCAGCAGCCGGCCTGCAGTCCTGGCAATTCCACATGCCAGTAATCACCCGAGCGGTGCCGATCGCCTTCCAGATCGATCACCTCGCAGGGGCTGGCGGCTTCACCAGACTCGAACAACAGCAGTTCCACCCGATTGGCGCCCGGTGCCGCCACCGAAAAATTCACGCCCAGCTCACTCAAGCTGCTGCCCAGGGGCCAGGGTCTGCCGCGCAGGATCGTGCTCAAGGCTCCACTCCCGGACCGCTGAACGTGCTGCCATCAAAGTAGTGAGAACTGCGGTGAACCACCGTGTCTGTGATGACCTCCGCTCTGGAGTCGGGCCGTCCGCCCCAGCAGATCCGGCCGGACCTCTGGTTGTTTCCCCCCAACCGCGACTGCCGTGGCGGCTCCTCTTGGTGGGTGGATGTGGATCCGGAACCGGTGCTGATCGACTGCCCGCCGTTGACTGAGGCCACCCTCATGGCCTTGCAGGCGTTGGCGGCGGGACGCCGAGCTCGCATCTTGCTCACCAGCCGGGAAGGTCATGGCCGCCTGCGGCGTTTGCAAGAGCGTGTGAATTGGCCTGTGCTGGTTCAGGAGCAGGAGGCCTACCTCCTGCCCGGCGTTCAGGAGCTCGACCTCTTCGCCGACGAAGCGACCACTGCCTCCGGTTTGCGCCTGCTGTGGACCCCTGGACCGACCCCAGGCCATGCCGTTGTGCATGCGCCTGGGCCTTTGGATGTGCTGTTCTGCGGACGTTTGCTTGTTCCTGTCGCATCGGATCGTCTCGCTCCGCTGCAGCATCGGCGCACCTTTCACTGGCCGCGGCAGCAGCGAAGTCTGGAACGTCTCCGCCAATGGCTTCCCGCAAAAGCCGCGCCAGCACTAGCTTCTGGTGCGGGGCTTGGAGCGCTGCGGGGCGGTCGTCTGGCGCCGTTCAGCAGTTGGGTCGAGGCCGATCCGTCAAAACCGGACTTTTTTTGAAGCGTCGCTGATGCTGTGAATGCATTGCGGCACGGTGTTTTTGGTTGCCGCACCGCGATTGTCTCCATACGATTGGCGCGCTTGGGAAGCCGTGCGGATGCCGACTCCGCATCGTCGATCCAACTGCTTCCGCCACTTTCCCCCTCCCAGTTCATGAACAAAGCCGATCTCGTCAATCTGGTTGCAGCCCGCACTGAGCTCACCAAGACCGACGTGTCCCTGGTGGTAGACGCCGCCATCGAGACCATTATTGATTCCGTTGTCGAGGGCAAGAAGGTGTCCATCCTCGGCTTCGGCTCCTTCGAGCCCCGTGAGCGTTCCGCCCGTCAGGGTCTGAACCCCAAGACCGGTGAGAAGATCAAGATTCCCGCCAAGCGCGTGCCTGCCTTCACCGCCGGCAAGATGTTCAAGGATCGCGTGCAGGGCTGACGTCTCGGCCTCAACGCTTGATTTAGGTGGTCCTGCGGGGCCACCTTTTTTATGTGGACTTCCCCGACCATCTTCAGGCCCTGTTCGAGCAGGGATACCGCGCGCGTCAGCAGGGCTATCGCGGCCGGTTTGCTCCGACACCCTCTGGTCCCCTGCATCTGGGCAACCTGCGCACGGCACTGATCTCCTGGCTCCATGCCCATCTGCAGGGTGGGGAGTGGTTGCTGCGCATCGATGATCTCGATACCCCGCGCATCCGTGCCGGGGCGATTGCTTCAGCGCAGGAGGATCTGCGTTGGCTGGGTTTGCTTTGGGATGGACCGGTTCTGATCCAGAGTCAGCGTCGGGGCCTTTACGGCAGTGTGCTCTCAGCCTTGCGGCGGGCCGAGCTGCTCTATCCCTGCCGCTGCAGTCGCCGCCAGCTCGGGCCGGGTCGGCGCTATCCCGGCACCTGCCGTCACCAGTTCCGCGGTTGGGATTCGCAGAACGGGCGCCTACCATCCTGGCGGCTGAAGGTGCTGGCGGCTGACGAGACCCAGTGTGGCGACCTTGTGCTGCGTCGAGCCGATGGATTCATCGCTTATCACCTCGCCACAGCCGTCGATGAATTGGCGCTTGGCATCACCGATGTGGTGCGTGGTGACGATCTTGCTCCGGTGTGCCGTGCCCAGCGGGCGGTGATTGCCGTGTTGGACCAAAGCCCACCGCGCTACCAACATGTGCCGTTGCTTTGTGATGCTGAAGGCCAGAAGCTGTCCAAGCGTGAGCATGCCCAGGGGCTGGCGCCGTTGCGAGACCAGGGCTGGACTGCAGAACAGGTGCTGGGTCGTCTGGCCGCGTCACTGACCCTGGTCCCTGAGGGATGTGCGCTGTCGGCCACTGAGCTGCTCGAGCACCTTCGGCAACAGCCGCGCTTGCTGCAGCACTGCATCCAATCCTTGGATTCTTAAGGAAAGTTTCGGGATCATGGCGGCCTGGTGATCCCACACTGTCAATGGCTTTAAGGCTGGGTTATGGCGATCTGCTCGAGCTGTGGCGGCAGCGGAATTCAACGCATCAGTCAGCAACAATCCCGCACGTGTCAGACCTGTCTCGGTCGTGGCGTGACCGCAGCGGTTGAGCTCGCTCCACAACCCCTTGATTTGGCGAGGGTGACTGGTCTCCGGGCTGGGGTCAGCACCCAAGAGGCCCCTGCCACGCCTAACGCAGTTGCTTCTTCTTCTGCTGCCAGATAAAGAAAGTGGCAGTGGCCACCACGGCCAGCAGCGGTACCGCGGTGAACAGCAGCAGGGCAACGGCGGTCCAATCGGTGTACATCCGGTGTCTTCAGCGAATCGACAGCATTCTTTCAGCCAGGAGCAGCGCAGCGTGATGGCGTTGATGGTTGAAAACGATCGAGGTGGTTTGGGGCGGTGCACCCCATGGATCGTTTCGCTTGGATGTGCCGCTGCACTGGCTGGGTTGCCATCGCAGGCCTCGTCGCTGTCTGCGGTCAGGCCCTTGCTGTTGCACTGCTTTCGCGCGGCCCATGCACCTAGTTGCGAGCAGGCGCTGTTGCTGACTGAAACGCTGCAGCGTCGTGCTGGAGCTCAGGATCGATATCCCTGTCAGACCTTGCTGTTGGGCCTGCAGGCCGAGGTGGTGATGGTGCAGCTGGATGTGGCCCGTGGTGAGGAGGCCTTCGAGACGCTGCGGGAAAGCGAACAACTCTGCTCCGGACTCTGATCAGCCACAGCCCTCCGATCTCGGCAAAATGGAGGTTGTTGCTTCGCGCACCATGAGGATCTCGGGCTCAGGGCTTACCGCCGCTTTGCTGATTGCCGGAGCGTTGTCCGGTACCACCCATGCCCAGGTGCGCTTTGACGACTGCCAACCCGTCGCTGGTGGTGGGATCACCTGCAATACGGTGCCGACCGGCAACACTCGCGCTGACATGATTGATGGTGAATATGGCCTGATGGATCAGGCCAGCCCCGGCTGGTCGGAGTACAACCCTTACGAGGGGTATGACGACATGCTTGGCGGCAATCAGACCTGACCTTTTGCGCGCCGGCTGACGCTCCCGCAGGCTGTGGACGCCTCAGGGATCTCTGCGCAGCATGGGATCAGATCTTGCTGTCGCATGCGCCCGCTCCACGCCTTCAGAGGACCTGCTAACCCCAGCTTTTCGGGGTGGCTGCTGATCGCGTTGGCCTCCGGAATCGTGCCATCTGCGCTGTTGAATCCTGCACTGGCTCAGAGCCAGAGCAGGGAGGCGATGTTGAATGACGACTTGGAACTCGTGCAGTTTCACTGTGCGCGTGGCGCTGAGGACAATCGCCAGGGCCTGTCGGCGTTCAATGATGCCTGGGTCCAGCAGACGCAGATGCTGCGCTTCGAGGCCGGGGTCGCGCCGGACCGTCCCGATGGCTCCAATGATTTCTTCGCGGCCTTGTCAGCGGCGATGCACGTGCAGTGCCCGAACGTGTGGTGATGGAATCAAGCGCCCGTGTGCTGTTGGCTCAGGAAGCGATCCATTGCTTCGATTGCCAGAGCCCAGTTCGATGCTTCGCTGTGGCCTGAACTCTTGCGAGGCTTGAAGCTGTGATCCCCGTCGGGTAACCAGGCCAGCTGCAGCTGCTTCGACAGCTTGTAAGTGCTCACCTCCTCCTGGCGTCCCATCGCGTCTCGCTCCCCCTGAACGACCAGCGTGGGTGTGCGCAAGTCGGCCAGATGGTCTGTACGCAGCTGATCGGGCTTGCCCAATGGATGGAACGGATAACCGAGGCAGATGCAGGCCTGGATGCGTTGCTCGTCGAACAGAGCATCCGCCAGAAGGCTGGCGATGCGCCCGCCCATCGACTTGCCCCCGATCACCAGGGGCTTGTCGTGCGCCAGCGCCTTCACCTGTTCGCGGAAGCTGTTCAACAGAAGTTCAGCCTTGTCGGGCGGACGCTTCTTGCCGCTGTTGCGTTGCCGTTGCATATAAGGAAACTCGAAGCGCAACACCTGCCAGCCCTGATCGGCAAGGCCGTCGGCCATTGCCGCCATGAACGGGCTGTCCATGCCGGCACCGGCTCCATGGCCCAGCAGCACCCTCAGCGGTGCTGAATCCGCACCCGACACCAGCAGGTTGTCCATCCCATCTCCTTGGAGGACCAGCATGCTCCTTTGCCCTGCGAACCCTTGCTATGCCAAGCAGGGGTTCAGGATGCTGTGCGATGCCCGGCAGGAGCTGTTGCAGCATGCCAATGGCAACAGGCTTCGCATCCAATACCCGCCCTGAACCTGTCTCTCAGGGGATTTTGCCGTCGTGATCGTCATGGGTTGACGTGGCCGCTGGTCGCGGTTTCTCCTGCTCCATCTCCTCGGAGGGCTCCGCTGCCAGCTGTTGTGTGCCGGAATTCATCATCTCGGTGTAGGTGAGCGCCCGGCGTTTCCGGGTTTGCGGTGATTCCGTCATCGCTGGCGACTGGGCTTCGTTGGTTGTGTTTTCAGGCATGCAGTCACGCCAGGAGGTGGTCAGAGTGATGGAACGGAGATGGCCGCCCCACCGGATGGTGAGACGGCTATGGTCGCTCGTTCATGCAGGGTTCAACCCTTTATCAGTGATCTGAAGTCGGGGTCGACACGACTGGCTGGGGCGTCCCTGGGGCCATGGGTTCAAGTGTTGGGTTGATGCAACTCCCGGGCACCTGGGACGGTGCAGTGGAGTGTCGATCGGCGTGGCGGTCCGGGTCATGCCTGTCAAAGGACCAACCTCACAATTCGGTTGAAACTGTTGGAGCAGGGTGCCAAAAAGTCAGACTGCTTCTCAGTTGTGCTGGGGTGGAGTGTCAGCTGTCATGAGCGCCTCCGTTCTCGATGCACTTACTGTCCACCGTCCGGCGGGCATTGCCTACTGGTGTTCATGCTCATTGCCCTGCGGGCGGAATCGGCGGAGAGTTGAAGGGTGTGGATGGACGGTTGTCTGTTAGAGCGCTGTCGTCGTGATTGGCCGTGATGCCAATCAGAGACCGAGGGCCTGCAGCAGTCCTTGTTGCAAACAGGCCTCCGTTACCAGCAGCGCAATGAATCCCAGCATGGCCAGGCGTCCGTTGAGTCGTTCCGCTCGCACAAGTCGCTCACGCCGGATCTGGGCGGCGGCCAGACCCTGCCAGTAACGCTCCTGGGCCTGAAGTGTGGTGGCCGTCATGGTGGTCTCCGAAAGGGACCTGATTGGTCTACGCCTCGCCTTAATCCCAGGGAAGGAGGACACCCGACCGTCTTGGTTCGGTTTCAGGACCTGTGCTGCTGGGTCCTTTCAGGAACAGATTTAGGCATGAATGGTATTCATTGAAATCGTGACGTTACCGCTGCTGTAGGGGGACAGGCCTCACACGGCAGGAACCTTTGGGGCATCAACCTGTCCTGGCAGTCCTGCGTGACAGCTAGCCAGCCGGTGGAGAGCTGCCCATTGGCTTGATTGTTAAGCGGCCACTTTCACCATCAAGGTGGTAATGACCACGGCCAAGAGAACCGTTCCACCGAGGAAAGCAACGTTGACGTGAAGTTGATGCACGCAAATCGTTTCGAGATGGATGAGTATTGCGCTTTTTAATCCTTCAACGACTAAGTCTTAATGCCTAAATTTTCAAATTTGGTGGTTGACTCTGCAGCTCTTTTATTGCGAAAAAATATTTGCTCAGATACGTGTTTTTGCGAAAATGCCTTGTTGGATGTGAATTGTTGTAGAGAATGAAGGTCGTCGTGTGGAGAAAAGAATGGGGCTCACAATTCCAACGCTTTGCTTGACCGTTTTGGGATGTCTGATCGGTTATCTCCTGCTGGCTCCGGTATTGGGTTGATCGTATGTAGGACTCATCGTGTCCACCCCGCCTTGTCTTCAGAATTCAGAGCGCAGGCACGATGTGCGTGATCTGGTGGCCGCTGATCCAACGAATCACGCCGGTGTGAACGTCTATCACCTCAAACAGCGGAGGGTTCTGTGTGGACTCTTGCTGGTCGCTGACGCGTCGCACGTCGGCCATGCTGATGTTTGAGTCTTTTGAGCGGTGGATGACTGTCATCCCCGCCTTGACGTGATGAAACAGCGGGTCAACGTCGTTCGTTGTGAAGCGCGAGTGGCAAGTTGGCATGGAGTCGTGGCAACGCCAGCGCAATTCGAGCACTGATCGAAGTTCTGGCGTGTTTCTTTGGCGACATGACGGCGCATCGCAGAGCACATTTTGCCGAGGTGGCCGGGTTTGTGAGTGGGTAATTGTTACTACCGAGTCTTTGGACGCGAGCCATCAGAATGCAGCAGTCTTCGGGTGAAAACCGGAGATGCGTCGAGCTGAGGAGGGGTGGGACCCTCCTTTTTTTTGGATGACAAACCTCCAGCGGAGCTAATTGTTTGCTGATTTGGAAGTGGGTTGCGAGTGATACGTCAAGTTTTTGGAAAGGCTTGTAACACAGTGTCAGCAAGTTAATTCCCATGGGTGACGAGATCGTCGCGAGCTTCGACTACGACCTGAGGGCGTTGCGGCTCGAATACAAAACCACCTGTGATGCCTTGCGTTACTGGCCCGGTGGTGATGCGCAAGAGCAGGAGTTTCTTGTCTACAAGAAGCAGGAGTTGTTCAGGGTTCTCGTGGAGCAGACGCTTCAGATTGAGGCATTTTGATCGGCTGCGATCGCAGTTCTCAAGTTTCATGCGCATTCGGGTGAGCGTGATCCATCAAGGGAGAGAATTCCCTGCATGCAGGATCTGATTGATTCCAGGTGGCCGGTCTCCGCTCACCACGACCGGGGCACCTGGATGGTGAATGGTATGGATCAGCGCTTGGTGCATTTCCGGCCCGACACCAAAACGAGTCACGGTCAGTGGGTTGAGCTGCGGGTTTACGAATGGATTCGTCCGCAGCCTCCTGTTCCGCGCTACCGCCGACGTCTCTTGAGGACCAATGCGATCGATGTCTGGAACAACATGCTCAAAGTGGGATGGCGTCGTTGTTTTCCCCCTGTTCGCTGATGGAGGAGTGGACGGATGAATTCATCACTCATGCGCAGCGAGAGCTCACGGGGATGGTGGATGATTGGAAATACGACTACGGCGCCGATGACCGGGCCTGCGTCGCAATGCTGCTTTGGATGGTGTTGAAGCTCAACCCCGAGGCCGACATCGACTCCAGCTTGGTCTGAGCTTGTGCAGATAGGGGGCAGGGGTTTGTCTTATAGTTTCGATACGTTGGTCCCCTGGTAGGGGACGCAGTTCGATCTCAAACAAGCAACGGGGTTTGAGACGCTGTCGGTGATGTCCATGAACACCCTCCTTTTGATCAAAGCCAAAGAGCTCAAGGCTCGTCGTCTTCAAAGTGCTCAGCATGTTTTTGCTGCCCACTCCGAGGGCATCGATTACACATCAGCTCATCTGTCCCCTGTGAAGCTCTCTGCCAACGCAGGTTGATCACGCTGCGTTGACCTTCAGCTGAAGTCTCACCCCGCCAATGGCGGGGTTTTTTTGGAACTGCATTCCTCGTCAGGTTCGGCAGCGTGACACGCGCAAGTCAGGATTTTCTGCTGATCTTGTTTTCTGCTGATCTTGACGGAGGCGAGATGAAGGTGGGCAGGCCAGTGCACTACAGGGTTGGTGAGCGGATTCGATGATCAGATGGCCCATCGGTTGAGCATTGGCAGCGTCAATGATGATGGGATTGCCGTTGTCCGCCCCGGTGAACTGTTGACGGGTTGCCTTGTCTGTCTGTTCACGGCTAACCGACAGAACAGTGTCGATCGTCAATCCTGATGGCCGTTGCGAATCGGTTGCGATGGCAAGAAGCAATTGGCTAAAGACTCCGACACGGTGTTCTCCCGCTTCGACCTGGCGTTCGCCCGTTGTGACAACCAAGCCGAGTTTGAGCAGTAAAGCGGCGTCGGCGTCGAAGCGAGCGTTATCGATTCCCATTGTGATGGCGAAGTCCCTGAGACCAGCATCCGTTTGAAGCTCAGCTTGCGGCCTTTGAATGGTCAGAACCACGTGTTGAGTGCTTAGCCAAAGATTGAGGACTTCATCCGTAATCGGCGCGAGTTTGACGTGATGTTTCCTGATCAACCTGTTCGGTCCCTGTAGCAGCAAGCCTGAGGTCTGAACCGCCTCAGTTGAGTTGATGCTGTGTTCGAGAGTTCAAGGTCCATGCCTAGCTCTGAACTGCATTGAGGACGGCTTGGATGTTCGGGTGCGTTTGTGCAACTCCGCTCGTTTTTGTTGTCACACCCGCAACTAACACGGACTCAGCCACAGTGATTGACTAGCGCAACCATTTGATTAAGTCATGGAAACCACCGTGTGGACTTTTAGCCTGAGCGTGCCTTTTGAACAGTGGGCAGCGATTTACGACAGTGAGGATGTGACCAAGATGCATGAATCGATTGGTCTCAAATCGCTGTTCCGCGGAGTGAGCAAAGACGACCCCACCAAGGTTTGTGCCGTTCAGCAAGCCCCAGTGGGTGCAGCTCAAAAACTCTTCGAAGACAACAAAGCGATGATTGCCGGAGCTGGGCACATCATCGAGAGCACGGTAATCACGGCGTATTCCCAAAGCTGAGCAGCTGTCGCATCCAAGGACACAGACCAAGGGCTTCGTGGACGGTTTTGCACCACGCGAAGCCTGCCCCAGGGTGGTCAGTTGCGGAGTGGGTTCAGTCTGGAATCACCGTCAGGCTGTAGTGGCCATCTCGCACGAACACATCATTGCCTTGATGGTCGGAGCGTTCGTAGGTCACCCCTTCCTCATGACTTAAGAAGCTGAAATTGAGGTATAGAAAACCGTCCACATAGGTGTGTCCCTCATGCTCATTGACCAGACAGGGGCCTTCGATAGTGCTGGTGCAATCGTTGTGCCAATCAAGGGTGCAATAGGCATCAACGGGTTCGGCAAGACCATCAGCTCGCAGCAGACTTTCAGAGACGGTGACCAGTGCTGCTGCCGCCGCCAAAACCAGAGTTGTGCTGCGCATTATGAGCTCTGCTGTGGTTGATGCCCCCAATTAACCGTCGGCTGGTTCAGTTGTTGACGGAGGTCCTTCCCGACCCTAACCAGAGATTGCTGATCAAGCCTTGTCGGGACGATCCAAATTGGTTTGGATGGAGAGTCGACACCCGGGAGTCCCCGCTGTGATCGGTCTAACCAGGATCTACTGCAATCAGGGGGAGGAATTCCTTCTCGTTCATGTCCCCGCCCAGGATGCAGCGCAAACGGCTGATGAATTGACTGAAGAGGGGTGGGACATTGAGGCTGAAATCCCTTTGTGATGCTGGTGGATGTTTCAAGGGTGGCCTCCATTGGTGCAGGCATTGACGAAAACAATCCCGAGTCAATCGGGTTGGATTGACCCAGCACTGATTCTTGTCGCAAGGGCTTCAGGCCGCCCGTTCATCATCTTTGAGCCAGATGTTCCGGCGGCTGTCGGGCAGCCGAATGACGGAGCGTTCATATCTTGATCGGCAGCTCTGTTTCTTCAGGTGATTTTCCGCGTCCTGCAGCAGTTGCTCAATTCTTTGATCAGTCATGGTTGAGTGTCAAAGGGGGCAAGGCCATTCAGAAGGAGTTGGTGCAGGCGTCAAGGCCCCAATCTGGTCGGCTTCCTTAAGGCTGTTGGTCCAAAAGACTGTGAAATGTCAAGTTTGGAGTGATCACCAGCATGGATCCCCCAAGCGCGGGCGATAAAAGACATCGGGACCTAACTGATTCGCTTGGCAGGCTTCAACAATCACGCGGGTTCGGTCTTCAGCGATGTTGGCCCCATGGCGATTGAGAAGTTCATAGAGGGCCGGAGTGATCAGGCGCTCCTGGAGCAGTTCTTCATTGGTTTGAGCGAGTGCTGGCATGCCCAGCGCCAAGACCAGGGCAGCGATTGAGAGCATGCTGTTTGCCCTTTCACTGCTTGATGCACAGATCTTTCTAAGCAAGTGATCCATGTTCGACCCTTTGAAAACATGGAGCATTCACCCATAAAAAAGGAGCCCCCTCAGGCTCCCAACGCACGAGGCGTCATTCTCTCAACAAGCTCAAACTACTGACGCATGATGCGTCTCAACCGTGGCGTCTGATACCAACTGTTCTGATCATTTCCGTCGCCCATTGGCTCCCGCCGGTTTGTCCTCAATGGGTGTGCAACGCTCTGCAGGATTCAAAGCCTCGGGGGGCATGACGACGTGGTTGGCTGGGCTCGCATGCCTGATATTGCTGGCGCCTGCTGAGGCACGTGCCCAGAAGCGCATTCCGAAGGCAACCGGTCATGATCAGTTCCCCCTCGATGATGTGAACACGTTGGAAACGACCTGTGTGTTGCCGATCCGCTGAGACGTGAAGCTCACCAACGGTGAGGCTTGCCCGAGCGGTTGGATGAACATCAGCGCCGGCTACCGCCTCAAGAAATAAAGACCCCTTGGTAGGAACGGGGTGCTGAGAGTCCAACCTTTAACAACCCCTGTTGGCCTTGTGGTGGATCGAGGTGGGGTGTCTTCTGGTGTTTGGTGAGAAGGAGAATTCTGAACAACATCCCAGCGCCCTTCCCAAAGTGTTTCGTTGTGGAATTCAGACAAGCCCTCCTTGTTTTCGTTTCATGGGCGCCGTGGATGAGAAGACAGTGAGGCCTCCGCTGATGGATGCGAATCAACGCGGGGTGATGTCTTTGTCTATTCAGGTGCTGAATGATCAATGTTGCGCCAAGGGCTTTAGGTGTTATGAGCAAGGTCGTCAGTGTCGGCTTGGCGCAACCCTCCATCTGAATTCCAGTTGCCCATGACGTCCCGCAGCACGATGCAGTCATGTGTTGGCGGCTTCACTGTTGTGGAGTGCGACATTTCAGTAGTTAAAGACCACCTGATTTTGCCCTTGGGTGTAACGCCAGGAACCTTTGCAAACACTCGTTGATGTGGCAGTTTTCTGGTATTCCTATTGCCCAGCTCAACAATGCTCACCGGAGCCGATCTTCTCGCCAAAGTCAAAGAGCTTGGCGATGTTTCCAAGAGCGACATGGCGAAAGCCTGTGGTTATGTGTCGACCAAAAAGGACGGTGGAGAGCGCATCAACTTCACCTCTTTTTACGAAGCCCTGCTGAATGCCAAGGGTGTTGAACTTGGTGGTGGTTCTGCGGGTGTTGGCAAGGGTGGCCGCAAGCTCTCCTACAAAGCTGTCGTGCAAGGCAATGGAAACCTGCTGGTTGGCAAGGCCTACACAGCCATGCTTGACCTTCAGCCTGGGGATGAATTCACCATCAAGCTTTCCAAAAAGAAAGGTGTTTCGCTGATTCCTTCAGGAGCAGAAGACGAGGAAGGCGAGGAGTGATCGTCTGACTGATTTCATTGAACGGGCACACCTCAGCGTGTGCTTTTTTTATTCAGTCTCCCAGCGCACGGGTTTAGAAGCTTTCTTTATGGGGTACCCTTTGCCTACTCAGGCACGTTTGAAGAGGCTGAGGGGGCTGGAAACGCTCAGCGTTGCTTTCTGTGCCTGATGTTGTTGGAAGGCTTGATCACTTCAGAGCAAGCAGACAAAGCTGTTTTCTTTGTCAGTGAGCTCAATGATCAATTGTTCAATTAATACACCGAAGAGTACGGACGAATGCGATCTGATGCCTATGATTTGGCTTGGATATCGGCAACTGTTGCTACCAACGAGTACGACAGTCGCTGCGAGAAAATTCAACAGCCAAAACCAGTTTTTTTGAATCAACGAATGGTTTTATAAAGAACATCAAACTTCTTACTGCTGGCAATCGTTGCCTAGTGCTACCAGAGAGGTTCAACTAGTGATGATCAAAACAGTTTGGGTTGAAGGTTCTTGTGAGACCTCTCGCTTAGCCTTTCATCATTTGCCTGTCTCACCGTTAGCGCAGATCGATTCATTCCTGTCAATAGCGGAGATGTCTCATGGGTAAACGCAGACTTAGTTGGTCGTGGAATTGACCCAAAGCTATGATTGCGATAGAGTGAGCAAGCAAGATGGATTTTTCTTCGCCAAGTTTGCTTGATAAAAATATATTTTCTGACCCATTCGCAAAGCCAGACTTTTTTGCAGATTTACCACCTTTGGGTATCGATGATGGACTGACTAGTCTTGCAAAAGACTATCTTGACGATTATTTCCAGCTGGCTTTTTCTAATCCGGAAAATAACTCGTATTCTACTGATGAATTTGTCACTTTTGAAGGCGAAACAGCACTGTCTGATGGAAAAGATGACATCATTATCGGCACAGGCCGTGGTAATCCGACGGGACCGTTAGTACGCGTCATTGATCCAGTTACAGGTGCTGACAGATTTAAACCCTTTTTTGCATTCGAGCCGAGCTTCCAAGGTGGTGTTCAGGTGTATGGCGCAGACGTCACCGGTGACGGTGAGCCTGACATCATTACTGCTTCAGGACCAGGTCGACCGGGTGAAGTCAAGGTCTGGGAGCTCATCGACGATAGAGCTGTTCTGAACATCGCGTATAACTTCTTCCCGTTTGGAAGAGGTTATACCGGTGGCGTAGAAATCTCAGTGGGATCGATTACAGCTCCCGGAAAAATTGAGATTGCAGCAGCTCAAGGTTTAGGTGGGCTTGTCAGTATCTTCGGAGTTTCATCGACTGCTGCTGACCCTAATTGGCTAGGAAGCGCCTTCAGTGGTGATTCTGACTGGCAATTGAACTTGGTTAGGCCAAGGCCGATTCGACAACTGCGACCTTTTGGATCTTCTTATCTTGGCGGTGTCAGAATCGAGACGGCTGATGTCGGCACTTTGCGTGGAGGAAACGTGTCATCAGTCAATCCTGATGGCATTATGGAGCTCTTCTTGGGAAGCAGCTTCGGCATTCAGGCTCAGGTCAGGGGATACAACGGCACGACAGCTGGACCGACGCTCTTCAATTCATTCAATGCGATTCGTACTGGATATCGCCGGGGCGTATCAGTCGCACGCCTGCCATCGAGCACAACCAATGCAGCGAATCGCATTCTTGTGTCAAGTGGTTTCGATGGTAACTCGCTGGTTGAAATTTATGATGGAAGAAAATCCACACGTGATAAGAGTTTCTTTGCGTACACTGATAGCCGAGCAGAGGTGTTTAGCGCCGCGATTGATGATGATTCAATCTTCAACGTACAGGGTTTGCTCGGGAAACAAGGTGGTGTACAGAATGCACTCTTGCCATCTGGTGAATCGAAATTCACATTCACTCGCCCTTTGGCACAGTCATTAGTGATCTCTCCACCACTGCAGATTTCTATTCTGAGAAATTAAGGCTGAAATCATTTCTGACCAGGATCTTTTCCACGCGTCGAAGGGAGGTCTTGCCACCGATGGACGTCAATGCGGGACGTTCTACTCTCGATCGCTGAGGAGTTGCATATGTCATCTCCTCAGCGATCCTCTGACACCACGTTTAAACCGTTTGGCTGAACTGTTGCCGCATCGCAGCTAGAACGCAGTCACGCTGCAGCTCCCCCTGTGTTGGGAATGGATGAATTGGCTACATCAAGATCTTCAAAGGCTCTTTTCAATGGCGTGTATTGCCGTGGGTAGATGCCGGAGTCAGGACCTGATCCCTATGTGCAATTTCTAGAGAACTGGATTCCCGGAATTGGCGAGTGCACTGAGCTGCACGATAAACTCCACGATCATTTCGGTCTTGATTTCAGCGTCAATAGCGAAGCCCGTCTGCTGGGGTTTCAGCTAGGTCATCACCCCGCAGGAAATTTTTTTCACGTCATGATCTTTGCTGTCATCAGCACACTGCTATACCCAAGCCAATATCGCAATAGTTGGATAGATTTGAAAGATTTTTTTCGCTCCTATATTTTGGGCAAAAATTTTCAGCTCATTTCCTATTGGTTTATCCCAAGGGGAATCCTGGCATGGCAGAAAGCTTGAAAGCTACTATCCGCTGTTCTGGCTGGCTGTGCATGCGCTTGCCTAATTTGAGACTCTTGTTCACTTGCTAGCACTCATGGATACTTCTAGAGGAAGGCTAGTTCAACCAAAAAGGAGCAGTCCTTAGACACGTCACTTTTGATGTGATTTGCGCATTGTCATTGTTTTGTTGAGTGATATATCCTTCGACAACATCGATAGTCCAACGCTCGTAGATTCCTTCTCTATCTCCCTCCCAATAAATTGCGAGCCCTTCATCTTCTATCGTAAATCCGTCATACCATCCCAGATAATTGTTGAAGGTAAAACGACGATTGTTCCAATCAATTGTGAGTCGCGTCCCTAGCTTTGGAAATTCGTCGCTGATGAATGGATCTCTACATAAATAATGCCTAATATCCTGTTTGGATTGAGCCGGTACAGCAGGACAGCATGAGGCCAGTGTTATTAATATAGCAAGAAAATGTTTCATCATTGTCAAAACCGATAAGAAATTTTTCGTTAAACTATCGGCGTGGGTGAACCAGATGCAGGGCATCAATTCCTTCAGTTATGGGTCTGTGAAGGATGGTCTTGATGAATGCTTTTAATTCTTTCTCTCGCGATGCATTCGATCTGAAGGGTTTTGGACAATTTGCTTGCGCTGGGCCTGGATGAAGGGAGCTAGATCGTCGTGGTTAGCCAACATGGGACTGTCTGGTGCCATTGCTGAGCGAGGAGGAAGCGGATCAGATGGCGTCCTGGCTGGTGGGTGCGATCGAGTTCAATCGCGGCAAGGTTTGTTCTGATCGAGGGATGGAGCAGGTCTGGATGATCAGCCGCGAACCGAAGCCCGCTTGTCGTTATCCGATGGTGGTTTTGCTTGAGCCTTGGACGGCGTCTTGGCAGCCAAGGACGCTTCAAGACGCTGGAGCTGTGCATCGCGCAGTGCCGCTGAGATGCTGATTGCGAGGTCAGTCATTGCTTGGTGTTCCCGGCTGCTGCAGGCCATGAGCGCGTGGCAGCGGAAGGTCACCTGCCGATCAAACAACCGACAAACGATAAACAGCTCTTGGCTCGCCACAAGGAGTGGAAATACTTAGGTGAGCAGTTCATGACACCACGTCTCTTCCCGTTGTGCAAAGCATGCTGTCTTGACACCAGATTGGGCTGCAACAGCAAAAGAAAGCTCTCGTATCTGTACAGGTGGCCACTGTGATGGACCACGTGGATCAAGCAGGGTTTTGCATGCTTCGGTTTTGTGGCGGGTTTTTCCGCGCTGGACGCGCCTCTTTGTCCGCTTCATCGCTTTTGGACACGTCGGCCCATTGTTCTGCAACGGTTGTTTCACTACCTCGGCACTGAAAACCGCATCAATCTGCAGAGAATCGACTGGAAGCAGGTCACTACTCAGTGAGGGGTTTTGGTCGTTGGATTCTTCGATGAAGTCTTGTTTATTGAATCCAAATGGAATGGAATGGTCAGTGGTGTGATGATTAAAGCGACTAGAGAGAATGGACAATGTTTCTGAACTGATGAGCCAGACAAGTGTTGGGACAGTGTTCTCAATCCTAATACGGGCTGAGTTAGCCTAAGATTCTTCCAGGTGTATTCAAAGACAGTGTTCAAACGACTTATCCCTGCAGTTGTATTATTCAGTGCAGCCATGGCGAGCCCAATGGCTTCAGCAAGTGTTCCTGAGGTGCAACTTATTGTGCTCTCTCTGGGATCGCAAACACTGCGTCAATGTGAGCGTTCATCGTTAAGGTTCCTGAACGCCAATGGCTTTGAAACAAGCGTCCGGAGAGAGGGCTCTCAATTTGTGAAAATCTTTGGTGAAAAAGCTTTTGATCGCTTCAGTTTGCAGCTTGAGTGCGATCGTTCACTTAACACCAAAGCCTTGGCTTTTTCGCATCCCCGTCGTGCGAGGCAATCATTAGTCGATGCAATTATTGAGGGTTTGCTTGAGTGATGTCTGCAATAGGCTTATGCGCACCTTGCTTTGCCCTGCAATCGCGATTGCACCTCCCATGTAGCTCCATCGTCGCGGGATTGCGTGTCACTGATGGATCGCGAGCGATCGCAGGATGCAAAATTGCCTGACCCATTCTTGGTTCGACGTGTTGTTCTGCCGAGGCAGCAATCGTGGAGATGGCGTCAATCCGATTGGTTTGGTTCTGCGGAGGTACGTCGTGCTCGTGACACAGCCGGTTTCTGAATCATCAACCGATCGGGTCAGAAGGCGCGGGCGAGGGAACCCGCTAAACATCTGCCTCCTGTCGATGCGTCGAGCGTCCAAGTGCATTTCTACGCGATGTGAGAACGATTATCAAATGAGTCTTAATGCCTGATCCAAAACTGAATCTTGTTTGTCATGACGCTGCGTTGGGTCTCTCAGGGCGGAGAGTGATGGTTGAAGGCGTTGCCTTCATGTGTTGAGACGAGACTGGCTGAGAGGTCTGTCTCTCTCCCTCGGCAAAATCGACGGTCGGAGAGGCGCTAGCCCGCGCTTGCCACGATGCAGCGGCAAGCCTTCCTGCAAACAACTGCTAGAAGACGCGCCGGTATCGGCGCTCATCGGCCGCTCGAGCCATGCGGCGGGGTGGCTCTCCAGCGATTTGATCTCGACGCGAGTGAGTGCACGGATTGAACCGTGACCAAGATCACAGGTCGAATTGATGCTGGTCGCCATCTGTGATGTGGATTCCCGAGAAGGTGATGTCACACGGGGGAGACCCCAAACCACACACCTCTCAACCCATGGCTTGCGCTCTTGTCATTGCTTTCACCATCATCGGCATGCTCGCCACGCACTCCGAGCAAGCATCACTCAACCGCATCGAGGACGGTCTGCAGGTCCGAGTGCGTTGAACAGGATCCATCGAAAGTTGACGGCTGCGGCCAACACATTGGTGGCACACAATGCGGCAGAGCAGGGCATCACGCTCACAATGGACGAGATGACGGGTTCTCTCAATCCAATGGATGAAGTCCATGAGGGCCAATCGATGCTGTGGCCATTCGTTGCCGTTACTCTTGGACGCCGCATCGCGGTGAGTGCTGAGAAACAATCAAGTGGACGACGAGCCCAGAGGGTGGTCGCCCTGGCGTGCGTCTGATGCGCCAGTGGCTCTGGTGGCTCGCCCCAGAGCGCTTGTGACGTCGATGCCGCTACCAGTCGCTGACTTCAGCTCACGCAGTATGCCTATGCCAGTTGGCGAAGGCGGCAAGATTAACGCTCGATGCAATTGTTGATCACCCTGTTCACCTTCGACGAGTTCGTTGATCGTTTTGTATTCCAGTGAACCCTTGGTTACCTAAATACATCTACAGGTGTATTTGAGTGAAGCAATCAGGCAGGAGTTGTTCTCGGTTTTTAGCGTCCAGAAAACAGAATTACTTTCAATGACGCGTGTATCAGGCCGACAACAAATTGCCAGGAATGCTCAGCTTGAACAACTGGCAAAGGAAGCGATTGAAGCAACGTATGGTGATCCATCCAAGATTGCTTGCCTCCGGTTTCTTGCGAATCCTGTTCTGCCACCTATTACGTCTCAACCAAGGTGGAGAGGTCGAAAATTGAGTGACTGATTGCGCAGTCTCTTTGGACTTTGGCTCGACTCACCAACATGGCTTGTTATTTGTAATGGAAAGATGTGTGCTTTTTGATCGATGAAACCCTTGAAAAAAATGGCCTTCAGATAGTTCTGTCATTGCTCGTAGTAACGATTGATGCGTGTCCTGCGGTTCTTCGCCACTTCTAACTGAATTAAGACGATTCAACTGCTTCAAGGTGTCAGTCGACCACCACACTCGTGGATGTTCATGCTGACCTCCCTTCTTTGTCGTCAATGCACCCGCTGCCGGCATGCCTCGGCGATCAATTGCACGTCCTGCATCTTCAGAATCATCGGGTTGCTCTGAATTCGAAACGCGCTTTCCGCTGCAGCACAAGCGGAGACCAAGTGAACCCATCGCCTGTGACCACTCTTGTGACATGAAAAATTATCCTGAAACCCGAGATTCTCGTGCTGGGCTTGGTTTTTGACTGACGCCCTCAGCTGGATTTGAACCACCGACCGACTGCTTAGAAGGCAGAAAATTTTTAGTTGTGGATTGGATATTTGATGATGACTGGGCTCTTGGATGTGGAGGGCGCCACCGGTATCCCTCAAAAGTGCCTTTAGTGATCCCATTTTTGTAGGCTGCACCACTTTTAAAAAGACTGACTACCTGAGAGAAAAGTGCTCCTTCTTCGGCATCCAGTTGATCTAACACCATTGTGCAATGTGGGTTGGATCAAGTTCAGCAATCGCTGCTTGCAACAAACCCGCTGTCATGCCTGACTTCTCAAACGGATTTGATGGACTGATCTTGCTTGAATCAACGCCTGCCATCTTGCAAGCGCGATTCAATCATTGAATCTGTTTCGGTGTCATGATTTACGGGCTGCAATGTCCCTAATTGACACCCTAATTTTAGCGAATGCGTTTTATCTACTTTGACTCAGTTGCCCTTATCTATGCCAAGTATTGAAGGCTGATTGAAGGGGTTAGTCAGACTATTGAAGCAATAAAAAACCCCTGTCAATGCAGGGGGTTTGAGTGTGTGGGATTAGTTGTTCAGCACAGGTCAGCATCCGCATCTAGGGTTAGTGTCCATTGTGAAGTGGGTTATTGCACCCGGAGGGCACCCGCATCCATTCGTGGGGTTGGTTACTGGTCCGTTCCCTCCAGCTGTGCCTTCCAGCTCCTCGTCAGAAAGTTCTGATTGAGCCTTCTTCAAGTCGTCTGCAGAAATCTTAAATCCAGCCTCCTTTGCAATCTCGAGAACAGCATCAACATCACCAGCAGCTTGGAGATTCAACTGCAGGCTCGTGTCGACTTTGATCTTCTCTAGAAATGCATTGAGTTGCTCTTCTGACATGGGAGGGCGTGGAGCTGCAGCTTGGTTATAGCAACGGTCGGCAGCGGTGTCAGTTAGCAATAAAACAGCGCGCTAAATGTGGACGATGGTGCCAGGTATTGAAGGCTGATTGATGGGGTTAGTCAGACTATTGAAGCAATAAAAATCTCCTGTCAACGCAGGGGCTTGGAGGGAGTAGGATCCATTACCAGTCACATCAAGTCAAAGTAGGGGCTTAATCTCGGGCATCATCTCAAAACCCAAGTTCGCCAGTGAGCAGCCGCTAGCTGCAGCTTCCAGCTCATCGTCTGATACTTCTCCCGATTGCGATTGCATTGATTGAATATCTTCTGTGGTAATTGCAAAGCCTGCGTCTTTAGCGATTTCAATAACGGCTTCAGGTGAGGCTGCTGCCTTGAGCTTTTTCTGAAGGCTGGTGTCGCCTTTGACCTTTTCTAGAAAGGCTTTGAGCTGTACTAAGGAGATGGGTGTTAGGCTTTATTGCAGTTATAGCAATGGTCCGCTGCAGTGTCTTTAGCTAATACTTAAAGCACTCAATCGTGCCAGGTATTGGATACTGATTGATTGGCATTTGGGTGTGATTAAAGCTAAAGAGTGTCCCTGGGCGGCTGGGGCATTGATAATAGATGATGAGTAGGCTTAGTACTTAGCCGCTTCGAGTTCACTCGGCATAGTCAACAACCAATTACCCGACCCATCAACCGCTAGCTCCGGATCACACCGACACCCCCAGCCGCGGCTTTCAGTTCTTCATCTGAAGGTTCTGATTGAGCCTGCCTCAAGTCGGCAGTAGAGAAACTAAACCCAGCCTCTATTGCAAGATCAAGAACTGCATCTGACTCATCTGCTCGAGAACAGCTGAGTCATACAGCATGTCCCGGCCCCCGCCGGGCAGGAGTGTCTGACAGGATCACATCCCCCAGACGCTCCTTCCAGCTCTTCATTTGAAATGTAATCAGATTGAGTGTTCTTTAAGTCATCAGTAGAAATACTAAACCCCGCTTCTTTCGCAATCGTAAGAACTGCATCGGAATCGGCTGCAGCATTTAGTTTCTCCTGAAGGCTGGTGTCGGCTTTGACCTTCTCCAGGAACGCTTTGAGTTGCTCTTCTGACATGAAAGGGCGTGAAGCTACAGCTAGGTGATAGCAACGGTCGGCAGTGATGTCTGTATCTAATAAAAAAGCCCGCTAAGTGCGGGCGATGGTGCCAGGTATTGGAGACTGATTAAGGGATTAATCAGACTGTTGAAATAGTAAAAAGCCCCTACGGCAGCAGGGGCTTTGGGAGCGTACAATCTCACAAAGGATCGATGATCCCCATGAAGCTGGGCAATCTTACTCACCACACCTCACAAACAAACGATCCAACGTGTTTTCACGGCTCCTCCTTCCGCCAGCTGCACCTTCCAACTCTTTATCTGATACTTCTCCCGCTGTCGATTGCATTGATTGAATATCTTCTGCGGTAATTGAAAAGCCTGCGTCTTTGGCGATTTCAAGAGCAGCTTCTGGGGACGCTGCTGCCTTGAGCTTTGACTGAAGGCTGGTGTCTGCTTTGACCTTTTCTTGGAAGGCTTTGAGCTGCTCTTCTGACATCGGTGATGGAGGTTGTATGTGCTGTTGATAGCAGTATCGGTTATCAGGTTGTGTTCCTGGATGCACAATTAGCCTGATGAGCAGATTTGATCGATATTTAGCGCCAGGTATTGAAGGCTGATTGATGGGGTATGTCAGACGATTGAAGCAATAAAAAACCCCTGTCAATGCAGGGGCTTTGGGTGAGTAAGCTAGCTAAAAATTAAGGAAAGGATTTGCAACACCTGGTATCACAACCCTGGTATCCCTCGGTGTAGCTCGTACCCGAACCGCCCAAGCCTTCCAGCTCTTCTTCAGAAAGCTCTACCTTAGTGTTCTTCAAGTCTTCAGCAGAAATCTTAAAGCCTGCCTCCTTTGCAATCGCCACAACATCATCAGCATCGGAAGCTGCTTTGAGCTTCTCCTTAAGGCTGGTGTCAGCTTTTACTTTTTCGAGGAAGGCTTTGAGTTGCTCTTCTGACATTGGTGACGGAGGGTGTATGTGCTTTTGATAGCAATATTAGTCGTCAGGTGATGTTCCTAAGAGCACAAATGGCTTGAAAAACAATCTTGAGAAATATTCAGTGCCAGGTATTGAAGGCTGATTGAAGGGGTTAGTCAGACGATTGAAGCAATAAAAAACTCCTGTCAATGCAGGGGCTTTGAGGGCGTATAGGCTTACCAATCTGCAACAGTTGATTTTAGTGGGACCTTCCACACGATGGGCCTCGGACCATCCTGGTCGCAGGTCGGCCATCTCGTCGGGGTGCCGTGAAACCACAATTGTGACCGCCTCCGACAGCTGCTTCTTCCAGCTCATCGTCTGACAGTTCTTCCGATTGCATTGACTGAATATCTTCTGAGGTAATTGCAAACCCAGCTTCTTTAGCGATTTCAATAACGGCTTCAGGGGAGGCTGCTGCTTTGAGCTTTTCCTGCAGGCTGGTGTCGCCTTGGGCCTTTTCTAGAAAGGCTTTGAGCTGCTCTTCTGACATTGGAGGAACTGAAGCTTCAGCTCGGTCATAGCAACGGTCGGGAGCCGTGCCTGCAAGCGATAAAAAGCCACTATCAATGCAGGGTATTTGAAGGCGAAGGCGCTTTTAAAAATGGGGAACTAGAACCCATTTCGTCGCCTCCTCTGGGCCCGGCAACACGCTAATTGCACCACCACTGGGTAGTGGTGCCACCATCGAGCGCAGTACGTTGACACTGGTCGAGGGGCCCACAACCCCTGGCAAGGTGAGTATCGCGAGTACCGCGACCGCATCCACCAGCTGCACCTTCCAGCTCTGCGTCTGACAATTCATTTGCTGATTGCATTGATCGAATATCTTTTGAAGTAATCGAAAAGCCTGCTTTTTTCGCAATCTCCGCAACAGCATCTGCATCTGCAGCTCCATTGAGCTTTTCTTGCAGGCTTGTGTCAGCTTTGACCTTCTCCAGAAAGGCGTTGAGTTGCTCTTCAGACATGGGAGGGCGTGGAGCTACAGCCTTTTGAAGTCACGATCGGCTGCAGCGAATTAAACGATAAGGGATGGGCCACCCGGTTCGATCCGGGTGGCCCATTGCAAGGGCAGTTAGGGAGCGATCACCACGGTGCTCACCAGACCTTCACAGCATCGCTGCTGCCGACCTTCCAGGGCGTCAGGCTTTTGCTGATGGCGATCGCCATGTATGCGGTCGCCTCCGCCATGTGGCTTTTGTCGCCGACCATCCGCTTGGCTTTGCCTGACAAAATTTTTAGACGCCCCCTGATGGATTCGAACCATCGACCCACTGCTTTGTCGGCAGTTGGTCTCTCCAGGTCTCGATCAGCAGATCCCGTTGCAGGTGGAAAAGGCATCGCCCCATCGCGGTGGTGGCCTGCCCCAGGTCGTGCTCTCCGATCAGGGCCATGCATCAGGCCAGGTCGAGATGATCACCCCAATGGTTCGGCATGCCGTAGCAGCTGCAGCGCTCAGTCTGATCAGGGTGCTCGCCAGACTCACCGGCATGCCCAACAAGGACCGCCCCCTCGTTGACCGTCATCCGCCGAAACCCGGCGGAGAGGACTGGCTGGTGAACGCTCAGGAGCAGCTTGTGGTGCAGTTCAAACCCGACAACCCATCGCCTCATGCGGAGTGGGTGTCAGTACGGACTTACAGCTGGATTCCGCCACATCCACCAGTGCCGCAGACACGCAGGCGGATGCTCAGGCACAACGCCATTGATGCGTGGAAGCAGATGCAGAAAACAGGCTGGCAGAGGTGCTCGCCACCAGTGCGCTAATTGATATTTAATGCAGGCAATGGTGCCAGGTATAGGAGGCAGGTGTGTGGGCTTTCAGGTGTAACTGCAGAAATAAGTCGTATCAATGTAGGAGTATTAAGTGTGTAGGCTGGTCCACAAGTAGCCTAATTCTTCACTGACACATAGAGTCGCCAAACCAGCACCATCTATCCCGTTGAGTATCATTATTGCCCCCAGCTGCAATCTCCAGCTCTTCATCTGAAATTTCTGATTGAGCTTTCTTCAAGTCATCATCAGAGATGCTAAAGCCAGCCTCTTTCGCAATCGCAAGAACTGCGTCTGAATCAGCAGCTGCTTTGAGCTTTTCCTGAAGGCTGGTGTCGGCTTTAAGCTTTTCTAGAAACGCTTTGAGTTGCTCTTCTGACATTGAAGGGCGTGTAGCTACAGCCTGGTCATAGCAACGGTCGGCAGCGATGTCTGCAAGCAATCAAGAAAGCCCGCTAAGTGCGGGCGATGGTGCCAGGTATTGAAGGCTGATTGATGGGGTTAGTCAGACGATTGAAGCAATGAAAAACCCCTGTCAATGCAGGGGGTTTGATGAGGGCGTAGGCTAAATCGGATTTATCAGAAGCAGGTTCGAAAAGGTCCAATAAAGGTACAAGTGTTTCCCCCGCCAGCTGCACCTTCCAGCTCTTCATCTGACACTTCTACCGTTGCCGATTGCATTGATTGAATATCTTCTGCGGTAATTGCAAAGCCTGCGTCTTTGGCGATTTCAACAGCAGCATCAGGTGAGGCTGCTGCCTTGAGCTTTTCCTGAAGGCTGGTGTCAGTTTTAACCTTCTCCAGGAAGGCTTTGAGTTGCTCTTCTGACATTGGAGGGCGTGGAGGTACAGCCTGGTCATAGCAACGGTCGGCAGCGGTGTTCAACATCGCCAGATCGAGCTTCAAGATGTACGCTCAGACCTAATAAAAAGCCCGCTTCATGCGGGCTGCAATTTTCTGAGACAATGATTTAATCAACAAAAAAGTATTGAGTCGAAGCTTTTTATCGGAATCAAAAGAGCATCGTCTTAGATCCAAACTTACATGCCAAATGCTCCAGGAGGGGCACCACACCATGCAATAGAAGCCCCAATAGCAGCGGTTACAAGCGCTCCATTCCCAGTGTTGCACATATTGGCAGTACCACCATTCACTACTTCAAGCTCTTCTTGTGTCAGAGGAGTGTTTTTTACATGTTCAGCAGTAAAGTGGTGGCCATGATGTTTGGCAATTTCAACGACATGCTCGGCAGTTTGAGCTGATTTGAGTTTGTCTTGAAGTAATGGGTCGTCTTTGACCTTGGCGATAAATGCCTTGAGTTGCTCTTCTGACATGCGCAAGGAATGAACTACAGGCTTGTCATAGCAACGGTCGGTAACAGCACCAACAGCTCAAATGCTCTGGGGTGAGCCACCAAAGAGCCACTTGCGCATGGGTCGCATGCCAGGGCAACGACCCCAGGGCTCGTCATGCACTTGCTTGTTTCTCAGCACCCTGACCCTTCACCTCTTTTACCACCAGCAATGGCAGCAAGGGCAACCGCATCCAGTTCGAAATCATCGAACTCGTCATCGTCATCCATCTGCCTGAGGAAGCCACGCACCTCCTCTGAGGTGACCGTCATCCCCTTCTCTGCTGCGATCTCCACCATGCGCTGGATCGAGGCATCAGGGTCTGCAGTCATCAGCTTGAACAGCTCACCCTGCACCGCAGCGGGCACCGCATCACGCATTGCCTTGAACTCTTCCAGGGTTGCCATCAGCGGATCTGCAGCGTGACTCCGTTGTAGCCCTGATGCGACAACAGTTCAGCCACCCGGTTCGATCCGATTAGCCCATCGCAAGGGCAGTAAGGGAGCGATCACCACGGTGCTCACCAGACTTTCACAGCATCGCTGCTGCCGACCTTCCAGGGCGTCAGGCCTTTGCTGATGGCGATCGCCATGTCAGCGGTGGCCTCAGCCATGTGGCTGTTGTCGTCGTCCATCGGCTTGGCTTTGCCTAAGAAGATTTTTTAGACGCCCCCTGATGGATTCAAACCATCGACCGACTGCTTAGAAGGCAGAAAAATTCACAGTCGTGGACTGGGTTTTTGAAGCTATGACTGCGCTCTTGGATGTGGAGGGCGCCCTTGGTATCCCCCCAGAATGCCAATAGTGGTCCCGTTTTAGGGGGCGGGACCACTTACAAGGTGGGACCACTTTGCAATCGACCGACTGCCTCCAAGGCAGTTGGTCTTTCTTCTGCATCCAGCCGATCCACCGCAGCAGGACCACCCTCAATCAACTGCTGGCAACGATGCCGTGCCGCAGCATTCTCAGCCGGTGTGTGGAGGGCATCGTTGGCACGCAACTGACTCCAGCGACCCTGTTCAAGGATCTCCGCTTCAGCCTGTGCCCTGGCCTTTGGTGGCAAAGGGCGTCGACGACGCTTGGTCGCCATCAGCGCAGCCTCGCCATCAGCTGAGACATCACCACAAGCGCATCCTGGAGAGAAATGCACACCGGCTCATCCAGTGCTGACTGCTCTGGCATTGCCTCCAATGCCTCGCGTATACGGCTCAGTGATCGGAGTGATGCGGCGCTGCGCAACCGTGGTGTCTCATCCAACTGAGTGATGAACTCACTGGTGGGATTCATGCAATCCGCCTGATCGGCAAATGCATCCCAGACGGTGGACTGAAGAGGAAAGCCGATGCCCCCATCGGCATTTGACCGGGCGCCCATGTCCTCATCACTGCCCCCAGGCGTGACGATGACCTCAGCGGGTGGATCCACCACGGTCTGGATGGGTTTAGGTGCAGCGCAACAGGCTGATTCACAGCCATGGTCACCATGGTGGTGATCGGGCGCGATCAAGCTCAAAAACCTGCAGAAGAAACCCAAGCCTGGCCCTCGGGCCATACCCACCGATGACGCGATCATCAAACTTGTCGATGCAGTCAGAGGCGAGCGTTACGGCTGGTGTATCGCTGCAATGGCGACCTTCGGCTGCAGGACAGGTGAAGTACCCAGCCTGCAACTCAACGATGACGGCACCGCCAGCTGCCTGACGATCAAAACCAAGCTGTCCCTGCCGGAAGAGCGCACCTGTTTTGCGTACCCAGGGGAGTGGATAGAACGCTGGGACCTACATAACGTCGATATCCCAGGTGGTGTCCGCTGGCTAACGCCTCAAAGCTGGGACGCTAAGCGGAGCGAAAACTGGGTCGCAGCATGGCGGCAGTGGAGGTGCAGGTCAGTCTTCAAGGCCATTTCTGAAGAACTCACGCCGGGCTTCGACCTCTACAACCTTCGCCACCGCTGGGCCATGCGCTCCATCGAGGCGAACATCAACCAATCCCTGTGCGCCCAATCGATGGGTCACACCCTCAAAGAGCATGAGCAGACCTGCCACCGTGAGCTGAAAGGGAACACGTTGAGAGCCGCCATGGCGAAGCTCACCATGTAGCTCCGCAGCACCTCGAAAATCGAACACTTAATGGTGTTGGGAGAGGCCTAATGGAACTCGATCCCCCCTTTGTGCGGGAGGAGGCCTAGTGGTCCTCGACTCCCAGCTGCAGACAGATCCCTCACGCCAGCAGAGTCAAGATGCGCCTGCCGCTTGATTCGTCGAGAGGATCTCAGTTTCCTCCTCCATCCAAAGCGGCTGCAGCGCGGTCTACTGCCTGGATACCCGCTTCAATGGCCCCTTCGAAATAACCAGGCCAGCGGGTGGATTCTTCCGTGCCAGCCCAGAAAATTCTGCCGTGAGGCTGCTGCCAGGTTGTGCCGAATCCAGTCCATGCTCCCGGCGTGCGGAAAGCGGTGTAGCCACCGGTGGTCCACTGTTCATCGATCCAGCGCTGAACAACAAGATCGAGCGGTTCGGCAGCCTTTGGCCCCCAGTATCGAACAAGATCTTCAAGGATCAATCGCCGTTGTTCTAAATCTGGGAGACGATTCAGCTGAGATGCTCGATGTCCAGAAACAAATGAAGCCAATATTCCCGGACTTGTTTCTGGGGGACCGCTATCGGCAGTCTGTTCAAGCAATTTTAAGTTTCCTTGGCCTGCCCCACAGAACCCCTGTTCTCTCCAGAAAGCTTCTTTGTAAACCGCTAAAACTTTAAATTTTGTTCCCATTGGCGAACGTTGGATAAATTGCCTGTACTCGCTTTCAAGTCCAGGGTTGAAGGTTATTTTTTGACGTAATACTGGTGGAATTGCAACGATAGCTGCATTAGATGAAATTGATTTATTTGCACCATATCCATAAAAAACTTCAAGACCATCACCTGTTTGAGTAATTTCTTGAACTGGAGCAGAAAGTTCTATATCCTCTCTCATTTCTTCGCCAAGTAGTTTTGCAACCTCTCCCGCACCCTTCGTGATGAGCCATTCCTCTCCACCACCACTTTGAGGCGCAACGTTCTGGCCTAAAGCAAGGTGCAAAATAGAGGATTCACAGGGTTCATACCCTCCTGTACCAGTTCCGCCGGTGCAGTTGTAAGCAAAGAGCCATTGAGCAAGGCGAGACGCGTTGTTTTGCTCGAGCCAATGCGAAACAGTTGTTTTATCTAAAATTTCTGCATCAGCGGCTAGCCAAGGCTGACTTGGATTAATCGTCTTACTGATGGCTAATAGCTTATTCCACAAATTAATTGCAGAGGTTTTCTCTTCTAAATTGATGTTCAAACCTCTTGCAATAAAAAAGCCAATTGATTCAACTTCTCCTGGCATAATGCTGATATCAGCTATAGACTTTTCACCATCCCAAATAAAAACACCCTTGCCGTCGTAAAAACTTGGATGTCGTTGTAGTCCTAGCTCATCAGTCAATTGTTCTAAACGGTGATGAGTATGTCCACCCCACTGTCCCCCGAGATCAATAATTCCGCCGCTGGGGGTGATTTGATTAAACATCCGGCCGCCCACGCGGGACCGGGCCTCAAGCACTTTGACGCTGTAGCCCTTTTTCTTGGCTTCCCTTGCTGCAATCAAGCCAGAGAGACCGGCACTAACGATAGTGATGTCAACTTGATCCATGCTTTGTTATTGAATTTGAAGGGGAGAAATCTGCTAACTGGCCCGAATTAAAGCAACGGGGAAAATCCCAGTAATTGCTTTTGATGACTGGCTTCAGGCAGGCAGACTTGCCCGCATGTGGACAACGTACCCGGTTGGAGTGAACCCGTCAGGAAGTTGCGGTTTGGATTTCTTTGCGATGGCACATCGCTGACTAAAGGCTGATTCTTCGACGTGTGCCAACCGCAGGAGGCACGCCATTGCGCTTCCTCCTCGGTCAGCAGTCGAGGCTCAAACATCGATCGGTCGTCCTTGCTCCAGCTGGGCCATCTGCTCGCGCAGCTTGGCGATGTGTTCCCGCATCTCGCGGTCCAGCACCCCTCGCTCGATGCTGCGGATCACTGCCTCGCAGGCAGACACCGCGGCATAGGACTTCGTCGCCGGATCCAACGCAATCGACAGCAGCCGATCGGCAACAGCTGGGCCTGCACTGATGAGCCTGTTGTAGGTGCCCGCTAGGGCCTCCCTCACCTTCTCCTCGACGTAGGCTTCAGCTATCGGTAGATCCTTTCATTTCAGGAGGTTCCGGTAGCTGGCCCCGGTCATGTCGGAGCACTGTTTCCAGCTGTGGCCGGCGGCCCTGAGGGTTAGGGCTGCCCGCACCTTGGGTGGGATCTCACCGGATTCCTCCCGGGTGGGTCTGCCGGTGTGGCGCGCCAGCGACGTCATTCGCTGATGCCCCATTCCCGCCGGGCTGCTGCCGCCGCTTGGTTATCCATCTCCGCCTGGCTGCGGGACGTCTGATTGCGCAGGCTGGCTTCCACCGCAGTGGCATGGATCACAGCATCACTGACGCTCGCCAGTTGCTCTGACAGCTCATTGGATTTCTCGATCGTCACCACGGTGTCGATCTGTTCCTACCGCCGCTGGAGACCCTCCACCACCGTCAATGCCGTCGACATCTGAGTGCGCAGCGCTGCAATCTCACGCCGATCGGCATCACGTAGATCCAACAGCTGATTGATCATCCCCATCGCAGCGTTGTCATCGCTGTCCTTCTTCAGATCTGCTGCTTTCAGCTCCAGAAACTTTCGCTGCCGTTCTGCTGGCCAGTCATAAATCTCTTCTGGCACCTCCATCCCGCTCGAATGCTTGATCGTTCGACCGCTCAACGTTGGCTTGGCTGGTGATGACGCCCGCGGGGCAACAGGTGTTTTCACTTGCCCTAACGCCCGAGCCCGAGCCCGCTCCACTGCACCAGGAGGTGCTGCATTCAATGCATCTGCTGCACCACGATTTCGCGCTGCTTGTTTCTTTGTTCGCTCAGCACTGATGTCGTAAGCGACCTGTTCACTCTTTGTCAGTTCTGCCATCAGACCCGACCTCCTTGTGCCCACACTGCGCGTTGTTCAGATAGTCGCTGTGTCTCTGCATCCTCAGCTTCAATTCGACGCTTGGCGGCAATCTCATCACCACCCGTCTGATGCAACATGTTCTGCCAACGCTTTTCTGCAGCGCCTTTCTCCAACGCCTTGAACTGCTCCTCCAGGCTGTTGTCACGTTGCTGCTGAAATTCACCGACAAACTCAGCATCGTGATTCCATAAATCCTGCTGTGCTGCAGCACTCAACGGCTCTCCAGATTGCAATTCAGCCATCGTCGCAACACTCAACCCACCACCTGCAGCAACACGCCACCGTGCTGCCTGCGCTGGATCAAGCTCTGCAATCGCTGCTTGCAACAAACCCGCTGTCATCCCTGACTTCTCAAACGGATTAGACGGACTGATCTTGCTTGAATCAACGCCTGCCATCTTGCAAGCGCGATTTAATAATTGAATCTGTTTTGGTGTCATGATTTACGGGCTGCAATGTCCCTAATTGACACCCTAATTTTAGCGAATGCGTTTTATCTACTTTGACTCAACTGCCCTTGTCTATGCCAGGTATTGAAGGCTGATTGATGGGATTAGTCAGACGATTGAAGCAAAAAAGCTCCTGTTAATGCAGGGGCGCATAAGTAAGTAAGCTAGTCACCATGAAGGGCACCCTTTCACCGTCCCATTCAGACTGTACCCCCGATCATATCCTGAACAACACGTATCACCAGCCACTATGGTTCGTCCACCAGGTGCTTCTACGCAAAGTGTTAGGTAGCTCCCGCCCCCGCCCGCCAAGCGTTCCAGCTCTTTTTCAGAAAGCTCTAAAGGCTCGCCTGAAGCCAAGTCTTCAGCAGAAATCATAAAACCAGCCTCTTTCGCAATCGCTAGAACTGCGTCTGAATCAGCAGCAGCTTTGAGCTTCTCCTGAAGGCTGGTGTCGCCTTTGATCTTCTCTAGAAATGCCTTGAGTTGCTCTTCTGACATGGGAGGGCGTGGAGCTACAGCCTGTTTATAGCGACGGTCTCCTGAGATGTCTGTAGCCAACAAAAAAGCCCGCTAAGAGTGCAGGCGATGGTGCCAGGTATTGGAGGCTGATATGGATTATTTCTCTTCTTTCTTGATTATTTCATCCGTAACAACAGTTGCTGCAATCGTAGCAGTAACGGCAACAGCGGTCGCAATTACGGTGCCACCAGACACGCTTTCCAGCTCCTCTTCACTGAGTTGGCTGATGTGTTAAGTGCCAAAATCGTGACCATGCTCCTTAGCAATAGACACCACTTCATCCTGTGACTTAGCTGCTTTGAGTCGGTCTTGGAGGCTGGTGTCGCCATTGACCTTATCCAGAAAGGCTTTGAGTTGTTCTTTGGACATCGCTGGCTAGGTCGCTTCAGCAGTCTTAGCAACGGTCGGTAGCGGTGTCTGTATCCAATAAAAAAGCCCGCTAAGTGCGGGCAATGGTGCCAGGTATTGAAGGCTGATTGAAGGGGTTAGTCAGACGATTGAAGCAATAAAAAACCCCTGTCAATGAAGGGGCTTTGAGGGCATAAGCTCAACAACAAGGGCGCGCATCCCACCAAGTCAAACTTATTCTACCGCCAGCCGCACCTTCCAGCTCATCGTCTGAAACTTCTACCGTTGCCGATTGCATTGATTGAATATCTTCTGCGGTAATTGCAAAGCCTGCGTCTTTGGCGATTTCAAGGGCAGCTTCAGGTGAGGCTGCTGCCTTGAGCTTTTCCTGAAGGCTGGTGTCAGTTTTAACCTTCTCCAGGAAGGCTTTGAGTTGCTCTTCTGACATGAAAGGGCGTGGAGCTACAGCCTTTTGATAGTCACGATTGGCTTCAACGACTCAAACGGTCATCGATGAGCCACCAAAGAGCCTCTTGCGCATGGGTCGCATGCCAGGGCAACGCCCCCATGGCTCGTCATGCACTTGCTTGTTTCTCAGCACCCATTCCAATGACCTCTGTTACCACCAGCAATGGCAGCCAGCGCCACAGCATCTAGCTCGAAATCATCAAACTCATCGTCCTCGTCCATCTGCTTGAGGAAGCCCTTCACCTCTTCCACCGTGAGGGTCATGCCCTTCTCTGCCGCAATCTCCACCATCCGCTTGTAGGACGCTTCAGGGTCTGCAGTGAACAGGCGATACAGCTCGGCTTGCACCTCTGCTGGGACTGAATCGCGGAGTGCTTTGAAGTCGTTGAGGGTTGTCATCGTTCAGCACGAGCCTTTGCCAGTGAGAGTGCCACCAGCAATCGCAGCAAGGGCAACCGCATCCAGCTCGAAATCATCAAACTCGTCATCGTCATCCATCTTTTGCAGGAAGCCACGCACCTCTTCTGAGGTGACCGTCATTCCTTTCTCTGCTGCGATCTCCACCATGCGCTGGATCGAGGCATCAGGGTCTGAAGTCATCAGCTTGAACAGCTCCCCTTGCACACTCATCGGCACCGCATTGCGCATTGCCTTGAACTCTTCCAGCGTTGCCATCAGCGAAACTGCAGCGTGACTCCGTTGTAGCCCTGATGCGGCAACAGTTCAGCCACCCGGATCGATCCGGTTAGCCCATCGCAAGGGCAGTAAGGGCGCGATCACCACGGTGCTCACCAGACTTTCACAGCATCGCTGCTGCCGACCTTCCAGGGCGTCAGGCCTTTGCTGATGGCGATCGCCATGTCAGCGGTGGCCTCAGCCATGTGGCTGTTGTCGTCGACCATCCGCTTGGCTTTGCCTGACAAGATTTTTTAGACGCCCCCTGATGGATTCGAACCATCGACCGACTGCTTAGAAGGCAGTTGCTCTATCCAGCTGAGCTAAGGGAGCAGAGGGCTCATTGTTGCAGTCGATCCCGGCGGCGGCACCTAAGGTTGGATGCTGTGCAACTTTCGCGATGGCACCCAGCCGGCTTACAGACAGTCAGAAGCAAGAGCTGCTGGAGCGGTATCGCGCCGGGGAAACCAGTGCCGTACTGGCAGACGCCTTCGGATGCAGCACCAACACGGTCAGTCGTACGGTGCGAACGCTGTTATCGCCTGACGAGTACAGCGCACTCAAAGCTTTGCGTTCCCGCGGTGCTTCTGCTGCACCACAAGCCAAGGCCGGTGCTGACCTCAGCTCAGCACCGGAGGCTCCGAAGTCCGAAGCTATGCCGTCAGACCCGTCGGATCCAGAGGAACAATCAGCCCAAGAAGACGAGCAGGCTGAAGACGACAGTCCGTCCACTCTGGCTCTCGACGATGCTGATGACTTCGGAGCGGATGAGCCAGAGGACATCAGTGAAGACGACGACCTCGCTCCTGACCCTGATGATGTGTTTCACGAGGTGGCCGTTCTCGCTGTTGACCTGCCTCAGGTCAGCCGCGAGCAAATGAGCTGTCTGCCCTTTGCCGCTGGCGTGTTGCCTGAAAGTGTCTACATGCTGGTGGATAAAACCGTGGAGCTGGACCCTCGACCGCTGAGTGAATTTCCTGAGCTCGGCGTTGCTGATCCTTCTGAACTGTCGCGACAAGCCTTATATCTGTACGCCACCCCCAGGACGGCAAAGCGTCAGTGTGGTCGCAGCCAGCGCGTGATCAAAGTGCCTGACACGCAGGTGTTTGAGCGCACCACGCGTCACCTGGTGGCTCGCGGCATCACGCGCCTGGTGATGGAAGGAGCGTTGTATTCCCTCGACGCCTGATTGACCTACTGCTGAGAGTTAGGCATCAGGAGGGCTGTAAGGCTGCCACCGCTAACAACCCCAAGCACCGCACTCACGCCAACGACAAAACCAGCGGGCAATGGAGCCGTTTCTCCAATGCCAAGTCGCAGGCGATAGCGATCACTCAGGTTCTGGGCTCCTAGACAGAGCACCACCAGCAGGGCTGCGCCTGATCCCAGCGTGATCATCAGCAGTCGCAGGCGCAGCAGCATGCCGCGTGGTTCAAAAGGTGGGCTCAGTCTGCCTGGTTCTCTGCGGTGTGCAGCAGTGCATATAACTCCCGCTTGGATCGGCCACTGCGTTGAGCCAGATCCCGAGCTGCATCACTGGCTTTCATGCCATCGGCAATCAGTTCCTGGAGTTGCTGCAGGCATGCCTCGTCATCCAGAGGGTCTGGAGCCTGCACTTCGGCGCCACCCAGCACCAAAGTGAATTCTCCTTGGGGTGCCTGATGGGTGAAATGAGCCAAAGCGTGCCCGATCGTCGGTCCAACCTGCTCTTCGTGGCGTTTGGTTAGTTCACGGGTTACCTGCAGAGGGCGTGCCGCACCACAGTGCTCCTGTAATTCCTCCAGCAATTTCAGAAGTCGGTGGGGTGCCTCGTACAGCACAGTCGTGCGGGGTTCCTTGGCAAGGGTTTCCAGGCGTTGTCTGCGATCCCTCCCCTTAGCGGGCAGAAATCCTTCGAAGCAGAAACGACCGCTGGGGAGTCCGCTGCTAACCAGGGCGGTGGTGGCGGCGCAAGGCCCTGGGATACAGATCACGGCATGGCCTGCTGCTCTGGCTGCAGCCACCAGCTCTTCGCCTGGGTCGCTAATCCCTGGTAGCCCAGCATCACTGATCACCGCCACGCTGCGGCCCTGGCTGAGCTCATCCAGCAACTGGGGGATGCGGGCGTGGGTGTTGTGCTGATGAAAGCTGCAGCGTCTGGCTGTCGATCCCAGAGAGACGAGCAGCTGGCCGCTGTGACGTGTGTCTTCACAGGCCACCGTGTTTACCGCCGCCAGCAATGCACGCGCCCTTGGCGAAAGGTCACCGAGATGACCGATCGGTGTGCCGACCATATAGAGAACACCGTTCTCCGGTTCGGCGCGCTGCTTCACAATGGCTCCGCCCAGACCTACCCATGATGCCGACTGCTCTGACTTTGCCTGCCGGTGTCAGCCAGGACGCTTTGCTCGCGGCTTTGCGTCCACTCTGTTGGGGAGCTGCAGATATCTTGCGGGCCTATGCCCGCGGTGAGCAGCCACCGCACGGCTTTCCCAAGGTTTTGCGCGTTGATGACGGTGGAGATGGCCCGGTGTCTGCGGCTGATCTAGCTGTGAACCAGTGGTTGCTGGATGGCCTTAAGCAGGGGTTCCCGGAGGTGGATTGGACGCTACTCAGCGAAGAAACGGCCAAGGAGCAGCTCACGGAAGGCCAACCGCTGCCTGCGGAATGGCTCTGGATCCTTGATCCCCTCGATGGCACCAAGGATTTTCTCCAGGGCACCGGCGAATACGCCGTTCATCTGGCTCTGGTGCACGGGCGGCGTCCCGTGCTGGGGGTGGTGCTGCTGCCGGAAGCCGACGAACTCTGGATCGGCCTTGTCGGCGAGGGGGCCTGGTGTGAAGACCGCCAGGGCGAGCGGTCGCCGGTTCGCTTCAGCGACAGAACCACGGTTTCGGAGCTGATCCTGGTGGCCAGCCGTAGCCATCGTGACGACCGTCTGGTGACGTTGATTGACACCCTCGCCCTTGGCGGTTCTAAAGCGGTGGGCAGCGTCGGCTACAAAGTCGCCACGATTCTGCGCGGCGAGACCGATCTCTATGTCTCACTCTCCGGCAAAAGTGCTCCCAAGGACTGGGACATGGCCGCGCCGGAAGCGGTGCTGCTGGCTGCAGGTGGTGCCTTCACCCATGCCGATGGTCAGCCTTTGACGTACAACACTGGCGATGTGCGTCAGGCCGGGTGTCTGATCGCTAGTCATGGAAAAGCCCATGCCGCTCTTGAAGAGAAAGCGACACGGGCCATGGAAAGGATCGATCCTGGTTTTCAGGTCTGAACCTGAGCCCCTCAGGAGAGGGGCGCGACGGGGGTCGGAGCAGGTTCGGGAGCTGCATCCTCTCCGCTCTGGGGCACTCCGCGGAGAGTGAGGTTGATACGGCCGCGGTTGTCGATCTCACGCACGCGCACGGTGACCTCATCGCCCACTTTCACCACATCTTCCACTTTCTCCACCCGCGCCTCGGAGAGCTGGGAGATGTGGATCATGCCCTCCTTGCCAGGAAGAATTTCCACGAAGGCCCCGATCGGAATGATGCGGGTGATCGAACCGCTGAACACTTCGCCTTCATTCACCTTGCGCGTCAGTCCTTCGATGATCTTCTGGGCCTCGTCGGCGGCCGCACCGTCGTGCGAAGCAATGGTGACGATGCCACTGTCCTCGATGTCGATCTTGGTGTTGGTGCGCTCGGTGATGCCCTTGATGGTGCGTCCGCCAGGACCGATCACTGTGCCGATCAGTTCCGGATCGATGCGGAAGCTCAACAGACGTGGAGCATGGGGTGACATGCCTTCACGCGGGGTGTCGATGGCCTCCATCATCTTTTCAAGGATGTGAAGACGGGCAGGACGCGCCTGATTGATGGCTTCAGCCACTGTGTTGATGGCCAAACCGGTGATCTTCATGTCCATCTGCAGGGCGGTGATCCCCTTGTCGGTGCCGGCCACCTTGAAGTCCATATCGCCGAGGAAATCTTCGATTCCCTGGATGTCGGTGAGGATGCGCACCTCCTTGCCTTCCTTGATCAGGCCCATGGCGGCGCCGCTCACCGGTGCCTTGAGCGGAACACCAGCGTCCATCAGCGCGAGGGTGCTCCCGCAGACCGAACCCATGGAGGTGGAGCCGTTGGAGCTGAGCACTTCGCTCACCACACGCACCACGTACGGGAAGGTGTCTTTGGCCGGAAGCACGGGAAGAATCGCCCGCTCGGCCAGGGCTCCATGACCGATCTCGCGCCGTCCCGGAGAGCGCATTGGTTTGGTCTCGCCGACGGAGTAGGGCGGGAAGTTGTAGTGGTGGAGGTAGGTCTTCTCGGTGTTTGGGTTGAGATCATCCATCTCCTGGGCATCACTGGGAGTGCCGAGGGTGGCGGTGGACAACACCTGGGTGAGTCCACGTTGGAACAGGCCCGAGCCATGAACGCGCTTGGGCAGCACGCCAGCCAGAGCGCTGATTGGACGAACCTGATCCAGGGCGCGTCCATCAACGCGCTTGCCGTCCTTAACAATTTGCTGGCGCATCAACTTCTTGGTCAGAGCCTTGAAGCTGGTGGGCAGGGCCTTGCCGTTGGCAGACACCAGCTGACGCACTGGGTCGTTGTCCTTCAGCCCGTCAATGCTCTCTGCGGTCTTGCTACGGATCGCGTCCAGTTTTTCGTCCCGTTCGGCCTTGCTTTGGTCGAACTGGCTCAGCACCTCACCGATCGCCTTGCTGCACGCCTTCTCGAGGTAAACCGGCAGGGTGGTGTCTTCGCTGGGAGCCTCAGGTTTCACCTGCTTGATGCCCGCGTCTTTGAGGATGGTCTCCTGGGCCTTGATCAGCTCGCAGACAGCCTCGTAACCGAAGTCAATCGCTTCGATCACGTCCTGCTCGGGTAGCTGGTTGGCGCCTGCCTCCACCATCACCACACCTTCCGGTGTTCCGGCTACCACCAGGTCCAGATCACCGCGTTCGATTTCTCGGTAGCTGGGGTTTAACACGAAGTCGTCTCCGAGGAGACCGACTCGCACCGCCGCCATAGGGCCGTGGAAGGGAATGCCTGCAAGCAGCGTGGCCAGGGAAGCACCAGTCACCGACAGCACATCAGCGGGGACCCGCTCATCCAAAGACATGCAGGTGGCCACGATCTGCAGGTCATCCCTGAGCCAGCTGGGGAATAGCGGCCGCATCGGGCGGTCGATCAGGCGGCTGATCAGCGTGGCCCGTTCTGGCGGACGTCCTTCCCGGCGCATGAAACTGCCAGGGATGCGACCTGCGGCATACAGACGCTCCTCGTAATCGCAAATGAGGGGCAGGAAATCAATGCCCTCGCGTCCTGCTGAACGGGTGGCGGTCACGAGCACGGACGTGTCACCGCACTCAATCATCACGGAACCACCGGCCTGGGGGGCATACCGCCCTGTGGTCAGTCGAATCTCCCGACCGTCAAAGGAGATCGACTGTGTCTGACCTTGCACTGTTGTTTATGTCTTTCTGTCAAGTCTGATTCTGGCACTTCACCGGATTCAACCGCCAATCCCTCGGAATCCACTCAGTTTGCTGACGACGATTGCATCAAAAAAGGAGGTGATTGCTCACCTCCTTTTTCGTTTAGAAGCGTTTTGACCTCAGCGGATCACCAGCTGGACTTGACCACGCCGGGCAGTTCGCCTTTATGGGCACGTTCGCGCAGCTGGTTGCGGCAGAGGCCGAAATCCCGATACACACCGCGGGGTTTGCCGGTAGCCCAGCAGCGATTGCGCATGCGAGTGGGTGCACTGTTGCGGGGAAGGGCCTGAATCTTGCGATGAATTTCAAGACGCTCCATTGGATCCTTCGCTGCATCGAAGGCGGCCATCAGGGCTGACCGCTTGGCAGCGAAGCGCTCCACAATTTTTTTCCGCTTCGCATCGCGGGCAATCATCGACTTCTTGGCCATGCAGCGGTTGAAAAGGAGCGGTTCGATCAACAACGATACCGTCTCACTGTCCCAGTAACTGACGCACCACCGGCAGCTGGCTGGTGTCGCGCACGATTAGCAGAACACTGAGGCCGAGCACGAACAGCAGGCTCGATTGCATCACCGCCAGTTGGAAGCGCTCGGGCAGCGGTCGACCGCGTAGGCCCTCCAGGAGTAACAACACCGCCTGGCCTCCATCGAGCAGGGGCAGGGGCAGGGCATTGAGCACGGCCAAGTTGATGGAAATCAAGGCCACGAACAGGGCCAAGCCGGAGCCTCCCTGACTGGAGAGTTGAGCGCCCATCTCCACGATTTTGACCGGGCCCGACACCTGCTGCGCTGTGGCACCGAAATTGGTGAACAGTCCGGCATATCCGGCCGCTGTGCGAGTGACCAGTCCGCTGAACTGATGGCTGGACACCGTGATTGCTTCCCAGGGCGATCCCACGGGTCGGCTTTCGCCGGTGAGAACCTCTTGCAACTGAGCGCCGATGCGACCGGTGCCCTGTTGATCTGAGGGGGTGAGCGTCAGCGGGAGTTGCTCCCCGTTGCGTTCAATGCGCAGGCTCAGGGATTGCCCGGGGTGTTGACGGATCGGGTCCACGGCTGCTTTGACCGCCGGCTCGCCGCTTCCTAGAAGAACATTATCGATGCTGAGGATGCGGTCGCCCGCCCTCAACCCCGATGTGGCGGCTGCTTCGCCGCCCTGCACGCTCATCACCATCACCCCAGGGGCTGGTTCTCCAGGCACCCCGGTCACGGCCGTGTGGCTGACGAGCACCAACCAGGCCAGCAGCAGGTTGGCCAGCACTCCAGCACTGATGACGAGCAACCGCTGAGGAATCGGACGGTTGCGTAGCAGATCTGGGTCGTCATCCGGAATCTCGCTGGCCTCGTCATCGTCCGGGAAGGAGACGAAACCGCCGAGGGGTAACAGGCGCAGCGCGTAGGTGACACCATCGCGCTCGGTTTTGAGCAATGCAGGTCCGAATCCCACCGAGAAGCCATTTACACGGATGCCCTGCAGTCGAGCAGCCAGGAAGTGCCCGGCTTCATGGATCACGATCAGCAGCCCCAGAGCCAGCAGTGAGGCCAGAACGTTCATGAGATCCGATTGAGTGGAATCATTCTGGCCGGATGTGGTCGCCACCGAAGTAAGGCACCAACGCCTGGGGGAGTTTCACGCTCCCATCGGCTTGCTGACCGTTCTCCAGTAACGCCGCCATGGTGCGGCCGATGGCCAGACCGCTTCCGTTCAAGGTGTGAACCAGCCGGGTGGCTTTGCCTTCTTTGGTGCGGATGGAAGAACGCCTCGCCTGGAAATCCCCGCAAACGCTGCAACTGGAGATCTCCCGGTAGGCACCCGCGCCGGCAAGCCACACTTCCAAGTCATAGGTTCGGGTGGCGGAGAAGCCGAGATCACCGGTGCAGAGCTCGAGCACGCGGTAGGGCAGTTCCAGGGCCTGCAGCACCGCTTCGGCATCGGCAGTGATCTGGGCGTGGGCCTCAGCCGACTGGTCGGGATGGGCGAACCAGTAGAGCTCAACTTTGTTGAACTGGTGCAAGCGGATCAACCCACGGGTGTCACGGCCATAGCTGCCTGCTTCGCGACGGAAGCAAGGGCTGTACGCCACGTAGCGCAACGGCAGCTGATCCACCGGGATGATTTCTTCACGGTGCAGTGATGTGACCGGCACCTCGGCCGTGGGTGTCAGCCACAGGTCGTCTTCAGCGCAGCGAAAGCTTTCCTCGGCAAATTTCGGAAGCTGACCGGATCCTGTGAGGCTGGCGCTGTTGACCAGCACTGGAGGCAGCACTTCCCGGTAGCCCTTACCGGTGTGCAGGTCCAGCATGAAATTGATCAGGGCCCGTTCCAGCCGCGCGCCCTGGCCGAGCAGGGTCACAAAGCGGCTCTGAGCAATCCGCACGGACCGCTCGCTGTCGAGAAGCCCCAGGCGATCGGCAATCGCCCAATGCTCCTCGAGGCCTCGCTCTTCGCGTGGACTGCCCCAGCGGCGCACCTCAACGTTGTCGGTTTCGTCCTTGCCATCGGGGCTTTCGCTCGACGGCAGGTTCGGAAAGGTGAGCAGCTGGGTCTTCAGCTTCAAGGCCAGCTGCTTTTCCTCGTCTTCCAGCACCGCCACCTTCTGCTTGATGGCGTTGCCTTCCTTGCGCAATTCGGCGATGTCATCCCCCTTCGGATCCGCACCTCCTTTGATTCTCTGGCCCACCTCCTTGCCGATCCGGTTGCCTTCGGCTTGGAGGTTGCTGCGTTGTTCTTCGAGGTCGCGCTGTTGCTGTGCGATCAGTTGCAGGTATGTGAGATCAACATCCATGCCTCGGCGCCCCAGTTGAGCCGCAATCAGCTCAGGGTTCTCTCGCACCAGACGCTGATCGAGCACAGGGATTCAGATGACAGCGCCGGCAGCCTAAGCGTCCGCTGTCAGCGCCTTCCTCGCGCTCAGAGAACCTGTCCCACCATGACAGCTGCGACGGCGGAGAACAGGGTGATTCCCAGTGCGGTAATCGGGTTCTGGCCCTGCGCCACAGCCACCGTGGTGATCACACCGGCCCCGAGGCAGGCTGCTGCCAGCTGAGCAGTGAAATCGGAAGGACGGTTCACAGAAAGATCGCGGTCGATGACCGGAACTTACGGAGTGCACAGGGTTTTGACCTGAGTGCCCCACTCAGATTGTTACGCCGTTTGAGAGTTCGTTACGCCCCGCAATGAAGCGGGTCGTGCGCGCCCTGCGCTCGCCCATTGCTTGAGGCTCTCGAGTTGTTCCCGTGCGGTGCGTGACAGTGGCACCAGCTGTGCCGCTGCTTGAATCAAATCGCTCTCAGACAGCTCCCGGCTGTCTGCGAAGGCCAGGTGCATGGCTTCAATCACCACCTGCTCGAGTTCAGCGCCTGAATACCCATCGGTGCGGTCGACCACGGTGGAGAGAGGCAGCTCGAGACCGGGGCGTCGGCGCTGGAGGTGCAAGCTCAGGATGCTGTTGCGCTCGTCCCGCGAGGGAAGGTCCAGCAGGAAGATCTCATCGAATCGTCCTTTCCGCAGCAGTTCCGCTGGCAGGCGCTCCACGCCGTTGGCGGTGGCCACCACAAACACCGCAGAGCGTTTCTCGGCCATCCAGGTGAGCACGGTGGCGAGTACGCGCTGGCTGGTGCCGCCATCGCTGCGGCTGTCATTGCCGAACCCTTTGTCGATTTCGTCAATCCACAGCACGCATGGGGCCATGGCTTCTGCCCGTTGAATCATGTCGCGGGTGCGCGCTTCACTGGCCCCCACCAGACCGGAAAACAGTCGGCCCACATCCAGTCGCAGTAGCGGCATGGACCAGCTGTGTGCGATGGCACGGGCCGTGAGTGATTTCCCGGTGCCCTGGGGGCCGACAAGCAGAACCCCGCGGGGGAGGGGCAGGCCGAATCGACGGGCATCGTCATTGAAGGCACGGTGGCGTTGATCCAGCCAGTGCTTCAACGTCTCCAAGCCGCCGATGTCGCCCGGTGTGGCATCGGTCCGGCAGAACTCGAGTACTTCGCTGCGGGCGAGGGAGAGGCGCTTTTCCTCCAGCACATCAGCCAGATCGTCACGGCTCAGGGATCCCCGTTGAGCGAGAGCCTTAGCGGCCACATGCCGCACGCGTGCCTCGCTGAGGCCACAGCAGGCGTGGGTGAGTTCTTCCAGCACATCCGCTTCCAGGTCGCGTCCGCTGGCGCGGGCGATATTGGCCAGCAGTGTGCGTAGCTCCTCTTCCTGGGGCAATGGCAGATCCAGCAGTGTGAGCGCTTCATCCAGGTCTGCGGGTGGAGTCCACTGCCCGCAGGTCACGATCAGGGTGTGAGGCGTCGTGCGCAGCTGGCTGGCAAGGTTGCGCAGCATGCGGGCAATGCCGGGGTCATCGCAGAAGCGATGCACGTCTTTCAGCAGCAGCAGCGTGGGGTTGCTGCTGGGGCGATCTTGAAGCCACTGGAGGACGGCCATGGGCTGACGCGCACCCAGCTGTTCTTGCCCCAGCACGCCACTAAGGCCGCCTACGAAGTCCCAGCTGGCCAGGGTTCGATCCGGAAGGCGCTGACAGGTCTGCCTCAGCAGTCCCTCAACGCGCTCTTCTTCATGGCTGCGGATCCAGATCAGGGGTGTGCCCGACCGAATGAGCAGATCCAGTTGACCGATCCAGGTGTTAGCCATGGTCTCCCCTATCCGGTTGCAGGGACGACTGCAGATCCCGCAGTGCCTTCCAGCGAGGATCCACGGCCGCGGCGCTTGATGGTTTGCGAGGCTCGGCCGCGTGAGTTGGCATGCCTGGGCAGAGATCGCCGCAACGGTTGACCACCGACATCTGAAGACTCAGTTGTTCAAACACCCAGCGTTCCGGTTCGAAATCCCCACGGGGATCCAGCACGTCCACCAGACCGTCAGGGGTTTCCGGATCAAGCCCTGCATCGGCCAGTAATTCGTCCGTTGGCTCACCCCCAAGCCAGATCAGTTCTTTGGACTCGGCCTTGAGCTCTTGATTGAAGCGACCCAGGCAGCGATCGCAACGAAGGCAGACGATGGTCTGTAGCGACCCCTCCACCTCAAGCAGGTTGCCGCGGTGCTCAGCCCTGAGGCTGCCACGCACGGGAGTCAGGCTTTGGATCGCCTCGAGTTGCCCCTCCACATTCCAGACCCTGGACGTTCCCAGAGCCTGGAGCTCCCTCAGCGGTACCGGCTCGAGGCCGGGGATCATTTGTTCCCGCCTTTCGGCTCGAAGGGCAGCCGGCTGCCGGCTGCACCGCTGGCGGTGGCGGCTGCAGGTGTCTGGGCCTGTTTCAACTGCTCATCAAGAATGGCCTGGAGGTTGTCAGGCAGGGCCTCGCGGGTGAGCAGGAAGGTTTGCGCAGCCTGGAAGATGTTGGCGATCACCATGTAGAGGAGAACGCCCGCGGGCAATGGGAAGAACAGGAACATGCCCGTGATCATGACTGGCGTGATCTTGTTGGCGGTGGCCTGTTGGGGATTGGCAGGCATTCCCATTCCTGACAGCAGCTGGGAAATGAACAGACTCACGCCAAAGGAACCCACCAAGATGGCGATGTCCCAGTTGATCGAACCATCGGTGTAGAAGCCCACCTGACCCAGGGCCTTGATGAAGAGGAAACCACTGCGGGCCGCTAGGCCGGGGATCTTGCCTTCGACGGTGGCGTCGCCGGGAGCCAAAGCAGTGATGGTGCCGCTGTCCGAGACGGACACGATGGATTCGCCTTTGGTCACCGTCCAGTCGGGGAGAAAAGACTGGCCGTTGTCGACCCCAGTCAGCACCTCGCTAAAGGGCGTGCCGCTTTTGGTCTGCAATTGGATCTGGACCGATTCCCCTGAGCCGATCTTGGTGCCGCCCGGCAGGCTGGCGATCACGGGAACGTGATCGGTTTCGGTGACAAAGATCGAGTGGCTGGCGCTGCTGAAGGGCTTGGGTTCGATGGCAGCGATCTGCTCCGAGGGCAGCACCTTCAGATTGAGGGTGTACGGCACATCCGCGAACGGTGATCCGCGCAGCGTGGCGAACAGGGCAAACAGGATCGGCATCTGCACGAGCAGAGGTAGACAACCGGCCAGCGGGCTGCCGAACTCCTTCATCAGCTTGCTCAGCTCCTCTTGCTGCTTTTGAGGGTTGCTGGCGAAGCGCGCCTTGATCTCGGCTTGCCGCTTCTGCATCACCGGTTGGGCGATGCGCATGCGGCGTGCACTGCGGATGGATCCGGCGCTGAGAGGGAACAGTGCGAGGCGGATCACTACCGTGAGCGCCACGATCGCGAGTCCGTAGCTGGGGACCAATCCGTAGAAGAAATCGAGGATTGGCAGCAGCAGATTGTCGGAGATGTACCCGATCACGATGGCGTTCCGCGTGGTGATGAAAGGTGATGCCAGTGTGCAACAACGGCGATGCCGTTGCGCTCATGCCAAGGGTCAGGCAGCGAATCCCTTGGTGGAAGCGATGTCGCTCTCTGCACCTTTGGCCGCAGGACGGGACTTAATCCGTTCCTCGATGTAAGTCTCGATCTCTCGGAACTTAGGCATGGAGCGAAGTTCCAAGCGCGAGCCGTCTGTTAGCACCAGCACCATGTCCCCCCAAGCACCGAAGCCCCGAGGCACACAGCGCACTTCCTTGATCTGGCTGTAAACAACCTGGGTGCGATCGCGGCCCAGCCAGCCGCCGCTCACGGAGATGCGCCGGCTGGTGACCTTGAAACGCAGCCAGAGGGCACGAACCACCCCGCCAACAGCGAAGGGCAGACCAATCAGGGTGAGGCCCAGAAGGAGGTTGAAAATCAGATCCCCTTTAGCAGGGCCCCCCTCGTAAAAGGTGTCTTCCTGGATCGAACCGTTCATGTCGTCAGCCCTGCCTGTTTAAGCAATCTGTCGCATTCTTCCAGCAAGGCGTGGCTCTCGGGGGCAACCCCTGGCTTCAAACTCACCAAAAGCCAGATGGCACCGTGTTCCGGTGCCTGTTCGAAGCGGCTGCGCAGATGCGCGTGCAAGCGGCGACGCAGGCGATTGCGCACAACGGCACGCTTGCTCACCTTGCTGCTGATTACGACAGCCACGCGGCAACGTGCGCGATCCGCTGTGGACGATGAGGTCTTCAACGCCGCGTTGCGGTTCAGCAATTCATTTCTGGCTGGGGCAGTGCGCAACACCATCAAGGTGCTGTGAAATCGTCTGCCTCGCCGATGAAGGTGGTCGAAACAGCGATGGCCACGCAGGCGCATGGATGCCGGCAAGACCATCGCAGATGTCTTGACTGATCAAGCAGCGAGACGGGCCCGTCCGCGCTTACGGCGACTGCGGATCACGCGCCGGCCAGTATGAGAGCGCATCCGCACTCGGAAGCCTGAGACGCGCTTGCGCTTGCGGCTGGTGCCTCCGAGAGTTCGTTTGGTCATTGGATAGTTACGGCGCCCGGCCTTTCGTCAAGAAGCGAGTTTATCAGCTTGGGTCAGTCAATATCGACGGACCAGCTGCCCAGATAGCCAGACACCGGCACTTCTCCGGGGGCCTGAGCAAGGGCATTGAACTGGAACATGCCCGACTTGGTGGGGTTGAACACATTCATCACCACGGCAACGGTGCCACCGGTCGGGATCGGCGTGTCGGGAAAGACATCAATCGCGGTTTGCTCTTCGTTCACCTCAATCACCGCCGGCAGAACCTCTTCGCAACGACTGCGCGACAGCATTCCGCCCAGTTTCATCCTGCAAAGAGAGAGGTTTTTGGGACGAATGCGGGCGTTGAAGTGCCTGGGCACGCTGATGCTCAGTTTGAGAATGGCGGTCTTTCGATCCTTGGGTCGCAACATGAACATGTACTCAGCCCGTTCCCGCTGACGCTGGCTGCTCTGCACGAAATACAGCTTGCGATAACCGCTGTTGTCATCCCAGCGGAATTCCAAGAGCGACGGAGTGTTTTGTGCCGATGCCGGTGGTGCTGAAAGGGGTTGCAGCAAGGCGGTGGTGCCGATGGCGCCACAGCTGATCAGGGCTGCGATACCAGCGCTTCGGCTCATGAAGGGAAAATGTCGGGTCATCGCGGCAAGAAAGTGATCGGCCCTTGAGCCGTGAGTCGTTTGTGAATTGTCGTGAGAATCACTCCCGGTGAACGGCCGTGGGGGTCGGCCCTTGATCTGTCAGTTGTGACGAGATCGGTCCGGGCGCAGCTTCATCGCCCCGCGCAGATAGGGATGATGCAACGGTTGCGTCGCGGGCAGCCAGGCATGGGCGAGCAGGCGGATGCAGCGGGCCAGATCCCCCTGCACGGCCATCTGTTGGACATCCAGCAAGGCCACGGCGTCCCAGCCGGGACGGTGCCGTGCCGTGGCGGCAGGGAAACTCGCATCCAGATCAGCGGTCACCGAGAAGGTGACAGACACCAGCTGTTGGGGGCTCAAGTGGTTTTGATCCATCAGGGCTTCCACCAGTTCATTGACCGCATGACGGATCGCTTGAACCGTGTTCTCACTGCTGGTGGTAGCGCCGCGCAGCCCGCGCAGTTGCAGGGACTCCGTCATGGTCGATGCATCCAAAGGGGCTGACCGCTGAGTTCCAGTTCGGTGTTCAGGACCTGCTCCAGCCTTGTGAGCAGCCGCGAGCCCGGCAGGTTCTGCAACAGTCGCTTGCGGGGTTTGCCGAGGGTCACCGGCTTGCAGCGCTCCTCATCGAGATCAGCCAGGCGTGCCGCCAGCCTTCGCGCTGCCTCCTCATCGCCCAGCTCATCCACAAGGCCGAGATCCTTGGCCTGGGCGCCACTAAACACGCGGCCATCGGCGAAGCTGCGGACCTTGGTTTCTTCAAGATTGCGGCCCTCCGCGACAGCGGTCACGAACTGGTCGTAGCTGCTGTCAATCAGGCTCTGCAGCAAGGCGCGTTCCTCGGTGCTCAGGGCGCGGTCCGGCGAGAGGATGTCTTTGTAAGCGCCGCTTTTCACCGTTTCGAAGCGGACACCGATCTTCTGCAGCAGCTCAGAGAGATTGTTGCCGCGCAGGATCACGCCGATCGACCCGGTGATGGTGCCTGGGTTGGAAACGATCGCGTCAGCGGCGACGCCCACGTACACCCCGCCAGAGGCCGAGATGTTTCCGAAGCTGGCCACCACCTTGCAGCCCTGGTTCCGGAGTCTCAGCAGCGCTGCATGGATCTCTTGGCTGTCACCGACTGTGCCACCAGGGCTGTCGATGCGCAGCAGCAGTGCCGGGAATTCCCGCTCCTGAACCTCCCGCAGGGCCTTCAGCACTCTCTGTCGCGTCGAGCCGCTAATCGCACCTTCGATTTCGATGCGCGCCATGCGGCGTTTGGATTTCCGGCGCCACAGCCAGCCCATGGCCCTCCGTTCAACTCGTCAGATCTTAAAAAGGACCCTGTCGGCCCAATGTCATGACGTCGCTGCAGCGTGGTCTGCTGATGGTGTTGCCGTTTGCCCTCTGGGGAACGGCGATGGCAGCGATGGCGCCCCTGGTGCAATCCGGCGGCGCACTTTTGGTGGCCTGTCTGCGGCTGTTGCCGGCTGGGGTGGTGATCCTGATGGCGGTGCCATGGCTGGGTCGCTCGTTGGCCATCGATCCAGGAGACCGCATTTGGTTCCTACTGTTCACCCTGGTGGATGCAGTCCTGTTTCAGTTCTGTCTGGCGAAGGGGCTCCAGGGCACCGGTGCGGGTCTTGGTTCAGTTCTGATCGATTCCCAGCCCTTGATCGTGGCCCTGCTGGCCCGCTGGCTGTTTGCTGAGTCGATTAATCCGATTGGCTGGATCGGTCTGGTGGTGGGTCTGGCAGGGATCGTCTGCCTCGGAGTGCCGGCCCCACTGCTTCAGCACTGGTGGCTTCAGGCCGATCTCTCGGCTCTGCAGACGGGCTGGCAGCAAGGCACCGGTTGGATGCTGCTAGCAGCGCTGTCCATGGCCTTCGGCACCGTGCTCAGCCGTTTCGCCTGCAGGCGCAGTGATCCGGTCTCGATCACTGGCTGGCACATGGTGCTGGGGGGAATCCCGCTCCTGCTCCTCCATAGCGCCGACAGCAGCACGGCGCTGCTACCAGCCTGGACCCTCTGGAACTGGGCCCAGATGGCCTATGCCTCCCTGCTAGGTAGCGCCCTGGCCTACGCCTTGTTCTTCTGGTTTGCCAACCGTGAGGACCTCACCGGTTTCAGCACACTCGGCTTCTTGACACCCGTTTTTGCCCTCGCAACGGGCGGTGTTCTGTTGGGTGAGCGCCTGCAACCTCTGCAATGGTTCTCCGTGCTGTTGGTGCTGTTGTCTGTTCTGCTGGTCAGTCAACGCCAACGCCTCTGGGAACCGTGGGTCTCCGCATCGATCAGCAGTCCTGGAGATCTGAAGGCATGACGGATCGGCCTCTGACGCTGGTGCTGGTCAGCACACCCATCGGACAACTCGGCAGTGGCCGCGGCGGTGGCGTTGAACTCACCTTCACCTCGGTGCTGAAAGGTCTGGTCGGCCGCGGACATCATCTGCATGTGGTGGCGCCCTCCGGCTCCCATCTCCCTGCGCTGGATGGTGCCGTGACCCTGCACACGGAGCCTGGTGTGGATCAGCCCAGTTGGCAGCATGCCAATCGAGATGCCGCGATGCAGATTCCGCTGGACGGGGTGCTGCCGCAGCTCTGGGATCGAGCCCTCGCGCTCAGTGCCGATGCGGTGCTCAATTTCGGCTACGACTGGCTACCGCTCTGGCTTACCCCCCACGTGGTCAGCCCCGTCTTCCACCTGGTGAGCATGGGATCGGTGTCCTCCTTGATGGATCGGGCCATTCAGGATTTGGCGCATTGGGATCAGCGCCGCATGGCCTTTCATACCCAACGTCAGGCCAAAGATTTCGCTCTTCCCCATCCCCCTGAGGTGGTGGGCAATGGCTTTGACCTGTCCCGCTACGCACTGCAGCTCACCGGGGATGGTCCGCTCGGATGGGCTGGTCGTGTGGCTCCCGAGAAGGGGCTGGAGGATGCCGCTGCCGTCGCAGCGGCGCTGGGCGAGCCCCTCAAAGTGTGGGGACTGGTGGAGGATCCCGCCTATGCCAGCCGTGTGGAAGCGCAGGTGCCTGCCGGCACGATCGAGTGGTGTGGTTTTCAATCCACGGATGAGCTTCAGCGGCAACTGGGGCGTTGTCGTGCCTTTCTCAACACTCCCAAATGGAATGAGGCCTACGGCAATGTGGTGGTCGAGGCCCTGGCCTGCGGCGTCCCCGTGATCGCTTACGACCGCGGTGGCCCTGGCGAGATCATTGAAAACGGTGTGACCGGATGGCTGGTCACTGCCGATGACCGCGAAGCGCTCACCGAAGCAACCCGGCGCGTGGCGGCTATCGACCGGCGTGCCTGTCGACGCTGGACGGAGCAGTGGGCCAGCCAGGAGGCCCTCGCGGCTCGAATCGAGGCCTGGATCCGTCGTGGTTTGATCCCAACGGATGGCACCATCAGCTGATGACCGCGGTTTCGTCAGCTCCAATCGTTCCCACGCCACGGCAGCGCCGACGGGGACTGTTGCTCATCCTTGCCCTGGGGGTAGCGCTCTGCTGTTGGAAGCTCGGCAGCACAGGGTTGGTGGATGAAACACCGCCGCTGTTTGCAGCTTCAGGACGAGCCATGGCTGAGACCGGTGATTGGCTGACACCACGGGTGAACGGGCTGCCCCGTTTTGACAAGCCGCCCCTCGTTTATTGGCTGATGGGGCTTGGGTATGCCCTGCCTGGTCATCAGCTCTGGGATCCCCTTGGGACCTGGGCGGCGCGTTTGCCGTCCGCGCTGGCTTCGGTGGTGACGATGCTGGCCATCGGTGACACCTTGATGCGTCATCCCGGTTCCGAGGATGACCATCCCCGCCGCACGGCAGTGGCAGCAGCGCTGGCTTTCGGGTTGTCGCCCCTTGTGCTGATCTGGAGCCGCACGGCCGTCAGCGATGCCCTACTGAATGGAACGCTGGCTCTCAGCCTGCTCTGCCAGTGGCGTTGTTACGTCTCCGAATCCGAACGGCGCTGGTGGTTGGCCTGGATCCTCCTGGCCACAGCTGTGCTCACCAAGGGGCCTGTCGCAGTGGTGCTCACGGGCATGACTCTGTTGCTGTTCGCGATCACCCGACGAGACTTGGCTGGTCTCTGGCGTCGCCTCAGACCGTTGCCAGGACTTCTAATCACCGCGGCGATCAGTCTTCCCTGGTATGTGGCTGAGTTGCTGGTGGAGGGTCAGCCGTTCTGGGACAGCTTCTTTGGGTACCACAACCTTCAGCGACTCACGAGCGTGGTCAATGATCACCTCCAGCCCTGGTGGTTCTTCGGACCTGTGCTGGTGGTGGCATCTCTGCCGTTCACGCCCCTCCTGCTGCTTGGATTGGGACGGGTGTTGACCGGCTTCTTCGGCAGTGCCTCCACCGCTCGAAAGCCTTCTCACGACAGCCTGATTGATTTCGCTGGTTGTTGGTTGCTGGCTGTTCTGTTGTTGTTCACCGCAGCGGCCACCAAGTTGCCCAGCTACTGGTTGCCTGCCACGCCGGCTGCGGCGCTGATTATGGCGATCACAGCGCGCCCAGCGGCGCTTCAGCGCCGTTGGGCGCTCCTCACTGCCTGGTCCTGCATAGCGGGTCTCGTCTTGATCCTGACAGTGGGTTTTTGGCTGTCTTCGCTTTGGATCCCTTTGATCCAGGATCCTGAAATGCCCACCCTGCCCGCCGAGCTGCTGGCCAGTGGTCTTGTGCTGAGGTCAGCGGTCTGCTTTTCAGTCGCTCTCTTTCTGGGCCTGTGGTGTCTGGGTTCGCCGGTGTCGGGGCGACTGCTTGCCTGGCAGGGGCCACTAGTGGCCTTCCAGTTGTTTGCGCTCGTGCCGATGATCCAGCTGGGTGATCGGGTGCGCCAGCTGCCGGTGCGCCTTGTGGCCGAGCAGGTCGTGGCGCAGCGCCGGACTGGCGAACCGCTCGCCATGATCGGCGTCCTTAAGCCATCGCTGCACTTCTACACCGGTCAGGTGGTGATTTACGAAGGCGAATCGCGGGCTGCACTCATGAACCTGGCCGATCGCCTCAACCATGAACGTCGGCAGGGATTTGAGGGCCGCCCCCGCGACGCTGCTGATGGATCTCCCTCGGTGCTCGTGGTGATCAACACGGGCACCGCAGCCAAGGAGCATTGGCAGGATCTGCAACCTCAGATCCTGGCCCGTGAGGGAATTTATGAGCTCTGGCGCCTCGACCGTGAACGCCTGGAGGAGCGCGCCGATGCATTGCAGGCCAGTGGCGTGGTGCTCACCTGGCGCAAGCCAAGACCAGAGCGCTACTGATCGCCCCCGTTTGCCTTGCTCAGCTCCATGCGACGGCAGAAACTGCAATGGCCCCACTGGGCCATCTCGCCCAGGGGGGATGGCGTGCCGCAACGGGGACAGGGCGCGATGCCATGCACATCGATTCGGCTGGGATGGCGCTTCCAGTCCTCAAGAGGGTCATCCGCAGCTGGGCGCGCGACTGCGTGGTGCTGCTGGATGCGCAAATCCTTCACCGGATGGCCTGCGGCACGAATCGCCGCCAGCAGTTGCAATTTGCTGTAAAGCAACGCCTGGCGCCACTGGGGGTGGCTGGCCCCCACGGTGAGGACGCCATTGCGCAGGCCCAGGGGTCTGCAGTGGCCAGCGAGCTGGTCGCCGGCCAAGGTCCGCCAGTCCTGCCAGAGAGCCGCTAGGGACCCTTCCTGACGCCAGGTCTTCTGGAGGGCTTCGAGACATCCGCTCAACGGTTGGGCGGGCGCAGGCATGGGTGGCAGAAGCACTTCACCCTTGCCAAAGCGACGTCGCTGCGATTGCGGGGCCCGTCCCATGGCCGTCTGCCGATTTCTGCCAAACCCTAGGCAGGTCCGGTTGATTCGCTCGCTACCCTCAGGCAACGCTCTCCGCGATTCATGGGTTTCTTCAATCGGGTCAGCCGTCTGCTGCGCGCCAATGTCAATGATCTGGTGAGCAAGGCCGAGGATCCGGTCAAGATTCTCGATCAGTCCGTCGCGGACATGCAGGAGGACCTGGTGAAGCTTCGCCAGGCCGTGGCGTTGGCGATCGCCAGCCAGAAGCGTCTGCGCAATCAGGCAGATCAAGCCGAAGCGCAAGCTCGCACCTGGTACGAACGGGCTGAGTTGGCACTGAAGAAAAACGAGGAGGATCTGGCCCGTGAGGCGCTAACCCGCCGCAAGACCTTCCAGGAGACCGCTACGTCCCTCGCCAAGCAGGTGCAGGGTCAGGACGCCCAGGTCGAGACCCTGAAGAAGAGCCTGGTGGCGCTCGAAGGCAAGATCGCTGAAGCCAAAACCAAGAAAGACATGCTGAAGGCCAGGGCTCAGGCGGCCAAGGCCCAGCAGCAATTGCAGAGTGCTGTGGGCAATCTGGGCAGCAACTCCGCCATGGCGGCTTTCGAGCGCATGGAGGATAAGGTCGAGGCCATGGAAGCCAGTAGTCAGGCTGCGGCCGAGCTCGCGGGAGCTGATCTCGAAAGCCAGTTTGCTGCTCTGGAGGGTGGTGACGATGTCGACGATGAACTGGCTGCGCTGCGCCAGCAACTCTCGGCGGGTCCCGAGGCTGCCGCTCTGCCCTCTGCAGACCAAGCAGCAGATGCCACCGTCGAACCGGTGAAAGTTACGGAGGTCGATACCGACCTTGAAGAGTTGCGCCGCTCCATCGACAAGCTCTGAGCCTGCAGGCCCTCCGGCAGTCACACCGATTCATAGGATCGAAGCACTTCGCAGCTCCGATGTGTCCGCCTCTGTTTCCGATTTCACCGACGCAGGGTTTGCTCAAGAGGTGCTCAAGGCAGACAGCACCGTTCTGGTGGACTTCTGGGCTCCCTGGTGTGGTCCCTGCCGGTTGATGGCGCCGCTGATGGACTGGGCCGCGGAGGCTTATGCAGGTCGTCTGAACGTCGGAAAAATGGAAGTGGATGGCAATCCCACCACCCGCGATGCTTACAAGGTGCAAGGCATTCCTTGCTTAATTCTGTTCCGGGATGGTGTGGAACTTGCCCGGCATGAAGGAGCGGTCGCCCGCCCACAGCTGCAGGCCTTCCTGGATGCTCACCTCTGATCGTCTGGCCAGGCTGGGCAGCGGTGTTTTTGACCGCAACGATCGCCGTAAAGCCGCTTATGGACGCAGCGCCGCTTGCGCTGAACAGCCGCTGATCGATCTTTCGCTTGGCTCAACTGATCTTTTGCCTCCGCCGGCTGCTGTGCAGGCCATGGCATCTGTCCTGACGGAACCGGCCAGTGCCTCCTACTGCCTGCACGCCAGTACGGAACCCTTTCGCCAGGCCGCGGCGGCCTGGTGCCAGCAGCGCTTCGGTGTGTCGGTCGATGTCGACCGTGAGGTGCTGCTGCTGGTTGGCTCCCAGGAGGGGACGGCCCATCTGCCGCTCGCTGTGCTCAATCCAGGAGATTCAGCGCTGATCCTCGACCCCTCTTACCCCTCCCATCGGGGCGGCCTCGAACTGGCGGATGCCGCCATTGAGACCCTGCCCTTGTTTGCTGAGCGGCAATGGGCTCCCGATTTCGACGCGCTCTCTCTGGCTCAGTGGGATCAGCTGCGCCTGATGGTGCTGGGCTTTCCGCACAATCCCACCGCCTGCACCGGCGAGCAGGCCTGGTTGGACGCGGCGATGCGCCGCTGTGATCGTCACGATCTTGTGCTGGCCCACGACAATCCCTACGTGGATCTTGCCTTGGAAGGAGAGGCGCCGTCATTGTTGCGTTGTCCCCATTGGCGGGAGCGCGGTATCGAGTTCTTCTCCCTCTCAAAAGGGTGGTGTCTTGGTGGGTTCCGTTTGGCATTCGCGGTGGGAGCGGCGCCTTTGATTGCGGCCCTACGCGAACTCAAGGGCGTTGTGGATTTCAACCAGTGCCGGGCGCTGCAGCAAGGCGCGATTGTGGCTCTTGATCAACATCCCGACTGGCCATTGCGCCTGCAGCCGGTGTATCGCGAACGGCGGGATCGCACCCGTCAGGCCTTGGCAGCTTTCGGATGGTCGATCCCCGAACCGTCGATGGCGCTTTACCTCTGGATGCCTGTGCCGGGTTGGGCTCGTGCCCGGGGTTGGAGTGATGAACAGTTGTCGGCTGACCTCTTGGAGCATTGCGGGGTGGCCCTGACACCTGGCTCCGGGTTCGGTGATGCCGGCGCCGGTTGGCTGCGCCTGGCCTTGGTGCGGCCCACCGATGTGTTGGAGCAGGGGGCAGCCCGTCTGGCTCGATGGTGGACGCAACAGCATTGAAAGAGATCCGCATCCCGCAGGGACGGCTAGTTCACGCGCTTCGCGACAGGGGCTCGTCCGGGTGGCAGCTGCGTCATCTGAGTGTCTGTTCCAGCACTGAAACCGCGTTGACGCAGTGGTTGCGTCAACAACCCTGGTTGGCGCGTCAGCCCCGGGCGGTGCTGGCCCAGCATCAACGCTTCGCCCACGGCCAGTACGGTCGCTTCTGGATGGCACCGCCAGGAGGCGTCTGGTTGAGTGCCGCACTGCCTTGGCCGAACGGTGAACCCTCCACGGGCCTCTTTGGGCTGACTGTGGCGTTGGCGATGGCCGAGCAGCTGGAGAGCCATGGGGTGTCGGCAGCCATCAAGTGGCCGAATGATCTGATCGTTGGCTCCCGCAAGCTGGCGGGTGTGTTGCCCAAGCTTGTGTTTCGTGGCCATCACGTGCGTTTGGCCCGGATCGGGGTGGGCCTGAATGTGTGCAATCCAGTGCCGCAGGGGGGCATTGCCTTGCGGGAGTTGCTCCCTCCCGGACGTTGTCGAGTTCGCTTGTGGCAACTGCATATGCTGCTGGCACTCGAGCGTGCCAACCAGCTTGCGGCGCATCCTCAACGGGTGGTCGCTGCGGCGGATCAGCGCCTGTGGTGCAGGTCCGTTGCCGATCCGGCTAGCGGTGAACACTGGGCTGTGTGCGGCATCGGTCTGGATGGTCAGCTGCTCCTGCGTCAGGGAACCCGGACCACCAGCTGGACGCGTTGGGGCGGTCGCTCAGACGGGAATCTTTAAAGTCTCACCAATGAGATGGCGTCGTTCATTGGCATTGCGCTTGCTCGCTGCGTCCCTGCTGCTGTCCCTTCCGTCACTGCAGGCTCCGGTGCAACCTCAGGAGCTGCTTCCACCTCAGGCGCCTCTGACCTTCGACCGGTCGCTGGAATCTCTGGAGCGCAATCAGGTGATCACACCGCAGGAGCGTCGACAGCTTGAAACCGGTGATGTCAGCCGACCAATCAACGTGCCGGCATTCCAGCAGGCCTGTCGCAGTGGTGCCTTGTCACGCCAGGAATGCAACGGTGGCGTCGCCGTGCGTGGTCGTGGGGTTCGCTCGCCCCGAATTGTCTGGAATGGCCGCGATGAGTTGCTCACCGGACTGCGTCGTCTTGGACCGGATGGTCAGCCCTTACCCCCGATTTCGGTCCCCGTGGGCGCTCTTCTCGCGGGACCGTCTCCCGGATTCCGGCTGGACTCGGTCTTTGCGGTGTCACCGCGTCCTGCTTCCGTCGCAGGCAATGGCGATCGCCAGCTGTTGTTCCCGATCATCGGGTCCGCCATCACCACGAGTGAGTTCGGATGGCGCCTCCATCCGATCGTGGGCCAATGGCTGATGCATGCCGGCAAGGATTTTGCTGCGCCGGAAGGGACTCCCGTCGTGGCAGCACTCTCGGGCCGTGTGCTCAGCAGTGGTTTGGCCGGCGGCTACGGCATCGCCATTGAACTGGAACATGAACTGCCCCGCCGCAGAACGCTCTACGGCCATCTCTCCGAGCTGTATGTGAAGGCCGGCCAGACGGTGCGCCAAGGAGAGGTGATCGGTCGGGTCGGTAGCACTGGTCTAAGTACGGGACCGCATCTTCACTTTGAGTTGCGCCAGCCGCAGTCAGGCGGATGGGTGGCCAAGGATCCAGGCGATCTGGACCTTAATCCGCTGACGGCCTCCGGCGCTGATGCAGTGTCGTTGCTGGTGGCCCAGCTGATGAACAGTCTTGAGCGGCCAGAGGGGTCATGACGCCGACGATCGGCTGTCAATGCGCATGATGAATCACACACCGCGAACAGTGTGGATCAAAGGAGGCAACTCCTTCGATTCAATTTTCTGACGCAGATAGCGGATGTACACATCCAGCAGATTGTCGTCGCCGTAGAAGTTTTCGCCCCAAACACCGCGCATGATTTCGGCCCGTTCCAGCACCTTGCCCTGACCACGCATCAGGAAGTTCAGCAGCTCGTATTCCTTGACCGACAGCTGAATCATGCGGCCTGACCTGCAGACATCCCGGGTGTTGGTGTTCATGGTGAGATCCCCCACCTGGAGAGTTTCTGGTTGAGCGGCTTCGCCATCACCGCCAGAGAAGCTGATCGCGCGTCGTTGCATGGCCCTGAGCCTGGCCATCAACTCTTCGATCGAGAACGGCTTGATCAGGTAGTCGTCTACGCCTGCATCCAGTGCTGTGACGCGATCCGCGACGTCATCGTGTCCCGTCAACATCAGGATCGGTGTGGTGATGCCACTGCTGCGCATGCGTTGACAGATGTCCACGCCACTGAAGTCCGGAAGATTCCAGTCCAGAACAATCAAGTCGGGAGCGGGTTCGGTGCGGGCACGGATCAGGCCACTGGCACCATCAGCGGCCACCTCCACGGCGTAGCCCTCCACCTCCAGCTCCATGGACAACAGTTCTGTGAGTCTGGCTTCGTCATCCACAAGAAGGAGTCGGGTCTTCGTTGTAGTGGAGGACGCCATGTTGGCCAGCTCACTCGCGCCCAGACTAATCAGCTTGTCCCGGGCTTCCCAGCTGATTTGGGGCGCTCGTTCCAGCGCTCGATGCGACCGTCGCGGAAATGGGCCACCCGCTCGGCTCGCGCGGCGACGTCATCTTCATGGGTCACGAGCACCAACGTGATCCCCTGAGCATGCAGTGCATCAAACAGGTTGAGCACATCGTCGGTGGTGCGGGAATCCAATGCTCCGGTGGGTTCATCTGCCAGCAGCAGGCTCGGCTGGTTGATGATGGCTCTGGCAATGGCGACACGCTGCTGTTGGCCGCCGGACAGCTGGTTAGGACGGTTCTGCATGCGATCTGCCAGACCGACGCGATCCAGGGCTTGGCTGGCTTTCTCGCGTCGTTGCTGGGCGGGCACTCCCGCGTAGATCATCGGCAGCATCACGTTTTCCAGTGCTGTCGCATGGGGCAGCAGGTGGAACTGCTGAAACACGAATCCCAGCTGCTGATTGCGCAGGTCAGCCAGAGCATCATCGTCAAGATCCTCAACAGCGTTCCCATTGAGGCAGTAGGACCCTCCGCTGGGTCGATCCAGGCAGCCCAGGATGTTCATGGCCGTGCTTTTGCCTGATCCGCTGGCCCCCATCACGGCCACATAATCGCCCTGACGAACGGTGAGATCGAGTTGATCAAGTGCTTTGACCAACCCAGCACCATTCCCGTAGACCTTGTCAACGCCGCGCAGTTCTGCGACAGGAAGCCTTGCGACTGCCGTTGATTTATCCAAGGGTTGTTCCGGAAACACTGGCGATCGCCTCCTGCAGCAGTGGAGTGCCGGCGACAGCATCGCTAGCCCATTGGAAGAGGGGATTGGACAGGATTCCACCGATCGCGGTGATCACTACGCAGGTAACCAGGGCCACGCGCAGGGGTGGAAGGCCAAGGGTGTCCCACTGGATGGCGGGGTAAGCCTTCACCACTTCAGAGGCCTCCTGAGGCTCCTTGACCACCATCATCTTGATCACACCGATGTAGTAGTAGATCGAGATCACCGAAGTGATCAGGCCCACCACCACCAGTAGGTACTGCTGATCGGCCCAGCCAGCGAAGAACAGGTAGATCTTGCCAAAGAAGCCAAGCATCGGCGGAATGCCACCCAGGGAGAGCAGGCAAAGGCTGAGGCCCAGGGTGATCAGCGGATCCTTTTGATAAAGGCCCGCGTAATCGGAAATTCGATCACTGCCGGTGCGAATGGAGAAGAGGATGATGCAGGCGAAGGCCCCCAGATTCATGAACAGGTAGGCCGCCGTGTAGAGGATCATTGCGGCGAAACCGTCTTCCGTCCCGCAGACCAGTCCGATCATCACGAAGCCGGCCTGACCAATGGAGCTATAAGCCAGCATTCGCTTCATCGAGGTTTGCGCCAAAGCCACGACGTTGCCAAGCGTCATGCTCAACACGGCCAGAACGGTGAAGAGCAGTTTCCACTGGGTGTCGAAGCTGCCGAAGCAGCCCACCAGCAGGCGCAAGGCCAGAGCAAAGCCCGCCGCTTTGGAACCCACGGAAAGGAAGGCCACCACAGGGGTGGGAGAGCCTTCGTAAACATCGGGGGTCCACTGATGAAAGGGCACGGCCGCAATCTTGAACGCCACGGTGGCCAGCACGAACACCAGCGCTAGAGCCGCCAGGGGGGTTGGACTGGTCAGCAGCGACTGACCGATTACCTCAAGACTTGTGGAGCCGCTGAGCCCGTACAGCAGGGAGGAGCCGTAAAGAAATACTGCCGCCGCGGCTGAGCCCACCAGGAGATATTTCAGAGCTGCTTCTGAGCTGCGCGCGTCGCCCTTCATGTAGCCGGAGAGCAGATAGCTAGCGACGGATAGCGTCTCTAGAGACACAAAGACACTCACCAGATCGGTGGCTCCGCAGAGCAGCATTGCTCCGAGCGTGGCCGCTAGCAGGATTGCGGCATATTCCCCGACCGGGGTGCCTCCCTGTTCGGCGTAGCGCCAGCTGATCAGCAGCGACAGCAGGGTGGATGCTGCCACCACGGCGCGGAAGGCGATGGCCAGATGATCCGGCAGGAACGCCCCGAGAAAGGAGCTCTCCAGTGGTGCATTCCATTGCAGGGCAAGCAGCACCAGAGCCGTGCCAAGGCCGGCATAGCAGATGGGTGGAACCCAGCGAACAGAAACCTTTTCACCGGCCAGATCCACCAGCAAGGTGGCGAGCATGGCGAGGAGGACTGCACCCTCGGGGGCGACGGCTCCAGCGTTCAACGCCAGGTTCAGCAGGTCACCAGGGGCTGCCAACGCCTGGGTGGAAAGAAACAAAGCACCCAATTCGGGCATGGCGCGCGCAGGGCAGAGCGGTTCGGGTGACTGTAGCTGCGCTTTCGTTCTGGCTTGTGGCTTCCGATCAATTCGCTGCAGCCGGCGCGACGGTGCGATAAAGAGGGTGACGGTTACCTGCCCCCCTTTGGCGCACACCCTGGTCATCGTTGAGAGCCCCACCAAGGCCCGCACCATCCGTGGATTCCTCCCCAAGGACTTCCGAGTGGAGGCCTCGATGGGACATGTGCGCGACCTTCCCAACAACGCGAGTGAGATTCCTGCTGCTCAAAAGGGGCAAAAGTGGGCCAATCTCGGCGTCAACACGGAAGCAGACTTCGAGCCCCTATACGTGGTTCCGAAGGACAAAAAAAAGACTGTGAAAGAGCTGAAGGATGCGCTCAAGGGTGCCGATCAGCTGCTTCTGGCAACGGATGAAGACCGGGAGGGAGAAAGCATCAGCTGGCATCTGCTGCAGCTGTTAGCGCCGAAGGTGCCGGTGAAGCGCATGGTGTTTCACGAGATCACCAAAGAGGCCATCGGTCGCGCGCTTGAGCAGACCCGGGAGCTCGACATGGAGCTGGTCCACGCCCAGGAAACGCGCCGCATTCTCGACCGACTGGTCGGATACACCCTCTCGCCGCTGTTGTGGAAGAAAGTGGCCTGGGGGCTCTCGGCCGGGCGGGTGCAGTCGGTGGCCGTGCGTTTGCTGGTGCAGCGCGAACGGGCTCGGCGTGCGTTCCGCAGTGGCAGCTACTGGGACTTGAAGGCGGCTCTTGAGCAGTCCGGCACGCGTTTCGATGCCAAGCTCACCCATCTCGAAGGGCAACGGATCGCCACCGGCAATGACTTCGACGAGAGCACAGGTGGACTGAAGGAGGGCAGCAAGGTCCGATTGCTGAGTGAGGGCGATGCCCGCACGCTGTCAGAAGCTGTGAAAGCCGCCGCCTGGGCTGTCACCACGGTGGAGGAGAAGCCCACGGTGCGCAGGCCCGTGCCGCCGTTCACCACCAGCACCCTGCAGCAGGAATCCAACAGAAAGCTGCGTCTGTCGGCGCGCGAGACCATGCGGTGTGCACAAGGTCTCTATGAGCGTGGCTTCATCACCTACATGCGCACTGATTCGGTGCATCTCTCCGACCAAGCCATCAGTGCGGCCCGTAGCTGCGTGGAGTCCCGCTACGGCAAGGAGTATCTGAGCAAAGCCCCTCGGCAGTTCAGCACAAAAGCTCGCAATGCGCAGGAGGCTCATGAGGCGATTCGCCCTGCCGGTGAGAGCTTCCGTGCTCCCCAGGAGACCGGACTCGATGGCCGGGATTTAGCCCTCTACGAATTGATCTGGAAACGCACGGTGGCGAGCCAGATGGCCGAGGCGCGCCTCACCATGCTGTCGGTGGATCTCAGTGCTGCGGAGGCCGTGTTCCGCGCTAGTGGCAAGCGAATTGATTTTCCCGGATTCTTCCGTGCTTACGTCGAGGGCAGCGACGATCCCGATGCTGCGCTGGAGGGCCAGGAAGTGCTGCTGCCGGCCTTGAAGGTTGGTGATGCTCCCAACCTTCAAGAGGTGGAAGCGCTCGGTCATCAAACTCAGCCACCGGCCCGTTTTTCCGAAGCTTCCCTCGTGAAGATGCTCGAGAAGGAAGGCATCGGCCGGCCATCCACCTATGCGTCCATTATCGGCACGATCGTGGATCGCGGGTACGCCTCTCTCCTCAACAACTCACTCACTCCGAGCTTCACGGCCTTTGCGGTGACGGCGCTCCTGGAGGAGCATTTCCCCGATCTCGTCGACACCTCCTTCACGGCCCGAATGGAGAACACGCTGGATGAGATCTCCCATGGCAAGGTGCAGTGGCTGCCTTACCTGGAAGGTTTCTACAAAGGCGATGAGGGCCTGGAGTCCCAGGTGCACCAACGGGAAGGTGACATCGACCCGGGGGCATCACGCACCATCGATCTCGAGGGTCTTCCCTGCGTGGTCCGCATCGGCCGTTTCGGTGCCTACCTGGAGGCGAAACGTGTCGGTGACGATGGCGAAGAGGAGCTGATCAAGGCCACTCTTCCCCGCGAGATCACTCCTGCCGATCTTGATCAAGAGCAGGCCGAACTCATTTTGAAGCAGAAGGCCGATGGGCCTGAAGCTCTTGGCGAAGATCCCGAAACCGGTGATCTGGTTTATCTGCTGTTCGGTCAGTACGGCCCCTATGTGCAGCGGGGTCAGGTCAGCGACGACAACCCCAAGCCCAAGCGCGCTTCGCTGCCGAAGGGCGTCAAACCCGAGGATCTCAGTCTTGACGATGCGCTGGGCTTACTCCGCTTACCCCGTCTGCTTGGTGAGCACCCTGATGGCGGCAGGGTGCAGGCCGGTCTCGGCCGTTTCGGGCCCTATGTGGTTTGGGACAAGGGCAAAGGGGAAAAGGATTACCGCTCCCTCAAGGGTGATGACGACGTGCTTGCCGTTGGACTCACCCGTGCCATTGAGCTGTTGGCCATGCCCAAGCGTGGCCGCGGCGGCCGCACGGCGCTCAAGGATCTGGGCAAGCCTGACGGCAGCGATGAGACCGTGCAGGTCTACGACGGTCCCTACGGGCTCTATGTGAAGCAGGGCAAGGTCAATGCCTCTTTACCTGAAGGCAAGGGGGCTGACGACATCACCCTGAAGGAGGCGGTGGAACTTCTTGCGGCCAAAGCGGCCACCAAAAAGAGCAGTCGCAAGTCGGCATCGGCGAAGAAGCCAGCCGCCAAGAAATCAACAGCGAAAAAGCCAGCGGCCAAGAAGCCTGCCGCCAAGAAGCCCCCGGCTACCACCAAATCGGGTCGGCTTCGCGCCAGTGCCGTGCGCGTGATCCGGCCCGCCGATTCCTGATGGACATCCGGCGGTTTTCTTCGGCGCTGCTGCCCCTGGTGGTGCTGCTTCAGGCGTGCTCCAGCACCCCGTTCGGTCAGCAGCTCTCTGAGAGTTTCGATGGGCAGACTGCTGCGGACGTGCCCACCGCTGCACCCTCCCAACCTGAACCGTCCCAATCCCAACAGGCCCAGGCCACGGAGTCGAAGGACGATGGGTCCGATCGCGCTGCTGAACAGGAGCCGCCGAAGGATCCAACCATTTCGGAACCTCAGCAAGTCAGCGCCGATCAGCCGGTACCAACCAAGGATGTTCAGCCAGCAGATGGCCAGCCAGCAGATGGTCAGCCAGCCGAAGCGCGCGCGGTGCCGGAGCGGACCCGTCCTTATCGGATCATCATTCGCTTGTCAGCTGCTGATCCAGCGGCACCGGCAGAGGGGGTCACGGAAGCTCTGCGGCGCGCGGGAATCGGTTTCGAGGTGGAAACGATTGAGAAAGTTCCTGCGCGAGAGCTGAATCCGTCCCCCAGCGCTCAGCCGTCCAGCACGCAGCGACAGCCCGCCTCCTGATGCCTCCAGCCCTCAGTCGTCGTCAGGCTCTGCGCATGATGGAGTCCTCTTACCTAGCGGCCGCGGCCGCGTTGATCTGGCTGGCTCTCTACTACCTGCCGGTTGGCGGTGCGTTGTTCCGGCTCGCCCTGCCGCTTCCGTTGGCCTTGCTGACAGTGCGTCGCGGCGGCCGCGCTGGTGTCGAGGGGCTTGCGGTGGCGATTCTGCTGCTGATCGCCCTAATGGGGCCCGTCCGCGGCCCCCTAATGCTCTTCCCCTACGGCTTGTTGTCGGTCTGGTTGGGCTGGTGCTGGTTGCATCGACGCAGCTGGTGGCTGAGCTGGGGCATCGGTCTGCTCGTCGGTGCGGCGGGCTTTCTGGTGAGGGTTGTGGCGCTGTCGTTGCTGGTGGGAGAAAACCTGTGGCTGGTCATCACCCGGGCTGGGGCTGGCCTGCTAGATCGCCTGCTGGATCTTTTGCAACTGCCCGTGGCTCCAGATCTGCTGCTCGTGCAGCTCATGGCTCTCGCACTCGTGCTGATCCAGCAGCTCGTGTATGTACTGGCGCTGCATGCTCTGGCTTACTGGATCTTCCCTCGGCTGCAGGCTCCTGTGCCTGAGCCGCCTCCGCTTCTGCATGGACTGGTTGCCCTCGATCCTCTCTGAACGGCTTGCGGCCAGCCAGCGGCTGACAGGCACGCCGGTTCCGGCTGCAGCGGCACCGTTCCTGCAGTCTTGGTGTGATCCATCCAGGCCTCTGCCGGATCTGTTGCTGCTGCTGGCTGGCACCAGAACCGCGGAAACCAATGGGATCTCTGCTGCTGGATGTACCCCAGAAGCCCGTCGCACCACGGCCCTCGCCGATGCGGAATTGCTGCTGAACGGACCGTCGGTGGCTCCGCGTTGGCCGCTGCCTCCTCTTCCTGCTGGTGTTTCACCGGCTCTCATCAGCTGGGTCATGTGTGATCAGCTTGGTCTTCATCCGCAGGTGGCGGCGCTAGGGCTGTCTTTGCCGCCACCGTTCGCCCATTTGCGCTGTGAGCCGCCTGAGTTCGGCCCGGCGGACTGCGTGTCCACGGGGCACGCCATGGAGCTCAAACGGGTGCGCCAGTTGCTGCAGCGTGGTCACCGGCTCGGCAGTCGATTGCGGCATCCGTTGCTTCTGGCGGAATGCGTCCCGGGCGGAACGACCACGGCCCTGGCGGTGCTGACCGGTCTAGGTCTGCCGGTGGACACCCTGGTGAGCGGCAGCGCCTTGCACCCCCCCATGACGCTCAAGCAGACCCTGGTTCGGCAAGGGCTTGCGTCATGTTCAACGGGCTCCGACGTTGACATTGGGGTGTTGCTGGCTGCAGTCGGTGATCCGTTTCAGGCCTTTGCGACGGGGCTGCTCCTCGGTGTAGTGGAGGCGGATCAGCCGGTGTTGCTCGCCGGGGGCAGCCAGATGGCTGCAGTGCTGGCCTTAGCACTTCAGGCCCTGCCGCCCTCTGCGCGCCAAGGCCTCTCCAACCAGGTGCTGTTGGGCACCACGGCTTGGCTGGCCGCTGAGTGTCTCCAGGCTTCAGCCGGCCCCTCATCACTGATGGTGTTGTTGCGCAACTTGGAGCAGCATTTCTCGGTGTCGTTGCAGGCTTATGCCGCCGGGCTGCGTTTCAGCAACAGCCAGCAGCCACGGTTGCGAGATTTTGAGCAAGGTCACGTGAAGGAGGGCGTCGGTGCGGGGGGGCTCACCCTTCTGGCCCAGTGGCGTGGTCTTCCGCTCAGTCGCCTGGGGATTGCCTGTGATCGTGCAGTGGATCAATTGCTGGCCCATGGACACCACAACCGGGCTGCCCCGTAGGTTCAAACCATGAAGGCTGCTGTCCCCCCAGAGTTCCCGCTGAATCGCCGTCGCTTTCTCCAGCTCGCTGCCCTCACCGCCGCAGCCGGTCTTAGTGGCTGCAGCCGCGGCAATGCTGTGCCCACCCTGAGAGCCTCAGCGGACACCCTGCCTGCACTCTGGCGTCGCCGTCTTCCCTCCCCCTGGGCGTTCTCTCCCTTCAGCAAGGCTGCTGAGGTTGCTGATGTTTGGCCTCCATCCACCGATCTCCTGGCTCTGACCGATGGTTGGTTAGCAGGTCTTGCGCCATCGCGGCTTCAGGCGATCGCCACATCTCCGCTTGAAAGCCAACTGGGTCGACTCGGCCAGCGGTTTCTGGCTGACACCCCCGAGGCCTGGTCGGGTCTGATGCTGCCGGTGGGATTCAGTCCCTGGGTGATGTTGATCCGCCGCGAAAGCGGCACTGCGCCGGATCTGGATGCAGGCTGGAACATCCTTTTGGACCCGGCGTTCGAGGGCAAGCTGCTGCTGCCATCCAGTCCAAGACTGTTGGTCTCTTTGGCGGATCGGATCAGCGGACCTGACCCGCTGCGTCGTCTCCGTGCTGCTGCACTCAGCTTTGACGACCGCTTTGCGTTGAACTGGTTGTTGCAGGGTGAAGCCCGGCTGGCGGTTCTGCCCTTGCAGCGCTGCATGGGTGCCCTGCAGCGCGATCCGCGTTTGATGGTCGTGCTGCCGCAGCAAGGGGCTCCTCTGCACTGGACGTTGCTGCTGCGACCGACGGGGACCGCCGAGCCAGTGCCGCAGGCTTGGGTGGAGGAAGCCTGGACCCCCCCGCTTCTGCCGCGGATGTTGTCTCAGGGTTGGATTCCACCTCTCCCAGCAGCCACGCTTGCTGCCGCCGCCAATCGGGTCCCCAGCCGCCTGCTGCCCGCTTTGCTGCCACCCGCGACGGTCTGGGATGCCTGCTGGACCTTGTTCCCCTTGGATCCTTCCCAGACGTTGCCGCTGCAGGTTCGCTGGAACGCTTCAGCCCCATAGACGTCGACGTGGTGCTGCGGCCAGTCGCTTGTGGGTGTCGGCCAAAAGCGCTGGAATGGCCAATTGATGGGGGCAGCGCGGCAGGCAGTCGCCGCAGGACTGACAGGCCTGGGCATTGATCGTTTCCCACCAGTGGCCAGCCCTGCCGATCAGGTTGTACCGCTCACTGGCGAATTCCATCAGCTCGTGACCGAGCGCCAGATTGCGAAGACGCAGCAGATCAGGGATGGGCACCGCATTGGGACAGGGCAAGCAGGCGCGACACTGCTCGCAGAGCTCGTCACCCAGTCGTTCTCGGCGCTGTTGATCCAAGCGCTCGATGGCCTGGCATTCCTCGGCCTGCAGGGGACCATCGTGTTGGCCGAGCGCGTGGGCCAACTCCAGGTCTGTGGCGTTTTGTGCTCCCACGGTGAGCGTGCTGATGCCTGCGGCCAGCAGATAGCGATAGGCAAGCTCCAGGGGTTGAAACGGGCGGCAGTCCTCAACCAATCGCGTGCTGGGAGCCTGAAGACGGCCGCCCTTGTCTGCGGGCGAAATTGCGAGCACACCCATCGTCTGCTGCAAAGCCAGCTGCGCCAGAGGCATGCGTGTGGGATCGAGTAGATGCAGATGCAGACAGCAGAAACGGAACCGTTGACTCTCGATCGCCTGATGGATCAGGGCATTCGAGCCGTGGCTGCTGAACCCCACCTGGCTCACTGTTCCGCTGTTCAGGGCCCAATCGATCAAGCGGGCGCCCTCGCCATGGAGGGCCCAGTTGAGATGGCTGTCCAGATTCAGCCCGTGAATCGCCAGGTTGTCGAGTCGCTCAATTCCGAGACGCTCAAGGCTTCCCCTCAGAGCGGCTCGACCCTCGTCAAGGCTGAGACCAGGCAACAGCTTGCTGGTGACGACCCAGCCATGGCCGGCCGGTTGGATCCCTTCGCTGTGCAGTTGCGTTAGGGCCTCACCCAGAAAGGATTCGGCGGGTCCATAGGCCGGGGCTGTTTCTAGATGGTTCACCCCCGCTGCATGGGCGGCCCGCAGCACCATGAGCATCTGATCGGGTGCCTGCAGCGCCCGCATCGTGCCCAGCGTGAACAGGCTCACCGGGGGACCATCACCGAAGGGGCGTTGCTGCATCGCTTTGATGCTGCTCAAGGGGGTGGGGTGTCGCTTTGAGAGTCGCGGGAATCGCCAGGGGGCCGGGATTCCAGGTGACGCACCAGTGCGGCGGGGCTCAGTTGATCCAGGAAGCGACGGAATTCGTCCCTGTCTTCCGCATCTGCCTCGGCATCCACGGCGATTGAGGCTTCGGCGACCACTTCCTCCAGCATCCAGATGCTGCTGCCGGTGCGGATGGCTAAGGCAATGGCATCACTGGGGCGCGCATCAATCTCCAACTGGTTGACGCTCTCTAGATCAACGCCAGTGGCATCGTCGCCGTCTGGCTCGTCGCCGAGCGGTTGCAGCCGCAGCACCGCGCGAAAGGTGCTGTCTTCAATGGCATGGATGATCACCCGTTCCAGTCGAAGACCGCCTGCTTCGAGCAGAGCGGCCATGAGGTCGTGGCTGAGCGGCCTGGGCTGTGGTGTGTCGTTGAGGCCGGCCATGATGTTGTGGGCCTGGGCCTGATCAATCCAGATCGGCACCTGACGGGTTCTGGATGGATCTCGCAGCAGCACGATCGGGCTGCGACTGCTGGCATCGAGGGCGATTCCCGCCACGCTCATCTCAACCAAGGACGGCTCCGCCGCTATATCGATTATGAACAGATGACAGGGCTGCAGAGGGGGAGATGTTCACGGGTTTGGTCCAGGCGGTGGGTCGCGTTGAGCGGCGCGGTCGAGCGTTGCTGGTGGAGGGCTGTTCGCCGTTCACCCCTTTAGCACTAGGTGACAGCGTGGCCGTGGACGGTGTCTGTCTGACGGTGGCGGAGCTGGTTGGAGATGGTTTTCTGGCGGATGTCAGCGAAGAGACCCTGCAGCGAACGATCCTGGGTGCGAAGGCTTCGCACGGTGCAGCGGTCAATCTCGAGCCAGCCCTGCGCCTCTCCGATCGTCTGGGCGGCCACCTGGTCAGCGGCCATGTGGATGGCATTGGTGAGGTGGTGGCTGTGGAGGCCTTGCCGCAGTCGTGGCACTTGGAATTGCGCTGGCGGGACCCGTCTTTCGGTCGCTACATCTGCGACAAAGCCAGTATCGCCGTGAATGGCATCAGTCTCACTGTGGCGGGCTGCGCCGAGCAGGGAGCCAGGTTCTGGGTTGCCGTGATTCCCCACACGTGGTCGGTCACAGCCTTGCGGCATCTACAAGTGGGGGATGCGGTGAATCTGGAAATCGACCTGTTGGCTCGGTATACGGAGCGATTGCTCGCGGCCACTTCACCCAAGCCGGAAGGTGCCGCTGTTACCACCGCCTGGCTGGCGGAGCATGGCTGGGGCTGAGGAACGATCACAAACGATGGCCGCTTGTGAAGGGTGTCAATAAGTTGCGGGAGTTGTTCAAGCTGAACCCTCGATGACTGGCGATGAGCGCCCTGACTCTCTGGGCACGTTCAAGGCTTTCACCATTGCCGAAGGCATCCTTCTAATTGTTCTGGGCATCCTCGCCCTGATCTTCCCCGTGATTGCCTCGTTCTGGACCATCGGAGTGATCGCCGTGTTGTTCCTCGTGGGCGGCGTGGTCGGCTGGATCAGCAATCTGGCGCGTTCCGGACGCATGGGGCGCTGGGTCTGCTTCTGGCGTCTGGTGGTCTCCACCCTTTTTCTGGTGGCGGGCGGCTCGATGATCAGCAACTTCCGGGATCCGGAGGAAGCGGCCGAGCAGGTGGTGACTTTTGCCCTGGCCATCGGCATCGTTTTCCTTGTTGAGGGACTGGTCGCCTTCTTCAACGGCCTTGCACACACCAACCGACCGGGTTCCGGCTGGGCGATCGCCAACGGTGTGATCACTTTCGTTCTGGGTTTGCTGATCGTGACCTTGAAGTTCTGGGGTCTGCTGTGGGTGCTCGGAACACTGGTAGGAATCAGTTTCCTGTTCAGCGGCCTCGAACTCATGATCTTCAGCTCAACCCTGCATGACGATCAGGATCCTCCAGCTGTGGCCTGATGGACCAACGCTCAGGGGAACTCAGGCAAAACCCATATGCCTGGGTTGCGAATTCACTCCGACGCCGGGGATTCCTCGAGGGGCAGGAGTGTGATCGTGCCTGAATCTTTGTTCAATTCAATCTTGAACTCCTGGCCAGGCACGAGGTCAAGTCGTCGCGTGTAAGCATGACCGATCAGTAGGTTGCCGTTGCCGTGAACGCGCGTGCGGAAATCGGCCTGACGTCCCCTTGGGCCGCCGCTGCCATTGCCGCTGCTGGAGGGCAGCTTGTAGCCCTTGGCTTCAACGAGCGCGCGGTAAAAGCTTTTGCGCAACAGCCGGCCACTGGGTCCGACGTAGCCGCAGCCACGGGCAATTTCGTCCTCAGGTCGGTTGCTGAGGGCCCGGGCCTTGTTCAGTAATTCCTCTCCAACCAGCATCTTTATCGGAAAAGACACATCAATTCTGGCTTCAGAGTGCAATCTGGGCAAGGAATCCATGGGGATTCCCTGCACAAAGCAAAGACGGTCTGTTTCAGATCAGGTAGAGAATCACGAACAGAATCACCCAGATGCCATCCACGAAGTGCCAATAGAGCTCGGCGGCTTCGAGGGGGAAATGATTGCTGGCGCTGATGCGTCCTGATGGGCTGCGGCATTGCCACCACACAATCAGGATCATCAAGGTCCCAAGGGTGACATGCAACCCATGAAATCCAGTCAGGGCATAAAAAGTGCTGGCGAAGAGATTGTCAGTGAGACCAAACGGCAAGGTGAAGTACTCCACCATCTGACTGGCCAGGAAGGCCAGGCCAAGGCCCGCTGTGAGCAGGAGCCAGAAACGGCATCGATCGTTTTCCTGTTGGCGCAGATTCGCTCCAGCGCGATGAAATGTGGCACTGCTCACCAGCAGGAGGATGGTGTTGAGGGTGGGCAGCGGCAGTTCAAGTTCGTAAATTGCACCTGGCAGGAGTGGATTGACCGCTTTGAAGGTGAGATAAGCGGCGAAGAATCCGGCGAAGGTCATGGCATCAGCCACCAGAAAGGTGGCCAGTCCGAACATGCGGTGATCGGGATGCTCCGCTGCATGCGGATCGTGATTGGTCAGGTCGTGATCCTGGGTGGTGATGGTCATTGGCCGCTGCTCCAGAGATCACTGCCGCTGGCAGAATTGAGGTCAATTTCATCGGCGGGAACCCCATAGCCATAGGGATGGGTCACCAGGGGCGGTTCGCCGGTCCAGTTCTCCACTGGTGGCGGTGAGGACGTCAGCCATTCCGGTGTGAGCGCTTTCCAGGGGTTATCCCCTGCGGGTGCTCCGGAGAACGCGCTGGCCACCACATTCCAGAGGAAAGGAAGCGTGCTGATGGCCATCAATAGGGCTCCCACGCTGCTGATCTGATTCACCAGAGCAAATTGAGGGTCGTATTCCGCCACGCGTCGGGGCATGCCATTAAGGCCAAGCCAGTGTTGAGGCGCGAAGCAGAGGTTGAAGCCGATGAACGTGATCAGGAAGTGAAAACGCCCCAGATGCTCGTTGAGCATGCGGCCAGTCACTTTGGGGTACCAGTGATAGATGGAGGCGAAGATCACAAACACCGATCCCCCATAGACGATGTAGTGAAAGTGGGCAACCACGAAGTAGGTGTCGTGGACATGCACATCGAAGGGCACTTGCGCCAGGGCGACGCCGGTGATGCCCCCCAAGACGAAATTCACGATGAATCCGCAGGAGAACAAAACAGCACTGTTCAGGCTGATCCGCCCGCCCCAGAGGGTGGCTAGCCAATTGAAGAATTTGATGCCCGTCGGTACGGCGATGAAGGCCGTAGCGATCGTGAAGAACAGGCGCATCCAGGGAGGAGTACCGCTGGTGAACATGTGGTGCGCCCAAACCACAAGGCCCAGCACCACAATCGCCATGATCGAATACACCATCGTCGCGTAACCGAACAAAGGTTTTCGGCAATGCACCGGCAGGATTTCACTGACGAGCCCGAAAGCCGGCAGCACCATGATGTAGACGGCAGGGTGTGAGTAGAACCAGAAAAGATGCTGATACACCACCACATTGCCCCCCAATCCAGGATTGAAAAATCCGGTGTGGGCCACGATGTCGAAGCTCAACATGATCAATGTGCCAGCCAGCACGGGCGTGGAGAGCACGACGAGAATGCTGGTGCCGAGCATGGCCCAGCAGTACATCGGCAACTGCATCAGTTTCAAACCGGGTCGGCGCAGTTTGAGAATGGTGGCGATGAAATTGATGCCTCCGAAAATGGAGCTTCCACCTAGTAGAAGCACACTCAAGATCCAGATGATTTGCCCAGTGGCCGGTGTGGTGATGCTGAGGGGGGGATAGGCCGTCCAACCCGATTGCGCCGCACCGGTGATGAAATAGCTGCTGATCAGCATCAGCCCTGCCGGAGGAATCAGCCAGAAGGCGACGGCATTCAGCCTGGGATAAGCCATGTCCCTCGCGCCGACGTAGAAGGGAATCAGATAGTTACCAAAGGCGCCATTCACCACCGGCACAATCCATAGAAAAATCATCACCGTGCCGTGCAAGGTGAGAATCTGGTTGTAGACATCTCTCGGCATGAAGTCCGAGATGGGGCTGAGCAGCTCAGTGCGAATGGCGCCGGCCATCGCCCCGCCGATCAGATAAAAAGCGAAGCCGCACACCAGGTACTGGAGGCCGATCACCTTGTGATCGACGCTGAAGCTGAAATAGCGCAGCCATCCACTGGGTTGCAGTGACGCTGACGACGGTGTGGATGGTGGGGGTGCGGTGATGGTCATGCTTCAGAAGGGGTGGTCTTGCTGTTGGCCTGCAGCCAGGTCTCGAAGTCATCGGCGCTGTCCACCACGACAGAGGAGCGCATGCCGCCGTGATAAGGCCCACAGAGCTCTGCGCAAACGATCGAATAAGTGCCAGGTCGGGTGGGTGTGAAGTCGAGAACCGTCGGTTGCCCAGGGATAACGTCCTGTTTCAGCCGGAACTCAGGGATCCAGAACGCATGGATCACATCCTTCGCTTCCATTGTCAGTGAGACAGGGCGATCGGCTGGGACGTGCAGCTCCCCGGAAATGAAGTCGCCTTCCGGGTAGTGGAACAGGAAAGCGAACTGCATCGCCGTGACCTCGATGGGAAACGGTGCGATGGCCGACGCCTTGGCCGTTTGGGAATCCTGTGTAGAGCCAATGCCTCCCCAGATCCGTTGCTCCGTCGCGCTGGCAGTCGCACTGACGGCTCCATGGTTGCCATGGCCAAGGGGAACCATGCCGCCCATGCGTTCGTAGATGTCGTAGCTGTAGAGCCCGACAAACAGAACAACGATCGCGGGAACTGCCGTCCAGAACACCTCGAGCGGCAGATTGCCTTCCAGGGCGATGCCATCACCGAGTTGGCCAGGACGTCTCCGGAAACGCACCAGACTGAACACAATCAACCCAACGATTCCGACGAAGAGAATCGTGCCAATGCTGAACAAAACACGAAATAACTCGTCGTAGATGGGCGCATTCACGCTTGCATCCACCGGCAAAAGATTCACGTTCTGGCCAATCCAAAGCCCCCCGAGAACGAGGAGCATTCCTAGGACAAGCGTGAGGATGGCTGAAGGAATAGGCACCCGAACTTTGATGGGGGCAACTTCAGGCTATGGAGGTTGGTTTCAATCACCACCTACTGATTGTTAAACCAGCCTGAAAATCTCTCGGCCTGGCTGACTTTCTCGAGGTTTGTGTCAGCAAAGTCGCATCACTCTCCTGATTCTGTTGTTGCAGTCGTGCACACATCGTGCCGTTTTGATTGAGATCGCTACGTTCCGTTGATCACCACTCCATGGAGGAGTCGACGTTGACTGCATCGTCTCTTGCTCCGATCCGTCGACGTTTGGCCCAGCTGGCTGCGCATCTGGTGGTGGCCTTGGTGGCCTTAGTGGTGATCGGTGGCGCGACCCGCGTCATGGAGGCTGGTCTGGCGTGTCCGGATTGGCCGTTGTGTTACGGCACGCTGCTGCCAGGGCGTCAGATGAACCTCCAGGTTTTCTTGGAATGGTTTCACCGACTGGATGCCTTCGTGGTGGGGGTTGCACTCATGGTGCAGCTCGGTGCTGTGTGGTGGTGCCGCCGAGATCTGCCGAGATGGTTGCTGCCCATCAGCGCTTCCCTGGTGCTGATGGTCGCCCTGCAAGGAGGGCTGGGGGCTCTCACGGTTCTGCAGCTTCTTCCTTCCGCGGTGGTGACCGCTCACCTGGCTCTGGCACTAACGCTCGTCGTCACCGTCAGTGCACTCACACAGGTGCTTCTCGCCGACGCTTCGACCACGGCCGCTCCGCGCTGGTGGGTGCTGCTCGGATCCTTCAGTGTTTTGGCAGTGTGCGGGCAAAGCCTCCTCGGCGCCCGCATGGCTACGACCTGGGCGTCCCAGCGTTGCCTGGAGGCCGGAGCCTCCTGTCATTGGTTGCACTGGCATCGGATGGCCGCCACTCCCGCGGCTCTTTCGGTGCTCGTTTTCGTCCTCGTAGCGCTGTTCAGCGGGCGTTGGGGTCGCAGCCAGTGGCCGCTTCTGTGCACAGCCCTCCTGCTTGTGGGCACCCAGATCGCCCTTGGCGTCAGCACGTTGCGGCTGGGTTTGTCCCAGCCCGCTCTCACCGTTGGTCATCAGTTGGTGGCTTGCCTGCTGGTGGCCGTGCTGGCGGCGCTCACGTTTCGGCGTCAGCCTCCCGCCAGCGATGCGCTGATCGCCCTTCCCGATTCTTCCGCTTTGGAGGCCTGTCATGGCTAGTGCCACTCCGACCGCAGCTGCAGCTCCTCTCACCCGGGACCAGGTGGTCCCCTCCCGTCGCCGCATCAAGCTGCCTCCATGGTTGGAGGTGGCCAAACCAAGGCTGATTCCTTTGCTTCTGGCCACCACTCTTGGTGGGATGGCGCTGTCGGAAGGCTGGCCTCTGTCGTCGCCACGACTGGCCTGCACCCTTGGAGGTGGAGCCTTGGCCTCCGCTGCGGCAGGTGTTCTCAACTGCCTCTGGGAACAAGAGCTGGATGGTCGGATGCAGCGAACTAGTGGTCGTGCTCTCCCATCAGGACGGCTCTCCCCGACCGCCGCTTTCGCAGGTGCCGTGTCCTGCACCCTTGCCGCGGCGACGTTGCTGGTCAGCGGTGTGAACTGCCTGGCGGCCGGGTTGTCCCTGCTCGGTCTGTGCAGCTACGTACTTCTCTACACGGCGCTTCTCAAGCCCAGAACCACTCAAAACATCGTGATCGGCGGAGTGGCTGGGGCGATTCCGCCGCTGGTGGGTGCTGCGGCCGCCACCGGTCATGTGGGCCTGAGCGGCTGGTGGCTCTTCGCGTTAGTGATGGTCTGGACCCCTGCCCACTTCTGGGCCCTAGCTCTGTTGCTTCGCGACGACTATCGCGCCGTTGGAATTCCCATGTTGCCGGTGGTCAAAGGCCCCATTGTGACTGCCCGTGCTATCCGCCGTTACGGCTGGGCGACGGCTCTGCTCAGTTTGCTCGGTGTTGTCGCGTTGCCAGAAGGTGGTGTGCTCTACGGCTTGCTGGTAATTCCCTTCAACGGGCGCTTGCTTCAGATGGTGGAGCATCTCGCCCAGGACCCCAGCAGTTCCGAACGCGCCAAAGGGTTGTTCCGCTGGTCGATTCTTTACCTCTTCGGTATTTGTCTGCTGCTGATCCTCAGCCGTCAATCGGATGCAGCACTTTTGGACGCGCAGGTGAGGGGATGGATGCTGATGCTGACGGGCGGGTTCTCAGGGACATCTGCCTAGATTTTGCGAGTTCGTTTCTGTCGGTAGATGTCTCTGCTGGAGCTGGACCAACTGGAAAAGTCCTACGGGTCCGTTGAGGCTCTGAAGGGACTCAGTTTGTCTGTTCCTTCCGGTTGCCTGTACGGCTTACTCGGCCCGAATGGTGCCGGAAAGACAACGGCCCTGCGCATCCTGGCCACCTTGCTTGCCCCTGATCGCGGCACCGTGACGGTTGGAGGCGTCAATGCCTTGGAGAACCCGCGTGTTGTCCGCCAGCTCATGGGATTCGTGGCTCAGGAGGTGGCGATCGACAAGATTCTGACTGGACGTGAGCTCCTGGCTTTGCAAGGCGATTTGTACCACCTACGTCGCGCCGAGCGGAACCAAAGGATCGAGACCCTCATCGACCGCCTGTCGATGAACGAATGGATTGATCGCCGCTGTGGCACCTACTCAGGCGGGATGCGTCGTCGGCTGGATCTGGCTGCCGGACTCCTGCACGAGCCTCGATTGCTCGTTCTGGATGAACCCACGGTGGGGCTCGATATTGAAAGTCGTGCCGTGATCTGGGAAGTGCTTCGTGATCTTCGAGATCAGGGAACGACAGTGTTGCTTAGCAGTCATTACCTCGAGGAGGTGGAGGCCCTGGCCGACCGCATGGCGATCATCGATGCCGGTCGCGTGATCGCCGAAGGCTCACCCGACGGCCTCAAGCAAGACCTGGGCGGCGACAGGGTGACCTTGCGAGTGCGTGAATTCAGCGATCAACCGGAGGCCGAGAAGGTGCGCCATCTACTGGAGGGCTTGGACGGCGTCAGGCGGATTGTGGTCAACCGCGCCCAGGGCTACTCGCTCAACCTCGTGGTGGATGGCGAGCACGTGCTGTCAGTACTCAAAACGCAGCTCGCCAGTGCTGATCTCGAGGTGTTCTCCCTGTCCCAGAGCCGTCCAAGCCTCGATGATGTCTACCTGCAAGCGACGGGTCGCACCCTGATGGATGCTGAGCTGGCCGTTGCGGGTCAACGCGATCCCAAGCTCGAGCGTCGTCAGTCGATGCGTTGAAGCACAACCCTCTGTTGTTCCCGTTTTTGTCTTCTTCATGACCAGTCCAGTCATCGGTGCTCCATCCGCCCAACCCGTCGACCGCTCAGCTTTGTCCGAGTTGGCGCAGGAGACGTCTGCACTGACGCGCCGGTTGTTCCTTCAGTTGCAGCGTCGCCCGTCAACGCTGGTGGCGGGAGTTCTCCAACCGTTGATCTGGTTGGTGTTGTTCGGTGCACTGTTTTCGCGCGCTCCAGAGGGATTGCTTCCCGGTGGCATGAGCTATGGGCGCTTCCTTGGGGCTGGCGTGATTGTGTTTACGGCCTTCAGCGGGGCTCTCAATGCAGGGTTGCCGGTGATGTTCGACCGGGAGTTCGGCTTCCTGAACCGACTGCTGGTGGCTCCTCTGCGCAGTCGAAGCTCGATTGTGCTGGCGTCGGTCATTTTCATCACCACCCTCAGCCTGGTTCAGAGCCTGGCGATCATGCTGATGGCCGCGCTGCTGGGTTACGGCTGGCCTGGAGCTGCGGGTCTGCTGCTGGTGATCATCACCTTGCTGTTGCTGGTATTCGCGGTGACGGCACTCAGCCTCGGCCTTGCGTTTGCGTTGCCTGGTCACATTGAATTGCTTGCGGTGATCTTCGTGGCCAATCTGCCGCTGCTGTTCGCCAGCACTGCGTTGGCACCCCTCAGCTTCATGCCCCCCTGGCTGGGCTGGCTTGCAGCGCTGAATCCCCTTACCTTCGCGATTGAACCCATCCGCGCCGCCTATGCAGGTCCATTGGATCTGTCGTCGGTTCTTTTGGAAGCCCCTTACGGTCCGGTCACCGGAACCACCTGTCTGCTGGTCCTGACGCTGTTAACTGCTGCGTTGTTCCTGCTGATTCGCCCTCTGCTCAATCGCAAACTCGCCTGATCCCGTGACTCAGTCTCCGTACCAGCATCAGGATCCACGCCGGATCGACCTGCAGCGTCTGATCGATCAGGCGCAACGGGATGGCGATGCGCAACGTCTGGCGCGTCTCGAGCTGCAGTGGGTCCATCGCTTTGGGGTGGATTCGCTACCGCAGAGCACCACGCTTGAACGCATCGATGATGCCGCTGTTCATCCCGACGTGTCTCCAGCCTTGATGAAAGAAAGCTCCGCTGAGGCGATCGCCGCCGTTGAGCTGGCTTCCTCTGAGACAGCCACCTCAGAGACAGCCACCTCTGAGACAGCCCCGCCCGACCTAGCCACGCAGACCCCAGCCGCTACCACGGATTCGGACACGGCTGATTTAAAGGCAGTTCCTGCTCCCGAAGAGCAGCGCGTTGACTCGACGGCCAGTCCCTGGTCAGCGCTGGAGCCAGAGCCAGAGCTGGAGACAGAGCCAGAGCCAGCACTGCAGGCCGATCAAGAGCAGCCGACGACTTCGGACTCAGGGTTCAGTCGTTTCACTGCGCTCTTGAAGGATTGTCTTGATGATGTGGGACGGGTCGTTGATCGTGAGGACCACACAAGTGGCGCTTCACCAGCTCCTTCCGCAGTCTCTGCTGCTGCACCAGCACCATCCCCCAGGCCCGTTCCAGCCTCAGGCCCCCGTCGTCTACGCCGATGGTTGACTCCCGTCGATGCTGACGATCTGCCCAAGGCGTCTTGAGGCTCCATGGCTGGTTTCCTTGATGCGCCCCTTGATCGTGCCCAGCTCAAGCGCGGCTTGATTGTGTCGGTGCAGGCTCCCGAGGGATCGCCCATGCGCCATCCGGATGTGATTGCAGCCATGGCGGAAGCGAGCCTGCGCAATGGGGCCCTGGGTGTTCGTCTGGAGAGTCCTGAACATATCGGTGCCGTTCGGGAACGCTGTCCTGATGCCTTGATCATCGGGCTGTGGAAGCGCACCTGGGCTGGAAGTTCCGTCTACATCACTCCGCGATGGCATGAGATCCAAGCGGTCTGGGCCGCGGGCGCCGACGTGGTGGCCTTAGATGCCACCGATCGCGCGCGCCCGGATGGTGAACGATTAGAGGATTTGGTGCGTCGCGCTCGATCAGAGCTTGGAGCCCCGTTGATGGCCGATATCGACACGCTGGCCAATGGGCTGCGCGCGGCTGCGTTGGGTTGTGACTGGGTTGGAACCACGCTGTTCGGCTACACCGAAGCGACAGCAGCCTCGTCTCCACCGGCCTGGGATCTCATTCAGCCCCTGCGTGAGCAGTTGCCATTGACCACCCCCTTGATCTGTGAGGGCGGCATCGCATCGGCTTGCGCAGCTGTTGACGCCATTCAGCGCGGTGCAGATGCAGTGGTGGTGGGAACGGCCATCACCGGCGTGGATCTCCAGGTTGCTGCCTACAGGCAGAGGATGGACGTGCAGACTGGTTGAGTCTCGCGAGACTCAACCCATGCTTCGCCTGATGTCGGCCCCGGCAATGATCGGTGGATTGGTTTTCGCCCTGCCTCTCGCGGTCCTTCCGATGAACGAACTTCAGGCTTTGAATCGGGAGTTGGGCTACCTCTGCCGCAACCCCCCGCGCGAAGCCTTGACGGTGTGTCGGATTCATGCGCGCCTGGTGAGATCGTTTTGATCCGATCAGGCGCGCGTTGTTGAATCACATCATGCCGGGCATGCCCATGCCTCCCATGCCTCCCATGCCACCCATGCCACCCATCGGGTCGCCGCCGGGTGCAGCTGCTGCAGCGGGTTCGGGCTTGTCAGCCACCACCACCTCTGTGGTGATCAGCAGCGAAGCGATCGACACCGCGTCCTGTAGGCCCAGGCGAACCACCTTGGCAGCATCCAGGATGCCGGCCTGAAGCAGGTCTTCGTAGGTTCCGGTGAGGGCATTGAAGCCCTGGCCGGTGCGCTGGACCTGCTCCACCACCACATCCCCGTTGGAGCCAGCATTGATGGCAATCTGCTTGAGCGGTGCGCTCAGGGCACGCTTCACGATTTCCACGCCAGTGCGTTGATCACCCTCGAGCTTCGAGGCCACGGCATCGAGAGATCCGGCGAGCTGTAGCAGGGTGGTGCCACCACCCGCAACAATTCCCTCCTCCACTGCGGCGCGCGTGGCATTGAGAGCGTCTTCGATACGCAGTTTGCGGTTCTTCAGCTCCGTTTCGGTGGGAGCGCCCACTTTGATCACCGCCACGCCGCCGGCCAGTTTGGCGATCCGTTCGGTCAGCTTCTCGCGGTCGTATTCCGATTCGGTGTTCTCCAGCTCGCGACGGATGGAGGCCACACGGTCAGCCACGGCGGCCTGACTGTCTTCGCCCGCCACGATCGTGGTGTTTTCTTTGCTGATGGTGATTCTGCGGGCGCGTCCGAGGTCCTGAAGCGTGACCTTGTCGAGGGTCATGGCCTTGTCTTCGCTGATGACGGTGCCACCAGTCAGGATGGCGATGTCAGCCAGTGCTGCCTTGCGTCGCTCGCCGAATGACGGAGCACGCACAGCGGCCACTTGCAGCACACCACGGTTCTTGTTGACCACCAGGGTGGCCAGGGCTTCACCGTCCACCTCTTCGGCCAGGATCACCAGTGGGGAGCCGGACTGTTGAACCGTCTCGAGCACCGGCACCAGATCGGTGACGGAGCTCACCTTCCGATCGGTCAGCAACAGCAGTGCGTTGTCGAATTCGCACAGCTGACGGTCACCGTCGGTGACGAAATAGGGAGAGCTGTAGCCGCGGTCGAAGGCCATTCCTTCGGTCACTTCCAGCTCGGTGGCGAGGGACTTTGACTCCTCCACGGTGATCACACCGTCCACGCTTACCCGGTCCATGGCCTCAGCGACCATCCGGCCGACCTCTTCATCACCACCGGCACTGACCGTGGCGACCTGACGGATGGCATCGCCGCTGACGTCTTGACTGCATTCGGCAAGGCCTGCCACCACATGGGCGACGGCCGCTTCCATGCCGCGACGCAGTTCGATCGGGCTGGCACCCGCCGCTGTGTTGCGCAGGCCCTCTTCGACCATGGCCTGAGCGAGCACGGTCGCCGTGGTGGTTCCGTCGCCAGCCTTGTCCTTGGTCTTGGACGCCACCTGCTGGATCAGCTTGGCCCCGATGTTTTCAAAGGGGTCTTCCAGTTCGATTTCCTTGGCGATCGTGTCGCCGTCGTTAATGATGTCGGGCGCTCCGAAGGACTTCTCAAGCACCACATTGCGACCGCGGGGGCCGATGGTGACGCGCACGGCATCGGCAAGGGCATTCATCCCACGCTCGAGCGACGCGCGGGATTGATCTGAAAAGCTGAGAAGTTTGGCCATAAACAACACTTACCCAATTGCTAATTTCCCATAGCAACAGGTCGCTTGACCCGGTTTTGGAAGTGGGGAAAGCCGAATCAAGCCGCTCTGATCACAGACGGATCGAACTCAGCTCGTTAGCGTTGATCCATGACTGATTCAGGGGTGCTCTTTTTCGGTCTGATGGCCGCTTTGGCGGGCTCCCTGGCCCTCGTCTATGTGCCTCTGAGGATTTTTCTGACGGCCACGGAGCGCAGCCGTCGGTTTCGTCTGCTGCAGCGGATTCGCAAGTTGCGAGATGAGCTGGGACAGCCCCTCGAACGCTGATCACAGCCTCATAATTCAACCCATCACCATGCCTCCATCCACTTGGATCACCTGACCGGTGATGTAAGCGGCGGCGGGATCGGCGGCGAGGAAGCGGACGGTGCCAGCCACCTGTTCGGGTGTGCCGAAGCTTCCGAGTGGAATGGCCGCAAGGATGCCCTCGGCGTTTAGATCCTTGGTCATGTCTGTGGCGATGAAACCAGGCGCCACAGCATTCACAGTGATCCCCCGACTCGCCATTTCCTTGGCTGTACTGCGGGTGAAGCCCACGACCCCTGCTTTGGCGGCGGCGTAGTTCGCCTGACCTGCATTGCCCATGAGACCCACCACAGAGGTGATGTTGATGATCCTTCCGCTCTTTTGCTTGAGCATCGGACGGGTCACAGCGCGCGTGCAGAGGAAGACACCACTCAGGTTGAGGTTGATGACGGAGTGCCAGTCAGAGGTTTTCATGCGCATCAGCAGTCCGTCGCGCGTAATTCCGGCGTTGTTCACCAGGACGTCGATGCGGCCACTTCGCTCCAGCACGGCCTTGATCAGCCCATCGACGGCCTCCTCATCAGCCACGTTCGCCTGGAGGGCATAGGCCTTTCCCCCTGAGGCCTCGATCGCCTGCACCACGGCTTCTGCCGCATCAGGGGAACTGGCGTAATTCACCACCACCTCGGCACCGGTTTCGGCCAACGCCAGGGCAACGGCCCTGCCGATGCCCCGGCTGGCTCCAGTGACCAGGGCGATTTGACCTTCAAGGGTGCGAGTGGTGCTCATCCATGGACCTGCGGTCGGTTGATCGTAAGCACCGATCATGTGAGCTCTTAATCCGTCGTGCTGATGCCACTCATGGTTTCCACGGCATCGACGCCATCGCCCAAGATGCCCCGCAGATCCTCCAGCTGCTGCTGACTTCCCATCACCACCAGCATCTGGCCCGGTGCGAGGGTCATCGCACCACTGGGATTAGCTGTCAGGGTGTTGTTCTCACGGATGGCCAGGACCATGGCACCCGTGCGTCGTGCCAGGTCGAGATCTGCAAGGCTGCGATCCGACAGGTGACGCATCATCAGGGGATCTTTGCTGAGGCGGAATTCTTCGATTTCACAATCGGATCCCGCTAGCAGATCAACAAAATCGACCGCCAGAGGGCGCAGGGCCGTGGCGGCCATCATCCGTCCACCTGCCACATAGGGACTCACCACCACACTGGCTCCAGCCAGTTCCAGCTTGGCTGCGGCTTCTTCGCTGTCGGCGCGTGCGATCAGCCGGCAAGTTTTCTCGAGCCCGCGGGCACTGAGGATCACGTAAAGATTGGCGGCGTTGCTGGGGAGAGCAGCCACCAGACTGCGACAACGGCGAAGGCCAGCCTCCAGCAGCGTTTCATCCAGGGTGGCGTCGGCTTGAAGCACCTGCAAGCCGCATTGCTCGGCGGCGGCTTTGCGGGCAGGGTCCAGTTCCACCACGAGCACCGGCACCTGGTCTCGACGCAGTTGCTCGCCGATCTCACGGCCAATCCTGCCGTAACCGCAGAGAATCACATGGTTGTTCATGCGCCGAAGCATCCGGCGAAACCTCAACTCCCGCACTTGACGGAAGTACCCCGATTCTGACAGTCCCAGCACGCGCTGAATCGACAGCTGTACCACCAGCAGGCCGCCAGCAATGATCAGCACGGTGACCAAGCGCCCGGCTTGGGAAAGGGGTTCCACTTCTCCGTAGCCGATAGTGCTGATGGTGATCAGCACCATCCACAGGCAATCACCCCAGTCCCACCCTTCAGTGATGCGGTAGCCCAGAGCACCTCCCAGCACCAGAACCGTGAGCGCCAGCACTGGCAGCAACCACGGTTTGGCGATCAAGGCCAGATGGCGCAGCCTGGTGCGATGCCTCGTGGACGCTCCAGGTCGCCTGGGGCTCCGCATCAGAAGCCCAGAGCCTGCATGACATCCGCATCTGAGAGGGAGGAGAGATCTGGGCTCTCCAGTCGCCGGATCACCTCACGTTGCGGGATCTGATCTGCGTTGGCCCCCAGCGTCACCATCGGCAAACCGCAGTAGGTGGCGAGAAGCTGCGTAATCGGGCAACTGCTCAGGACCACATCCGCACAGGCCACGGCGGCCGCTTTCTCCACCACTGGCATGTCAGGTGCCAACAGCTGACTGCGCAGCTGAGGCAGCTTGATGCGGATGGTGTCAGGCAAAGCAGTCCAGCGCTCCTGGGGCCAATCTCCGGGGAATGCGCCGGGGGCCAGCAGCAGGAGGGGCCCGTCGCCGGAGGGTTGACGCTCGCGGGCCGCATCCATGGCTTTCGCGCTCAGACTCAGACGGAAGGCATCTGCCTGAAGCGTGACCCCCATCGGCGTCAGAAATGCTTGCAGTTCTTGTGGCAGCCAACCGGCGTTGATCTCCGCCTGAGTCGTGCTTGCGAATCCTTCAGTGGCGATCCGCGTGGGAATGTGGCTCATCGACAGGAGCAGATTCACCTGTCGCCCGGTGGCGAAATTCAGACAGGCCTGAAAGTCGGGCTCACGCACGAGACCAAGCAGGTTGGCCCAATCCGCCAGGTTGGGTGCTGCGTTGAAGGGAAAGGGAATCACCTTCTCCACTGCAGGGAGCAGTTTCCAGAGCCCCAGATGGGACGGATCGCAGGCCACTTGGAGACTGGCCTGCAGCTGTTCAGCGGTGGCAGCCAGGGCCGGAAGGCGCTCAAGCTGCTGCTGAAGGCTTCCAGGGCTGAGAGCGAGAACGCGCATGAAGCGGCAGCACAAGTGGTGCGAGCTGATTGTATGGAGGCCGTTTCAGCCTGCCGGGAGCAGGAGTCGCTTGTGCATCTGTTGATCGCTGCCGCCGGCAGCGGCCGTCGTATGGGAGCGGAATGCAACAAGCTCCTGTTGCCCCTGCTGGGCAGGCCGGTGCTGGCCTGGACCCTGGACGCTGCCTTTGCCGCAGCGGACATCCATTGGATTGGTGTGATCGGTCAGTCGCTGGATCAGGTGGCCTTCGCTCCCTTACTCGAGGGAGCGCCGAAGCCTGTGGTCTGGATTCAAGGGGGAGCCACGCGACAGGAATCGGTTGAACGTGGCTTGGCGGCTCTTCCCGGCGATGCTGAGCATGTGCTCATTCATGACGGTGCCCGCTGTCTGGTCGAGTCCGCTTTGTTCAATCGCTGTGCTCGGGCTGTACGAGAGGGTGGCGCTGTGATCGCCGCCACGCCGGTTACGGACACGATCAAACGGGTGAATGCCCAGGACGTGATTGTGGACACGCCGGACCGTGCGGAGCTCTGGGCGGCGCAGACACCCCAGGGGTTTGCCGTGGCGTCCCTGCGACAGGGACATGTCGAGGCCAAGGCCCGTGGTTGGAGCGTGACGGATGACGCTTCCCTGTTTGAGCGGTTGGGATGGGATGTGCGGGTTCTCGATGCGGGGCCCGCCAACATCAAGGTCACCACGCCGTTTGATCTCACGGTGGCGGAGGCTGTCCTCGGTCAGCGTTGAAATGGCATTGCCACACTCAGGGTTCCCTGATCGGCGTCCAGCTGTGCCTCCACACCCACCGGCAGGGCTGCATTGCCACCGGTTCCGTGGCCGACTGGCAGATCAGCGATCACCGGGCAGTTCAAATCTGCAATTCGTTCCCGCAGCACCTGTTCCAACGTGAAGGTGTCGGCGGAGGCCTCCTCACTGTCGTCGTCACAGCCGCTGAAGCGACCGAAGCCGATCCCGGCGAGCTGGTGCAGCACACCAGCGAGTCGCCAGTGGGTGAGCATCCGATCGATTCGGTAGGGAACTTCGCCCACGTCTTCGATCACGAGGATGGCACCACGCAGATCCGGGAGGTGAGGCGTGCCCAGAAGGTGCGATGCCACGGTCAGATTGATGGTGACCAGAGGGCCTGATGCATGGCCGCTGCGCCAGCACGTGCCCTGCAGAGAGGGAACCGGTTGCCCGAATAGGAGAGACCTCAGCCGTTCCTGGCTCCACGGCGGTTCACTCGCCAGGGTCGTGAGCAGTGGTCCATGAATTCCTCCCCCCAGGCCGCGGGCCCAGCGGCTGCAGAGCAGTGCTGTGACGTCGGAAAACCCCAGCAACCAGCCGTCCGTCCAGGTGATGGGAGCTTCCAGGAGGCGTGCTGCTCCCCAGCCGCCACGCGCACAGGCCACCAGTGCTCCTTGAGACGGAAGCAGGAGATCTTTGCGGCGTTCGTCGTCGCGTCCGGCCAGATATCCCCAGCGCCGCTCCAGAGGCGGTGGAGGGTTGACCTGCAACCCCCAGGAGGTGAGAACGGCGACCCCTTCCAGCAGCGTGTCATGGTCTCGCAGGCAGGAGCTGGCTGCGGCGATTCCGACCTGATCTCCGGTTCGCAGCGGAGCGGGCCATTGGTGCGAGGAACCGGGCACGCTCATCCGAGACCCCTGGATAGCACCAAACCGCCCAGCAGGAGTGCTCCGATCTGGACCTGACGGGCGAAATGACGCGCATAAATCGCTGGCGCCTGTTGCTCTGAGCCCCGAAGTGTCTGGGTGGATTGCCAAAACCCCACGGTGGCTAGCCCCCAAATAGGCCAGAACACCACGCCCACTTCAGCGGACGCAGCTGCAATCGCCAGTGCCGCTGTGGTGAGGCCGTAGCCCGCCCTCACTGTTCTGACGGCTCTACGCCCTAAAGACAAGGCACTGCTGCGCAGCCCCAGCCGAGCATCGTCCGGGCGGTCGGCCATGGCGTACACCGTGTCAAAACTGAAGGTCCAACAGACCGTGGCAAACCAGCAGCAGATCAGCGGCAGGGTGGGCCAAACATTGCCCTCAATCGCTGCCCAGGGGATCAGCACAGCGAAGCCCCAGCAGATCGCCAGGACAGCTTGCGGGTAGGGAAACCAGCGCTTGGCAGAGGGATAAAAAAGAATCGGTGGCAGCGCCAGCACTGCCAGCAGCAGGCACAGCTGCAACACCTGAGAGGGAAAACTGAGCACCACCCCGAGGGACAGTGCCAGCAGCAGCAACAGGGCTACTACAGCTTGTGATCGGCCTAGTGCGCCGCTAGCCAGTGGACGTTGACGGGTGCGTTCGACCTCGGAATCGATCCTTTGATCCCAGAGATCATTGGCCACACAACCGGCGCCACTGACGGCAAGTCCACCGATCAAGATGCGCAGGATCAGGGCTAGGGAAGGTGGTGCGGCTGGAGCCAGCCAAAGACTCCAGCCGGCCGGAATGAGCAGAATCAGGCGACCTGTGGGCTTGTTCCACCGCAGCAGGGCCAACCACGGTGTCGTGACGCGCGCAAAGGTCGTTCCGGTCACGGTGCGAAGCGCTCAAACACGGGAATTTTCGAACCTTAATCAGCAGGCTCCCCCCCTGGAGAACCGATGGCAGAGTGGGGCCCACTCCTTCACGGTGCGCCATGTCAGGTGCCGACACTTCGCCTGTGACTACCGTGGACCGAAATGATCAGCGCTTGCGCCAGGCTCTGGACGCGGGCCTGCGCGAGCCGCGGCAGGTTCGGCGCGTGGCTGCGATTGATGTCGGCACAAACTCCACCCACATGCTCGTGGCGTCTGTGGAAGTGGCATTGGGCACGTTCACCATCGATCTAGCGGAGAAATCCACCACCCGCCTGGGTGAGCGCGATCCAGAGACCGGTGAGCTCACGCCTGAAGCAATCGCCCGAGGATTGGAGAGCCTTCGCCATTTTCAGGAGCTTGCACTCAGTCACCAGGTGGAGCAGATCGTCGTCGCCGCCACCAGTGCGGTGCGTGAGGCGCCCAACGGCCGGGACTTTCTCCAGATGGTCAAGGATCAGCTGGATCTGGACGTGGATCTCGTCAGTGGTCCTGAGGAAGCGCGCCTGATTTACCTCGGTGTCTTGTCCGGAATGCCCTTTGGTGATCGACCGCATCTGGTGCTCGACATCGGCGGCGGATCCACCGAGTTGATCCTGGCGGATGGTCGGGATGCCCGCGCACTCACCAGTACCCGTGTTGGCGCGGTGAGGCTTCAGCGTGATTTCGTCAAAGATGACCCGATCCCACCACAACGTCGCTCCTTTCTTCAGGCCTTCATTCAGGGATCCCTGGAGCCTGCGGTGGACAAGGTGCATCGCCGGATCAAACCGGGGGAGACCCCGGTGCTGGTGGCAACGAGCGGCACCGCCATGGCGATCGGTGCTCTGGCCGCCGCCGAGGATGACCGCCCTCCTTTGAAGCTGCATGGCTACAAGGTCTCTCGGCAGCGCCTGAACCGCGTTGTGGAGAGACTCGCGACCATGACGCCTGATCAGCGACGCGGTCTCACAGCGATCAATGATCGCCGGGCCGAAATCATCGTGCCTGGATCACTCATTCTCCAGACCACCATGCAGATGCTCGGGGTGGACGAACTGGTCCTGAGTGAACGAGCCCTGCGCGAGGGCCTGATCGTTGACTGGATGTTGCGTCACGGTCTTTTGGAAGACCGGTTCAGCTTTCAGAGCAGCATTCGGCAGCGCACGGTGCTTCATCAGGTTCAACGGTTTGCCGTGAATCAGACCCGTGCCGAGCGGGTGGCAAGTCATGCTCTAGGCCTGTACGACAACACGTACGGAACCCTGCATCGTGACGACGGATCTGGACGGGATCTGCTGTGGGCGGCCGCCATGTTGCATGCCAGCGGTCAGCACATCAATCTGTCCGCTTATCACAAGCACTCCTGGTATCTGATCCGTCACGGAGAGCTGCTGGGATATTCAGAAGCCGAGCATCTGATGATCGCGGCGATCGCGCGGTATCACCGCCGTAGCTTGCCTAAGAAGCGTCATGAGTCGTGGCAGGCATTGCAAACGAGGGACAACCGTCGAACTGTGTCCGAGATGTCCCTGTTACTGCGCCTTGCCGCCGCGCTCGACCGCAGGCCCGAGCCAGTGGTGAGAGCTCTGATCGCTGAGGTGGTCGGCCATCATCTCGTGCTTGAGCTCGTGCCTGAACGTCTCAATCAGAACGTCAGTCTTGAGCAGTGGAGTCTGGAGAGCTGCTCGGAGGTGGTGATGACGGTCACCGGGCTGAAGCTACAGGTGAAAATCAGGGATTGAGCTTGTACCAACGCACCTCTTCAATCGTGCCCAGGGCCTTGGGCGTTTCTTCGCCACGGCTAATCAGTACAAGATCCGGTCGGCCGGCGTAGATCTCAACATCTGCATCCGCGGGCAATGTCTTGCTGTCGGCAAGAGTGCCTTCGAACAGCTCCGATCCATCGCTGTTGCGGATCGACAGCCAGCTGGGTTCTGAGCTTGTGATGGTGATAACGGCCGGTGGTGTCGACGTCTCCAGTTCGACAACGCTGTCATCGCTGTCATCGTTGTCATCGTTGCTCACCACCTCTGAGGGCATGGCCTGTGGCGCTGTAGGGATGGCTGTGGTTTGGAGACTGCGCTGTTGGCTGGACAGCACCATGGCGCCACCGGCGACGGCAGCAACGCTGATGGCTGCAGTGATCCAACGACCCCACGAATGTTGGGGACTGACCGTCATCATTTGAGTTGTGGTCTGAGCCTTGGCACTGGGGCCAGGCTCTGATGTCTTGCGGCTGCTCGGATTGGGAAGCGCTGTCTGCAATCGCTGGATCAGAGAGTCGCTGTCCACATGAAGTTTGGAGGCAACGCGGCGCGTCATGGCCGTAATGAAGACCGGTTCAGGTAGCCGATCGAGATCACCCGACTCAAGGGCGGCCAGTTGCTCGGTTCCCATGTTCAGAGCGCCAGCTAATTGCTCGCAGGTCATCCCATGGGACTCCCGTGCCTGACGGAGCACTGCGCCGATGTCTTGGAGCGTTGAGGTGGATTCAGAATCCTTGTTGCGATCGGAATCCATCGACCACATTCGCCCTTTTTTACAAAGCTCCTTTGAAATTAATGTGGTTTCACAGATCTGTCAGTACCAAGAAGCACACAGTCATTGTTGGTTGAGGCAGGGCTTCATTGCGGCCTATGACGATGACGGGTGTTCAGGGCTGGCTTCTGACTAACAAAAGGGGGTGTTCGCCTGGGTTTAAGGATGTCGAGTGCGCGCAATCGTTCGCGTGAGCAGCTGTCTCCGCGGGCTCTGCTTCAGGACCTTCAAGGGGCTCGTGACGCCATGATTGCCTTTGATGGATACGAACCTCCGTCCACGGCTCTCCATGCCATGGCTCTGGATCGACCCAGTGCACCCACCACCACGGCTTCGAAGGGCTTGGAGCTCTTCGTTCGGCGGATTCAGATTTGGATGACGACAGCGTTGAAGTTTGGTAGCTGAATCAGTCCCATTCATCTATCCAGAACGGCGTTATTGTCTTGCGCATTGGAGTGAACCAAGGCTGGTGGTTTGACTGAAGATTGTTGCTTTTGTTCCTTGATTAAATATAAAAGAGATCCCCTAATCATAAGGGAGTCTTTTTAATGGGCGATACTGGATTCGAACCAGTGACCCCTTCCGTGTGAAGGAAGTGCGCTACCACTGTGCTAATCGCCCGCACCCCATGATCCTAGACCACGGCCGGCCTCGCAGGCTTTAACGGTGAGGTCTGAATAGGTGGTCATGATCCGGTGCATAGAGTTTTGAGCGCTGCTGACTGGAGCGAAAGGCAGGGCTGACGACATACAGCGTGGTCCGGATCAGATTGCGTTCACGACTGGCCTTGGCCATCTGATCGAGTGGCACCATCATCATCCACTGATCTGGCCAGCTCACCCTGTAGCCAATCGCGACCGGTGTATCTGCTGGGTAGTGCTCCAACAATGTCGCCGCCACTTCGTCCACATGACGAGCACTCAAATAAAGACATAACGATGCTTGAAGTCGGGCCAAGTTTCCCAAGTCTTCTCGCTGTGGAACGCCGGTGCGTCCACCTGTTCGACTCAGAACGATGGTCTGAACAACCCCTGGAATGGTCAGTTCCGCATTCAGAGCGGCAGCTGTGGCCTGATAAGCACTCACGCCAGGGACAACTTCCACTTCAATGCCGGCATCTGCAAGTCCGCAGACCTGCTCATTCAAAGCGCTGTAAAGAGCAGGATCTCCATCGTGTAGTCGAACCACTCTCAGGCCTTGCTTGGCACGATCGATCATCAGTGGAAGCACGTCTTCCAGCGTGAGCGAGCTGGTGCGAATGCTTTCGCAACCCACGGGAGCTAAGCCAGCGATCTGAGGAGAGACCAGCGAGTCTGTCCAGATCAGCACGTCGGCCGCACGAATTCTCTCTTCAGCTCGACGGGTGAGCAGGTCAGGCGCGCCTGGCCCGGCACCCACGATTGAAAGCTTGATCATGATCCATCTGTCTGTCGTAGGCCTGGGTCAGGGAGAGAGGCTTGGCGTCCATACAGCCAGTACAGCCCGAGACTCGCCAGGGCCATCAGGCTGAAACTCATCAATTGAGCCGCACGCAATCCGCCATCGCAGAAGGGGGGCTGGCCTCCCAAGCAGAGAGGATCAATCCTCAAGCCCTCAATCCAGATGCGACCAAGGCTGTAACTCAGTAAGTAGGTACAGCTGAGGGCCCCAGCAGGAAGTTGGAGCCTTTGACTGCGTCCTAGCTGGAAGAGCACCATCAGCAGCACAAAGACTCCGAGATTCCAGATTGACTCGTAGAGAAAGGTGGGGTGAAAAAATTCGGAGTCGCTGAAGATCTGAGGGCGGTTAGCAAAGGGAATGAACAGTTTCCAGGGAAGATTGGTTGGAACGCCGAAAGCCTCTGAATTGAAAAAATTTCCCCATCGGCCGATGGCTTGGCCCAGAACAACCGAGGGCACCAGAACATCCAACACATCCCAGAAGGCCACGCGCTTCCATCGGCAAAACAGGATCACGGCCAATGTGCCTGCCAGTAAGGCGCCGTGGATGGCAATGCCTCCCCTCCAAATGGCGAAGGCGTCCCACCAGGAGCGTTGGTAGCTCTGCCATTCGAAAGCGACGTAATACATCCTGGCTCCCACAACAGCTGCCAGCACCAGGATTGGAAGCAGGTCACTGATCAGATGGGAGTCCAACCCTCGTTGACGTGCCAACCAGCCGGAGAGATTGAGGCCGATCAGCACGGCCAGAGCAATCAGCAGGCCATACCAGCGGAGAACAAAAGGCCCGAGCTGAACCAGCTCGGGCCCGGGCGATGTGAACACTGCGGAGAACACCGGGCTCAGACACCCTCAGCAGCTTGGACTTTTTCGATCTGCTTTTTCTTCAGAACCAACATGATCTGGGCCAGTGCAACAGCTGCGAAGAAAGCGAGTAATCCGTAGATTCTGACTGGGTTCTGAAGCACAACCTCAGCGTCCATCTGTCCGAAACCACCGACGTTGGGATCGTTGGTCAGGGGAGCACCGGCAGTCACGGAATCACCTGTTGCCACGAGAAGTGCTGGGCCGACAGGGATGGTTTCGCTGACGCTGCTGCCATCGTCAGTGTTGATGGTGACCACCTTGGCGCCGTTGTCACCGTCTTCGATGGAGTCGATGGTGCCGGTTGCAGAGGCCGTGAAGACGGTGTTGTTGCTCTTCTCACCAGTGGGATACACCTGGCCACGGCCACGGTTGCCGCCCACGAACACCTGATACTTGCCGAAGTGGATGTTGCTGTCGGTGGCAGGGTCGGGAGACAGGATCGGGAAGACGATCTCCTGATGTTGGTCACCAGGGAGGGGACCCACCAGAAGAATGTTGGGTTGATCGTCGCTGTACTGGGTGAAGTAAACACCTTCGGTTTCTTCCTTGATCTCGTCGGTCCAGCGATCCTGGGGCGCCAGAGTGAAGCCATCGGGCAGCTGAATCACAGCACCCACCTGCAGGCCGACGTCGCTGCCATCGGCTCCAATTTCCTGGAGACCTTCCTCATAGGGGATTTTGACGGACGCTTTGAACACCGTGTCCGGAAGCACCGACTGAGGCAGCTCAGCCTGGGTCAGTTTTTTCGCCAAGTGACAGTTGGCGCAAACAATCTTGCCTGTGGCTTCGCGGGGGGCGTCGTAGTTCTGCTGAGCCCAGAAGGGATAAGCCCAGCTGCTGGACGGTGCTGAGAACACGGCAACGCCGACGATTAGAGCGGCGAAAAGAGGTGAAAGAAGGCGGCGCATCGGAGACGGTGAGTCAGGGGAGAACGGCGGGAAAGGAATCGTGGATCAGCCCCACCAGGGCTTCTCGCCCGTGCGGAAGTCGGTTTCGGTCCATTGGCTCACGAACACGTTGTCGTCTTCAACACTGACGTTCGCCAGGGCAAGGGACAGGGGTGCTGGACCGCGAACCACCTTGCCGGTGGCGTCGTACTGGCTGCCGTGGCAGGGACACATAAATTTGTTGGCACCGCTGTTCCAGGGCACGACACAACCCAAGTGGGTGCAGATGGCGTTGATGCCGTAGCTGCCAATGGCGTCATCGCCTTCGACAATCAAATAGGTGGGGTCACCTTTGAGGCCCTGGACAAGGCTGCGGTCACCGCTGGGATGATTACTCAGCCAACCACTGGCAGTGACCGGATTGCCCAGCTCATCCTTGGCCGTGGTGCCACCACCGCCTCCTGCAGCGCGAGGGGGGATGAAGTAGTTCACCACCGGATACAGAGCGCCGAGGGCCACGCCGGTCACAGACCCGAAGGTCAGCAGATTCATGAATTGCCGACGCCCCATTCCGGGCACATCACCTGCTGGCGTTTGAGTCATAACTGACTGTTGTTGGGCACTGAATGCGGTTCATTATGGACGCTGTAGGTCGTGTCACGCTCTGCGAAGACTGGACTTTTCACCGATGTTTAAGGTCGCCATTTGTGCTTGTTGAATCACCCTTGTCGTCTCTGCCAGATCCCCTGACTGTGGATGAGGTGGTTGAACTTCTGCGCTCTCGCTGGCAAGCCAGCTACGACCTGCAATTGGTGACTCGCCGTCGCCGGATGTATCTGCAGGTGATGTGGGCCTATCTCGAGCAGCAATCGTTCCCTTTGAGCGAAGAGGCCTACCGATCTCACCTCGCCGAAGTGTTGGAAATCGTCAACCGATTGGGGCAGGCGGGGGTCGTTCGCGATTGGTTAAGCACCACTCGAGACCGTCCAAGGTTGGGAAAAGCCCTCAGCCTGCAGCTGCAGGGGGAGGAGCGGCTGGAGGAGTTTCTGCTTTGAAGCGCTGCACCAGCGCCACCAGAAGAACCCCGATCAGGTACAGCCCAGTGATCGCACCCCCCAGAAGAATCATCGTCACCGGGTCCGTTGAGGGGGTGAGCACCGCTCCGGCAAGAGCCGAAATCATCACAACCCAGCGCCAGGCCGAGAGCATGCGTTTCCAGTTGACCAGTCCGAAGGCTCCCAGCAGTAACTGCAGCACGGGTAATTGGAAGGCCAGCCCAGTGGACAGCATCAGAAGCAGAACGAAATCGAGGTAGCGCTCGATCGACCAGATTGGTTCCACCACATCAGCGCCGTAGCTCACCAAAAAACGCAGTGCTGCTGGAACAAGGGCCCACCATGCGAACGCCAGGCCGGCCAAAAACAGCACGGCGGAACCCGCCACCGCCGGTGCAATCAGCCGGCGCTCACCACGGGTGAGGCCTGGAAGCACAAAGGCCAGGCCTTGATAAAGAACATATGGCAAAGCCAGGGTTAGACCGGCGTAACCGGCCACTTTGAAGGACACGAATAGGAATTCCCCCGGTGCCAACTGCAGGAACCGGATGGAACCTGCAGGCTCTTCGAGCACTCGGACCAGCGGCCGAACGGTCAGCAGGCAGGCCAGAGCGCAGAGGACCACAGCTCCAAGACTGCGCAGCACCCGTTGACGCAGCTCCTCCAGGTGATCCACCAGAGGCATCTCCACGTCATTGGGAGGGCTGTCAAGACTCCCGATACGAATCGGGGGTGGCGGTGACAGTGCGCTTGGCTTGTCGGGCTCGGTCCTGGTCAGGGGGGCTTCACTGTCCGTTCAAGGTCAGGCTAGGGGCTCCCGCGCCTCAAGGGTTCGGCGTGCACGGTCTGGCTCAGCCCAAACCAACTCCGCCTGACGATGTCGCACGGTTCCTGGGGCCGATCCAGGAATTCTCTGGAGATGATCCACCGAAGCCATCACCACGGGTACCCGTCGGTTGCCCTTCGCGCGACTGAACCAAGCGGCGAGGTCTGCTGCTTCCTGTACATCCTGATCGGATGCCGCTGCGGCTGATGCCTTCAGCACTACGTGGCTGCCGGGGCATTCTTGTGCGTGAAACCAGAGATCACCGCTGCGGGCCTGTCGAAGGCTGATCCATTCGTTCTGGCGGTGGTTACGCCCCACCTGAATCAGCAGTCCACCCGTGGTTGCCAAGGCCAGTGGCTGTGGCTGTCCCGGTGGTGGACCCGCGTGACGACGTTGCTGCTTGGGGGCCAGTAGCTCCTCCAATTCAAGCTTGAGGTCCTCGAGCTGTCGGCTGCGCTCAGCAGGGTCATCCCATTCCGCCTGGATCAAATCCTCGAGAAAGCTCTCGCTGCCATCCAGCAGGGCCAGGCGTTGATTGTGATGCCGGAGGCGCTCCTGGATCACGGGAATGGCACGCCGCAACCGTCGGGCTCGTTGATACAACTTCTGAGCCCGATCAATGCTGTCGCGGTCTGGATTCTGCTGACAGAGAAGGGTGTCGGCCTGGTGCTGCAGGGTTCCCGCGTTGTCGGTGTCTTCCATGCGGTCTTGTTGCTCCTGTCGTTGGGCCTCTTCCCGTTCACGACTCACTTGCAGCAATTGCCTCAGTTCGTCGGTCCTGCGCTGCAGGCGACGAGCATTGAGGTGGTGCCGGTAATAGAGACCCAGGCGGAGGCTGAGGCAATCCCCCACGCCAGCATCTTGTTGATTGTCACGTTGATCGACGCGTTCGTCGTCAGGTTTGTTCCAGACGCAGTACCCACCCTCTTCCTCGAAGTGGAGTTCGAAGATTGTCTGGTCGAGATGCTTGAGCCATTGCAGCCAGCGATGATGCAGTCGCAACCACTGGTCAGGGGTGATGGAGTCCACTGGTGTGGAGGGCAGTAGTGCTGGAGAAGGGTCGGCAGCCGTCGGCGGAAGTGCGATCAGTTGTTTGACCAGCGCGGGGCTGATGCCCTGGTAGGTCTCCCGCAATGCCTTGCCCAAGGCGATCGGCAGCAGTGACAGGCGTCGCTGCCACTGTTCGATGGGTTCGTTCAGCTGTGGCGGCAGGCTTTGCAGAGCAGGGGGTGGACAATAGGCATCACCACTGCTCAGCGGCCGAATTCTTGATTGATGCTGCCGCACTTGACGGGCGATCGCTGTGATGCGCTTTTGCTCATCCAGCATCAGGCAGTTGCTATGACGACCCATGAGCTCCAAGACCAGGGTCCTGACGGCTGCTTCTCCGGGTCGCGGAGCGAATTGAAACTGCACCACACGCTCGAATCCCTGTTGTTGCAGGCCGACGAGAGCTAGCTGTCGCAGTCCGTGTTGAACCTGTTGTGCCAGCGTGCTGCCGGAACCAGTCCTTTTGGGTGGCCGAATCTGCACGAGCCTGGCGGCCTCTGCCTGCCAACTGAGCTCCAGCCAAATCATTCCCTTCAGCGTGCGGAAACCCAGCTGGAGACTGTGTGGGTCTGGCTGCTGGGCCTTTTCGAAACGGCTTGGAAGAATCTGACCGCTAAGGTCCGCCAGCACGGCCTTGAGGCTGGTGAGATCCATCACCTGAAGCGTGCTGCTGGCCATCGCTGTCGGTGGTCTACTGATGTGGGGTGCCTTCCTACCCTGCAGCCTGACTGCGCACAAGCCATGGCCCTGACCGACCGCCGAGCCCGGCTCGTCCTCTTGACGGGGCCAAGCGGTGTGGGCAAAGGCACGCTTGTGGCCCGTCTACTGGAGCGTCATCCCGAAGTTTGGCTCTCGATCTCTGCGACCACACGCTCACCGCGGGATGGTGAGCAGCATGGAGTTCAGTACTTTTTTCATTCCCGTCCATCCTTCGACGAACTCGTAGCTCAAGGAGGACTGCTGGAGTGGGCAGAATTTGCCGGTAACTGCTACGGGACCCCCCGGCAACCAGTGATGCAGCGACTGGATGCTGGCACCCCTGTGCTGTTGGAAATCGAGCTGGAGGGAGCACGTCAGGTGCGCCGCAGCTTTCCTGAGGCTTTTCAGATCTTTCTCGCTCCACCGAGTTTTGAGGAGCTCGAGCGCCGTATTCGCGGACGTGGAACGGAGTCGCAAGATGCCATTCAGAAACGGTTGGATCGTGCCCGAGCTGAACTGGCAGCTCAGAAGGAATTTGATGCAGTCGTTGTCAACGATGATCTGGACATCGCACTGACAGAGCTTGAACGCCTCATGAATCTTGCCTGAATGGTTGGCAATGCGCAAAAAAAAAGGGAGGACCTCAGTCCTCCCTTTTCATGAAAAGTGAATCTATGCTCAACCCATGGGGTGGAACAGAAGATCGGGGAAGAACCGATTCCACTCAATCAAGATTCCTGCTGTGGCTGTGAACCAGATGGCCGCAACTACAGGTGCTGTGCTCAAAAATTTCTTCATCGTTTCAGTGGATCAAGGAGGGAATGGGATTAATCAGCGAGGGGAAACAGTGATTTTGGAATCATCTTCCAGCAGCTTTCCACTGGTGAATTCACGCACTGCTGCCAGAGGCCAGGTGGCTGAAGCAATCAAAGATTTGAGAGCCAACGGGAGATCGATCTGGATTTCCTTCATGTATTGCTCTTTGGTGCCGCGAGTGGCCTTGAGGTACTCACGACCCGACCAACCAATGCAACCAGCCACGTAGAGAAACATCAGGCCGGGATAAACAAAATCACCAGCGTGATCCCAGCGGCCGTCCACAATCAGGTGAGGGAGACCATCTTCACCACACACAGCTTGGCTGTACATGTCGAAGCGAGCTTTGGCTTGTGGTGTGGAGGCTGCGCTGGCGCGTTGCTGGAAACGGGCACTTTCTGAGCAGGGGGTCAGACCTGCAACATCTGCTTTGGCGACGGGCGCAAAGCCGAAGACAAGCAGTGCCGAAAGCGCGAGGGCGAAGAGACGACGCATCGGGACGATTCCTGTTGAGCCTGCGCCGAAGCGGCAGGATGTCACAAAACGACAGTAGTGGAGGCGCTCGGTTCGGATGTCAAAGCTGCTCGCCCTCGAAACAAGTTGTGACGAGTCCGCAGCTGCCGTGGTGGAGCTTCGCGAGGGTCGATTGCACGTGCTGGCGCATCGCATTGCCTCCCAGATCGAGGAGCATGCCCAGTGGGGAGGCGTGGTTCCTGAAATTGCATCCCGTCGGCACGTGGAAGCACTGCCGCACCTCATTGATCAGGCCCTCGATGACGCTCAGTTATCGATTCCTGATCTGGACGCTGTGGCGTCCACGGTCACGCCAGGACTTGTGGGCGCTCTGATGGCCGGCTCCATCACCGGACGCACGCTTGCGGCTCTCCACGACCGCCCCTTTGTGGGTGTGCATCACCTTGAGGCCCATTTGGCCTCCGTGCATCTCGCTGACGAATCCCCAGAACCGCCTTACTTGGTCTTGTTGGTGAGTGGCGGCCACACCGAGCTGATCCGGGTGGATGGTGATTGCTCCATGGAGCGTCTTGGTCGAAGCCACGATGATGCCGCCGGTGAGGCCTTCGACAAGGTGGCCAGGCTGATGGGGCTGTCCTATCCGGGTGGTCCTGCCATCCAGGACGTCGCGGTGAATGGCGATTCGACTCGCTTTTCTCTGCCCCAGGGCCGTGTGTCCAAGCCTGGTGGTGGCTTTTATCCCTATGACTTTTCCTTTAGTGGTCTCAAGACGGCCATGTTGAGGCAGGTCGAGGCCTGCAAACGTGCTGAGGAACCCTTACCGCTTGCAGATCTTGCCGCCAGCTTTGAGCAGGTGGTGGTGGATGTGCTCGTGCAGCGCAGTCTCCGATGCTGTGTTGACCAGAGTTTGTCGACTCTGGTGATGGTGGGTGGTGTGGCCGCCAACCAGCGCTTGCGCCGCTGCATGCATGCGCAAGGCAGTCAGCAGGGAGTGGCTGTCCATCTCGCTCCATTGGCGTATTGCACCGACAACGCTGCGATGGTTGGTGCGGCAGCGTTCCAGCGCCTCCACTGGAGCGCGATGTGTGGCTTCAGTTCTTTGCAGCTGGGAGTGTCTGCCCGTTGGCCGCTTGAGAACTGTGCACCTCTGTATCAATCGAATCCCCCCTTTTGAGATGCAACACATAGGGTGATTGCATCTGATTTGGGGTGCGGGGATGACAGTTGACCCCCATCAAGAGTCCAAGGTCGAACCGGTGGATTCTGTTGAGCTGAATTCCTGGCGCAGGGGTTTCACCCCTCAGGCTGAGATTTGGAACGGTCGCCTGGCCATGCTTGGGTTGTCAGCCGGACTGGCATTTCTGTTGTTGATCAGACTCTTCGCAGCCGGCTGACGCGTTGTTCGGTTGTTCTTCTGAGGGATTGTTTTGCCAATGGCTGGTTTTCAAGGTGGTGGTGTCTGAATGGATTTGATCAAGTTCCACCACGACCACGCAGAGCTTGGGCTAGTTCATTGGGTTTGAGACTTACGGCAACCGCTTGATCGGCGTCAACACGACCTTCCTCCACCAGCCTCTGAAGCGATTGGTTGGTGGTGACCATGCCATCGAACCGGCTGCGCTCCATGATGTTTTCAACCTCATCCAGGGCTCCCCGTTGGATGTAGTCCTTGCAAGCATCTGTGTTGATCAGGATGTCGTGAAACGCGGCGCGCTTGCCGTCGTTGGTGCGGATGAGTCCCTGAGCAATCACCCCGAGCAGGGCTTCCGACAGGGATCGTCGAATGCTGTCTTGATCTTCTGGAGGAAACATTCCTAGAACACGCTCCACGGTCTTGACAGCAGAGTTGGTGTGCAGCGTCCCAAACACCAGATGTCCGGTTTGGGAGGCTTCCAGTGCCGTGTTGAGTGACTCCTGATCGCGAATTTCACCCACGAGGATCACATCGGGATCCTCACGTAATGCTGCCCGGAGGGCATTGTGGAATTGGTGCGTGTGCAGACCCACCTCCCGATGGCGGATCAGGGAGCGCTGGCTGGAATGCACGAATTCAACGGGGTCCTCGATGGTGAGGATGTGACGACTCTGATGACGGTTGATCCAATCGATCATCGCGGCCAGTGTTGTGCTTTTGCCAGATCCTGTTGGCCCCGTGACCAGCACCAGCCCCTTGGGTCTGATGGCTAGATCTCTTAAAACATCGGGAAGTTGCAACGCCTCAAGGCTGAGGATGGTCTGGGGAATCAGACGCAGAACCATGGCTGGCCCCCTCAAGGAATCCAACAGGTTGATGCGCACGCGCACAAACGGGAACGCATGGGCGCCGTCGAACTCCTTCGACCGAAAGAAGTCATCAATCTGTTGAGGAGAGAGAATCTCCTGGAGCCAGCCCTGAAAGGTTTCCTGCGTGGCAACAGGCCATTCGGTCTGGAGCATTTCGCCTCGGGCTCGGTACCGGGGTGATTCCCCGACGCCAAGGTGCACATCGGAATGTCCTCGCTCATTTGCGATCTGGACAATGCGTTCCAGGCTCGGTGCTGACTCCAGATCGGAGGGCATGGCTCTGATCGGTGCCGGTGTCGGATGACGGTGGGGAACTGGAACCGTGGTGGACGGGAACCCTGGGGGGAAAATCGTTTGACTCACGCCGGCTCCGCTGCTGGGTTCAGCTTCGCTGAGATCACTGACCTGGCGAGTGAAGGCTTGGTGGGAGCTTGGTGAAACGCGATTAAGATTTCGCCATCAGTTTTCTATCTATGGCTGCCAAGCCCCGCGTCACAATCGTGCTTGGCACTCGTCCAGAAGCCATCAAACTGGCCCCTGTCATTCAGGAATTCCGTGCCTGCGATGCCCTCGACACCCGCGTGGTGCTGACGGGACAGCACCGTGAAATGGTGTCTCAGGTGATGGATCTGTTCCGTCTGAAACCGGATCAGGATCTCAATCTGATGGCCCCGCGTCAGACACTGACGCATGTCACCTGTGCTGCCCTGCAGGGGCTCCGCGACGATTTCCAGGCGTTCCCACCTGGACTGGTGCTCGTTCAAGGCGATACCACCACCGCTTTCGCTGCTGCCCTAGCGGCCTTCTATGAGCAAATCCCGGTCGGTCATGTGGAAGCTGGCCTGCGGACCGACAACCTGCTGGATCCCTTCCCAGAGGAAGCCAACCGCCGGCTGATTTCACAGGTGTCGCAGCTGCATTTCGCCCCAACACACCGCTCCCACGACAACCTTCAGGCCTCTGCTGTGGTCGGTCGGGTAATAGTCACGGGAAACACTGTGATCGACGCTCTGCTGCGGATGGCAAAGCAAGCCCCATCGCTCGATGATCTGCCCATCGATTGGGCTCATCAGAAGGTGATCCTGGCCACGGTGCATCGACGGGAAAACTGGGGTGAGCGTCTGAAAAGCATTGCGGCAGGCATGCGCCTGGTGATTGAGAGTCATCCGGATACTGTGCTGTTGCTGCCGCTTCACCGCAATCCCACGGTGCGTGAGCCCCTGCAGGCTCTTCTCGGTGACCATCCCAGGGTCGTGCTCACCGAGCCACTCGATTACGACAGGCTGGTGGCGGCCATGAAGGGATGCACGCTCCTGCTTACCGACTCAGGCGGACTGCAGGAAGAAGCCCCGGCCCTTGGGAAGCCCGTTTTGGTGCTGCGCAGAACCACCGAACGTCCCGAGGCTGTGGATGCAGGAACCGCTCGCTTGATTGGCACCGACAGTGCGTCGATTGCCCGTGAAGCCTCGCTTCTGCTCGATGATCCCGAGGCTTATGACCAGATGGCCCGAGCGGTGAATCCATTCGGCGACGGCCTGGCCAGTGGTCGGATTCTTGAGGCTGCCCGTGGTCTGCTGGAGGTCTGAAGCCTCCTTCAGCACCTGCGGCCAGTACCGATGGGAGCTTCAGCGTGTCGTTTCAACACCCGCACAGGATGAGCGTCGGCGCGTTCTTCTGTTTGTGGGGTTGAATCCTTCCCGCGCTGATGCAGATCGTGACGACCCAACCCTTCGGCGGCTGAAGGGATTTGCCCAGGCCTGGGGGCATCATCAGCTTGTGGTGCTCAATCTGTTCGCTCGGATTTCACCGGCTCCTGTGGCCCTACGACGTTGCGCCGATCCGGTCGGCGAGAACACCGACCGGGTCTTGATCCGCTGGTTCCAAGGTTGGGCATCTCACCCTGGTTGGGATCTCTGGCTCGGTTGGGGTGCCGCCGGTGGTTTGCACCAAAGGGATCAGCAAGTGGTGCAGATGCTGAAACAGTCCCTGAGGCACCGACGAGCAGGGACGGCCCCGCTGGCCATGGGCACCACCCGAAGCGGGCAACCGCGTCATCCTCTCTATCTTTCGAGTGGGAGCTCACCCACACCCTGGACCTGTACGGTTCGCTGATGACACGTACCCCCCGTCGCTATCGCATTTCGCTCCACTTATCTGGAGGTCAGACGGAGGTGGTTCATTTCCCCACGCTCGAGACGTTTCAGAATTGGTATCAGGGGCTGGTCAACGGTGGCAGCGCACAGGCCTTCGTGAATGTTCCCTTGGGTGATTTCGAAGGTGAATATCTCGTGATCCGTCCGGATGCGGTGATCGGTGTGCGTGTGGAACCGCAATACGCCTCGATCGATGACGCCTGACAGGCTCGGACTGCTCTGGGGAATCACGGTCTTCGCCGGTGCCTGTGCACGTTTGCTTGCTGCCTTGTCGGGTCTTCAGGCTGTGGTGCTCCTGCTGCTGTCCGGCCTGTTGATCGGGCGCTCCGGTCTGGGACTGGTTGAACCTCTGGACCTCGGCCTTGGGCTGGAAACAACCGTCGGGCTGCTGGTCAGCCTGGTGTTGTTCGACGGTGGTCTGAACCTGCGTCTCCCTGGGGACACGATCAAAGCCACTGTGCTTCGCATCTCCTTGGCGCGCCTGGTGTTGTCATTTGGGGCTGCCATGTTGGCGGCCCATTGGTTGGCAGGCCTGGGATGGTCCCTCGCGGGGGTCTACAGCGCGATCGTGCTGTCCACTGGCCCCACGGTGGTGACTCCAATCGTGCAGCAAATCCGACTGGCTTCGCCCCTGGGCGATGTGCTCGAGGCGGAAGGTCTGGTGTTGGAACCCATTGGTGCTGTCCTGGCATTGTTGCTGTTGGAGCAGTTGTTGGGTGACCTCTACGGCTGGAGAGGCCTGGCCATGGGTTTGCTTTCAAGACTCGGTGGTGGGGTGCTCATCGGTTTGGCGGTGGGCTGGCTCCTGTCCGAGGTGTTGCGGCGCCTTCCATCGGAGCATTCGGTGGGGCTGCGTCTGCAGATCACGCTGGGCGTCCTGTTCCTGATGTTCTCGATCTGCGAGTGGCTTCTGCCCGAATCCGGTCTGCCTGCATCCGTGGCTGCTGGTGTGGTGGTGGGTCGTCGTCCTTCGACGCAGGCTGCTCAGCTGGATGCCTTGATCCGTGAACTGGCCAGCCTCGCCATCACCATGCTGTTCCCGCTCTTGGCGGCCGACGTGTCCTGGGCCGAGCTCAGTCCACTGGGATGGGGCGGTGTCAGCTGCGTGCTTGTGCTGATGGTGCTGGTCCGTCCAATTGCCGTTGGTGTGTCCACTATGGGATTGCCGCTCGACTGGCGTCAGCGCCTGTTCATGGGCTGGCTGGCTCCGCGGGGGATTGTGACGGCTGCTGTTGCATCACTGTTCGCCATTCGGCTGGAACAGGCGGGTGTACTCGGGGCCGGCCGCCTCCAGGGTCTGGTGTTCCTAACGATTCTGATGACGGTTGGCTTGCAGGGCCTGAGCGCCCAACCCCTCGCCAGAGCGCTTGGGTTGACTCAGAAGGATCCTGAACCCTCAGTCCAGACAGCGCCTAAGGCGGGGCAAGTCTTGCTCGATTCGGGCCAGCAGTGACCAGGTCGTGATCAGATCCGGTCCTTGCAAACGGCCCAACAATGCGGCGCGCAGGGATTTCATCATTACGCCCTTCTTGACGCCCGTCGCTTTGGCCGCATCGCTGAGCATCGCTTGGGCTTTGCTGGTGTCGAGCCCATCCCAGGGATCGGATTCCAAGGTTGTCACCAGATGGGCGATGGCTGTTTTGGCCCCCTCCACAGCAAGTTGCTTCACACCATCCTCTTCGAGTTCTGGGCAGATAAAGAAGGGTGATGCCTGTTCGACGCCGTCTTTGATCAGTGTGAGCGATGGACCCAGCAGTTCACACAGCGCCAGCGCCCAACTTTGATCCTCAGGAAGCGACCAGCCCTCTGACGTCCACAGCGGCGTCACGTCCTGGAGCAATTGCTCTGGCGGCAGAGCGTGCAGCACCTGCCCATTGAGCCAGTTGAGCTTGTCCCAGTCGAAACGGGCCCCCGCTTTGTTCACACGATCGAAGCTGAACACCTCCGCTGCCTGCTGCAGGGTGAAGCGTTCCTCCATGCCTTCCGGTACGGACCAGCCCAACAGGGTCATGTAGTTGGCAATGGCTTCTGCTGTGTAGCCCATGCTGCGGAAGTCATTGATGGAGGTCACCCCATCGCGCTTCGAGAGCTTGCGGCCCTCGGCGTTAAGAATCAGCGGTGCGTGAGCGAACGTCGGCTGGGCCAGACCAAGGGCTTGATACAGCAGCAGTTGCTTGGCGGTGTTGGCAATGTGATCTTCTCCGCGGATGACGTGGGTGATGGCCATGGCTGCGTCATCAACCACCACCACCAGGTTGTAGAGCGGATCACCGATCTGATCAGCAGGTGCCCGTCGGGCGACCACCATGTCGCCCCCGAGGTCGGCGCCGCGCCAACGCATTGGTCCGCGAACCAAGTCCTTCCACAGAATCTCAGCGTTGTCATCGATCTTGAAGCGGATCACGGCCTCTCGCCCTTCAGCCTGAAACGCGGCCTCTTGTTGCGGTGTGAGTTCGCGATGGCGATTGTCGTATCGCGGCGCCTGATTGGAGGCTTTCTGGGTCTCCCGCATCCGCTCCAGCTCCTCTTCGCTGGCGTAACAGCGATAGGCGAGGCCTTTGTCGAGCAAGGTTTGAATCGCTGCTTGGTGCTGATTCACCCGCTCGCTCTGAATCACGGGATCTTCATCCCAGTCGATCCCGAGCCACTGGAGACCCTCAAGGATGTTGCGGGTGAATTCAGGTTTGGATCGCTCCTTGTCGGTGTCTTCAATGCGCAGCAGGAACGATCCGCCCTCTTTCCTGGCGTAGAGCCAATTGAACACAGCTGTTCGAGCCGTGCCGATGTGCAAAGTTCCCGTTGGGCTGGGTGCCAGACGAACGCGAACCATGCGGTGTCGGATGAATTGAAAACGGGACCGACGGGGCTCGAACCCGCAACTTCCGCCGTGACAGGGCGGTGCTCTAACCAATTGAACTACGGTCCCAGGTGCTGCGTCGCCAACGGCTCGGTTGGGAGCGGACCTGTGTCGCGATCGCGACGAGTGAAGTATCGACCTCAGCCCTGCCCTTCGTCAACATCAGGGCGTGTGAACGGGTTTGGAGCTCTCAGGTCAAAGCCTGAGATCACTTGTCTTCACAAGGTTGTCAGTTTCAAAATTGCAGGAGCGGTGGCGAGGATCTCAGAAATAAGAAGGACGACCATCTGGCAATGCCCGACCAGCCCCAGTGACTGCGTTCCGGTGAAGCCGCCACCAAACCAAGACACCTTGGCTAGTGCCAGTGTTTGGCTCTTGAATCCAAGTGATGCCAAAGCTTGTGCTGCTGAATGTTGATCAGGGTTTGTCCAGTGGTGAAGGTCTGTTGATTGGTCGTGGTTTGAAGAAGCAGCCGACGATTCCAGCGTTGCTGTCTGCGCTGCGATCGCGTCGGGCCGACAAGATGGCAGTCGACTCAGAGTGACAGTTCCTTTCATAAAAAGAACCCGGCAGTGTTCCTGCCGGGTTCAGCGGACCAATTCGACGACAGCGATTGTCGTTAGGGCCTGAAACCTGCTGGTTCAATCAAGCGCACCTGATTGCCACGGGCAGTGAATTCGCGGCCTTGGTCGCTTTGAACGACCACACGTCCGCCGGATTTGACACGGATCACACGGGCACGAACCCAGCCGAGGGCGGCGGATTCGAGGACCTTGACCACATCACCAGGTTGAAGATCCAACTCCATGCTCGAAATCAGGAAACTGCAGAAGGGGCCATCGGACGCGCCGTGGAGGACTCGAACCCCCGACATCAGGTTTTGGAGACCTGCGTTCTACCAACTGAACTAACGGCGCAAGGCGATGAACCCCTCGACCACCACCGAAGCGATGGCATTGGATTGAACGAGGCCGGAGCCTCAGCGATCGAAGCGCTGCTTCACGCGGGTGGCCTTGCCCACCCGTTCCCGCAGATAGAAAAGCTTCGCCCTCCGTACCTTACCGCGGCGCTCCACCTTGATGGAGGCCACTTGAGGGCTGTGAAGCATAAACACTCTTTCCACACCGATGCCCTGGAAAATTCGACGGACGGTGATGGTTTGGTTCATCCCGCCATGGCGCTTAGCGATGACGACGCCCTCATAGGGCTGAACCCGCTCTTTGTTGCCCTCGCTGATGCGAACGCCGACGCGCACGGTGTCCCCGACATAGATGTCGGGAAGGTCACTCTTGAGTTGAGCGTGCTCAAACTCTTTGATGAGATCAGCAGGACTCAAGCGCTCAGCCTTGGCGGTGGTGGCAGCGGCCTTGGGGGTCTCGCTGTCAGTGGCTACTGCATCAGCAGTGTCCTGCGCAGATGTTTCTTTCGGGTCCGCTGCCATCCCAGCTCCGGGTAATCACGCCAAACAATCACTTTACCCTGCCGGCTCACCCTTCTCTGAACGCTGTTTCCAACTTGTTCGCCAGGACTGCAACACCATGCTTCCGCCGGTGACGATCAACCAGAGAACGCCAACGCCATTGAGAATCACGACGACAGGCTCCAATTGCGGTCCCAGCCATTCCCCTTCGTGGAGACTCATTAACCAATGCGCATCGTCGCGACTAAAGCCGAACCAGTCGCGAAGCACGCGGTAAGCGGTTCCGGTGATCACACTGGTCAGCAACGGCAGCACCACAAAAGGAGCCACCCATCGATGCAAGCGTCGCAATTGTGCGATTAAACGCGCCACTGTCATCTGCCCGTCACGATTGATAGCGTGACAGCAGGACGTCGGGACTACCCGAAGACATCACCGATGAACTTGTTTGCTGATCTGCTTGCCTCAACAAAGAATGGCGGCGTGACCGCTACCGGTCCTCGCATTCAGCAGCGTCGGGGCGTGGAGATCAAGTCAGCGCGTGAATTGAAAATCATGGCCAAGGCCAGTCGCATCGTGGCCACGGTTCTGAAGGAGACCATCGCCATGGTCGAACCGGGCCAAACCACAGGTGATCTGGATGCCTATGCCGAGCGACGCATTCGTGAAATGGGAGCCACACCAAGCTTCAAGGGTTACCACGGATTCCCCGCCAGCATTTGCGCCAGTATCAACGACGAGGTGGTCCACGGCATCCCCAGCAACAAACGGGTGATCCGCGCCGGTGATCTGCTCAAGGTCGATACGGGTGCCTTCTACGACGGCTACCACGGCGACAGCTGTGTCACCATCTGCGTTGGTGAGGTGAAAGAAGAGGCGGCAGTTCTCAGCCGTGTTGCCCAGGAATCATTGATGGCAGGCTTGGCTCAGATCCGACCTGGCAACACCTTGCTTGACATCGCCGGTGCCGTGGAAGACCGGGTGCTGGAAGGTGGCTTCAGTGTTGTTGAGGATTACACCGGTCATGGAGTCGGCCGTAATCTCCATGAGGAACCCTCGGTGTTCAATTTCCGAACCGATGCTCTTCCGAATGTGACCTTGCGGCCTGGGATGACCCTGGCTGTTGAACCCATTTTGAATGCCGGTAGCAAGGCTTGCCGCACCCTCAAGGATCGCTGGACGGTTGTCACCCGCGATGGAGGCCTCTCTGCGCAATGGGAACACACCATTGTTGTGACATCCGATGGTTGCGAGATCCTTACGGATCGGGGTGACTGACTCTGAAGATCCGGTAATAGAGCAGCCGTCCGAATTCCGTTAAGGGCATCACCACCCAGGTGATCGGATTGGGAGTGATGATGATGAGCGGCAGTCCAAACTCCGCTTGCCAAACAATTTGTTTGGCCACGAAATCAGCCGACATCACGCCAATAGGGTTCAGTTTGGAACGAAACGGACCTAAAACCAATTTGCGCAATTTTGGAAGGCCGGCGCGTTCTCTTGCAGGAGCACTCCAACGCAAACTCACCAGCTGGCCGATCAAACGCTTGCTGAGCTCATAGGCGGGACTCAGCGCCGGCTGAATCTCTGCTTCTGAGGTGTTCACCCAAACCTCCGCAGGCTTCGATCCTGTTGCTTCGGTGCTGTGCAATCGCTCAAAACGTTGCAGCAGCCGCCAGTGGCTCATGGCGTTCACCTCGATCGCCAGGCTCAGGCTCTCGGGGCATTGGTCCCCACCGGGATTGATGCCATGGTTCAGCACCAGCAGGTCGAGATCCTGCAGGGTCGAATCCAGCGCGTCTTCCCGACCGCAGCTCCAGCGCACCCAGTCATTGGGGCCTGCGTTCAAATCGCGTTCCGAGGGTTCTGATCGATGACTCAGGGCGATGACATGAGCTCCTCGCTCCCTCAAACAACGGGTCAAGGCACGGCCCAGTTCGCCCCCAGCTCCTGTGATCCCTACGCGGCGCCCGTTCCAGACATCGGCCGCGGAACCGGATCGGGGGCTTGTGGATCTGGACGAGGACTGGGCCATCGCAGCGAGCTTGGGCATGCTTGGAACAGCTCGACGGTATGACGTTGTCCAGCCCGTCTGGAGAAGCCCAACTCGCCCTGTTTGCGCCTTACTGCGGTGGTCGCCGTCGGGAAGAGGAGCTGCGGCGAGCGCTCGAGTGGCTTGCGATCGGGCAGTTCCAGGGTGAGCGCCAACTCAGCAATGCTGGGTCTCACCGCTTCCGCATGGATTGGTCTCCCACGCGATCCCCTCTGGAGATCAGCCGTTGCCAGCTGGTCCTTTTGGATGTGCAGCAACAGCCTTACCGCTTTGCATGTCCTGCCCATCAGTTGGTGCAGTGGCTGATGGATGTGGAAGCTGCGGAGCCCATGGATCTGCCGGATGCATTCTGGCGATGGTTATTGCTGGAGCGGATTCCTGACGAGGGACCCCTTTAAATTGTGGCGATTGACATCAGTACTCCCGGATGGGCTCAACCCTGCTGATCGGATCCTGTGAACCCTTCAGCGGAAAATCCGCGCTTGTACTGGGGATCGCGCGGCATCTTCGTTCAGCTGGTGCAAGGGTTCTGTTTGGCAAACCACTGGCCACGAGCCTTGACTGGGAGCCTGGGGAGGGAACGCCTCCATCGCCTCTGATTGATGACGACGTGCGTTTCGTCGGAGAGATCCTCGGGTTGGCGGAGCAGGATTTGCTGCCCTCTTTGCATCTGCTCTCGGCCCATTCAGGCAAGCACCGGCTTGCCGATGGGGTGCTTACGGCAGGTGACGGCCTCGATCATCTGCGTTCCAGCCTGCAGCAGCCAGACAGCGGCATCACACTGCTCGAAGCGGCGGGCAGCCTGCATGAGGGACTGCTGTATGGCCTCAGCCTTGTGCAGCTGGCCAGAGACCTGGATGCTCCTGTGGTTCTTGTGCATTTGTGGGAGGACAGTCGCAGTGTGGATGCCTTGCTGGCTGCACAGCAGCAGCTCGGCGAGCGTCTGCGCGGTGTCGTGCTGAATGCGGTGACGCCGGAGGACGTCGAGACCCTCGAACGCGACGTGGTTCCGGCATTGCAAGCGCTTGGTATCGAGGTGTTTGGTGTGATGCCACGGTCCCCTCTGCTGCGCAGCGTCACGGTTGGTGAGCTCGTGCGACGTCTGGATGCCCGAGTTTTGTGCTGTCGGGAAAAGCTCGATCTTCTGGTCGAGACCCTGAGCATCGGTGCGATGAATGTGAATTCCGCTATGGAATTCTTCCGGCGTCGCCGAAACATGGCGGTGGTTACCGGTGCGGATCGCACCGACATCCAGCTGGCGGCTCTGGAAGCTTCAACGCAATGTCTGATCCTGACCGGTGCGGGTGATCCGCTTCCCCAGCTCATCAGTCGTGCCGACGAACTGGAGGTGCCTCTACTCAAGGTTGAACAGGACACCCTGGGGACCGTTGAAGTGATTGAGCAGGCGTTCGGTCATGTGCGCCTGCATGAGGCGGTGAAGGCGACCTACGCCTTCCGCCTCGTTGAAGAACACTGCCGCTTGAATGATCTGTTCGAGGCCGTCGGCTTTGAAGCCTTGGCGATTCCCTCAAATTGATGGCTCCGACTGGGTTCATCACTGCTAGTTTTTAGAAACAACGGCGGGTAGTCATTGAGCCAGTCACTTGATCTCCCTGCACTGGACAGGGTGGACACACTTGCTCAGGAACTGGCCCTTCTGCAGGACAAGGGCAAGCGGCGAATCGCCATTCTCGGAAGCCGGCACGTTCCGGTGGTTGCGATTCATTTGATCGAACTGATTGCCCGCTCCCTGGCTCAGGAGGGGCATTCCTTGGTCACCTCGGGGGCGCAAGGTGTTAACGCTGCCGTCATTCGCGGTGTTCTTCCCGTCGATCCCGCCAAGCTCACGGTGCTGTTGCCCCAAAGCCTCAGTCGTCAGGCTGTCGAGATTCGCGATCAACTGGAACAGGTTTTGCATCTCATCGAAAAGCCTGAGCACGATGATCTGCCGTTGCCCATGGCTAGCAGCCTCTGCAATCAAGACATCATTAGTCGTTGCGATCAACTGATCTGTTTTGCCTTTCACGACAGCGAGACTTTGCTGGCCAGTTGTCGCAACGCTGAGGACATGGGCAAGGTGGTCAGTTTGTTGTTCTTTGACTGAGCCTCCAGGAGGGGTCTCAAAGCGGTGGAAGTGTGGGCAGCACCTGCAACCTGGTGCCGTCCCGCCCCATGACCAGCACCTGATCCCCTGGCTTCAAGAGGGTTTCGATATCCAAGGAGTGTGCTGCCCAGCTTTGCCCGTGCCAGCGGACACGGCCTTCGCCGCCTGGCGCGATGGCATCCAAGACTTCAGCGGTGTCCTCCCGAAGTTGGCGCCTGCCGGTTCGCGGCGTGCGTTTGGCTGACCAGCGCGTCAGCCAAAGTGTTCCCAGCACGGTCATCAACACAAACAGGCTGATCTGTAGCCAGATCGGCACGGGTAGCAGAGCTGTCAGCACGGAGACGGTCAGCCCCGCGATGGCCGCGAACATCAACCCGTCAAAACTGGGGGACACCAGTTCGATCCCCAATAAGGATCCCGCCACCAGCAACCAGATCAGGGGAATCCACAGGGATGGCATAACGGGTTGGTTTGCTTGCTCCACTTTGGGGGCTACGTTCCCAACAGACACCCTCTCGTCATGGAAGCCTTTCTGAGTCTGCCGGCCCTGATTTTGATCGCGCTGCTGGGCAGCGGAAGTGTGAAAGTCACGAGTGGGGGGCGATCAAGACTGGTGGAACGTCTCGGCAAATTCGATCGTGAGCTGCAGCCTGGTCTTTCCATCGTGATTCCCGTTGTGGAGAGAGTGGTCAGCCATGAATCACTGAAAGAACGTGTGCTCGATATTCCGCCTCAGCTGTGCATCACCCGTGACAATGTGTCCATCGAAGTTGATGCAGTCGTCTACTGGCAGTTGTTGGAGCATTCTCAGGCGTATTACGCCGTTGATAATCTGCAGGCCGCGATGGTGAATCTGGTGCTCACCCAGATCCGTGCGGAGATGGGAAAACTGGATCTCGATCAGACGTTCACGACTCGCAATGAAGTGAATGAACTGCTGCTTAAAGAACTGGACGAAGCCACGGACCCCTGGGGAGTGAAAGTGACCCGTGTGGAGATGCGCGATATCAATCCATCGCCCGGTGTGAAGCAGGCGATGGAGGCTCAGATGACTGCGGAACGCGAAAAGCGAGCCGCCATTCTTCGATCGGAAGGCGAAAAAGAAGCCCAGTTGAATGAGGCTCGCGGGCGTGCTGAGGCTCTCGTTCTTGATGCGCGTGCCCAGAAAGAGGCGCTGATGTTGGAGGCCGAGGCTCAAGCCAATCAGCAGAGCGTGCTGGCTGAGGCCAAATCAGAGGCAGCTCGGGTAATGGCCAAAGCGCTGGCGGAAAGTCCTGAAGCCGAAGAAGCTGTTCGCCTGATGTTGGCTCAGGATTGGATGGCCATGGGTCAGCAGATGGCGAATTCCCCCGCTGGCAGTGTGTTGATGGTGGATCCCCAATCACCGGCTTCGCTGATTGCGGCGCTCAAGCAGTTCCAGCAGTCGAAGTCCTAAGCGACGAGCAGGGCTTTGAGTCCTTCGCTGTAGAGGATGCCGGTGCACAGCAATGCTCCGGCCCAGCACATGCCGCGCAACGGTGGAAGATTGGCGATGTAGGCGGGCAGGTAGAGGAAGCGCAGCAGGGGTTGCAGCAGTGCAGCTGGAACCGCCAAGCCAGGCAGTTCCCCCACCTGAAGTACGGCAATTAAGGCCAGCAACGCTGCCGGTGCATGGAGAGTGAAGGCTTCAAAACTGTTTTGATGCGCCCAGCTGGCCCGTTGCCCCCAGGCAGGCAGGCGCTCGAACATGGCCCTTGGTGCCTTCATATCGGCCATGGTGAAGTCAGCCTGGGAGCGGGCAGCACCCAGTGGAATGATGCTCGCGATGACGGCTGCTCCTGATAGCACGAGCGACCAGGCGTAGGGAGCAGCAGGGGTCTGGGTCAGCCAATCCGTGATGTTCACGACCGATCGCAAGAGACCCCAAACAATAGAGATCGACTGTTCATGAATGCGAAAGCTCATTTGAGCCTCCGTCCAGCGCATTGCATGGCAAGAGAGCGATCGGATGGCGATTGCTAGCCTTCAAACATCTGGTCGTTTTCGATGGCTTCATACTCTTTTGATGTGGTGTCTGACTTTGATCGCCAAGAACTGGTCAACACCCTTGATCAAGTGCGGCGAGATGTTTCTCAGCGTTATGACCTCAAGGATTCGGGCACTGAGATTAAGCTTGAAGAGACTGCTGTGGTCATCAACACAGCGAGCGATATGACCCTTCAGGCTGTTGAGGACATCCTTCGGACGAAAGCAACCAAAAGAAATTTGTCCCTCAAGATCTTTGATTTCCAGCCAGCAGAAACAGTCGGCGGCAACCGTGTTCAACAGACCGTCAAGCTGAAAAAAGGACTGAGCCAAGAGCTTGCCAAGAAAATGAGCAAGATGGTGCGTGATGAAATGAAGAAAGTAACAGTCGCTATTCAAGGGGAGAGTTTGCGAATTACAGGAAAAAGTAAGGATGATTTGCAACAGGTAATTCAGCTGCTGCGCTCAAAGGATGACGAGCTGGATGTTCCCCTTCAGTTTGAAAACTACCGATAGAGCTTCGATCGATTCGAGAATTAGTAATGACTCTATTGCCCTAATTTTTGTTTATTCTGTTGCTTGCCTGGAGAAAGAGGCTTGCAGGTATTGACACATTTGTGGCGCGTGGAATAAGCAATCGAGTATTAGCTGTTCTGCTAACGATCAAAGGTTCAGGTTGAGTTGAACGCCTCCGGCCCAGATCCCTGGTGTTTCGCCTGCACCGCCCGGGTTGATGATCCATTGCATGACTGGCTGGATTTGCAGCATTTCGGAAACGTAGATCGAATAATTGAGTTCAATCGTGGCTTCGTAGCTCTTGCCGGATAAAAGTGTTGAGCTGAAACTCGTGCGTTCGAGACCGAGGGCAAGCACGTCGAGTGGGCGGCTCGGAACAACACCCTGCGTCAGCCAGCCGCCGCCAACGAAGGTCGGATAAGGGTTGTTCTCAGGGTCAAGGCTGACAGTGCCTGCGACCCATAGGCGACTGTCGAGGCCGATGGGTAGGTCCAGTGGCCAGGTGATGGATCCGTAAATGCCACGGTTCAGTCCCTCACCCAGCTCATCTGCGTCATCGCTCAAGAGACGCGTGGATGTCAGATAGCCGCCCAATTGAAGCTCGGGCAAGGGCAATTGCCGGATCACGTTCGCCTGGGTGTCAGGACGAGGGATGGGTTTCGATAGATCGGTTCGCGATGGAAGCGGATTTCGGGTCCATTGAAGAGCTTGCATACCTCCCTGCACCTCGGGGATGCCCGGATTGACCCCCAGGCTTGAAGCAATGGTCGTCTGTGGATCGAGATAGAAGTACCCGTAGCCCAGACTTCCGAGCGTCTCGGAATGCGCCTTCACCTTGAGACCGGGTGCCACAAAAGGATTGATTGGCATGCCGATCACCAGCAAATTCATGGTGTTGTTGAACACCGAGCTGAAGTAGTTATTCATCACTGGTGAGGACACAAAGCCAGGCTCACCAGCCATGTCGGGTGCCAGCGACATCAGACCGAGTTGCGCTTCCCACCATCCACGGCCGCGGTTTCTAACAACGCTGGCCTCGGTGAGCCAGGTGCCAACGGGGTTCACCAGAGTCTGGAGGGTGAAGGCGGATCCCAGATCGGTGTTCAGATTGGGATTGCCGGCGTTGCTGGAGAGCTCCACGTTCAGCTGCCAGTGATCGAGCTCACTCCAGCTGTCTTGGTCTTTTTCGAATCCGCTACTGAGGGACAACCCGAGGTTGATGGATTGGAACCAACTGCTGGCACCAGGTCGATCACCCCCGACGACACCCACCATGGGCTGGGCGGTGACCGTGACGCTGAGGTCAGCCCATTCGGGCAGCCCCAATAAGGATTCGAGGGGACTTGTTCGAGCCGATGGGGCAAAGACTGCACTGCAGGTCAGTGCGAGGGCTGATGAGGTGAGCTTTAGAAACGTTCCCATCCATCCTGGTTGATGTGGAGGCATGGGAACGCATCAGGAGGGCTCAAAATCTCAGGCGACAGCAGCGAAGCTTTCGCGGAAGGCCTGGATTGTGCTCTCGATGTCTGTATCCGAGTGGGCCAGGGAGGTGAAGCCTGCTTCGAACGCGGATGGTGCGAGGTAGACACCTCGCTCGAGCATGGCACGATGCAACTTGCCAAAACGTGCGGCGTCAGTGGCTTTGGCTTCTTCGAAGTTCCGCACAGGACCTTCGCAAAGGAAGAAACCGAACATGGCGCTCACGCTGCCGGCGTAGATCGGCAGACCGGCGGCGGTGGCGGCCTCTTTGATCCCAGCCACCAACTTCTCGGTGGTGGCCGTCAGCTTCTCGTAGCTACCGGGTTGTTTTAGTAGCTCAAGGGTTTTAATCCCGGCCGTCATGGCCAGAGGGTTTCCACTGAGGGTGCCGGCCTGATACATCGGGCCTGCAGGGGCCACCATCTCCATGATCTCTCGACGGCCGCCGTAAGCGCCAACAGGAAGACCGCCACCGATCACTTTGCCCATGGTGGTGAGGTCTGGGGTCACGCCGAAATGGGCCTGGGCGCCGCCATAGCTGATGCGGAAGCCCGTCATCACTTCGTCGAACACCAGCAGGGCGCCATGTTCCTTGGTGAGCTCACGCAGGCCTTCAAGGAATCCTGGTTCGGGCTGAATGAAACCGGCGTTGCCGACGATCGGCTCGAGAATCACTCCGGCGATGGCCTCGGGATTCTCGGCGAAAAGTTGCTTGACCGCCTCAAGATCGTTGTAAGGAGCGGTGAGAGTGTTGGCGGTGGTGCTGCGGGGCACACCTGGAGAGTCGGGAAGTCCGAGCGTGGCGACACCGGAGCCCGCCTTCACCAGGAACATGTCCGCATGGCCGTGATAGCAGCCTTCGAACTTGATCACTTTGTCGCGACCTGTATACGCGCGCATCAATCGCAGAACAGCCATGCAGGCTTCTGTGCCGCTGTTCACGAAGCGAACCATCTCGACACTGGGGACCGCGTCGATCACCATTTCTGCCAGGGTGTTCTCCAATGAACATGGGGCTCCGAAACTGGTGCCCTTCTCAATGGTTTCTTGCAGCGCGCCGATGACTTCAGGGTGCGCGTGACCGCAGATGGCGGGGCCCCAACTACCGATGTAGTCGATGTATTTGTTGTCGTCCACGTCCCAGGCATAGGGTCCTTTGACGCGGTCGAAGACAATCGGCTGGCCTCCCACGGACTTGAACGCGCGCACGGGAGAGCTCACGCCGCCGGGCATCAAAGCCTGGGCTGCATGGAAGAGCTCCTGGGAGCGAGTGGTGTTCAAGCTTGGTGCTGTCACGGGGGCGGAAGCCAAAGGGCCGATGCAAACCGTGCAACATCCTGACCCAAGAACGACCCAAATCGGCTGATCTGTGTACGAAGACGCGTTTCCGAGTCTTTCGATGGCATGGTTGGTCCAGTGATTCAGACCGGTTTTGGTCCACGACTGGGCAGCTCTTGAGCAGGACCTGAGACGGTTTCTGGCCCCGCGCGACATCGTTTGTCGACGTGAGGAGTTGCTTGTATACGACTGTGACGGTCTCACCATGGATCGGCATAGCCCGCCGCTCGCAGTGCTGCCGAAAAGCACCGAACAAGTGGCAGCGGTGCTCAAGGCCTGTCATGCCCGCAGCATCCCCTTCGTGGCCCGTGGCAGTGGAACCGGGCTGTCGGGAGGGGCACTGGTGGAACAGGAGGCGCTGCTGGTGATCACCAGTCGCATGCGCCGGATCCTCTCCGTGGATCTGCCCAACCAGACGATCACGGTGGAGCCAGGTGTGATCAACAGCTGGGTGTCGCGTGCCGTTGCGGGGGATGGCTTTTATTACGCCCCTGACCCATCCAGCCAGGTGATTTGCAGCATCGGCGGAAACGTGGCGGAGAACTCCGGCGGCGTGCACTGCCTCAAATACGGCGTCACCAGCAACCACGTCCTCTCGATGCAGGTGGTTCTCCCCGATGGCGAGGTGACGCGCTTAGGGAGCGATCTCTCCGACAGCGCCGCCCTTGATCTGCGCGGCTCTTTCATCGGTAGCGAAGGCACGTTGGGCATCGCCACGGCGATCACGTTGCGGCTCTTGCGCGCTCCCCAAACTGTGGCGGTGCTGCTCGCCGACTTTCCTTCGATGGCGGCGGCGGGCGATGCCGTGCGCAGGATCACCCAGGCAGGGGTGTTGCCCGCTGGTCTGGAGATCATGGATCACACCTGCATTGCAGCTGTGAATGCGGCGTTCGAGCGGGAGGAATATCCAGCGGATGCCGGGGCCGTGTTGCTGATCGAACTTGATGGTCAGACCCAGGAAGTGAAGGAAGCCGTTGCCCTCACCAGTGCCCTGTGCCGTGAGGCCGGCGCGGGTGGTTTGCGAGAGGCCTGGGATGAAGCCGAGCGCGCCCGCCTCTGGAAAGGTCGTAAAAGTGCCATCTCGGCCCTCGGCCGCCAATGCCCGAGTTACTACCTCCAGGATGGTGTAGTGCCCAGGACTGCGCTTCCCTCGGTGCTCGCCGCGATCGACAGGCTTAGTGAAGAGCGCGGGCTGGTCGTCGCCAATGTGTTTCACGCCGGCGACGGCAACCTTCACCCGTTGATCCTCTACCGCGCCTCAGAACCTGGGGTGAATGAGCGGGTCAAAGCACTCGGGGCCGCCATCATGGAGTTGTGTCTGGATGCGGGCGGCAGCATCTCTGGGGAGCACGGGGTTGGCAGCGATAAGCGTTGTTTCCTGGATCGGATGTTCTCCACAGATGATCTGGCCACCATGCGTTTACTGCGCTCAGCCTTCGACCCTGAAGGGCGCGCCAATCCTGGAAAGATCTTCCCGACACCCCGCACCTGTGGTGAATCCCAGCGGCGTTACGTGGAATTGAAAAACCAGGCCGCACCGCTTCCTGATGAAGCAGTGGTCTACTAAACGTTGAAGGTGTCTTCGTCGGCTTCTTCGTCGTCTTCCCAGGCAAGATCAACCACGACGGGCGCGTGGTCACTGGGCTGCTCCAGGCCGCGTTCCTGTTTATCGATGCTGCAGCTGCGCGCTAGCTCCTGCAGGTCACTGCTGAGATAGATGTGATCGATGCGCCAGCCGGCATCACGGTTCCAGGCCCCACTGCGGTAGTCCCACCAACTCCAGTGCCCGCTGCTGGATTCGAACAGGCGGAAAGCATCCTTGAGGTCTGCTCCCAGGGCCTGCGTTAGGGCGAGGCGTTCGGCTTCGGTGGCCATGATCCCGCCGGTGAGACGGGCGGGGTCGTGTAGATCTCTGTCTTCCGGGCCAATGTTGAAATCACCAACAACACAAAGGGGTTCGTCCCGCGACTCCAACTGACGCAGGTAGCGCTCAAGGCAGCCCAGCCACGCCAGCTTGTAGCTGTATTTCTCTGAAGTGAGGCTTGAACCATTGGGGACGTAGAGATCGACCACTCGGATTCCATCCACCAGAGCACTGATCACCCGCTTCTGTTCGCTCAGGTCGGCGGCGACGTCATCGTTCTGCAACTCTCCGCTGAAGCCCACTCGCACGTCCTCCAAGGGATGGCGGCTGATCAAAGCAACGCCGTTGTATGACTTCTGGCCGTCGATGCTTACCTCGTAACCCCTCGACTGGAACGGCTCGAGAGGGAACAGAGGGTTGTCGACCTTGGTCTCTTGAAGGGCCAGCAGGTCCACATCACTCCGGTCCAGCCAAGCCAGCACATGGTCCAGCCGAGTCCGCACCGAATTGACATTCCAGCTGGCGATCCGCACAGATCCTTTCGAGCAAGACGTGTGACCCTTAGCATCTGACCGGCCCGCTGACTCGTCACCATGCCTTTTCAACGCATGTTCGCAGCTGTTGTGATGGCTGTCAGCGCAACATCTATCTGGCTGACCCCTGCAGCCATCGCCCAGTCATCGTTTGGGGGTCAGAGCCCTTTCGAAACCAACGAGGATCGCGACATTTTCAATAATCTCCCTGATGCGAAACGGCAGGGATCGGTGCTGGATGCCACCAACCCCATGGAACTGATGCAGCGTTTGCGCGAGGCCACGTCGATGAATGACGCCACGGACCCAGTGGATGCCATCGACGCCGCCCTGCAGGAGTTCAATCAGCCCTGATGCCGGTGCAGATTGATTGGCTGAAGACAACATCCCAATGCTGGTTACAGTTGCTGCGGGCTAGTGGATGCCCTTGAAACTGATGCGCGACCATCCCATTCCCGCGGTGACCGAGCCGCTGCAGTACCGGGCCATCGGTGTCGTGCGAGGAATCTTTAGACCGGAATCCGAGGACCAGCCCACGCGCGGGCATCTTGTTGATGCCGACGGCCAGGAGATCGAAGCTGTCGTGCTTGGGAGGATGCTCACGCTCATGCGTCGTCATCTCGAGATGAGCCAGCCGCACCTCTGGGTCGTCTATCCCCGTTGTCGGGAAGCCGGTCAATTGCATCTCCAGATTGCAGGAATTTGGGAGCCGAGCACGCTGGCGGCAACCCAAGATGACGGCGAAGCCCTCGACCCCTCAGTGGATCAGCTCCCCGAAGGAGACGACTACTTCTCGATTCGGGGTGAGCTGATTTACACCAAGCCTGAATCCTCTGAGCTGGTGATCAAGGTGCGCCAGTTGCCGCGCGCCGATGGATTCAAGCCCCTGCCCTTCAAGCTTCAGCTGAGTGGTGACGTGGAGTTGGCACATCTGCGTCACTTCGTAAGTTTGGATGTGCGCCGCCAGGGTCAGGCGCTGCAGGTGGAGTCGTTTGAGGTGATCGCCCCCATGCCAACCCGAGGCGGAAAGGGGCGTGGTGGGGCCTCCCGCCGAGGTGGTGCCGGGGCCGGCGCTCGTAACAGGCCTGCTCGTAACGGATGAACGCTTCACCGGTGTCTGCAACCACTGCTGGTTTTGCAGTGGCTGGCTGCACCGGCCTTGCGGTGTTCGGCCCTCTCGTCGGACTGTCTCCGGCCTGGATTGCCTTGCTCATCGGCAGTGGACTCCTGGGTCTCACCGTTGATGCGTCTCAGCTGGAAGGCATGGGCGGCCATCTTCTGGCGGAAGCCCTGCCTGGTGGTCGGTCCCGCCTTCGTCGGGTCGCACGCCATGAAGCGGGCCACTGGTTGGTGGCTCAGCAGGAGGAGCTGGCGGTTCGACGGGTCCTCGTAGGAACACGCGCCTGTCTGAAGGCTGGTTTGCGTTGCAATGGGGCGACGGAATTCGATCTGCCGGAGCAAGTGAGATTGCCTCTCGAGGATTTACGTCGCTGGAGCCGCGTCCTGCAGGCGGGAATGGTGGCCGAGGCCCTGCTGGAGGGAGAAGCTCGTGGTGGTGCTGATGATCGCGCCTTATTAGGTCGGATCTGGGGCTTGTCGGGACAAGATGTAGCAACAGCTCAGCGTGAGCAACGCCGTGCCCGCCGTGAGGTGGAGCAGTTGCTGAAGAAGCGATTGGATGAGCTGGATGGTGTAGCGGAACGGCTGCTGGAGGGCCTGGAGCCGGAGCCGGCATGACCACGCCGGTTTCAGCCGATTTTTTTGTGGATTGTCCGACCGGGCTTGCCGGAGACATGCTCCTGGCGGCCTGCCTGGATCTTGGTGTTCCGACTTCGGTGATTCAAGCGCCACTCCAGCAGCTTGGTCTTGATACGGCCTACGCGCTGCGTGTGTCTGAGGCCCAAAGTGGTGGCTTGCGAGGCCTGCGGCTCAAGGTGGATGCACTGGAGCCCGATCCAGCGCATCGCCATTGGGGTGATCTGCGCCGGCAAATCCTGGCGGCTGAGCTGAAGCCTTCTCTCCGGGACATGGTGCTTGCTGTGTTCTCCAACTTGGCGGAAGCCGAAGCAGCCGTTCACGGTGAGGCTCCTGAACAGGTGCATTTCCACGAAGTGGGTGCCATTGACAGCCTGGTGGATGTGGTGGGCGTCTGCGCCGCCTTCGATGTTCTGCAGCCTCGTTCCCTTTGCTGTCTGCCACCGCCGTCCGGCCGCGGCACGGTGTCCACGGCCCATGGCGTGTTGCCGGTGCCGGCACCGGCGGTGCTGGAGCTGGCTCAACGCCATGGTGTGACGCTGCGCAGCGGGGATGACTGGCCGGAAACCGAGCTGACAACTCCGACAGGGTTGGCCTTGATGACGGTGCTGGCCGATCGATTCGGCTGGCCGTCTCTGCTGGAACCCGAGTCCATCGGGATCGGTCTTGGACATCGCCAGCTGGACCGTCCCAATCTGCTTCGACTGATTCGGATGCGCCCCCGTTCGTCGGTGGCCCTCAACCAGCCGCACTGGCAGGAGTTGATGGTTCAAGAAGCATGGATCGATGATGCATCCGCTGAAGCGATTGCCTGGTTGTGTGAGCAACTGCGGGATGCAGGTGCTGTGGATGTGGCCTCTGCGCCTCTTCAGATGAAGAAAGGTCGACCCGGCACCTCGGTCATGGCCCTGGTGTTTCCCGAGTCTGCTGAGCGCCTGCGTCAGATCTGGTGGACGGCAAGCCCCACGCTTGGTGTGCGTGAACGGTTTCAGGGCCGCTGGGTGCTGCCCCGTCGGTGTGGATCCCTGGACACGCCCTGGGGTGCTCTCGCCGCCAAACAGGCCATGAAGCCGGATGGAAGCCTGGTGGTCAAACCAGAGCAGGATGCGCTTCAGTCCCTGGCTGATCGGGAAGGCCTTTCGCCGGAATCACTCCGCCAAACGCTGCGCTCGTCGACCCTGCCGTTTCGGCCAGAGGAGGACTGGACATGTTGAAGCGACTCCAAGCTCGCTTGTCCTCGTTCCTCCCCGGCGGCTTGAAACTCTGGGTCACTTTCCTCACCCTTGGTTTTGTGGGATGGGCCCTGGCAGGCCATGCCAAGGGTCTGAGTGAGCTGTCGATTTCAACCCGTGGTTGGTGGTGGTTGGTGACGGGACTGGGGCTGAGCTGGCTGAGCCTGGTGGTCAACGCCCTTGCCTGGAAAGTTCTTGTGGCATGGCTAGGCCATGGCTCCGGCCCGGTGCCATTGGTGCCTTTGTATCTCAGCAGCAACTTGTTGAAATACCTGCCGGGCGGGGTCTGGCATTTCCTGCGGCGTGTCCGGGCTCTTGGGCCCTCCATCGGCACAGGTCCTGCTCTCGTTTCTGTGCTGTTGGAGCCGATGCTGATGGCTGTGGCTGCGGTGCTGTGGATACCGTTGGGCGGATGGCAGAACGGTTTGGTTCTGTTGGCCCCGCTTCCTGCGCTTCTGTTGCTTCCTCGCTGGAGAGAGCCTCTGCTGTGTCGCCTCGAGCGCAGTCGACTCAAGCAGCTGAATCAGGCTGAACCCGCTCTCGAGGCTTTGCCACCCCCAGAGCAACTTGGCAGTGGTCGTCGTGGCTACCCCTGGGCTCCACTCGGGGCTGAGTTGCTGTTTATCGCTTCACGCTTCTCGGGATTTTGGTGTTGCATCCAGGTGTTTGATCTGGGAACTGTGTTGCCCGCTGGACGCTGGATGGCGGCCTTTTCCTTGGCTTGGGCCGCGGGGCTCGTTGTTCCCGCTGCTCCTGGAGGTCTGGGTCTGTTTGAGGCCGTCTTGTTGCTGCGTCTGGGTACATCCGTGCCGGAAGCAGGATTGTTGGCCGTTGCTTTGAGTTATCGCTTGGTGGTCACGCTGGCCGATGTGCTTGCTGCTGCAGGAGCACGGGCCGATCGTCTGCTTGCTGAGTCGATCAGCAAGCGATCGAGTTCTGGATCGCCTTCCGTTGCCCCTTGAATCATGAGGGACTTGCCTGAGCATCACGGTCGAGTCGCGGTATGAGGGCTGAGGCCGCCAGTAGACCCAGAGCCAGGATCATCAGCGCAGGCCAGAGAGCTGCTGCAAGACGCTCATCGCCGGCGTACTGATAGACCCGTACCGCCAGGGTGTCGAAATCAAAGGGTCGCAGAGCAAAGGTGAGCGGAAGCTCTTTCACGGTGTCCACAAACACCAGCAAGCCCCCCACCACGATGGGGCCACGCAGAAGCGGGAAATGAACCCGTTTCAGAACGGCTGGCCAGCGGAGGCCAAGTCCTGTTGCGGCTTCATCGAGGCTTGGCGAGAGGCGTTCAAGAGCGGCATCAATGCCTCCTTTGTTGACGGCGAGGAATCGATCGCTGTAGCCCCAGAGCAGCAGAAGGATCGGTGAGAGCTGCCAAGGACCGCCTAGCAGCAACAGGGATAGCGCCAGCACGGCGCCAGGGATGGCGTATCCCATCCCCGCCAGGAACGTGACAGTTCTCAGCCAGTGCGATCGACTCCAGCGTTTTGCGATTGAGAGCAACAATGCGGCGCAACCCGCTAGCAGGGTGGCGGCCAGGGCAAGTGCGAGGCTCCGAAGCGTCAGCAAGATGAGCTCGGGTTCAAGACCATTGGTGAGTTGGTCTGCATTGATTCCTGCCCAGGTGAGTGGAACGCCAAGACTGATCAGGGGCGGAAAGACGCTTAATGCCTGCGCAACGAAGGCGCGTCCCCCATGCAGGGTCCAGGCCGGCGATTCTCCACCCGCCACGCCTTCCGACCAGCGGCGGCTGCGGCGACGCAGCCAGCGTTCTCCCACCAAAAGCATCAGCACAATGCAGAGTGTGATCAGGGCTAACCCCACCGCACCAGTGGCATCACCATCCATCTGCCAGGCCTGCAAGATGCCCGCCGACAGACTGGGAATGCCTAACAGCTGAACGGCGCCCAGTTCATTGGCTACTTCCATGCCCATCAGCGCGATGCCTGCACCAATGGCTGGAAGAGCCATCGGAAGGGCGATCCGTCTGAAGCTGCTCCAGGGGCCGACCCCCAATGATCGGCAGGCTTCGAGCTGACGACGCCCGCTAATGCTGAAGCTCTCCGTGCTGAGGAGGAACACGTAGGGATAGGTCGTCAAAGCCATGACGGCGATTCCCCATCCCAGTCCATGGATGCGGATGCCATGAAGACTGCCCAGATCCACCAACGTTCCCGCCAACAGATAAGAGGGTGTTGCTAGAGGAAGCAGCTGAGCGATCCGCAATCCGCGGCGGCCGGGGAACCGGCAGTTGGCTAAAAGCCAGCCATTGGCTGTGCCCACCAAGCCCCCCAGTCCTGCGGTGCCGAGCAGCAGTGTCAACGTGCCGCGAACCTGTGCCAGTCCATCAGAGCCGAGGCTGGCATTGCCATGGGTCAGTCCGAATAGGCCCTCCCTTAGCAGTCCGGCAATGGGGAGAAGCGCCAAGAGTGCAATCAACAGGGCTCCTGTGACCAACAGAAACCGACCCGACAGCAAGTTGAACGACTGGGGGCGGGTGGCCTTGCAGAAGATGCCTGGCATCGCGAAGGGATCGCTGCTCACAGTCGAATCAAGAACAAGCCAATGAATTGAGAATCATATTCAATTTCAATAGCTCGCTGACTTCAATAAAAAACCACCCGCCGCGATTGCGGTGGGTGGTCCTAATAGTGGAGTAAGCAGGGAAAGAGTGAGGGAACGTTGAGGATCAGCGACGTGAGCTGCGGACGGGGATAGGAACGAGCCTCGGCTCCATCAGACCGCCGCCGCCATTGTCATCATCGGAATCGAGCAGCAACCAGAACGCGAGTGCCAGGGCGGTTATGAGGCCGCCTGCTGCGAGAACTTCAATCATGCTCCCTCCGCTTTGATGAGCAGCTTAATCGTGATTTCCGCCCGTGGGTGAATCAATCACGACTCATTCAGGAATGTCGCAGACACAGGCTTGAAGCTGTTGTCTCAGGATGTCGTGTTCCAGGTCACGGCCGATCAGCACCAGTTGGTTCTTGCGTTCACCAGTCCAGTCGCTGTCATCGATGGAGAAGCGTTTTCCAGCCAAATGGAACACATGACGGCGCTCACTCTCCTTGAACCAAAGAATTCCCTTGGCGCGGAACACGCTCTCAGGCAGCTGGTTGTCGAGGAAGTTCTGGAACGCTCTCAGATCGAAAGGGCGAGGGCTTGCGAATGACAGCGATGTGAACCCCTCAATGGCGAGGTGGTCGGCAGAACCATGGTCATGGCTGTGATCGTGATGGCTGTGATCGTGATGGCTGTGTCCATGATCGTGATGGTGTTCATGGTCATGGTCATGGTCATGGCTGCAGTGTCCGTGGTCGTGATCGCAGTCGCTGTGATCAAGGCTTGGATCCTGGGCCGGACTCACCACCCGGTCGGATTCGAACAAGCCCACGCTCAGAAGCAAAGGGAGCGGCACCTCGCCTTTCACTGAGCGCAAAATTCGGGCATCTTTTTTGACTTCGCGCAGCTCGTTCTCCAGGGCCACAAGCCGGCTCTCTTCCACGAGATCAGTCTTGTTGAGCATCAGGATGTCGCCATAGATGACCTGGGAACGGCCCACTTCGCTGGCGAGGATTTCGGAGCCGAAATTCTCGGCATCCACCAAAGTGATGATTGAGTCAAGCCTGGTCTGATCGCGCAGTTCGCTGCCCAGAAAGGTCATCGCGACAGGCAGTGGATCCGCTAGCCCTGTGGTTTCCACGACGAGATACTCCACGCCATTGGGGCGTTCGAGAATCCGTTCGACGGCATCCAGAAGTTCGCCATTGATCGAGCAGCAAATGCAGCCGTTGCTCAGTTCGACCATGTCCTCGCTGGTGCTCACCACCAGCTCGTTGTCGATCCCAATTTCTCCAAACTCATTCACCAGAACGGCGGTTTTTAGCCCGTCTTGATTGCTCAGAATGTGATTGAGCAGCGTGGTTTTGCCAGCCCCTAGGAACCCGGTGAGAATCGTCACCGGAACTGCTGATTTATGGGTCGCGCTGGCCGTCATCGAAACTGATTTCACCACCCTTTTATTCTGACAGTGGTTCAAAGAAGCGCGTCGATGGCGTGGGCCATCGCAGCATCTAGGTCACTCAGGCCCCCGAGATCGTGTGTGGTCAGTTCGATCGTCACGCGGTTGTAGACGTTGCTCCAGTTGGGATGGTGCTGCATGGTTTCCGCCAGCAGCGCTACCCGGGTCATGAAAGCGAACGCCTCGCTGAAGTTCTTGAACTGCCATTGACGCTTCAAGCGGTCGCCCGTCACCTGCCAGTGCTTCAGCGTGAAGCCAAGCTCTTCCTTCTCTTGTGCGCTGAGCAGTGCTGCCATGACGAAGATCGTTTCTGGACTTCAGCTCTAGTCTGAGCACGGTGAAACGCTTCGATTGTGCGGATGTTCAACAGGAAGCTCTGGCTCCCGCTGATCATCGTGGTTGTTTGCGATCTTCAGGCCTCTACGGCCCGCGCCCAACGCGTCGTGAAAAAGCTCACGAGCGAGTGCCCCATGGGCTACATCGACACGGCTAACGGCAAGTGCAGCGCCCTGGGGTTGATGACTTACACCCTCAGGCCCGCGATGGGTGATGAGTGTCCGCCAGGCTGGAGCAGCATTGGTGGCGATTACTGCCGCCGGGACTGACTGAGCGCAGATGATTCGCAGTGCGACCCCCAACGCCTGGACACGCCTTGGCGAGCACCTGAAGGAAACCCAGCTGCTTGGTTCAATCCAGAGCACCCTCTATTGGGATCAGAACACGCGCATGCCCAGCGGCGGTGCAGCTTGGCGTGGCCAACAACTGGCACTGTTGGCTCGTCAGTTGCATGCCCGACAAAGTTCGCAGCGTTATGCCGATTTGATTGCGGACGCTCGCGCTGAGTGGAACGCCAGCACCAGTTCTGGGGAGGCTGGCGAGCTGAAGGAGCAGGCCCGCAACCTTGATCTGCTCGAGCAGGATCTGCGTCGTCAACAGTCGCTGGACCCTGCCTTGGTCAGTGCTCTCGCAACAGCGAAATCCCAGGGATACAACCTCTGGCAGCAAGCCAAAGCGGCATCGGATTTTCAGATCTTTGCACCTGCATTGCGGCAGATGGTGGAGTTGCGCCAGGAACAGGCTCGTCAGTTGTCGGAATCCCGCAGCTGCTGGGAAACCTTGGCGCAACCATTTGAGCCTGATCTCACCCTGACCCGGCTTGAAGACCTGTTCGCACCATTGCGCAGCCGTCTTCCCGCTCTGCTGGATTCGCTCCCAGGTGGGCCCCGTCCTGCTTCGCTCAGCTGGGATCTGACGCCGGCGACGCAGCAACAGCTCTGTGAGCAGTTGCTGCAGGAGTGGGGCCGTGATTCAGCGATCACGTGTGTTGCGGCCTCTCCCCATCCTTTTTCCATCACCCTTGGACCCCGCGACTTCCGCATCACCACCCGGGTGGTGGCAGGTCAACCTCTCTCTTGCTTTTTGGCGACGGCCCATGAGTGGGGACACAGTCTTTACGAGCAAGGGTTGCCGGAATCCAGCCATCAGTGGTTCGCCTGGCCCCTCGGTCAGGCCACGTCGATGGCCGTGCACGAAAGCCAGTCGCTGTTCTGGGAGAACCGGGTGGCCCGTAGCCAGCCGTTCTCGGAGCGCTGGTGGCAGCCTTTTGCCGCCGCCGGAGCCCCGGTGACGTCCTCGTTGGATCTCTGGCAAGCCATGAATCCCATGGCCCCCGGCTGCAATCGTGTGGAGGCTGATGAACTCAGTTACGGGCTACATATTCTGATTCGCACGGATCTGGAATTGGCCCTGCTTGAGCAGGGAATGCCGGTTGAAGATCTGCCCAGCGAGTGGAATCGCCGCTACAGCGAACTGCTCGGCGTGACACCAGCCAACGATGCCGAGGGCTGTCTGCAGGACGTGCATTGGAGTGAAGGCCTCTTCGGTTATTTCCCGTCCTATCTGCTCGGTCATCTCGTCAGTGCCCAGATCAGCGAGGCGATGACCGCAGCGATCGGTTCACCGGAAGAGCATGTGTCTCGGGGGGACGTGACGCCGTTGCTGGCCTGGCTCAGGGAGCATGTGCATCCTGTGGGCCGAGCGTTGAACGCTGAGCAGCTCGTGGAGCAGGTGTCGGGTCGAGCGTTGTCGAGTGCGCCTTTTTTGACCTACCTCGACGACAAGATTGAAAGACTTCAAGCACAGGGCCACTGAGAGACAAACCGTCCCGATTGGTCGAGCTTCTCGACGTGCTCTTGTGGCATGGATGGCTGCTGTTCTGGGACGGAAGATCTGCGATGACGAATCCGTTGTGCGCGGTTTTTGCGGTGATTCACCACGATGGTGCTGGTCAGGGCGCCTCGATGGTTGGCCGGCTGCCGAGAAGGCATCCTTTCCCCGTTTCGGCTTCGCTTCAAAAGCGTTCATGGAACGGTCCGTAGGATCACTGCGCCGATCGCCGTCTCCCATGGCCAATCTCGACCAGGCTCCCAGCCGGAGCATGCCCAATCTGTTGCATGTGCTCCCCGCTTTTGCGGATGAATCCGAGCTGCGTCTGAACACGATCGTCGAGCTCAACTCGAACACGATCAACAAGTACGAGCTGATCACCGAGACCGGTCATCTGAAGCTGGATCGGGTTGGTTATTCATCCCTGTCCTACCCCTTCGCTTACGGCTGTATCCCCCGAACCTGGGATGAGGATGGCGATCCGCTTGACATTGAGATTGTCAATGTCACTGAACCGCTGATTCCTGGCTCAATTGTGGAAGCTCGCATCATCGGCATCATGACTTTCGATGATGGTGGCGAGGTCGACGACAAAGTCATCGCTGTGCTGGCGGATGACAAGCGAATGGATCACATCAAGAGCTTTGAGGATCTTGGCGACCATTGGAAAAAAGAAACCACTTACTACTGGGAGCACTACAAAGATCTGAAGAAGCCTGGAACCTGCAGCGTCAACGGTTTCTTCGGAACCGAGAAGGCTGTCGAGATCGTCAAGAGCTGTGAGGCCCGCTACGTGGCGGAAATCGACCCCAAGCTGGTCGACTGAGCTTCAGCCGTCACGTCCTGCAACGGTGAACACAACCATGAACAAGGTGGGGGAGCCCCCGCCTTGTTCATGGTTTGAGCAAGACAGGCCCGGGTGTCTGGGGGATGTGGAACTGCTCCCTGAGTTGAGTGACTTGTTGCTCAGCGTGCCTCCAGAAATCGAAGTCTTGAATCAGATTCACGTTGCAGGCCAATCCTTTTTCGTAGCCAGCCATGGCGTCGTCGGGGATGAACTGCCCTGTTTCCGGCGGTATCAGACTGTTGGTGGTGCTGAAGGATTTTCCAAGATGGAAATCGAGCATCACTTCAAGCAGTGATTCAAAGCCGAATCCATCGGTAAAAAGTCCGGCTTGAAAGGCTGCCACATTCATTTCCCCTTGCGTGTCGGTGTTGAAGCCACCCAGGATGTGGCAACAGTCATGATTCACTAGCAATTCCGAGGTGCTCTTGTGCTCGCCGGGCAGCGCCCAGTTGCGGTCGCGATACCAGTGGAAAAAGCTGTGGCCAAGGCTTCCTTCTGGAAACTCTTGCAGGGCTTGGTAACGACTGGCGAGGATTGGATCCCCGACGGCTTGGTGGATTGCGCTGATGATGCCGCGTACAAATTTTGAGGGACTGTCGAGGCGTAAGAATTCACTCATGCTCCGGCGGCCGTAATCGAGCAGCAGGCGCCTGAGGTGGTTGTCGCGAACCTGGTGGAGGTCCTGCAGCGTCTGGGGTGTCACCTCAAGACATTCGGCAAAGTCGTCCACCACGCCCACCATGCGCGCATCCACTGTCATGTCGACGTAAGGAATCAGCACCAGCATTTGGATGAGTTGTTCTCGCTGCGCTGGATCAACAATCAGATCCGGATATTGGATGGGGGGAATGATTGCCAGGTTGTCCAGATCAATGTCTGAATGCAGAACATGCGTCTGAATCGCGTGCATCATCTCCAGGATGATCGGCTGCAGTTTCAGCACGCCACCAGCGGTGCCTACGTTTTTGATGGCCTGAAGCACAAGTTTGGCTTCGGCAGTCGTCCACGTCAGTTGCTGCGGCATCACTTAAGAGGCTGGTAGTCGCGTTTAGCACGTCTTTCTCAGCAGGTCTGGGCCCGAACGACTGGTTTCTAAAGAAAGTCCTCCACTGATGGTCGGTTTTATATCTGACCAGTGAATACGTTGAGACCAGTGAGTCTTGAAAGTCCGATGTTGCGTCTCGATTGCGTCGGATGGCGTCATTTGGCTGGCGTTGGTGTTGTCTCGGCGGTGCTGGCAGGTTCGGCTGCTTCGGTTGCTTCCGTGCAGGGGGCAACGGTGCCGAGCGCATCGGTGCCATGGCAGGCCGCAGCCCCCGCGACGCGGATTCATCTCGATCTGCGGGAACGCCGCATCAGCGTGATTCGAGATGGCCAACCATTGGGTCGCTGGCCTGTGGCCATCGGCGACCCCAGCACACCCACGCCGACAGGATTGTTTCAGGTGGAATCGAAGCTGGAGAATCCTCAATATCAGAGCACCACGTCAGGCAAGGTGCATCCAGTCACCGGCCCTTCCAGCCCTCTAGGACATCGATGGATTGGGTTTCTTCAGCAGGGCCCTAATCAGTTCGGCATTCATGGAACACCCTGGCCCCACTGGGTCAAGATTCGTGCTGCTGTCTCCAACGGATGCGTGCGGATGCTCAATGCCGATGTGCAAAAGCTGTATGAGCTCGTTGAAGTGGGTACTCCCGTGGTCATCACCCAATGAGTCCAGAGTCCTTGAGGATGGGAAAGCCGACGTTTAGGCCTGTGAACAGCATCTGAATCGCGATTGCCGTGAACAACAGTCCCATGATTTTGGTCAGCACTTGCAAGGCTGAGGCGCTGATTTTTGAGGACAGCATTTCGCCAGCATTGTTAACCAGATAAACGACGGCGCTGAGAGCGACCACCACCAGACTGGGGCTGACTTTGCCTTCAAGGCTTGCGGCGTGAGGATCAGCGATCACCACCGTGAGGGTGCCTGGCCCGGCGAGAAGGGGAATGCCCAAAGGCACGATGCCTTTGACGGCAGAATTTTGATCTCGGTCTACTGACTCGGGATCGTGGTGGACTTTCGATGGCTCGGAGTGCAGCATCGAAAGCCCGATCAACACCACAATCAACCCTCCTGCGACCTGAAAGACAGCACGGCTAATGCCGAAGAACCCCAAGAGGTCATTCCCAAGCCAGGTTGCTAACAGCAGTGCACTTAGAAAGGTAAAAGCGCCGCTGCGGGCAATCCTCGATCTTTTTTTTGTTCCCGTCGGTGAAGGAGAGATAGATCGGAAGGTTGCCGATCGGGTTGGAGATGGTGAAAATTCCGACCGCGGTGTGCAGCAGAGACCTGCTCAGGCTTCGGGGCGAACCGAGGCAAAGATCTCCTGAAGGATCTCTCCTGCACCGCGTGATTTCAACTCGCCGGCCAATTTCACGCCGAGAACTTCCGGATCAGAAACAGGTCCGCTGCACTCATCTCGGATCAAGCGCGTGCCATCAAGGCTCGCCACCATGCCAGTGAGGGTGAGGGTGTCGTCTTCGATCACAGTGTTCACGCCGATCGGCACCTGGCAGCCACCTTCGAGTTCCCTTAAAAACGCTCGTTCCGCGAGGCAACGCGCTGCAGTGGGGGCGTGTTCGAGGACCTTGATCAACTCCAGAACTTCGGGGCTGCCTTCCACGCATTCGATGCCGAGTGCGCCCTGACCAACGGCGTGAAGAGAGATGTTGCTGGGGATGATCTGATGAATGCGGTCGCCGAAACCCAGGCGTGAGAGTCCTGCGGCCGCCAGGATCAGACAGTCGTAGTCACCAGAATCCAGCTTTTCAAGGCGGGTGATCACGTTGCCCCGCACATCCTTGAACTGGAGGTGGGGATAGTGATGACGTAGTTGTGCCAGCCGACGCAGGGAACTGGTTCCCACCACGGATCCATCAGGCAGCGTTTCCAGGGTGTGATCAGCATTTTTTTTGTTCACCACTAGGGCATCGGCAGGATCCTCCCGTTCGGTGACACAACCCAACATCAACCCCTCTGGAAGGTTGGTGGGCAAATCCTTCAGGGAGTGAACGGCGATCTCCGCGCGGCCCACCAGCATCTGGGCCTCGAGCTCCTTGGTAAACAATCCCTTGTCGCCGATCTTGGCGAGGGCGACGTCGAGGATTTTGTCTCCCTGGGTGGCCATGGCTTCCACGGAGATCGCCAGACCCGGATGAGCTTTTTCGAGTTCAGCTTTGACCCAATTGGTTTGCACCATGGCCAGCTGGCTTCGGCGGGAGGCGATGCGCAGTTGCTCGAGGGCCATGGGCAGGGGGAAGTGGCCATGAAGCTTACGGACTCAATGGCCCCGATCCGGTCAAGATTTCACAGAACGCAGGCCCTTCGTTCATGGGGAAGGCGAGCATCAACACAGACAGATGCCGACAATCCGCCGGAACAGCTTTACGATCTGTAAGCATTCGAGAGTCGTTATGCCTGGGCCTGTAGTGAATGGGGTTAAGGCGCAACGGGCAACATCTGCCGTTTCTTTGGGCCAGGAGGGGGAAGCAACTCCTTTCCTACCCGTGTTGAGCGAGGGATCGATTCGACTGGTGTTGCTCACCAGTGGTCAGATGCTGGTGGCACGACTCCGGCAGACCACTGACTCTGATGGAGATCGGGCTTACCAGCTCATTCGTCCCCTTCGTTTGGTGAAAGAAGCAGAAACCGAGCCGTGGTCACTGCTGCCTTATCTGGCCGGTCTCACCCCACAGCGGAATGTGGTGATGTTGAAGCCGGCCGTGGCAGCTGTGCTGGAGCCGGAAGCACGCATCCTTCAGGCCTATACGCAGTCCACGAATCAGGAATGCCCACCCTCGGAGACGCCCGTGGAACGCCTGAAAAAAGCTTTTCAGGAATTCACAGACAGCATCGAGGCCGGTTGAGCCAATCGATGTTGGCTGACAAACGGCAACATCTGGGAGACATCCAAGCGATGTGTGGTTGCAATGGTCTCGGTGATGTTCCGACGGAGAAATGTTTTGAGGATTCATGCCTTGCCCGCACTGTTGTCGCTGACAATGGTTGGGATACCGCTTCCGGTGAGAGCTGCTGTCGTCAGCTTTGAATGCAGGGGGGAGAAGACACAAGGGTCTGGGGTGGCGACGGGGCTGCCGATGAATCATCCGCTTCGCGTTCGCTACCGATTGGATACCGATGCATCAATGCTCACTGAAATGGAAATCAGCGATGAGCAATTGTCAACCGGTCAACAGCTGATACCCGTCAAAATCTATGGAAATTTATTGATAGCTAAATTCAGTAATCTCAATACAGGTAAAGATTACGAGATTCAAATTCGTGGTGATGAAAAGCGCTTTTCCATCACTGTTTATCCAGAAGGAATCTATGAACCAGATGCATGGTATGGAGCCTGTCAATCATTGCTCGTTGAAGAATAACTCTGCGAGTGGCGTTATCTCTCTCGGTTTGAATCAATCACCAAATCCCTTGGAGTTCTTCAGCTTTTTCTGTATTTTTTTGTCAACGACTTTCACCACGGTGTTGTCAGAAGTGTTGTCTTTGAAGATTACCCCATCTAGCCAAATAGTCAGGATGTAAACAACGACGAGAACGGGAATGATCACTCCCCATTCGTTGGGAAATTCATAGGGAATTTGTCTGATGCCAAAGATCGCTAAATAGCCTGTGATCAGTGTGAGGACGAACCGTCTGATGCTTGAAGGGTTCATTGTGGTTGATCTTCTAAATGATCCTAAGTGAATTGGCTCACTATTGATTTGCAGCTTGTTCGTTGCGGGATCACCAATGAGAGGGCGTTCTGAGGCATTGCATCTTGAGTTCGCCCTTGCGTATCGATCTAGCTCACAGTGCCAGGTTTCAAATCACGTTGAAAGATGCAGCGTTGGGGTGTCATGAGATTCCCATCTGCGTTGAGAGGTGCCGAATTTTTTCCACCCCGAACAAATGGTCGTCGTTGTGTTCTCAACACTTAGTTAGTAAAAAACCCCAGAACTCCTGTGTTGTCCAGGGTCCTGGGGGATCGATCGGATGAAAGGTCTTATTATTTGATGTATTCCTTGAGTACACCGTTGCGGTTGGGATGCCGCAGCTTGCGCAATGCTTTGGCTTCGATCTGGCGGATGCGCTCGCGGGTCACATCGAAGATCTGGCCGATTTCCTCGAGGGTCTTCATGCGTCCGTCATCAAGGCCGTACCGAAGTCTGAGTACGTCGCGTTCCCTGGGACTGAGGGTGGCTAGCACGCCTTCAAGATCTTCACGCAGAAGATTCTTGGCGACATCCTGCTCGGGATTTTCGATGTCAGCCTCGATGAAATCACCGAGACGGGAATCCTCTTCTTTGCCGATCGGGGTCTCAAGCGAAATCGGAAGCTGAGCACTTTTGGCGATAAAACGCAGTTTTTCGATGGTCATTTCCATCGATTCAGCGATTTCCTCTTCCGTTGGCTTTCGGCCGAACTCCTGGCTCAGCACTTTGGTGGTTTTCTTGATTCTGGAGATGGTTTCGTAGAGGTGTACCGGCAGGCGGATCGTTCGGCTCTGGTCGGCAATGGCACGGGTGATGGCTTGGCGAATCCACCAGGTGGCGTAGGTCGAGAACTTGTAGCCCTTCTCGTGGTCAAACTTCTCAGCCGCGCGGATCAGGCCAAGACTGCCCTCCTGGATCAAATCCTGGAAACTCAGGCCCCGATTCATGTATTTCTTGGCGATCGACACCACCAGGCGCAGGTTGGACTGCACCATCTTTTCTTTCGCCCGCCGGCCGAGCATCAGCCTGCGCCGGAAACGGATCAAGGGCATCTCCACCAGTGCTGCCCATTCCTTGTTGTCAGGTTCGCGGCCGTTGTCGCTTTCGAACTGAGCTGCAAGTTCTTCGAGATAGAGCAGATCGGCGATCTTTCTCGCCAGTTCGATTTCTTCATCCGGTCGTAGGAGCCGAATGCGGCCGATTTCCTGCAGGTAAACCCGAATCGAGTCTTCGGTGTAAACACCCTTCGGGCCCACCTTGATGCTGGCCAGAACCTTGGCTTTGGCATCGGCTTTGGCTTTCTCTTCCTTGCCGGCTGCAGCAGCACCAATGCTGGTCTTGCCTGCCGCTTTGGCGAGCAATTGGTCTGCCGCAGCATTCAGGTCTGCAGGCTTGGCACCCGCTTTGGCTTTGCTCTTAGTCGAGGCTGCCTTGGGGGTGCTGCCCTTGGCCTTAGAGGTGGTGCTTTTGGCTGTTGATTTGGCTTTGCTAGTCGTGCTTTTGGCCTTGGTGGCGCTGGCCTTTGCCTTCGCTGCGGGCTTGGCTTTCGCGGCCACCGTCTTGGGCTGACCTTCGGGATCAGCCAGCATCACGATGGCGGGAGCAGCCTGGGACTTAGCTGACTTGCTCGCAGCAGGACTCATGGGAAAGAAGAAGGAGGATTAAGGGGTTAACGGGGCTTCAACACCCAAGAACAACTCAGACACTTTTCAATGCGCTGCTAGACCTCGCCATCGAAGGGCGTCGACGTCATCAGAGCAATGATCAAAATTAATGTGTTGGTCTGTGGTCCGTGGCAGGGCTGTCAGGGGCTTTCGCAGACCGGTCGGCCGTCGGGCAGAACCCTGGCTCGAGCTTCGTGTCTTCCCACTGGACGGAACTCTGCTTTGTTCCGACAACAGCTCGTTAGCTGTCCAACAAATGTATCTTAAGAAAAACATGTGACGTCGGCAACCCCTGCCGAGTTACCGTGCTGCGTGCTTCCCGAACAGTCGGTTTCCGTTGTTGACGTCTGGCTGGAGGCCGGTCGAGACGGTCGTACGTTTCGCTACTGCGACAGTCTCCGACTCGGTGTTGGTTTGGGAGATCTGGTGTCCGTCCGCCTGAGAGGCCGACGGTTGCAGGGACTGGTGACCAGCTGCCGCGGCTTCGACGAGGATTCCCACGCTGAGGGTTTCAGCGGGCAGCCTCTCCAGCCTGTGGATGCACTGGTGCAATCCGCTGCGGTTGATGCCGGTTGGAGGGAGTGGCTCGACGCCATGGCAGATCGATGCCATACCAGTTCCTTTCGGATGCTCAAAGCGGCTTTGCCACCCGGATGGCTGGGGCAGCGGCCCACCCCTTCTGCGGCTGGCCGTCGGATGTGGTGGGTTGCCTTGCGAGACGTCGCGCCCTCCGCCGACCTCTCCAACGCGTCACGCCAGCAAGCCTTAATGGATGTGCTTGCGCAACGGGGTGGGGGGGCCTGGCAGCGCGATCTCCTGGCGGAAGGGTTTCAGTCGGGAAGTGTCCAGGCCTTGGAATCCAAAGGGTTGATCCAACGTGAGCAGCGCTGCTGCAACGACCTGGAGTCCTCCGTTTCGCCACCCTTTCATGCGGAGCCTCCGCGAGCGCTGACTGAAGAACAGCAGGCTGCAATTACGCGCTTTCAGAGGCTCCCGGATGGCAGCGAAATGCTGCTTTGGGGAATCACCGGGTCAGGAAAAACTGAGGTGTATCTGCAGCTGGCTGCGGCTGAGCTTGGGGCCGGACGGCACGTTCTGATGCTCACGCCGGAGATCGGATTAATCCCACAACTGGTGGACCGTTGCCGCAAGCGTTTTGGCGCGCAGGTTGTGGAGTACCACAGTGGTTGCACTGATCGGGAGCGCGTCGCTACCTGGCGTCGTTGTCTTGCCTCTGATCAGCCCCTCGTGGTGGTGGGCACGCGTTCGGCTGTGTTTCTGCCGCTGCGCCCGTTGGGATTACTGGTGCTTGATGAAGAGCACGACAACTCCTACAAGCAGGAGTCGCCGATGCCTTGCTACCACGCTCGGGATCTGGCATCCGAGCGGGTGAGGTTGCAGGGTGGCCGTTTGCTGTTGGGAAGTGCCACGCCATCGCTGGAGACCTGGAGCCGTCTTCAACCCGAAGGCCCGGTCATGCTCTCCAAGTTGCGCTCAAGGATCTCCCGTCAGCCGTTGCCTCCCGTGCGCATCATCGACATGCGCCATGAGTTGGCGGAGGGCAATAAACGCTTGATCAGCCGTGCACTCATGGATCGGCTGGCAGGCCTTCGAGATAAGGGCGAGCAGGCGGTGGTGCTCGTTCCGCGCCGCGGGTACAGCACCTTTCTCAGTTGCCGCAGTTGCGGAGAGGTGGTGATGTGTCCCCACTGCGATGTGCCTCTCACCGTTCACGGCAGCCGGTCGCATCAGCAGTGGCTGCGCTGTCATTGGTGCGACCATCGCGAGCCGATCGCCGCGTCCTGTTCCGCTTGCGGATCACTGGCGTTCAAGCCCTTTGGTGCCGGAACGCAGCGGGTGATGGAGCGGTTGGCCGCGGAGCTGAGCGATCTGCGCCTTTTGCGATTTGATCGCGACACCACCGGCGGGCGAGATGGGCACCGACGCCTGCTGGACCGATTTGCCGACGGCGAGGCTGATGTGCTGGTGGGAACGCAGATGCTGGCCAAGGGGATGGATCTTCCCCATGTGACGCTGGCTGCAGTGCTCGCGGCAGATGGCCTTCTCCATCGCCCTGACCTCAGGGCTGGTGAGCAGTGTCTGCAGTTGCTTCTGCAACTCGCTGGTCGTGCCGGCCGTGCGGAGAAGCCTGGCGAAGTGCTGGTGCAGACCTACAGCCCGGACCATCCTGTGATTCGGCATCTGGTGGATGGTCGTTACGAGCGGTTTCTCGAGGAGGAAACCACCTTGCGACGGGAAGCAGGACTCGTGCCGTTCGCTCGGGCTTGTCTGCTGAGGCTCGCAGGTCCATCCGCCAACGACACGGCGACGGCGGGAACGCTCTTGGCTGAACGCCTGCGCGAACCGTGTGCCGCGGCCGGCTGGCAGTTGCTCGGGCCCGCACCGGCTCCTGTGGCCAGAGTGGCGGGACGTAGCCGCTGGCAGTTGCTTCTGCACGGTCCCAAAAACAGTCCCATTCCTCTGCCCCCGGGTGCCAGCCTCTGGGACGGCTTGCCTCGGGATGTGTCGCTGGCTGTGGATCCTGATCCCCTTCAGCTCTGAGTCAAGACGGGAGTTCTGGGTAGCCGAAACCCAGACGCAAGCGCACCGATTGGAGCATCAGGCTTAGCAGCAGCAGGATGCCAACCACCACACTGCCCAGTCCAAGGCGGCTCCATTGCCAACGACGGATCCGGAGTTGATTGATCGCTCCATTCTGCAGCGGCCAGCGCACCACCTGCTGGTTCAGCGTCGCTTCAGTCGGTGATGTCTGCACATGCTTGAGGTTGGCGACCGGTTGAATCGTGATCTGCAGCTCACCGGTGGTGAACGACGCCAAACCAGTGAGATTCAGCTTGAGGTCGAGGTCTTGCTGGACACCGATCAGCCAGTTCCGTTCCTGCACCGAAAGCTCAGGAGGCGGAAATGACTGGCCGGCAGTGAGACCCGCTAGTTCGACGCTGCGGCTTAACAGCGTTGAGGCCTGCTGGCCGGTGAGGGTAGGGCTGCTGAGGGTGAGCCCACCGGTTCGTTGCTGATTCACCGACCAGCTCAGTCCTTCGGATTGCAGTGCGCTAGCAAAATTTTCTTGCCAGGGAAGCCGGCGGCCACTGAGGCTGTTGATCTGCCAGCGCATCGCCAGTCGATCCGGGCCACCCAGTTCGATATCGGCACTGACACGAACACATCCACTGAGCAACAGGGTCAGCCCCAGCAGCACAGCCAGCACCAACGCTGCGAAGCCTGCCGATGGACCCCTTGTTGGCCCCGTCGGCGGAGGCGGTGGCGGTTTTGGCTTTCGACTGCGTCGGCTGCTGCGGGGCCGTTTGCCCAGCTTGGGAGCCATCTCGAGGGTCGGCAGCTGCATCGACCATCGGGCTGGCCGGTCAAGGCTCGGTGCCTCCAGCACGCTCAACAATTGCCGGGCTCGGTTGCGCAGCTCGACGTCTTTGCAACGGGTCAGCAGCCGACAGGTGGCAATGGCTTTCTGGTCATCACCCTGTCCCATCCAGGCTGTCACCATCACCATGCGCACGGAGGCTCCTTTGGGCTCGGTGATCGGATGGGCCTCAGCAAGAGGCTCGAGTAGGCGCAGACACTGGCCATAGTCACCTCGCTCAAGCGCGTCCTCCGCTGCCTTCAGCCCCGTACTCATCGGTCAGCCGCGTCCCACCACCATGGTGCCAATGCCTGCATCGGTAAACACTTCCAGCAGTAGGGCATGGGGGACGCGGCCATCCACGATGTGGGCGGCTGAGACGCCCTGGGCAAGAGCCCTAATGCAGCATTCGGTCTTCGGCGTCATGCCGCCGGCCACGACCCCATCCTGAATCAGCTGTCGTGCCTCGGACAGCTTCAACTGCCGGTACAACGAGGCTGGATCCTCCCGATCTCGGAGAATTCCTGGTGTGTCGGTCAGCAGAATCAGTTTTTCTGCTTCCAATGCTGCAGCCACTTCGCCGGCCACGGTGTCAGCGTTGATGTTGTGGGCCACACCTTCGGGGTTGGCGGCCACGCTCGAAATGACCGGCACATAGCCACGCTCCAGCAAGGGCTCCAGCACGTCGGGTGTGATCCGTGCCACTTCACCCACCATGCCGTGGCTGCCATCACCCCAGGTGCGAGCTTCCACCAAACTTCCATCGCTCCCGCTCAATCCAACCGCCTTGGCTCCCAAGCGGTTGAGACCATTGACGATTTGCTTGTTGACGCGCCCAACCAGAACCATTTCCACAATGTCCATGGTGTTGGCATCGGTGACGCGCAGACCATCGCGGAACTCTGGTGCGATCTCCAAGCGATTGAGCCAGTGATTGATCTCGGGCCCTCCGCCATGCACCACCACCGGCTGGACGCCGACACTGCGCAACAGAGCAAGATCCCGGAACACCGCAGTCTGCAGTTCAGCGTGCGCCATGGCCGCTCCGCCGTACTTCACCACAATCCTGCGGCCGGCAAACCGCTGGATGTAGGGAAGGGCCTCACTCAGGACGGAGACCCTGAGAGCATCATCCATGGGATTGTGCGTCGGTCTTCCCATGCTCGCTCTTCGCGAAAACCCCTTCCGGAAGCAGCGTCAGGTCGAGACGATCACCGTCGAGCGGAGTGATGGTGGCGTCGAGCCCTTTGGCAAAAAAACGACTTAAGCGCTCTTGACGTTCCTGCCAGCGTTCCAGCGGAACTCCCTCACAGGAGAAGCGAAGACGCAACCCGTAGCTGTTGCCCAGGCTGAGTTCTTCGATTTCCTCGAGCTGTGGCGGATTGTCTTCGTCCCAGAGCTTAAGGGCTTCCAGGGAACTCTCCAGGTGAGCTTTCTGGCCGTAGCGCCAGCGGGTCACATCAGCCAGGAGTTTGCCTAGTTCGGGAGTGGCAGCTTCGCGCTGAGTTTTCAGCGAAGCTTTGGGCGTGACCCGTCGTGCGGGCGGAAGCTCAGACGATTTCAGGGCGAGCCCACCCAGAAAAATGGGAATGCCGTAAAAAATTGTCGGCAGGCTCAGGTTGGCGTTGCCTGTGCCGTAGGCCACAGCTCCGACCACGGTTAAAACACCGCCGGCGATAGTGACCAGGCTTCCCGGCGAGAGCAGATCGGTCATGCGGCCTCGAGAGTGGCGCCATTCTGACCATGTGGGGTTCAGGATGGATGGAACCATCCCGCAATCCATGGACAGCTCCCGATCCAACGAACGAGAGTCCACAGAGGATCCCGCCGCCTTGATTCAACAGCTGGAGCAAGACCGGGCCTGGCTGCTGGAGCAGATTGATCGTGGACGCTGGGCCGAGTTCCGGCTGGATCTGGCTGCTCTGGAGCGGGAACTCGGTCAGCTGCTGCAACGGGCCTCCGAGCATTTCACGCCTAGCGCCTCACAACGCTGAAGCAGACCATCTTTGATCAAAAGGGAATGTCATCGGTGTCAGGCACCAGAGGCGCACTGTTCCACTGGGCGGCGGGTTCAGCAGTGGGCGCCGCAGCTGATGCAGATGCGGAAGCTGGGGGTGCTTGTCGGCCGGGTGCGCTCTGCGGCTGAGGTTGGGGTGCTGATGCGGCCGTAGGGGCTCCTTCCACCGCATGCAACCTGGCGAGGGTGAATTCAGCCCGCTTCTCTTTTGTGCCGTCTTGCCGGGGAACAGTGTTCATGCGCAGTCGCCCTTCGATCACCAGTCGCTGCCCCACTTGAACCCGGTTCTGCAGGTCCTGGGCGAGGTTCCCCCACCCGACAACCTTGAGTTGACCACGGGGATCATCCGCACGCAATGCATCGAACCCAACCTCCATCTCAGCGATTGGGGTCTGATTGTCCTGGGTGTAACGCAGGGTGGGAGCCTGAAGAACATCCACCTCAAGTACGCAATGATTCATCCTCGACTGGATCAGTGAGCGCCATCCTGATGCACCAATGGCGGAATCGCCATGAGCATGTGCTGGTCTTTGCTGGGACCGGAGAGGGCCCTGGGATTGTGCAGTCGCTGCTGGATAGAGGATTCCGCGTCAGCGTCAGTGTGGTGAGTCAAGCGGCGGCGAGGGGTTTCGCCGCGATGTCATTGCAAGGTCTGCATGTTGGAGCTTTCCCGTCGCAGCAGTCGTTAGCTGATCATTTGGCGACGCAGGCTGTGACCTGTGTGGTGGATGCCACCCATCCCTTCGCCCTGCGCATCAGTGCTGATTTGCAATTCACCTGTTCCACGGGCCATCCACGGCTCATTCGCTATGAGCGCCCTGATCACGGAGCCGTTGACCATGGGCTGCTCGCAACGATCGATGACCTGGCACGTTGTCCGTTATCGGGTCATCGTCTGCTGCTGGCGGTTGGAGCAAGGCAGCTTCATGCTGCAGTGGCAGCGGCGCACCTGGCCGGGGCTGTGGTGCATGCTCGAGTGCTGCCAACGCCCGAGGCCATTCGCAAGGCTGGTGCAGCGGGCTTGTCCGGCGACCAACTGGCCGTGCTCAGGCCCGGTGCCGGTGAACGTCCCGGGGCTCTTGAAGCAGCCTTATGCCATCGCTGGAAGATCAGCGATGTGCTGTGTCGCCAGTCGGGTGGTGCAGCTGATGGGCTTTGGAGTCGTCTTTGTGCGGACGGATCGATGCGTCTATGGAAACTGAAGCGACCGCACGCAAGGCTGGATGTTGACGTGGTCCATAGCGTGAATGCGCTGTGCCGCCTTCTCAATGCCAACACCGCAGGACCTCAAGCTGGTGCTTACAACGGAGGCCAATGAAACCCTGGCTGAGGCACTGGCCCAGGAGTTGCTGGACCAGCGTCTGGCGGTTTGCGTCAGTCTGATGCCGTTGCAGTCGCGCTACCGCTGGCAGGGTGCGATCGAGCGTGCCAATGAGGTGCAGCTGCTGATCAAAACTTGCCCGGACCATTTGCAGGATCTGCTGTCGGTCCTGGAGAGCCTGCACAGTTATGACACGCCAGAAATCTTGCATTGGTCGGCCCAGGCAGGCAGTGGTTATGCCGCCTGGGCCACAGCGGCGCTCAGCGCAGATGCTCGCTCCTGAGCTCCTTCAGGCAAACCTGAGATCGGGCCCCAAGCTGCGTGACGATCTGACCGGCGCAGAGTGCGCCAAGTTCTCCACAGCGCTTTAGCGACTCCCCCTGGGTGTAGGCGTGCAGGAAACCACCGGCGTAGAGATCTCCGGCACCGGTTGTATCCACCAATGATCCAAGGTTGAAAATGCCGATGTTCCAGCGTTGATTGCCCTCAAGAACCACCGAACCCTCTCCGGCACGGGTGATGGCGGTCACGGAGCAGCATCCACAGACCTGCTCGAGTGCTGTGTCGAAGTTGTCGGTTTCATAGAGCGCTTTGATCTCTGCTTCATTGGCGAAGAGAACATCTACATGACCGTTCACCAGGTCCAGGAAGCTTTCGCGGTGACGATCAACGCAGAATCCGTCAGACAGCGACAAGGCCACTTGACCTCCTGCTTCTCGGCAGGCCTCCGCCGCTGCGATGAAGGCTCGTTTGGCCGCTGGGCTGTCCCAGAGGTAACCCTCCAGGTAGAGCACTTTGGTTTCCTTGACCATGGATAGATCGAGATCCTGCGGTTCGAGCTGGGTTGAGGCGCCAAGGAAGGTGCACATCGTGCGCTCTGCATCAGGCGTCACATAGATCAAACAGCGAGCCGTGGTGGCTCCGCTGGTGGCCGGAGGTGTGTCAAATCGGGCACCGACCGCGCGGATGTCGTGGCTGAAGATCGAACCAAGCTGGTCATCGCGAACGCGGCCGATGAATCCGGTGCGGCCTCCCAGCTGAGCAATGCCCACCATGGTGTTGGCCACGGAACCACCGGAGGTCTCTAGGCCTGGACCACTCAATTGGTAGAGCGTTTCAGCCTGCTGCTCATCGATGAGCGCCATTCCCCCTTTGGATAGCCCGTGCTGCTCCAGGAAGCTGTCCTGGGTTTGCACCAGCACGTCAACAATGGCATTGCCGATCCCCACCACATCCAGTGATGCGCTGGGCTGGAAGCGGTGGGATTCGGCCATGAAACGGGGGGATGAATTGCCGCAGTCTTACGCCTGGACCGACTCCTCCGAATCAAGCGCTCAGCAGAGCGCGCTTCGGTCCATGAATCGGGTCTTCCACCACGATGGTCTGGTCCCGTCCGGCTCCCAGCGACACGATGGCGATGGGCACTTCCATCAGGTCAGCCAGGAAGCGCAGGTAGGCCATCGCCTTCTCCGGAAGATCTTCAAGGCTGCGGCATTCCTCGGTGGAGCACTGCCATCCAGGCAGGGTCTCGAAAATAGGGGTGCAGCGAGAGAATTCCTCGGCGCAGGAAGGGAAATGCTCGATGCGGACACCGTCGAGGTGATAGGCCACACACACTTGGAGCTCGTCGAGTTCGTCGAGCACGTCAAGCTTGGTGATGGCCAGACAATCGAGTCCGTTGACGCCCACCGCATAGCGACCGATGACGCCGTCGAACCAGCCACAACGGCGGCGGCGGCCTGTGGTGGTGCCGAATTCACCGCCGCGATCACAGAGGTGATCGTTGAGGCTGCCTTCGAGCTCGGTGGGGAACGGTCCCTCGCCGACGCGCGTGGTGTAGGCCTTGGCTACGCCGATCACCCGATCAATCAGGGTTGGCCCCACCCCGGCTCCAATGCATGCTCCGCCGGAGATGGGATTGGAGGAGGTGACGTAGGGATAGGTGCCGTGGTCGAGATCAAGCAGGGTGCCCTGGGCCCCTTCAAAAAGGATGTTTTTTCTGTTGCGAGCCGCTTGGTGAATTTCGCGGGTGCAATCCACCACGTGGGGAGCGAGGCGTTGGCCGTAAGCCAAGTACTCGCTGATCACCGCCTCGGCGTCGAGGGGTTCCACGCCATAAATGGTTTCCAGTAGCTGGTTCTTTTCTTTGAGCGGACCATCAAGGCGATCCCGCAGCCGATCTTCATCGAGTAGGTCGATGACACGGATGCCACTGCGTTGTGATTTGTCGGCATAGGTGGGACCAATGCCACGGCCGGTCGTGCCGATTTTCCGGTCGCCACGCTGCTTCTCCATCGCTTCGTCGAGGAGGCGGTGGTAGGGCATGGTCACGTGGGCTGTCGATGACAGCTTCAGCCCGGAAATATCGATGCCGTTCTCGATCAACATGTCGAGTTCGCCAAGCATCACCTTTGGATCCACGACGGTGCCGGATCCGATCAGACAGTCGGTGTCCGGGTACAGAATTCCCGATGGGATCAGGTGCAGCTTGAGCACACGATCGTCCACAACGATGGTGTGGCCAGCGTTGACACCGCCCTGATAGCGGACGACGACGTCAGCGGAGCGGCTGAGAAGATCTGTGATCTTTCCTTTCCCCTCGTCACCCCACTGCGCACCGATGACGACAACGTTGGCCAAAGACACAGCGGCCCGAAGCCGCGATTCTGCACAATCTGCGATCTTCTCAGGTCGAGATGCCTGAAGTCAAAGCGATTGCGGATTTGTGATGTTGCTGTTGAAGAACAGAGGCGATCAGGTGCCGCGCAGAACTGCTTTTTCAGCTTTGCCAAGCTCCTTGTCGACCCTGGCTCTCAGATCGTCCGGGACAGGACGATTGGTGTAGGTGTTGTAGTGGCCTTGAAGGGAATTCAGGGCGGTTTGCATTGTGGTGAAAGAGCTCAGCCCATTCACTCGAGGTTGCGGCCTGTAGCGCGACATGTAGTCGTTGATTAAATCGTGGGCCTCACGCTCTGAGTCTTGAAGTCCCTCGGCGTCTGCGGGCAGAGCGAGGGTGGTCTGCAGTGTGTGAACCACGGCCACGGTGTCTTCGACATAGTCGCCGGTGAGCATGGAGACGGAATCTCCACAGGCGGTGAGCAACAAGGTCAGCCCAAGACAGAGAGCCAAGGTGAAGCTTTTGAGCTGTCGGCTCAGGTGGTTCAGCGCGTCTTGCATGGTTGGGTCGGTTTGAAGGACTTTAGGCGGATAGGGCGTCAAATCTGTATTCCTGCCGGGATGGTGTCGATCAAGCGCTTCAGTGCTTCTTCATGCGGAAGCGTCTCACTGGCTCGTGTTGCTCGCTCAACCAGCTCCACCCGGCCCTCGGCAGCATCACGTCCGACCACGATCCGCCAGGGAACGCCAATCAGATCCGCGTCCTTGAACTTCACTCCAGCCCGTTCGCCGCGATCATCAAGGAGCGCATCGAGTCCAGCGCTTTTGAGTTGTTGATACAGGGATTCGCCCAGCTCAAGCTGGGTGCTGTCCTTCAGGTTCGCGACGACGACGATCACCTGAAATGGAGCGATGGCCACAGGCCAGCAAATGCCAGCGTCATCGTGATGTTGTTCGACCGCTGCCTGCGCAAGCCGTGAGATGCCGATGCCGTAGCACCCCATCAGCAGGGATTCCTGTTTGCCTTCCTTATTAGTGAAACGCGCGTCTAAGGCATCGGAGTATTTGCGACCTAGCTGGAAGATGTGGCCGACTTCGATGCCGCGTCTCTCCCCCAGCGTGGCCTCTGCGTTATGGATGCAGCGATCGCCTGATTGGGCATTGCGCACATCCGCGGAATGCTGTTTCGGCATCGATGACCAGCTGGCTCCCCAACGATGTTGATCCGAGACATTGGAGCCGCAGACGAAACGCTCGACCTCGAGAGCCGTCGGATCTGCTAGCCGTTCAAAACGGCCTTCCCAGCGGCGGGCTCCTCTTAGAGCGGCGTCGTCCAGATCAGGGCCCAGGGATCCGAAGGCCAAAGGTGCCAGTCCCTGCTGGCGGACCTGATCGGGCGTGGCCGGAGCGACATCCAGCACGGTTGATTCCAGGAGGCGGGTGAGCGTGTTGGTCAGCTTGACCTCATTCAGTTCCTGGTCGCCGCGAAGGCTCACAAGGACCGGTTGTTCGCGTCCGTCTTCCAATCTCGCCACGAGCACCAGCACTTTGATGATTTGGGTGGGACTGAATTCGTGGGCCGAACAAAGTTGCTCAATGGTGGTCTGCCCAGGTGTTTTCAGAGTGCGCTCGTCTCCGGCTGGCAGAGCCTCGGCCGGCGGTGGAATGGAGACAGCTTTCTCTTGGTTGGCGGCATAGCTGCCATCCGAGCTGGTCAAGATGAGGTCTTCGCCGGCATCGGCGGTGACCATGAACTCCTGGGAGGCAGCCCCTCCAATGGCGCCGCTGTCGGCATCCACGCCAACGGCATCGAGCCCGCATCGCTCGAAGATGCGTTGATAAGCTCCCGCCATTGCCGCATAGGTCTCCTGCAGGTCTGTCTCGTCGGCGTGGAAGGAGTAGGCGTCCTTCATGATGAATTCCCGTCCGCGCATTAACCCGAACCGGGGACGGATCTCATCCCTGAACTTCGTCTGGATCTGATAGAGGGTGACGGGTAATTGTCGGTAGGAACGCAGCAGGTCGCCTGCCAATTCGGTGATCACCTCTTCATGGGTTGGGCCGAGGCCGAGGCGTCTCTGCTGTCGATCTTCGAGGTGAAACATGATTCCTTCGCCTGCCGTGTAGCCCTGCCAGCGACCGCTCCGTTCCCAAAGCTCGGCAGGTTGCAGCTGTGGCAGCAGTGTTTCGAGAGCACCAAGTGCGTCAAGCTCGTCGCGCACAATCGCGCTGATTTTGCGCAAAACCCTCCACATCAGCGGGAGGTAGGCGTAGATACCTGATCCGACGCGTCGGATGTATCCACCGCGGATCAGCAGTTGATGTGACGGAATCTCTGCATCTGCGGGGACATCCCGCAACGTCACCAGCGTGAGGCGGGAGACGCGCATCACATCACTTCAAGGGTGTGTTGGAAGTTATCACCCGCAAGAAAACGGTCGATTCTGGAACTGTCTCTTTCGCTGTGATCGACGCTGGCGTCCTGAGTCTCAGCTGCTAAGGTCTGCGGATTCCAAGCTGTCCCAGCGCTGTCTCATGTTTCCTCGGCCGCTCGATGTTTCGGTGCCCTCTGTCACCGAATCTGGAGAATTACGAGGCGATGCTGGAGCTGCTCTTTCGCAATCGGATGCTTTGGTTGGCATCGATGATGTTCAGAAATCTCTGAATCGTTCACGCGCATCTGTTTATCGCTACACGAACACTGACCCCCGCAATCTCAACCCCCCTTTCAACCCTCGCAAGCTCAATCCTGAATACAGGAGCGATCAGAAAGATCCCCTTTTATTTCACCCCAACGAGGTTGCTCGCTTTGCTAAGGACGTCCTGAGGATTAAAGAAGTCACTGTTGAAGTTCTCAACTCTCCGTCCACGGCCACTCAGCAAGTGCTAGGAGCCATCCTGGAAGAACTTCGTTTGATTCGCAGCCGGCTGGACGGACTCCCTGAAGCGCCTTCAGATCTTGCTTCCCGCAGGGATCGTCAGGATCGGCCTGCTGCATAAGCGTTCCATGAGTGGCAGAATGCAGGTGAAATTGATCGCCTGATCCCTTTCATCTCCCCACCGGTAGCTTCTCGAGGTTTCGGTGTCTTCAGCGCTTCAAGCTCTGAAGTGTGGGATGTCCTCGATAACCACTGAATGGACCCTGAGCCTGCCCCCCAATCGCCTGCGCACCCAGCGCAGCTCGTGTCTGTTCCTGCTCTCGCTCTTCTCGGCTTCACCCTTGCCATCACCGGTTTAGGCGTTCCGCTTGCTGCCGTGTTGACCGACCGCCCCAACCATTCCTCCATCGCTGTTCAGGAGAGTCATGGATCTCAGGGCCCTTACACCCTCACCCTCTCCAGGGCTGATCAATCTGATCGTTGAGATTCCTGCCGGAAGCAGCAACAAATATGAATACCTTGAAGAAGCTGGAGTGATGGCCTTGGACCGCGTTCTCCACTCAGCGGTTCGATACCCCTTTGATTACGGCTTCGTCCCGAACACTCTGGCTGAGGATGGATCTCCTCTCGATGCCATGGTCATCATGGCGGAGCCCACGTTTGCTGGTTGCTTAATTCATGCCAGGCCGATCGGTGTGCTCGACATGCACGACATGGGTCATTACGACGGCAAGATTCTGTGTGTTCCAGCTGCCGATCCTCGTCAAAGCAGCATTCAGAGCATTCGCCAGATTGCACCCAGTCAGCTGGAAGACGTGGCTGAATTCTTTCGTACCTATAAGAATATGGAAGGTCGTGTGACCAGCATCGGCGGCTGGCGAGACGTGGATGCTGTGCAGCCTCTGCTTGAGACCTGTGTCGCAGCGGCAGCCCGATAACCCGAGCTGTGATTTTTCCCTTCAAAGGCGGCGGACGAGCTTGGCTGTTTTGCCTCCTCCCATTGGTTGATTGCTGTAAATTGAGCCACCGACATTTCAGGACGCCCCGTGCCCACCATCCGTTTCGAGCAGGAAGGCCAACAGGTCGGCTGTATTGAAGGTGCCAATCTGCGGAAAGCGGCTCTCTCGGCCGGTGTGAATCCCTACAAAGGTTTGAACAACCTCAACAACTGCGGTGGTGTCGGTCAGTGCGGCACCTGTGTGATTGAAGTGATCGAAGGCGCGCAGAACCTCTCACCACGAAGTGATGTCGAGGAGGTTTACTTGGCTGACCGGCCGGCGAACTATCGCCTCAGCTGCCGCACCAGCGTCAATGGTGACGTCACGGTTCGCACCCGTCCTCAAGACGGTGTTGGTCAGGGCTCCAACAGCCTGATCGGTGCTGTGAAGAGCTTGCTCGGTCGCTGATTCCTTGGCTGATTACACCGTCTTCAGCTATTCGCGCTGCAGCACGTGCCGAAAGGCCCTCACCTGGCTGGAGAGTCAGGGTCTTTCATGCGAGGTTCTCGACATCACGCTTGAGCCGCCCTCCATTGATTGGCTCTCTAAGGCTGCCGATCAGTTCGGCAGTCTCAAACCGCTGTTCAATACCAGTGGCCAGAGTTATCGCGCCCTTGGTGCCGCCGCCGTCAAGGCCATGACCCATGACCAGGCACTACAAGCCCTCGCCTCCGATGGGAAGTTGATCAAGCGACCCTTTCTTCGCGGCCCTGATGGCCGTTTTTTGACGGGATTCAAGCCTGAGATTTGGGAGGCTGAACTGTTGGGTTGAAGTTCAAACCATCCAGTTCCTTGATCAGTGCATCCACATCCTTCTGCGAGCGCAATTGCGTCATGCTGTTGCGCTTGAGTTCCTCGAGAAACGCAGCAACGAGTTCCTGACTGCGTTCCAGCACGGGGCCTTGTTCCAAGGTTCTGGCGAGTTCTTCCCAAAAACGATCCACCGTCTGAATGCCAAGGTCCTGAAGTACCTGGTCTTTCTGACCCAGTCGATCGCCGGCGCGGCGCGAAAGGCTGAGCAGTGAATCGACCAAGCCATTGGAGAGCTGATGGCTGAGGCGGTCTTCGGCGCGTTCCATCCCCGGGAGAGCTCGGAGTGAGGAGGGAATCGCGGTCTCCTCCAGATTCCGCCGTAAGGCATGGCTGACAAGCGCTACCAATTGTGGACGCATGGCTGGCCCCACTTGCGTCAGCACGAGTGGCAGCCAGAGTCTCAGCAATTCTGCTAGTTCCCTCTCTCCGTCGTCATCGACGCTTTGGTGGCTGCACAGCCTTCGGATCTGGTCCGGCCAGCGGGGTGAGCGCACGGCATCCTGGGCGGCATCCAGGGTTCGAAGGGTGATCACTTCGAATAATTCAAGAGCCAGGACCGCCACCACTCCACGACTGACCGCAGCCCGCAGGGGCTCCAGCTGAATCATGCGTGTGCTGGACAGACGTTCGGTGACCGGCACCACCCGTAGCAATCTCCAGAAAGGGATCAGCAGTGGCAGATCGATCCAGCGGCGCAGTAGGGCATCCCGCCAGGCAATCGCGGGAAAGCGTCGTTTCAGGCGAACGGCCCGCAAGACAATGTCCAGCAGGAAGAGGATTTGAAAGGGAAAATCAATCCGCCAGGACAAGTCGACCGGTTGCCCGTTCTCATCGGTTCCGCGCCAATAGTTTGTGGCGACCAGGGGCAGGATGCTGTCTTGCCAAAAACGCTTTTCGTCGTCCCAGTTCTCTGGTGTCAGATGACTTTCCCCCAGCAGATAGGCGGCGGACTGCTTGGCCGAATCCATGTCGGCTCTCGCCCGGAGACGACTCTTGAGCTTCTCCAATGAACCCGTTTTATTCGAGGCCACGAACGGGTTTTCATCGATCAGCTGACTGCTCTTCACCACCATTTCCAGTCTCAGCTGGCGTGCTGCTGGGCTGTTGATGCCGCTTGATGCAGCGGTGGCTTCCAGTTGCTGAAAATGCCTGAGGTAGGACTCAGTGTCTGGGTGGGGTTCGATGCCTTTCACCCGGTCGTAGACCTTGGTGAGGTTTGGCAGCCAGGGCAGTGGAACCGCGAGGCCAATCGTGGGAAGAGGATAGAGAGTTCGCTGCAACCAGAAGTTGCGCAATGGCACATAGGTCACGTCGAACACGACCCAGGTCAGGTTCACCGCGGCGATGGCAGCGATCGTCCGATCCCATCTCAGCCAAAATCGGCGGCTCGCTGTTGGTTTCGCGCTTTGCCACCGGGGTCGGACCATGGGCGTACTCCGCTGACTTCAGGCTAGGAGGCCAGCGCCATCAGGCCTATCTTGGGTGCTCAAACGCTTCATCTGGGTTTCTTGCCTGACCCTCAGCCCGACGCCTCATCCAAAGGAGCTGAGTCTCCCCCGGGTTCCTCGCCATCGCCTGCCCCTGCTTCGACCCGCAAAGCGCATCCCTTTTGGGATTTCTGGGGTCCAGTGCTGTTCACGCTGGCGTTGTATTTCGGCATCCGGCACTACGTGGCTGAGGCACGGTTCATCCCTTCGGGCTCAATGCTGCCCGGTCTGCAAATTCAGGATCGCTTGTTGGTCGAGAAACTCACCTTCGCAGGCCGGTCACCGCGTCGCGGCGAAATTGTTGTGTTCAACTCTCCGCATGCGTTTGATCCAGCGTTGAAAACCACCGAATCTCCACCAGTGTTCCGCTGCGCTCTGGCCAATTTCCCGCTGATTGGATTGATCCCTGGCGTGAGCCAGCCCGCCTGTGATGCCTACATCAAGCGTGTGGTTGCCATCGGTGGTGATCAAGTGACCGTCAACCCGCGCGGTGCCGTGACCGTCAATGGAGTTGCACTGGATGAGCCGTATGTCACCAACTACTGCGACGTGGACGATCAGGGCATGAGCCTCTGCCGCACGCTGAATGTGACGGTGCCTGAAGGCCACGTGCTGGTCTTGGGTGACAACCGAGCCAACAGTTGGGATGGCCGTTACTGGCCTGGCGGGCCCTTTCTTCCTGAGGATGAAATCATCGGTCGTGCGTTCTGGCGGTTCTGGCCCCTTAACCGCAGTGGCTCTTTGGGGTCCTGAGGCCGCAGGCCACCACTTTTCCCTTGACGGCTCGATGCAGCCAGGGTTGGTTGGCTGCTTTTGATGCCGAAGGATCATCACGCGATGGCGCCCAAGTCTGCTCGGGGTCGAACAACAGCCAGCGGTTGCTTCCGAGCGCGAGCTGCTCCGGTGTTCGTCCCAGCAATGTCGCCGGCTTAAAGCTCAGGATGTCCCAAAGCTCTTCGGCGCTCCATCCGCGCGTCACGACCAAGGCCTGCCAAAGAGCGGGCAGCACGTGTTGATGGCCGGCGACCCCCCGTTGACGCTGATCCGGCGGCAGCAGACATTCCTCGTCATCCAAGGGCAGGGCATGCACCGCAACGGCGTCAATCACTCCGTTGCGCAGGCCTTCGATCAGGCCCTGCCGGTCTGCGTCATCGCCTAGGGATGGCGAGACGAACCAAGAGGCCGCGGTTGCGGCACTGTCGCTGCTGCTCTGGATTAAGTGCCACCAACTCACGGTTGAACCGGGACGCTTGGGCTGTCGCTGGAGGAGGTCGACGCTTGTCGCTGTCGATACCCCCATCACCATCAGCCTTCGCTCGGGATGTTCTTGTTGGAGCTGAGCGAGCTGGCTGAGGGGAACCGTTTCACTACTCAGCGGATCACCCGGCCATCCGGCTCTTAGCGCTTCCGGACCTTCACGCAGCAGGCCTTCGCCCCGCAGGTTGAGGTCAAGGGGCGAGATCAGTAGCGGTGCTGATCCGCACTCCCCCAGAGTGAGTGCTCGATCGATCAAGGCCATGGATGGGATCGCACCACCGTCGGACAGTCCGACAGCACCGGCTTCAATCAGATCGGCATGGGGGGTGAGCTGCTCACCCTCTCCTCCTTGACTGAAACCTGCCCAGAGATGCACGTCCACATCGCAGTCTTTCAATTCAAAGCCATGCAGATGTTCCGGACGTTCGCGACGAGTCTCGCCATCCGGCAGGAGAGCGATCTGGCCGAAGCCGCCAGCCCCGGCGGATCGCATGAGGCTGTTGAGGGTCTCACCCTGGCCCTGAAACGGGGCGGGCAGAAACGAATGTGCATCCACCAGGCAGGGTGCAAGCAGTTGCTGTCCGGCGTCTTGCACGGTGATGTTGGCTGCATGAGCAGCCGCACGAGCAGCCTCGCCGAGTGCTTCCAGCCGGCCATCCCGCAAGAGCGCAGCACCACCGATCTCAACGGCATGACCCGGGCCCTTGAGCACCTGGACGGGGTCGAGCAGCAGCATCTCGGTCATCGGTCTTGTGATTTCAGAGCGCTCCAGCGGCCGTGCGATCGAGAACCCCACCAAGGTGGGAGGTGAGATTCAGGCAAGCCACTACTGCAGGCTGCCCCGGTTCTGAGGGCATGTCGACCACCGTGACACCGCCGTTGCCTTGTTTGACAGCCCAAATGTCCGCAGGAGTAAGCCCCAGCAGATGGCAGAGGATGGTTTTGTTGACAGCGTCATGGGCCACCACCAGCGCGGTTTCGGCAGGGTTCAGGTCCTCGGCGATCGTGTTCCAGCTCTGAACGGATCGCTCCCAGACATCCTGAATGGTTTCACCCTCAGGCATCTGGACGGTTTCCGGTGTGCGTTTCCATTCCTCGAGCAGAGCACCCCACTCCGCCTTGATTTCGGATTCCAGTTTCCCTTCCCAGAGGCCATGGCCGATTTCCACCAGACCGTCGGTTTGTTGCAGGGCGACGTCGGGATGCGACATCAGGATCCCCTCAGCTGTTTCCCTCGGACGGGTCATTGAGCTGCTGAAGGCTTTCTGAATCGGCACATCTGCCAGAAAGCCTCGGGCGGCTTCAGCCTGGGCATGGCCATTGCTGTTGAGCGGGATGTCGATCTGCCCCTGAAAGCGGCCGTCACGGTTCCAGTTGGTTTCGCCGTGCCGAACCAGGATCAGCCGTGCTCCTTTCCCTTTGGTTGGCAGTGGGGGCGTCAGGTGTGCGGTGCTGTTCAGGCATTCGATCTGCACTTGATGGCCATCACCTTTTGAGCTGAGATTGAAAATCGAGAGCGATGCATTGTCGAGGCGGAGCCGCCTGAAGCCCTGTTCCGGTTCACCGAGCAGCGTCACGATCAGGCAGCGCAGGATGGCGTTGTGCCCAACGATGAGAACGGTGTCGTTTCCATCCACAGGGTGCTTGCTGATCAGTGCGTCGAGAAACTCCCGCGCCTGTTGCATCAGCTCCTGCAGAGGTTTGTAGCGACGTCCATCGGCGCGGCTCAGCTCCAACACTTCCGGCTGACGTTTCCAGGTGGCGAATTCCTCGGGAAAGCGCTCGGCCCGCTCGTCGGCGGTGAGTCCGCTCCAGGGTTCAAGATCAATCTCGAGCAGACCGTCGTCGAAGCTGGGCGAAAGCTTGTCATTGCGTTCAGCCAGCACACCGGCAGCTGTGGATGCCGCTCGTTTCAAAGGAGAGCTATACACCGCTGTGATCGGCACGTCAGCCAGGGCCAGGCCTGTGCGACGGGCTTGTTCCTCTCCGGTTGTGGTCAGCGTTGAGAGGTCATCACGCCCTTGAATCCGGCGCTCCACGTTGAAGCTGCTGAGACCGTGGCGAACGAGGAGAAGACGCAAGGACACCGCTTCATGCAGAGAGAGCGCCGCCATCGTATTGGCGAGCCTCCATGGCTTCCTTTGGATCGTTCCTTGGATCGTGCGGTCGCCTCGCATGCCCGTGACCGAGGAGAATCTCTTGCAGTTGCTTGCGCTGTGTGACCAGCCCACCCTCGGGACGTTCTTCGGCAGCTCCGACCTGGAAGGTGTTGCTGGCGCTCCTCTCGCTGGTCCTGGCCACCACTGTCTGGGTGCTTGGACTGGTTGACAGTGTCAGCAAGCCATCCGTCGCGCCTGCTCTCTCTCTTGAGCAGCAGGAGCTGGCTCTGCTGGCTGAGCCGAAGGTGCCAGTACCGCTGCAATCGCTTCTAGTGGGTGCCGATCCCAGCGCTGCTCTGCTGAACAGCCTGCGCCAAATCCCTCTCGATCGGCTTGATGAGCGTCAGAGGCTGCTCTTCGCCGCATTGGAGTCCGACCCCGAGCATCTCCGCACACTTCAGCAGGCTGCGCCTCGCGCCGATGCATTCGCCGAGCTTCAGAAGGCCCTGACGGATCCCGGTGCCCGCGATGTTTCGGTCGACGATCGCGCCAGGTTGCTGAGTCAGGCTCCTGATCCGCTGGTCCGTCGGTTGGCCTGTGAGGCCTTGGGTGGTGATCTCACGTCATGTCTTGACCCCCGATCGGCAAGTGCAGCGGCCAGGCGGCTGGTGATCAGTGAGCTTCTGCCGTTGTTGGCGCTGCTGCTCGGGGGGCTCTTGCTGATCCGTCATCTTTGGCTGCTGTTCCGCCGCCGCCTTGCCCCTTGGCCTGCGCTCGTCGCACCACCCCTTGCACCGTTGGACATGGTGCTGCTGGTGGCCGGTGGATTCGTGGTGCTCGGCGAGGTGCTGGCGCCTCTCGTGGTGTTGCCTGTGGCCGGGCTGGTCACCCGAGGGCTTGCTGCACCTCTTTCCCAGGGCATCACCGTGCTGTTCGGCTACGTCGCGTTGGCGGTTCCGCCGCTGCTGATCCTGCGCCAGCAGCTCAGAACGTGCGATCCGTCACCACCTCCTTCCGGCGGTTGGTTGCAGTGGCGTTTGCAGCCTTTCGGAACAGCTGTGCTACAGGCCTTGCGAGGTTGGCTGATGGTGATGCCTCCCGTCGTGCTGACGGGTTGGTTGGTGTCTCGGGTGATCGGTGACCAGGGCGGCAGCAATCCCCTGCTGGAAATCGTGCTGACCAGCAACAGTTCCCTGGCCCTGCTCCTGCTCGGCTCCACAATCGTGGTGCTGGCGCCGCTGTTCGAGGAAACCATTTTCCGCGGTGTGCTGCTGCCTGTGCTTGGGCGGTCGCTTGGCCGAGCCGGCGCCGTGATTGTGAGTGCCTTGGTGTTTGCGGTCGCACATCTCAGCCTTGGTGAACTGCCGCCACTGCTGGTGCTGGGTCTGGGCTTGGGGTTGTTGCGGCTGAGCACCGGGCGCCTGCTCCCCTGCGTGGTGATGCATGCGCTCTGGAACGGGGTGACCTTCCTGAACCTTCTCCTGCTGGGCAGCTGAGCGAATCTTCAGTCCTGGTCAAGGTTTCGGCCTTGCGGTGCCCCGTCCCAGATGGTTAACTGGCGCATTGATCAAACCTTGTCCGTGGTCGCGGTTCCGCAATCTCAACCGTCGTCCACGCAACGACCGGTCGCTACAGGGGCTCTTGAAGTTATTCAGGGGTCCCTCTCGGCCCGTCGTGTTGCCCGGCAGTCGCCCCTGCTGGCAGGTCTTCATCGTGCTGCCGATGGAAGCTTGATCGGCGTGTTCGCGGCTGTGCTGGTGCTGAGTGGCCTCACCTTGCATTGGCAGCATCGCTGGACCCTGGCGTTTCGCCAGTTGGAGATGACCCGTGAGATGGCCCATCGACTGACGGAATCCACGGCGATGCTTGAACGTCATCTTCTGGAACGCTCCAGTGGACCTCGCCAGATGGTCCCCACCACCGTCGCCAATTTGGTGTATCTCGATCGTCCCAGCTTTAATGCCGCTGAGCCTCCGGCTGACCATCTGGCCATGCTCGGATCGTTTATGGACCAACCCATTCGGCACGGCTACTGAGTTGATGGGTCGCACCGATCAGTCTCGCCGCACTTCTGGTCAACGCTCGCGCAGGCGTGTGGTGCCCCTCGAGCCGGTTCCACCCGGACGCATGCGATCCGTGTTTGCCCTGTTGTGTCTGGGATTGATCGGATTGATGGGGCGGATGGCCTGGTTGCAGGTCTTTCAGGCCACAGAACTGGAAGCCCGGGCGCGATCCGTGCAGACGCAGCGCACCCAACCGCTGGGGACTCGGCGACCGATCGTCGACCGCACAGGGCGACTGGTGGCCTTGGATGAGGAGCGCTATCGCCTTTGGCTGCACCCCCGCTACTTCAACTTGCCAGGCGATGAACCGACCCTGATCCGGCCGCCGGCCGATGTGGCGGCTCGCCTGGCTCCGTTGCTTCCTCTGTCTGAGGAAGAGATTCTGCAGCGCATGGGTGATCGCCCATCCGGGATCAAGCTCATGGATGGTCTAGACCCGGAGACCGCCACCACGATCAAGGCTGAAGGCATCAGCGGTGTTGATCTCGAGTCGTATCCCCATCGGGTTTATCCCCAAGGTGAACTGTTCGCCAATGTCGTTGGATTTCTGAATCAGGACCGCGAACCCCAGGCCGGTCTCGAACAGAGCCGTCATGAGGATCTGCAACGCCACGAGCAGGCCCGCAGTCTGCGTCGTGGTGCCGATGGCACACCGTTGCCGGACAATCTCGCTGCCGGTGTCTTCTTTGGGGATGACCTGAGGCTTCAACTCACCTTGGACGCCCGTCTTCAGGCTGTGGCGGCGAAGGCACTGGCGGATCAAGTCAAGGCCTGGAAAGCCCAGAAGGGTGTCGCGATTGTGATGGACGTCACCAATGGCGAGTTGCTGGCGCTGGCCTCGGTGCCCACGTATGACCCCAACAACTATTGGAGTTTTCCGACAGCCCGTTTCCGTGAGTGGTCTGTGCAGGATCTCTATGAGCCTGGCTCCACCTTCAAGCCGATCAATCTGGCCTTGGCGCTTCAGGAGGGCGTGATTGAGGCATCGGGTCGTGTGAATGACAATGGTTCGGTCACCATCGGTGGTTGGCCGATCAACAATCACGACCGCAGGGCCAATGGTCTGATCGATTACGCCACCGTTCTGCAGGTGTCCAGCAACGTGGGCATGGTCAAGGCCATGGGGAATCTTCCCTCGTCCACCTATTGGGACTGGATGAGTCGACTCGGCCTGGATGCAAGGCCAGATACGGACCTTCCCGGGGCGGTCGCCGGACAGATCAAGACGAAGGAGCAGTTCACCACGCAACCGATTGAACCCGCGACTGCGTCCTTCGGGCAGGGCTTCTCGCTGACTCCGTTGAAATTGGTGCAGCTTCATGCGCTGTTGGCGAATGGTGGGCGTCTGGTCAGTCCGCATATCACCCGGGGGCTGAGAGCTGGTGATGCCCTCGCACCACCTGGATCCCGCCGGGGCAAAGCATTGCTGGACCCTGAGGTCACCCGAACCGTGCTCGCCTGGATGGAGTCAGTGGTCGAGCAGGGCAGTGGCCAAGGGGTGAAAACACCTGGCTACCGGATTGGTGGAAAGACGGGGACGGCTCAGAAGGCGCTCAATGGTGTGTACGTGCCGGGGGCTTTGATATGCAGTTTTGTGGCCACCCTGCCCGTTGAGGACCCTCGGTATGTGGTGCTGGTCGTGGTTGATGAGCCAAAAGGAGACAACGCCTACGGCTCAACTGTGGCCCTTCCCGTGGCCAAATCGATCATCGATGGTTTGCTGGTGATCGAGAAGGTTCCACCCAGCAGTGCCTCCAGCACAATCTCAACTAAAGGCGGTTGATCGGCTGAGTCTGCACAACAATCCAACAGAAAATCTGCCGATGCCAGCACAAAAAAACGCCTGTACGTTACGGACATCAAGCCCTTCAACGTCATGGCCACTCTTCTAGAGCAGCTTTCCGAAATGACCGTCGTGGTGGCGGACACCGGTGATCTCGAAGCGATCCGCAAGTTCACACCTCGAGATGCGACCACCAACCCTTCGCTGATTCTCGCGGCTGCCCAGATACCCGATTATCAGAGCCTGATTGATGAATCCCTCCGTTCGTCACGTCATCTGATGGGCGAAAACGCTCCTGTTGAGCAGGTCGTGCGTGAAGCTCTTGATGAAATCAGCGTGATCTTTGGCAAGGAGATTCTGAAGATCGTGCCTCGCCGGGTTTCTACGGAAGTGGATGCTCGCTTGAGCTTCGACACCGAAGCCACCATTGAGAAAGGCCGCAAACTCATTCGCCTCTACAACGATGCGGGCATCAGTAACGACCGGGTGTTGATCAAAATTGCTTCTACCTGGGAAGGCATCAAAGCGGCCGAAGTTCTGGAGAAAGAAGGCATTCATTGCAACCTCACGTTGCTGTTCGGTTTCGGTCAAGCCGTGGCCTGTGCCGAGGCCGGTGTCACCTTGATCTCTCCCTTCGTTGGGCGCATCCTGGATTGGTACAAGGCTGAGACCGGGCGCGATTCCTATCCAGGTCCTGAGGATCCAGGGGTCTTGTCTGTGACAAGGATCTTCAACTATTTCAAGTCGTACGGCTACAGCACCGAGGTGATGGGAGCGAGCTTCCGGAACATCGATGAGATCACCGAGCTTGCCGGTTGTGATCTGCTTACGATCTCACCCAAGTTGCTGGATCAGCTGCGATCCAGTGAGGCGGTTCTCACCCGCAAACTCGATGCTGACAACCCCGCTGGCGGTGAACCTCAGATTCATGTCGACCATGAATCGTTCCAAACGATGATGGCCTCGGATCGCATGGCCACCGACAAGTTGTCGGAGGGGATCAAAGGTTTCAGTAAAGCGATCGAAACCCTCGAAAGCATGCTGGCCCATCGTCTCGCTGAACTCGAAGGGGGGCACGCGTTCGGCCATGCCGTGCAAGAGATCTTTCTGCTCAATGACATGAACGGTGATGGATCCATCACGCGGGATGAATGGTTGGGAACTGACGCCGTCTTCGATGCCCTGGACCTTGACCACGATGGACTTCTGTCACAGGAGGACGTGCGCAGAGGCTTTGGTGCCGCACTCTCACTGACAACGGCCTGACGGCCCCTCGATCGCCCTTTGCCTGTGAACGCTCTCGACACCATGCGTGCTCTTGCTCAGACGAGCGAGGTTCGCAGTGTCGGAGCAGGTGGCATCATCTTTCGTGCCGATGATCCGGGTACCTCGATGTTCGGGGTGCTTGAGGGCACCGTGCGATTGTCCTGGACTAACGACAACGGTCAACAGGGCTATGAGGTGATTGAGGCCGGGAATGTCTTTGGCGCCGGTGCCCTGGTGATGGATGGTCATCGACGACTGAGCACGGCTCAGGCGGAAAAGGATTGCCGTCTCATCGAGATGAATCGCGAGAAGTTCCTGTTCGCTGTGCAGGAAGCCCCAATGTTTGCCATTGAATTGTTGGCTTCGGTGGATGAACGACTTCGTGATCTCAAGATCACCTCTCAGCTCTGATTTCAGGCTGTTTAGGGTCGAGACCCCAACAGCCGAACGCTTCGTCTCCGATGACCCTCCAGCTGGTCTGGTTCAAGCGTGATTTGCGATGGGTGGATCACCAACCCTTGATCCAGGCCCTGGAGAGAGGTCCTGTGTTGCCGCTCTACATCGTGGAGCCTGAGTTCTGGCGGCAACCCGATGCTTCGGGCCGGCAGTTTGCCTTTTGCAGAGAAGCACTCATCGATCTACGTGGCGGGCTTGCTGCTCTAGGTCAGCCGTTGGTGGTGCGCTGTGGTGACGCAGTGGAGGTGCTGGAACGTGCCCGTTGCCAGTTGGGCATTGAGGCCCTGTGGAGCCATGAAGAGACAGGTAACGACTGGACCTATGCCCGCGATCGGCGTGTGGCGGCCTGGGCCAAGGAGCAGGGCATCCCTTGGCGGGAGATCCCCCAGTTTGGCGTCACCCGACGGATGCGCTCCCGCAGGGGATGGGCCCAGCGCTGGGAAGCGCGGATGGGGGAGCCACTCACACCATCGCCTGTCTCCCTGACACCTCTGCCGACGGTCTCCCCCGGAGACCTGCCGGACGCAACGGCACTCGCACTCCCGGCGGATCCTTGCCCCCATCGACAAACCGGTGGTCGGCACCAGGGGCTGAGAGAACTGGAGGATTTCATCGAGCGTCGGGTGCAGCGCTACTGCAGTTCCATCTCAAGCCCGAACCGGGCGTTCACGGGTTGTTCCCGCCTTTCGGCCTATCTCACCTGGGGGTGCCTGTCGATGCGTGAGGTGTTGCAGCGCAGTCGAGAGGTGTCCGGCCGCGGCGCGAGCAGCTTCGGATCTCGTCTGCACTGGCATTGTCATTTCATTCAGAAGCTGGAAGATCAACCACCGATCGAATGGCAGGATTTTCATCCGTTCATGCGCGGCATTCGCCCCTTGGATCCTGAACGGCTGGCTGCCTGGGCGCAGGGGCGCACCGGGGTGCCTTTTGTGGATGCCTGCATGCGTGCGTTGCGAGCCCATGGCTGGATCAACTTCCGCATGCGAGCCATGCTCATGTCGTTCGCCAGTTACAACCTCTGGCTTCCCTGGAGAGACAGCGGTCTGCATCTCGCCCGTCAGTTCGTTGATTACGAACCGGGAATTCACTGGAGCCAGTGCCAGATGCAGTCAGGCAGCACCTCCATCAACACCATCAGGATTTACAACCCGATCAAGCAGGGGCTCGACCACGATCCAGATGGGGTGTTCATCCGGCGTTGGTGTCCGGAATTGGCCGATGTTCCCTCCGTGCATTTGCATGAGCCGTGGGGACTCGGTGGTTCCTTGCCACCCCCGATCGTGGATTGTGCTCAGTCAGCCCGGGAGGCCAAGGATCGCATCTTCGCCATTCGACGTTCAGCTGGCTTCGATCGTCATGCGGATGCCATTCAGCGTCGCCATGGATCGAGGCGTGCTGGCCTTCCTTCGACATCCAGGCGCCGCTCGCGACGTCAGGTCGACGATCCGAATGCGCAGCAACTCACCCTTGAGCTTTAACGACGTTTCAGCAATAAACGTTTAATCACTCGCTGGGCGATGTCGCCATATCCCATCTCACCGGAAAGGATTTGGGCGATTCTCTGAGGAGCCGTCGGGCGTTTAATGCCCAGCTGATAGCCAACCCCAGGAAAGCGATAAAAAACCTGAGCGATGCGACGACCCCAGGCCATCGACTCGCCCCACCGATGTCGCATGGCTTGGCTGTAACCACGCAGATCATCCTGGTTGCCGCGGAGCCACTGGTCGAGGTGTTGGGCCGCTTCGCAACCGCTCATCAAGGCGGGTCGTAAGCCTTCGGCAAGAAAGGGATCGCACAGTGACGCCGCATCCCCGACCACCACGATTCCATTGCCATCAATGCGGTGGTGGCCGTTCCAGACCCGCAGCTGGCCGCGCTGGCGGATTCCCGCGTCAGGGGCAAAACCGAGATCGGGCAAGAGCTTCGCCAGCACCGCCTCCGGGTCGGCATCCTGGCGTCCGATGAAGCTCCCAACCCCGATGTTCACGCCACCAGCCACCGGAAAGGCCCAAGCGAACCCCTGCTTCACCAGGCCGAATTCAAATCGGGTGGTTCCATCAGCGAGATGGCCTTGCCCTTCGAGTCGTACCGACATGGTGGTGGCGGTCTGCACCTGTTTGGCTCCAAGCCCGAGACGTTGCGGCCATGGTGAAGAGGAACCGTCAGCGATCACCACGGCTTTGCAGCGCCAGCGCCGACCGTCGATGGCTTTGACCTGCCAGAACTCTTGGTTGCGGATGACATCGTCGACATCCACACCATCGATGCGTTCGGCTCCGGCTTGGCAGGCTTGTTCGGCCAACAGCTGATCAAGCTTCTCCCGCCGCACAATCCAGAAGGGTGCATCTCCCGGCAGTTCAGCCACCACAGGGTCGCTGAGGCACCAGCTGAAATCGACTCTCCGGATCACTTGCTCGACAGCAGGCTCCAGGGAGAACGGGAACCACTGCTGGACCGACGCAGCCATGCCACCGCCGCAGGGTTTGATCCGCGTTTCATGATCCTTCTCAAGCAGAAGAATGTCGTGGCCGGCTGCGGCCAGATGGGCAGCTGCTGCGCCGCCGGCGGCGCCGGATCCGACGATGACAACATCGCGGATCCGCTGATCAGATCCGTTCAAACCTTGAGAATGTCAGCTTCCTTGTCGCCGAGGTGCTTCTCCAACTCCGCGATGAACTTGTCGAGCACTTTCTGCACGGCATCTTGTTCATCACGGCTTTGATCTTCACTGAAATCGCCGTCTTTTTCCTTCTTTTTGATCTTGTCGATCGCATCGCGGCGAAGATTGCGAAGCGCCACCTTGCCTTCTTCGGCGTATTTGGAGGCCAGTTTGCAGAACTCTTTACGACGTTCCTCCGTGAGCGGCGGCACATTGATCCGAATCACTTTGCCGTCGTTGTTGGGTGTGAAACCCAGTTCGCTCATGGCGATGGCCTTTTCGATTGAGGCCAGGGCGCTGATGTCGAAGGGCTGGATCTGGATGGTCTGGGAGTCTGGTGTCGACAGCGTCGCCAGCGATTTCAGAGGTGTATCAGCTCCGTAGTACTCGACGCTGATGCGATCCAATAGGGATGCGTTAGCTCGACCGGTGCGGATCGTGTTGAAGTTGCGCTGGGTGGCTTCCACCGACTTGCGCATGCTGGATTCGAGCTCGGGATGAGACATGACGTTGATTAATTGCTGATGCGTGAACCAATGGGTTCGCCCGCGACGGCTCGGCCAATGTTGCCGGCTTCAAACAGATTGAAGACCACGATTGGGATGTTGTTGTCTTTGCAGAGGGCGATAGCCGTGCTGTCCATCACCGCCAATTCTCCGCTGAGCACCTGTTGGAACGTCAACTGCTCGTAGCGCACCGCATCAGCATGTTTTTCGGGGTCCTTGTCGTATACCCCATCCACTTTCGTGGCTTTGAAGACGACATCAGCACTGATTTCGGCAGCGCGCAGGGCCGCCGTGGTGTCGGTGGTGAAGAAGGGGTTGCCGCAGCCGGCCCCAAAGACCACAACCCTTCCTTTTTCCAGATGGCGAATGGCTTTCCTGCGGATGTAAGGCTCTGCCACCTCCTGCATGCCGATGGCGGTCTGAACGCGGGTCGGCACACCTGCCTGTTCCAAGCCATCCTGCAGCGTGATGGCGTTCATGACAGTGGCCAGCATTCCGACGTAATCGGCCGTAGCACGATCCATGCCAGCCGCTGAACCTTTGAGGCCGCGAAAGATGTTGCCCCCGCCCACAACGATGGCCAGCTGAGTGCCACCCTCGATCACTTTGGCGACATCTGCAGCAATGGACTGAACAATGGCTGGGTCAATTCCGTAGCCCTGATCTCCCATCAGCGCTTCACCGCTGAGTTTCAGGAGTGCACGCGCGTAGGCCATTCAGTCACCTGATCCCGCTGACAGTAGCAACCGGGATCGGACGGTCACAGCACTGGCGCGCCGCCGCCGTAGCCGCTTCCATGGAGCAACGATGTGAATGCGATGTCTGAGGAAATCGGTGAGCGCAGTTCCGTGATGGCCCGCCTCACCTTGTCAGCTCTGGACAAGGCCAGTCAGGATCCGTCCTGTTGGCGCGATCCCGTGGTGCATCGCGCGTTGTTGGTGAGTGGGTTGTCGGTGTTGACCGCCGCTGCAGGGCTGCTTCGTCATGACCTCGAGCAGTCCTGAGCGCACGTCAGTGGGCCAGAGCTCCATCTAGAACTCAATGCCTGCCTGGGCTTTCACGCCTTGTTCGCGGAAGGGATGGTGCACCAGGGTCATTTCGGTCACCAGATCAGCTGCTTCGATCAGGTCCTTCGGGGCGCCACGACCGGTCACTGCCACGTGGCAAAGCTCGGGGCGTTCTTGCAATCCAGCGATCACCGTGTCGGCCTCGATGTAACCCAGCTTCAGTGCCACGTTCAATTCATCGAGAAGCACCAGTTTCACCTGGCTGTCGCGCAGATAGCTCAGTGCGGTCTGCCAGGCCTCGCCGACCAGTTGTTGATCCCGCTGTCTGTTCTGGGTCTCCCAGGTGAAGCCCTCGCCCAGGGCATGCCAGACCACCTGATCTCCAAAGGCCTTGAGCGCCCGCGCTTCCCCCGGTTCCCAGCCGCCCTTGATGAACTGGATGATTGCCACCCGTTCGCCATGACCCAGGGTTCGCAGAACCAGACCTAAGCCGGCGGTTGTTTTGCCTTTTCCCTGGCCGGTGAACACCAGGATCAAACCCTTTTCCCTGTTGCGTTCCTCCACCCGCTGCCGCTGCACTTCCTGGCGACGCTCCATGCGTTTGCGGTAGCCGCTGTCATCGGCCTCAGGGGCAAGGTTGCCTCCCATGCCCAGGTCTGCGGCGGCCTGATCGAGGTTGCTATCGGTCATGGGGTGATCGCTGCAGTGGGACGGGTTGCGGTAATGCGCTGCAGGGCGTTCCCCGCCAGCAGTTCCTGGTCGATGTCGGAGAAACCAAGCGTCTCCAGCTGACCTGGCAGGTCATCTTCAAGCATGGCCAACGCTGTGTCCGTTTCAAACAGGGCGCAGAACAGTTGCTGTGGCAGGCGCAGCCAGGGGCCGGCGGGATGCAGATCCACGAGCACCAGCCAGCCACCTGGGCGCAATAATTTCAGGCATTGCTTCAGCACCTGAGCCCGCTCAGCACGGGGAAATTCGTGCAAGGCCACACTCATCTGGATGGCATCAAAGCTGGCCTCCCTCAGCGGAGGCTCCTCCGCAAGCCCTTCGACCCGTTTGAGACCCGGATGGCGTTGCGCGGCTAACGCCAGCGCCAGAGGTGAAATGTCCAGTCCGGTCACCTGGAAACCTGCCTTGAGCCAGGGTGCCGCCGCTTCCCCGCTCCCGCAGCAGAGATCGAGCACATCGGCTTTGGGGGTCAGTCTGGGGTGGAGCGCGTCGAGTCCTAGAGCCCTTAGGCGCTCCACGCCTCCCACGCTGAGGGATGACACCGCGGTCACGCAGTCATAAATCCAGCGATATCGGTAGGCCAGCGGTCTCAAAAAGGATGTCATCAGAACCAGTGACAGCGCGGCTTGCTGCGTTCAACAACACACCCATCCTGGCGGCCACGGATGGGGCTCGCTTGGCCTCTTGGCTTGCCTCTAGGCCTGATGACGGGCCAGGGCTGTGTCTACTGCCTGTTGCTGATCCCGACGGGTAATCCAGTGGTGATAGGTGCGGGTGTGGATCGCCACGGAGTGCCCCATCATCCGAGCTGACACCGTGTCAGGCAACCCAATATGGATCGTGCGGACGGCCCAGGCATGGCGGAGGTCATAGGGGGTGAGCGGCAGTTCGTAGCGCCGAAACTGCTCGCTCACACGGCGTCCCACCTGTTGAAGCGTGGTTCGGCGCAGATCCGTGCTGATGGATGGCAAGGCATCGGAGACGTTCCCCAGCCTCGTGAGATCGAATCGCTCCACCCACTCGGGGTGAAAAGGCCACACCTGATGTTCGCCGGTTTTGGTGGTCGGGAGCACGCGGATCACCCGGTCTCCACCGGTGTCAAGGGCGCTGAGGTCGCAGAAAAACACCTCATGGTTGCGAAGGCCATAGGTCGCCATCAGTCCATACACCAGCCGCCAACGCGGGTTCGGGATCCTCAGCAGTGATTCCAGAATCAGACTGTCGCTCGGAAGCTGACGAAATCGTGCGCGATGCAGGCCATAGCCCGCGGCTTCCGCGCGCCAGTCATCTGGCAGGTCGATATTGAGATGCTTGGCCAGGCTGGCCAAGGCTGTGCTGCACTGCTGACGACTGCGACTGCCGTCGGGATAGCTGTGCAGCGCTTTCATCAGCAGTTCGCTGGTGACTCCCTCTGACTCCTGAGTGGCCAGGCTTCTGAGCCTGCGCAGATAGGGGTTGTAAGCCCCTGCCCAGGTCGTGCGACTGCCGGAGGGGGAGCGTCGACGTCGCGGATCGGCGAAAAATGCCGCGCAGAACCCTTCGATCTGATCGTTCAACGGCGTTTCCCCACGACGATGCGACGAGTCTGTCGTTGAGGTTTCGGCTGCTGCTGCGGCACTCCATTGCTCCCACCGGAACTGGTCGCGCTTCAACTGCCCGTCAATCACTCGGGCGATCTGTTCGACCTCCAGCAATCCTTGTGCGTTGGCTGCGACGCCCAGGCTCAGGCGCTGAACGGATCGTCGTTCAGGCGTCTGACGACCTGGCAGTGAACCGCGCAGGTTGAGACGCATTCCGCGCTGTTCAATCCTCAGCCCCACGCCTGATTCAGCCAGCGAAGCATTTGCGTTTCTTTTTGCTACTACGAACGCGTCGCTTTGTTCCATCCTTTCGTTCAGGCCAGGCCCACCATGCCTTTGATGGGGGTTACTCTCAACCCCTGCAATCGGTTTCGGACATGTCTCGGGTCGGTGTCGTGCTCCTCAATCTGGGTGGGCCTGAGCGCATTCAGGATGTCGGTCCTTTTCTGTTCAATCTGTTCGCGGATCCGGAAATCATCCGCTTGCCGATCCCGGCGCTGCAGAAGCCGTTGGCCTGGTTGATTAGCACGCTGCGCAGCGGCAAATCCCAGGAGGCCTATCGCTCCATTGGCGGTGGATCACCCTTGCGGCGCATCACCGAACAGCAGGCCCGAGAATTGCAGAGCCTGCTTCGTCAACGGGGAATCGAGGCTACGAGCTATGTGGCAATGCGCTACTGGCATCCCTTCACCGAGTCCGCCGTTGCCGATATCAAGGCCGATGGCATGGATGAAGTGGTGGTGTTGCCTCTCTATCCCCACTTCTCCATCAGTACTAGTGGGTCCAGTTTCCGTGAGCTCCAGCGCTTGCGCCAAGGCGACAGTCGCTTCGAAAAGCTGCCGATCCGCTGCATTCGCAGCTGGTTCGATCACCCCGGTTACGTCCAGGCGATGGCTGAGTTGATTGCTGAGGAGGTTCGCAACAGCGACGACCCCACCCAGGCGCACGTGTTCTTCAGTGCGCACGGAGTTCCGAAGAGCTACGTGGAAGAGGCCGGGGATCCTTACCAGCAGGAAATTGAGGCCTGCACGGGCCTGATCATGAAGAAGCTCGAGGAGCTGATGGGCCATGGCAACCCCCATACGCTCGCCTACCAGAGTCGAGTGGGGCCGGTGGAGTGGCTCAAGCCCTACACCGAGGAAGCACTGGAAGATCTCGGTAAAGCCAAGACCAACGATCTGGTGGTGGTGCCGATCAGTTTCGTCAGTGAGCACATCGAAACCCTCGAGGAAATCGACATCGAGTACCGCGAACTGGCCACCGAGGCTGGTGTTGTGAATTTCCGTCGGGTGCGTGCCCTCGACACCTATCCCGCCTTCATCGAAGGACTTGCTGATCTGGTGGAAACCAGTCTCAAGGGACCTGAGGTGAGCCTTGATGCCGCGGCTGAACTGCCCACCAAAGTGAAGCTCTATCCCCAGGAAAAGTGGGAATGGGGATGGAACAACAGCTCCGAAGTGTGGAATGGCCGTCTGGCCATGCTGGGTTTCTCCGCATTTTTGCTGGAGCTGATCAGTGGGCAGGGTCCCCTGCACGCACTTGGTCTGCTTTAAATCCCGTGACGACAGCGGATCGCCGCCTAACGTGGAGGGTCAGTTCTTCGTGACAACGCTGTGACGCTGACCTCCGCTCCAAAAGCCGATGCAGCGTCGAGTAGTGGTGACAGCCGGCGCATCACCGGGGCCCAGGCCTTGATGGATGCACTGCGCCGTCATGGGGTGGACACGATCTTCGGCTACCCAGGTGGCGCCATCCTGCCGATTTATGACGCGTTGCACGTTGCCGAGAGCGAAGGCTGGCTGCGTCACTATCTGGTGCGTCACGAGCAAGGTGGGACGCACGCTGCTGACGCTTATGCCCGAGCTACGGGTCGTGTCGGCGTTTGTTTCGGAACATCTGGGCCCGGTGCCACCAATTTGGTGACGGGGATTGCCACCGCTCAGATGGATTCTGTGCCGATGGTGGTGATCACCGGACAGGTGCCGCGCACGGCCATCGGCACCGATGCGTTTCAGGAAACTGACATTTTCGGCATCACCCTTCCGATTGTGAAGCACTCCTGGGTGGTGCGTAATCCTGCTGATCTCGCTTCGGTGGTCGCCCAGGCGTTTCATATCGCCGCTTCGGGTCGCCCAGGCCCGGTTCTGATCGACATCCCCAAAGATGTGGGCCAGGAAGAATTCGACTACGTGCCTGTTGAGCCCGGTTCGGTGGTGCCGGCAGGGTTCGCATCCACACCATCTCCCGATCCCCAGTCGATTGAGGCGGCCCTCGATCTGATTGCTGAAGCGGATCGTCCCCTGCTTTACGTCGGTGGTGGTGCCATCGCTGCGTCAGCTCACGACAGCATCCGCCTGTTGGCAGAGCGTTATCAGATCCCGGTCACCACCACCCTGATGGGTAAAGGGGCATTCGATGAGAACCATGCCTTGGCTCTAGGCATGCTGGGGATGCATGGCACGGCTTACGCCAACTTCGCTGTCACAGACTGCGACCTTCTCATTGCTGTCGGCGCTCGATTTGATGACCGGGTCACAGGCAAGCTCGACACCTTCGCCCCCCGGGCTCGGGTGATCCATTGCGAGATCGATCCCGCCGAAATCGGCAAGAACCGTCGCCCTGATGTCGCCGTTCTTGGCGATGTGGGTGCCAGCTTGTCGGCCATGGTGGATCTCAGCCTGCGGCGTTCTCCCGAACCCCGCACGGCCAACTGGCTGGAACGCATCCGCGAGTGGAAGCATCGTTATCCGTTAACGACTCCACCTTCAGAGGGCGAGATCTACCCCCAGGAGGTGCTGCTGGCTGTCCGTGATCTGGCTCCCGGCGCCATCGCCACCACCGATGTGGGTCAGCATCAGATGTGGGCCGCCCAGTATTTGCGCAACGGGCCCCGCAGCTGGATCAGTAGCGCCGGCCTGGGCACGATGGGATTTGGGGTGCCTGCGGCTCTCGGTGCCCAGGTGGCATGCCCCGATCGTCAGGTGGTCTGCATCGCTGGTGATGCCAGCGTGCTGATGAACATCCAGGAACTAGGAACCTTGGCTCAATACCGCTTGCCAGTGAAGGTGGTCATCGTCAACAACCAGTGGCAGGGCATGGTGCGTCAGTGGCAGGAAAGCTTCTACGAGGAGCGCTACTCCGCTTCAGATATGAACAACGGGATGCCTGATTTCCAGGCTCTGGCCCAGGCCTTCGGGGTGGAGGGAATGACAATCGTTGATCGCGCGGATCTGCACAGCGGCCTGGCGAAAGCCTTCGCATCTCCCAATCCGACCGTGATTGATGTGCGCGTGCGCCGCGGAGAAAATTGCTACCCCATGGTTCCACCTGGCTGCAGCAATGCTCAGATGGTCGGACTGCCGACCCATCCTGAGTTGGCGTTTCAAGATCTTGGCTCCTCGTCGTCCAGCGCTGCTGCCCAGTGAAAATCCATCGGCTGTTGGGTCTGATCATTGGTCTGCTGCTGTTGCTGAGTCAACCGCTCGCATCCCATGCGGCCGAAGTGCTGCAGGTGCGTTCGGCCACATTGCTGCAGGTCGGTGACCGGAACCGTAATTACACCGTTCAATTGGCTTGTATTGATGTGGCTGTCGACGATCAGCAACGCGCTCAAGACTGGCTGCGCGCTGAACTCCCCCGCCGTCGTCGCGTCAACCTCCGCCCCAAGGGCTCCGCTGATGGAGTGCTCATAGCCAGGGTCACGCCCCTAGGGGATGAACTGGATCTCGGAGCGGCCCTGATTCAGGAAGGTCTGGCTCAATCCACCTGTCTCGAAGGCTGAGATGGCGCGCAACCGCATTGCCTCCGGGGTGGTCATGGTGCCCTGCGTGCTGCTTGGATCAGCGTTTCTGAGCAGAGCTTTCTGGGCTGATGCCGCATCGGGCAACCGCTCACTGGCCTTGACGATTGGCGGCCTCTTGCTGTCCGCGGGATTGCTGGCCTTGGTGTTTCAAAGCGGTTCCACCGGTTCGGAGACAGAGACAGACGAGTCCGATCAGTCTTAAGCGTTTTGGAGGGGGTTCCTGCGTCATGGTCCCCAACTTTGCGGCTGAATCCAGGGGCAGCAACGATGGGGGATCCGATTCCGCACACAGGATCGATCCGTCAGATGTCATCCAACATCAACCCACCCGGCTGATGTCCGGTCGGTAAGGTTTCCACTGGGGTCTGATGGGAGACGGCTCGTGCTGCGCCTCAGCGAGCTAAGGGTTGATCTTGATCACACGGATGAGGATCTGGAGCAGGCTGTACTCCGATGTCTGCGAGTTCCCCGTGAGCGTCTGATCTCACAACATTTGGTGAAACGGAGCATTGATGCCCGTCGCCGCGATCGGATCCGCGTGATTTACAGCGTGGATGTGAACGTGCGCGGCGAGAAGGCGCTCCTGCGCCGCCGCGCGTCCGACCGTCGCATCCGCCTGGCGCCCGACGAGCGCTATCGCTTTGTGGCTCATGCGTCATCGCGTCAGAACGGTGAGGATCTGGCACGTCCTGTGGTGATCGGTGCCGGTCCCTGCGGCTATTTCGCAGCGCTACTGCTGGCTCAGATGGGCTTTCGACCGCTGCTGCTGGAACGGGGTCAACCCGTCAAACAGCGCAGCCTCGACACGTTTGGCTTCTGGAGGCGCACGTCGGATTTCCAGCCTGAATCCAATGCCCAGTTCGGGGAAGGGGGCGCTGGCACCTTCTCTGACGGCAAGCTGTACAGCCAGGTCAGTGACCCTGTCCATTACGGACGGAAGGTGCTGGAGGAACTGGTGGAGTGCGGAGCCAATCGCGACATCCTTACCATGCATCGGCCTCACATCGGCACGTTCAAGCTGGCAACGGTCGTGCGAGGTTTGCGGAGCAAGATCGAAGCGTTGGGCGGGGAGGTGCGCTTCGGAGCGCGCGTCGACCGTTTGGTTCTGGAACCTTCAGGATTCGATCACGGCAAGCCATGGCGGATTCGGGCTCTGCAACTGGCCGATGGCAGTGAGCTTGCCTGCAGTCAGGTGGTGCTTGCCCCTGGGCATTCGGCTCGAGACACCTTCGCGATGCTGGAGGAAACGGGGGTGGCACTTGAACGGAAGCCATTTGCCATCGGCGTGCGCATCGAGCATCCGCAGTCGTTGATCGATCGGGCCCGTTGGGGTGATAGTGCCGGCCATCCTCTTCTGGGAGCTGCTGAATACAAGCTGGTGCATCACGCCAGCAACGGCCGTTGCGTCTACAGCTTCTGCATGTGCCCCGGTGGCTTTGTGGTCGGTGCTACATCCGAGCCTGGCCGCGTGGTCACCAACGGCATGAGCCAGCACTCCCGCAATGAGCGCAATGCCAACAGCGGTTTGGTCATGCCGGTGTTGGATGCCGATCTGATCCCCCACGAACGATGGTCAGGTGATCCGTTAGCCGGTCTGACGTTTCAACGGCAATTGGAATCCGCGGCGTTTCGGCTTGGGGGTGAGGATTACAGCGCACCGGTGCAGCGGCTCGAAGACTTCGTGGCAGCTCGGCCTTCAACACGTCTCGGCACCGTTGATCCTTCGTATCAGCCGGGGGTCACGCCAACCGATCTGGCTGATCTGCTGCCCGAAGCGATGGTGGAGGCCCTGCGCGAAGCGCTGCCCGCATTTGACACCAAGCTGTCCGGTTATGGCCATCCCGATGCCGTCTTGACGGGAGTAGAAACCCGAACCTCTTCTCCACTGCGCATCCCGCGGGATGCGCAGTTGGAGTCGCTCAATGTGTTCGGCCTCACCCCTGCCGGTGAAGGTGCCGGCTTTGCCGGCGGAATTCTGTCTGCTGCAATTGATGGCATTCGGGCAGCCGAAGCAGTGGCCTTGCGTCTTCTCGCAACGACAGCTGCTGCATCAGCAGAAAGTTGACTCTGCAGCCTGGCCAACGATGCCGCTCCACTGCACGGCCTTGACCTGATCCCTGCGCCAGGAATGAAACAGGCTTGGTTCACTCAGCGTGCACAACGGACACATGGCGATCTTGCTGGCCTCCAAACCGGCATGCTGAAGCTGAAGCCTGGCGGCTGCTCGGATGTCGAGGCGGCAGTGGCCGTCCTTGGAATCGGGCGTGACGACCTTCAGGGTTTCCAGGTCAGCGATCGTATGGCTGGTTCCGTCCAGTGAGGCGCCGACCTCAAGCGCCACGCTGTTGTTCACCTGGTAGTGCTCTCCACTGATGGCAGGTCCCAGGGCAACCAGGAGCGACTCGCGGCATGCCCCTCGTTGTTCAAGCCGCAGGATCGCTTCATCAAGGATTCGACGGGCGACTCCGCGCCAGCCGGCATGGCAGGCGGCGGCATGACCGCTGACTGGATCCGCCAGAAGCACAGGAGTGCAGTCGGCTCCGCAGACCCACAGGCTTTGGCCGCCGCGATCACTCACCACACCGTCGGCATTCGGCCAGGGCGATCCGGTCGCCGACGAAGCCTCGATCACAACAGCGCCGTGCACCTGCTGGGGACGATGCACACTCACCCCCGCAGAGAGATAACCGGCCAGTTCGTCAGGTCCACGACCATGCCAGCGGCGCGTGAAGAATCCATGTTCAAAACCAGCCTCTTGCAGGTGATTGGCTTGCAAGTAATAGCCGCCGTAACAACCGATCCAGCTCCAACCCTGCAAAGTGTTGAATCGGCTATCAGGTCGATCGAATGGATCGTCGCCCAAGTCGGCATGTGCCCCGTGCAGGGGACTCATGGTTCAGGTTGATCTCGCAACATCCAGAAGCCCTCAAACTTCTCGCTGTCTGGAGCGCTCTGGATGGCGATGAACTGCAGTCCCCGCACGTCCTGGCAGGACTGCTTCAGGGCCTCTGCGATCTGTCCGGCTTCCTGTGGAGCCAGATCACTCACCAGCCAGGAATCGTCCTGACCTGCGTCAAGGATCAGCTGACTGGCACTGACGCGAAGCCGCACAGGCTCAAGACCGCCAAGCCACCCCGCCAAGGCAAGAGCCCTGGTGCGACTGAATAGTCGTAATCCGGGAACCTGCTGATTCAGATCCAGAGCCGCAGGCACCGGCAGCAATCCGTTGAACCCTAGGGGCCACTCTCCGGCTTCCTTCAAGCTTCCCAGGGGAAGACCAGCCCAGCTCCAGGCATCACCACGCACCGCTTCAGGCAGGGGAAGCGGGGGTGTCACGACCGGAGATGGCGGTGGAGCCAGCGGTCCGGCCATGAATCCTTCCTCTTGCGGGTAAACCGTTTTTTCCCGCTCTTCAAGCCAGTCGAGCAGCGCGTAGGTCCGTCGGCTGGACACCATCTCCAGCTTCAATTCAGTGGCGGCTCGCTGCACCATTGTTCGCATGGCACTGCGCCAAGCTCGCAATCGTCGGGGTGCTTTCCATCCCTCCTTTTCAGCCTGAGCAATCGCTTCACGCAGAGCTGCGGCGAGCCAGGTGGAATTCACCTCGTTTGCTGGACATCGCTTGGCGAATCGGAAGCAATCGCTGTGGCTGATGTCGGGGGTGCTGATGATCAATAGCTCCCAGCGTTTCTTGCCGTCGGCTTCCAGGATTGGCCTGGAATAAAAATCCAGTTCCCAGTCCGCTTCGCGTGCGGACCCGGATTTTGCACCGGTGTCACCGGCGGACTGCGGAGCTGTGATCATCCAGCTGACTGTTCCTGCTGTCTGAGGACGTTACGGGCTCTATTAGCACGATCGGCTGCTTCAGCCATCACTGTGTCTTTCTCAACAATCAGCTCACCGGGTTGGTTCTCCAGAAGTGCTGTATTGAGTGCGATTCGACCCCGCCCTGGATCGAGTTCTGTGATCAGGGCCTTCACGGCATCGCCATGGTCAAACACTTCGCGCAAGGAGCGCAGACTGCCGCCGGTGATGACCGATTGGTGCAGCAAGCCACTGATCCCACCGAGGTCGATGAACAACCCATAGGGCTTGATGGCAGCGACATGGCCTTCCACTAACTGACCAACTTCCAGCTCTGAAAAACGGGCGGCCGTGGCTGCTCGCTTCTCAGAGAGAACCAACTTGCGGGTTTCAGGATTGACCTCGAGGAAGGCCACTCCAAGGGTTTTGCCCACCAAGGCTTCATGATTCTCGCCTTCCTGGAGCTGGGAGCGGGGGATGAAGCCCCGCAGGCCCTCGAGATCGCAGGTGACACCCCCGCGGTTGAAGCCGGTCACCTTGACCTGGACCACCTTGCCTTCCTTCTCAAGTTCACGCACCTTGTCCCAGCTCTTGCGCAACGCCAGGGCACGACAGCTGATGGTGACCATGCCGTCAGCGTTCTGTTCGCGCGTCACCAGAACCTCAATTTCCAGACCCTTCGGAAACCGTTCCTTGAGGTTGGTGATCACGCCAAGGCCACACTCGTTCTTGGGCATGAAGCCCGGCGCCTTGCCGCCGATGTCGACATACACACCGTCGCTTTCCATGCCGATCACGGTGCCGGTGACCACTTCCCCGGTGGTTCCCACCGGTTCATTGGCATCCAAAGCCGCCAGGAATGCATCCTCGTCGAAATCGAAGTCATCGACACTTCGGCTGACGGCGGCCGCCCCGGCCTTGGATGGGTTCGATTGACGGTTGGCATCGGCAGGGCCCAGCAGGTCCGCCATGGTCATGCCCGCCAGGTCATCATCATCAGGGTTTCTGAAAGGTGCTCCAAGGGCCGGGGCTGCAGGGGATTGAGGTGCCCTTGGGGCTGATGGTGCCTTGGGTGTCCCAGCCTGGCCACCTTCCGCTGCGAGAGCGGCCTGTTCCAGCTCTTCTGCTCGCGCAGCGGCAGCATCAGCAGCTGCTCTGGCTTGTTCGGCTTCTTTGCGCAAACGCTCCTGTTCCTCACGCTTGCTGATGTGCATCACCTGCAGCGGTTTGCGGGGTGGTTGCGCGGAAGAAGCGGCACTTTTGCCACCATCCGGGCGGGAAATCTGACGTTCTGTTCCGGCCATGGGACCCATCGTCCTTGGCCAGACAGTCTGACAGCAGGAGGTTGATTCAGGATGCAGTCCGGTGAAGTTCAAACAGTCAAACGGCTGCATTGCATGCCCTGGCCTGATGCGGCCAAGGCGCTTCAGTGCCCCGGTGCAACGTTGGTCTGGCCCTTTGGTGCCATGGAACAACATGGCCCCCAGTTGCCCCTGGCGACCGATGCGCTGTTCGCTGAGCGCATCCTTGATGCCGTTCTAAGGGAACTCTCGCAAGATCTGCCGATCTGGTCTCTGCCCCCACAAACCATTGGTTTTTCACCGGAACATCGAGGTTTTCCCGGCACCGTCAGCCTGAGCGCCGACCTTCTGATCGACCTGATCAAGGACGTGGGTGGTCAGCTGGCTGAACAGGGAGTGAAGCGATTGGTGCTGTTCAACGCCCATGGCGGACAAATTGGCCTGCTGCAGGCCGCGGCCCGTGAACTGGCGGCTCAATCACCGTCCATGGCCGTTCTGCCCTGCTTCATTTGGAGCGGTGTCTCCGGGCTCAGCGATTTGCTTCCCGACCATGAGTTGAGGCATGGCCTGCACGCAGGCCTGGCGGAAACCAGCTTGATGCTCGCGTTGGAACCCACGCTGGTGGGAAGTGAACGACCGGCAGACGGGGATCATTCCAGCGCTGGTTCCAGCTCTACGCCCCCCGAGGGCTGGAGTCTCGAAGGAGATTCGCCCATGGCTTGGTTCACGGCTGATCTCAGCGAGTCCGGTGTCGTGGGTGACAGCCGTGGTGCCGATTCCGCCCTGGGCCATCAGTTGCAGACGCAACTCATTCGGCACTGGAAGACCCTGTTCACCAGTCTTTTGGCGTCATCCTGGCCACCCCGCGCGGACCCACGACGTATCTGAGGATCATCAATCGGAACATCCATTGACGGTGGCACTGGTTACAGTCGCTTCCATTGACCGTTGTGGAAAGATCCATGCCGACTCCCGTCAGCCCTGACGTCGCCGTCCTGGAGGAGCGGGATGAAGCAGCTCAACAGCTGCCCGATTTCACAACTGAGGCGTACAAGGACGCTTACAGCCGGATCAACGCGATCGTGATTGAGGGTGAGCAGGAGGCTCATGACAACTACATTTTGTTGGGCACCTTGATCCCCGATCAGGCTGATGAGCTGACGCGATTGGCTCGGATGGAGATGAAGCACATGAAAGGCTTCACGTCCTGCGGTCGCAACCTGGGTGTTGAGGCCGATCTTCCCTTCGCTAAGGAGTTCTTCGGCCCGCTGCATGGCAACTTCCAAGCCGCCTTCAAAGAGGGCAAGGTTGTGACCTGCCTGCTCATTCAGGCCCTGTTGATCGAAGCGTTTGCGATTTCCGCTTATCACATCTACATCCCTGTGGCAGATCCCTTTGCCCGCAAGATCACTGAGGGTGTGGTCAAAGACGAGTACACCCATCTGAACTACGGCCAGGAGTGGCTCAAAGCCAACTTTGAGGCCAGCAAGGATGAGCTCATGGAGGCCAACAAGGCCAATCTCCCTTTGATTCGCTCCATGCTTGATCAGGTGGCTGAAGACGCCGCTGTTCTGCACATGGAAAAGGAAGATTTGATTGAAGATTTCCTTATCGCTTATCAGGAAGCTCTTGGTGAGATCGGCTTCACCGGCCGTGACATTGCCCGCATGGCCGCAGCCGCTCTTGCGGTCTGATCCGCCAGGCTTTTCAGTCCTGGATTCGCCGATCATGTCCGGTTTCTTCACAGGCACGTTTTGCAGGGCACGTGCCTTCGTGGGACCATGATCGATCAGCCCACCTTCGTGGTGAGTTCTTGTTCCATGCGTTCACATACGACCTTCGGCGGTACATGTTTGGTCTGATCGGACACTCCACAAGCTTTGAAGCGGCGAGGCGGAAGGCTTCAGAACTTGGGTTCGATCACATCGCCGACGGCGATCTTGACGTGTGGTGCAGCGCACCACCCCAGCTTGTCGAGCATGTCGAGGTGACAAGCGCCACGGGTAAAATCATCACCGGTGCTTACATCGATTCCTGCTTTGTGCCGGAGATGCTCAGCCGCTTCAAGACGGCGAGGCGCAAGGTGCTCAACGCCATGGAGCTGGCGCAGAAAAAGGGCATCAACATTACGGCTCTGGGCGGATTCACCTCCATCATTTTCGAGAATTTCAACCTGCTCCAGCACCAGCACGTGCGCAGAACAACCCTGGAGTGGGAGCGTTTCACCACGGGCAATACCCACACGGCCTGGGTGATCAGTCGTCAGGTTGAGAACAATGCTCCGCTGCTGGGAATCGATCTGACGCAAGCCAAAGTGGCTGTTGTGGGTGCGACAGGTGACATCGGCAGTGCTGTTTGCCGCTGGCTCGCAAACCGCACCGGTGTGGGTGAGTTGCTGCTGGTCGCACGCCAACAGCAACCTCTCCAGGATCTCCAGGCCGAGCTCGGTGGCGGAAGAATCCTCACCTTGGATGAAGCCCTCCCTGAAGCCGATGTGGTCGTCTGGGTGGCGAGCATGCCACGCACGCTTGAGATTGATTCCGCTTCACTGCGCAAACCCTGTCTGATGATCGACGGTGGCTATCCCAAGAACCTGGACGCCAAGGTTGCCAGCGAAGGCGTTCATGTGCTGAAGGGAGGCATTGTCGAATTCGGCACTGACATCGGCTGGACGATGATGGAAATCGCCGAAATGGAGAAACCTCAGCGGCAGATGTTTGCTTGCTTCGCTGAAGCCATGCTGCTCGAGTTCGAGGAGTGCCACACCAACTTCAGTTGGGGACGCAACAACATCACGCTTGAGAAGATGGATTTCATTGGGGCGGCTTCCGTTCGCCACGGTTTCTCCACCCTCAATCTCCAAGGGCAGCCTCAGGCTGTCATTGCCTGACCTTCGTTCCGCGTTCTCCCATGGCCAGACGCCCGCTGCTTGATTTCGAGAAACCCCTGGTTGAGCTCGAACAGCAGATCGAGCAAATCCGTCAGCTGGCAAGGGATTCCGAGGTTGATGTGAGTCAGCAGCTGCTTCAACTTGAAACCCTTGCGGCACGCCGCCGGGATGAAATCTTCCAGTCGCTGACCCCAGCGCAGAAAATTCAGGTGGCGCGCCACCCTCATCGTCCCAGCACACTGGATTTCATCCAGATGTTCTGTGACGACTGGGTTGAATTGCATGGTGACCGCCGAGGCAGTGACGACCAGGCTCTGATCGGCGGGATTGGTCGTCTGGGAGACCGCTCCGTGCTGTTGATCGGCCACCAGAAGGGACGCGACACCAAGGAGAATGTGGCGCGTAATTTCGGGATGGCCACTCCCGGTGGCTACCGGAAGGCTCTGCGGCTCATGGAGCATGCGGATCGCTTCGGCCTTCCGATCCTCGCTTTCATCGATACGCCGGGTGCCTATGCGGGACTTCTGGCTGAGGAGCAGGGTCAGGGCGAGGCCATTGCCGTGAACCTGCGCGAAATGTTCCGACTGCGTGTGCCGATCATTGCCACGGTGATCGGTGAAGGCGGCTCGGGTGGAGCGCTGGGAATCGGTGTGGCTGATCGACTGCTGATGTTTGAGCACAGTGTCTACACCGTGGCCAGCCCGGAGGCCTGCGCATCGATTCTTTGGCGGGATGCCGCCAAAGCCTCCGATGCTGCGGCTGCCCTGAGGATCACCGGCAAGGATCTGCTCAGCCTTGGTGTCGTGGATGAAGTGTTGGAGGAGCCGGCCGGTGGTAACAACTGGGCCCCACTCGAGGCCGGTGAAACGCTGCGCATTGCTCTGAATCGTCATCTCGATCATCTGCTGTCACTCTCCGAAGACGAGCTGAAAGATCAGCGCTACCGGAAATTCCGAGCGATGGGCCGTTTTCTAGATGTGGCCTCGCCGGAAAGTAACTTCGCTGCCTAGTGTGCTTCGGTTTGCACCGATTTCTTGCCCTCAGTCCTGATCACTGGTGCATCACGTGGTATCGGTCATTCAGCAGCAAAAGCGTTCGCTGACGCTGGCTGGGACTTACTTCTGGTGTCACGAAGTGAAGCTGCTCTTCAGTCGCTGGCGTCCGAGCTGAGATCGGGTGGATCACGCGTGATTCACCAATCCATCGATTTCACGGATCCCTCTGCCATTGCACCTGGGATCGAGACATTGCTCAGTCAGGGCCTTCGTCCTTCGGTGTTGATCAATAACGCCGGTGCGGCCTGGACTGGGAACTTGCTGGAGATGCCTCTGGAGCGCTGGAACTGGCTCATGCAGCTCAACCTCACCAGTGTGTATCAGGTGTCTGCTGCCGTTGTTCCCTCGATGCGACCTGCAGGTGGCTTGGTCATCAATGTGAGCAGTCATGCTGCTCGCAATGCCTTCCCCGGTTGGGGTGCTTACTGCACGGTGAAGGCTGCTTTGGCCAGTTTCACCCGTTGCTTAGCAGAGGAGGAGCGATCCAACGGAATCCGTGCTTGCACGCTCACGCTCGGGGCTGTGGACACGTCCCTCTGGGATTCACCCACGGTTGACAGCGATTTTGATCGGCGTGCGATGCTGCCCGTCAATCAGGCCGCTGCAGCACTTCTTCATCTTGCTCAACAACCTGCCACACAGGTCGTTGAGGACCTCACTCTCATGCCAGCCACCGGCGCCTTTTGAATTCTGAAAGAGATGACTTCCACACTCCCTACTTCCAGTAACGGCAACGGTGTTGCTCTCGGTACGTTGCGCGGCAGTTCCCCAAGCAAAAGTCAATTCCCGATCGCGGAGGCCAAGATCTCCGAGGTGATTCGTGAGCGGTTGCGCCAGCGTGGGGTGTCGTTTTTGGCTAACGACAACATCGCTGATCACTTGCTTCCTGGTGAGCTTGAAACACTCCAGGTGGAAGTGGCTGACCGTGTGCGCGACCTGTTGCACAGCCTGGTGATCGACACCGAAAACGATCACAACACAGCTGAAACTGCTGAGCGGGTCGCCAAGATGTACCTGCAGGAAGTGTTTAAAGGCCGGTATCACCAGCAACCCAAGGTCGCCAGTTTCCCCAATGTGAAGCAGCTGGATGAGATCTACACCGTTGGACCGATCACGGTGCGATCCGCTTGCTCCCACCATCTTGTGCCGATCATGGGCAATTGCTGGATCGGAATCAAACCCGGCGCCCGTGTGATCGGACTCTCCAAATTCACACGTGTGGCTGATTGGGTGTTCTCACGGCCCCACATCCAAGAGGAAGCTGTGATGATTCTTGCCGACGAGATCGAAAAGCTCTGCGAGCCCCAAGGTCTCGGCATCATCATCAAAGCTCAGCACTACTGCATGAAATGGCGTGGTGTGCAGGAGCCGCAAACCAGCATGGTGAACTCCGTTGTTCGTGGCGACTTCCGCCACGACCCAAGCCTCAAGCAGGAATTCTTTGAGTTGGTGCGTCAGCAGGAAGCTCTGCTCTGCACCTGATCGTGTGCTGATTTGTTCCATCGATCAAACAGAACCCGATCACGTTGATGAGGCTTGATAAGGCTCCACGGCCTGCACCAGCTCTTCTACCAAGCTGAGATTCTTGACGCCGGGGCGTTCTTCCAACCGGCTGGATGCATCCAGCCCGAAAGGGCGCACCTGCTCTAACAGGGTGGGCACCCACTCCCCACTGACACCCCCTGCGAGCCACCAGGGTGTTGCTTGATTGATGCGGTCATCGACCTGCTTCAGCCAGGCAGGGTCCAACCGGTGTCCTGTTCCTCCCAGTTGGGACGGGCTCCAGGCATCCAACAACAGCGCGTCCACGCAATCGGAGTAAGTGTCAAGCCGGCTCAAATCCTGTGCACCGCGCAGGCGCAGCGCTTTCCACCAGCCAATCTGCGGGAACCGTCGTCTGAGTTGCTCGCAGTACTGCGGTGATTCCTGCCCATGCAGCTGAATCACAGAGGGTTGGCCCTCTCCTGAAAGGGTGGATCCCAGCTCCTCTTCGCTGAGATCAGCCACTACCCAGACCCGCTGAACGGAGGGATGTTCTACAGCAAGGCGCTGAAAGATGGCCCGCCGTCGTTCTTCCCCGACAAATCGTGGTGTCCCTGCAACGCCGATCACACCGATGGCCTGCACACCCATGGCAGCGATCGCGCAGGCCTGATCGCTGTCGGTGAGACCGCAGATCTTGAGGGACAGGCCCTGGTCGACCATGAAGGGAAGGCAGTTGAGGGTCCTTTCTAGGATTGAGGCAACGAGACCGGCCACTCCTGCCGGAAAAACACGTGGGTGATGGCTGGCAATTGATGCGTATCGGTGGGATCCCTCTCAGGGTTCACCCCAGCTGGTTCATCATCCTGGTGTTATTCACGATGGCGTTTCAGCAGCAGGTGGCCAGCACCATGCCGGACACCAGTGGCACGGTCTGGATCAGCTGGTTCATGGGTCTGGTCACCGCCTTGCTGCTGTTTGTTTCAGTGTTGCTCCATGAATTGGGCCATTCGCTGGTGGCCCTGCGTGAAGGGGTGAAGGTGCGCAGCATCACTCTTTTCCTGATGGGGGGAGTGGCACGGGTGGAGCGTGAATGCTCCACAGCGATGGGGTCGTTGCGCGTCGCCGCTGCCGGGCCAGCGGTCAGCTTGATTCTGGGGCTGATCCTGCTGGCAGCCTCCCACCCCGGCAATCACGTCAGTCAGTTGCTGGGAAATCTGTTGACGCAGCTGGGCTGGCTCAATCTGGTGCTGGCCATCTTCAATCTGTTGCCAGGGTTGCCGCTGGATGGCGGCCTGATTCTTAAGTCCCTTGTCTGGCAATGGACCGGAAGTCAGCGCCGCGGCATTCAGGTAGCAACCGCGAGCGGACGTTTCCTGTCGCTGTTCGCGATCATGCTCGGCTTCTGGATTGTGCTGCGCGGCGGTGGTTTCTCAGGCTTCTGGTTGGTGCTCCTGGGCTGGTTCGGGATGGGCGCCTCGCGCAGTCAAACGCAGACCCTGGCTCTTCAACAGGTGCTCAAGCGCGAAACCGTTGGCCCTGCTACGGCGCGCCGTTTTCGTGTGGTGGAGGCCGGTCAGAGCTTGCGCAGCCTCAGCAAACTTCGTCTTGGAGCGACGGAAGACGGCGACCAAAGCCTTCCCGACTGGGTGCTGGTGTGTCGAGAAGGGCGTTGGATCGGTTTCATCACCGATCAACCGCTCAAGGATTTGCCAGTTCAGCAGTGGGACCGACAGACCGTCGCTGATCATCTCGAGCCCCTCGACCGTCTGCCATCGATTCAGCAGTCAGCCCCCCTTTGGAAGGCGGTGATTGCACTGGAGTCCAGCGCGCAGGGCCGTCTGTTGGTTCTTGGTCCTGCAGGACTCCCCAGCGGAACCCTCGATCGTTGTGATCTCGGAGAAGCCGTGCTCAAAGGTCTATCTGTGAAACTTCCCGATGGAATGCTGACCGCTGCCCGTCGCTCCAATACCTATCCCTTCGGCATGCCTCTTGCGCAAGTGGTCAAGAGCATGAAGTCTTCTGGGCTCTTGGAGGATCAAAGCCCAGATGCCCCCACCCGGTAGAGGGGAGCTCTGGTTTGGAGATCCACGCGCTCGGCGGCGCTGATCGGGAGGCTGATCCATTCCAAGCCAGGCCACGGCTTCTTGAAGGCCGTCATCAGTGCGTCTTCCACCGCCTGTGCAGAGGGGGGCTTGGGATGCCATTGCGGTGGTGGGCTCTTGAAGAGAGATCTCCAGAGGGTGACAGGCGGTGTCAGTGGGATTTCCCCATGCTGAAGCAGGTGACCGTGCTGCCAAAACTGAGCGCTGCCGATCCGTTTGCTGCCGTCTTCATCCACAAGGTCGGCCAGGGTTGAGCGGGCAAAGCAGTTGAATCCGCCAGCGTCTTGAGGATGATCCCCCGATCTCAGGCTGACCCCGAGCTGTTGGAATCCACGCCGGATGCAATTGTTCAAAATTGCATAGGCCTTTTTGCCTTGGCGAGGGGCCATGGGCCAGATCAAGGCATAGGTGAGTCCGCCGGCATGCAGCACAGCTCCGCCCCCACTTGGACGTCGAACCAGCACCACTTGCCCATCATTGGCGAGCTGATGCCAGCGGTCAGGAAGCTCACGAAGATGCCGGCCCAGGGAGAGCGTTGGGCGACGCCACTGATAAAACCGAATGACTGGGGATCGTTGCTCTGACCTCCAGCACTCCTCCAGCAACAAGGCATCCAATGCCATCTGTTCGGCACCGTCGAGCGCAAGATTCGGCACCATGCGCCCGCTGTTCCGTTGTTCGGACCGGCAGGATGCAGGCTGCGTCATGGCGGCGATGACTTTGACGGATGTGTTGCTGGTGGTGCCTCTGGGCCTCCTGGCAGGAGCCTTGGCAGGCCTCCTTGGCATTGGAGGCGGTTTGATCTTCGCGCCTTTGCTGCTCTGGATGGGCCTCAGTCCGCATCAGGCCCTCGCCACCAGCACGTTCGCGATCGTGCCGACGGCACTGGGCGGCAGCTTCATCCACCTCCGCTCGAGGTCACTGCAGCTCAAGCCCGCTTTTGCCATCGGCCTGGCGGCCTTCCTGACTGCTTGGGTGTTCAGCCAGCTGGGACGCCTGGTGGCCGGCTGGCATCTGTTGACGCTGCAATCACTGCTTTACGTGGTGCTGGCGTTCACCATTCGCGGTGATCGCGGCGACACTGAGAGACCTGACCAACAGCCGTTGCGCCTGGCCGGGCTGACCGCCGTGGGCGGCGTGGCCGGTCTTGCCGGCGGAATGCTGGGACTGGGAGGCGGGCTGTTGATGGTGCCGTTAATGGTGAGCGGGCTGTCGGTGCCAATTCGTCAGGCCATCCGGTTGAGCACGCTGGCGGTGGCCTGTTCCGCCACCGCTGCATCCCTTCAGTTCCTCCAGGAAGGCCGTGGTCAGTGGATGCTGGGGGTGCTGCTCGGAGCCGTCGCGGCTGTGGCGGCGCAATGGACGGCCTCAAAGCTCGACAGTGTGCGCGCTGGCACCTTGGCGTGGCTGCTCAGAGGGCTGGCGGCGCTGCTGGCCGTGGATAGTGGTCGCCGGGCCCTAGCGCTGGCCTTGCAGCAGGCATAACCGCTTGATTGCAAGCTCTCAGCCGGTGCTCCAGGCGATCAGTGGTTGGAGCCCAAGCGCAAACAGCACGCTGACCAGAACACCGACTGACGCTTTGCCAATGTCGTTGCCAATGATCTGGTGGAGCTCTCCTCCGTTCCGATTGGTGAACACCTCATCGAGGCTTTTTTCCTTGAAACGAAGGGCGACTTCTCGCCCGCCGATCAATCCCAGGAAGACCCAGGTGGTGCTGAGTGGAAAGCTGCTCAGGCCTGCTTTGATCAACAGGCACAATCCGAACGTGAAGTCGATCACGGTTGCCGAGCGCAAATCAGCCATGTTGGTTTTGCTGCTTAGCACCCCTTGAATCGGTCCGCCGCCGATGACCACCAGCAGGCACAGTCCGATGCAGAGAATCACGGAGCAGAGAACCATCGGCAGCATCCCCAGACTGCGCGGCAGATACACAAAGATGTTGGCCAGGTCCTGCACCATCCACATGCTCCAGAGAAATCCTGTCGAGCACCACTGAAGCCCGTACCAGATCGCGTTGAATTCCTTGTGGTCGCGAGTCCGCCGGAATACCCAGCGCTCCAACATCCACATCCCCAGCCACCAGACGGTCCAGCCAAGCCCGAACGCCAGGACATAGCCCGATAACGAACTCTGTAGCAATTTTCCGATGTTGTTCGGCACAAAGGATGTCAACACAAGGAAGGATGTGCTGACAGGGGCTCCCCAGGCTGTTAGTGCCAGCACAGCCAACGGTGGCAGGACGTACACCCAGGTGAAAGTTTCAGGGAGGGGAAAGTGCTCCAGGCGCCCCCAGGCGGGATCACCATTGTTCATGCTCCAGCCCAAGCCCAGAACCACAAGCGTGATGGTGCAGATGAAGCTCATCTGGATCCACCTGGGCGTCCGTGCTCGGTTGGACGAGATGTAGGTGCCCAGCGTCTGCAGAGAGTCATTCGCCACCACGGAGCAGGCGGCGAGGAGAAAACCCAGCACCATCCAGATGTTGACGTCCATCAGTGCGACTACTGGCAACACCTGTTTAGAGAGAAATATTTTCTAAGGACTTGATTTGACCGACTTCAGTCGGGGTGGTTCGTTCCCTTACCCCTTACCGCGACTGATCCAGCAGCTCCCAGAAACCGGCATCCAACTCGAAGCCCAAACTTGCGGCCATCAGGCTCAGATTGCCCCGCTGCTGGCCAGCTTGGCCAGACCTTGCACCGAGATGATCCAACAGCATCAGGCGGTGGGTGATCCAGAGCTCCAGGGCCTGTGGGTCGAAGCGAATGCCTTCGCTGGCGCTGAAATCATGGGGAACCAGCATCGCCACGTGTTGCGCGAGGCTGCCGCTGGTGCGATCCAGAAGCAGGGGCAGCCAGGGATGTTGCGCATCAGCCTTAAGCGCCCACAGCCTGGGTTCTGGGCATTCACTGAGTTCCCGGGGGTCTTCGGCAGGGCGCGGCCATGCATAGCGAATCTCTAATGCGGCACCGGCCTGGAGCAGGGTTTCCAGTGGTTGTGTTATCCAGGGGTCGAGCGGTTTCAGATCCAGCGTCCGGATCGCCTCTGCGTCGATGGTGACTCGGGGATCAGGACTCAGCGCTTGCATGGGGGTGTGACAGGCCTTTGCGAATGATGGCGTCCCGAGCGCTAAGCACGAAAGAATGCGTGTGTTTCGTGGATCCGACATGGTCAGCTCAATCACCCAGACCGAAATTTTCATCGCTCTCGTGGTCGCTGCTCACGCCGGCGTTCTGGCCTTGCGTCTCTGCGTGAGCCTTTACCGCGCCTGAGTGCATCGGGATGGAACAGGTCCTCTTGGCAGGTCCGGGTCCTCGCGTTACAAGCGGACATGCACAAAGCTGTTCCATCCGCGCCTGACGCTGCCTCTTTGGCCGCTCTGCTTCAGCATCAGAACGATCGTCGGGAGCTGTTGTGCAGCACCCTCGCTCTCGCTGTGAAGGTGGGGTTGATCTTTTTGGGGTCTGTGAGCCTCGTGCGGCTTTCAGTGGCCTATCAAGAAAGGCTTGATCGCCATGGGGAGCTTGCTGCTGTGGTGGATGTTGAGGCCAATAAATTGCAGGGACTGCAGCATCGCTTTGACTCGCTATTCACTCTTGGAGGCGAGAAGCGGTTGATGGATGAGCAGGAGCAGTGGATTGCTCCCAATCGGTTGCGCGTGATCTGGCGCTGAAGCGAAAGCAGGGTCTCAACCTCTCACTCATCCCCCGGTGGGCAGTTGAAGTGGAATCGGCAACCCCCACAGCGTTTCCTTACCTAAAGGCCAAAGAGGTTGTGGAGGGTCAGGTGTTGGATGAAGCCTCTTCGTAGTTGAAGTCCTGCAGACCGTATTGGGCCATTCTCTTTCCAGATTTTGTGTCAAACAAAGAGACAACTAAGTCGGGCTCCTTCCAGTTTTTTTGGTTGATCAATCTGTTCAGTGCGTCCATTGCATCTTCAAGGTCGTCGTGGAGATCAACATCGCGGAATGCTCCACCTTCTGATCCAACCGCAATTCTGTAACCCATGCATGTGTGTGATTTCGAGCATGGTACGGCGGCGGATCCCTGGCAACAGATTGAGGCTGTCTGAACAATTCATCGTTTGTAGCCAGCAATGAAGACACCCCTCGTTTTGAGGCGGGCAACTGCTGACATGGGGGTGGCAGATGCGTTCAGTAGCGATAAAGAGGGTTTGATGCTGCATCGATGGGATGCTGATTCACACCGCACATGGTCAACCTGTTGGTGAATGGATTGACGACGGCAAGCACCCGCCCTTCAGGGCGCCAGGGTGTCCGTTGCAGGCGTTGAATTACGACGAGTCTCAGATGAAGGAAAGCGACGCTGAGACCAGAGCACAACGGGGATCATTGGTTTACGACTGCTGAGCGTCTGTTCTTCTGCTGAGCGTCTGTTCTTCGATCTGGTCACCGAAGGATTCTTTGGTTGCGGTTCTGTGGGGAGACCGCTCAGCTTCTTTCTGCGCGTTGGCCACTCCAGGGGTTGGTTTGGTGGCCACTAGAAACCAAACGTTCCGAGCATCAGCTGCAGAAGGCCGAGGCCCAATAGGAAGGTGCTGGCCAGGAGGCCAAGATCTTTTCTCGAGGGAGCCACGGCTGCTCGCAACAACAAGGTGGAAAAACCTAAAGGAAATCTAAAGAAGCATTTGCGCGTCTCAACCTCTCGTCACATCGGTCAATCTCAGTTGCGGCTGTTCGACGCTGTTAACAGGATCAACCGAAGCAGGCCGGAGAGGCTGCTGCTGGTTCCGTTTTGGTGGTTGTAAACAAGGTCGCTGATCACCCAGCCGTTGTCCGATCGAATCAGGCGATAGGAGAGTTGCTGGGGTCTTTCTGATGCGCGTCCTCTGAGACCTGTCTGCACGGCCACGGATGCTGCGATCACGTCTGGAAAAAATCCATTCGCTGCGGGGTAGAGCTTGTGGCAGCCGATCACATCGGCCCCGAAGGTTGTCACTTGGGTTCCGCTGAACACCACGAAGTCGAGAAAGGCTCCATCCACCCGCGGGTCGAGATCCCAGGCACGGTCGAGTTGGTCGTAAAGCTCAGGCGTGAACGTTTGTTTCTGCAGTGTGAGGTCACCGCGATGTTGATCTGCCTGAGCAGCGAGGTGCCATCGGTACAGGTCATCGAGGCGATCCACCACCTGTTGGGGGCATGCCGCTCCAGCCGAGGTCAGGGCTGTCGCAAGGATCAGATTCAGCACAGCAAATCAGCACGTTCTCCTCAGTGTGTGCTGTTTTCCCTGGACGCGGGTCTTGCTTCAAAGCCGTTTGGATGGCTCAGCCGGACTGTTGCGCTGACGGTCCAGCCCGCTGAGATTCGTGACCGAAGCATGCCGCTGGTTTCGGCTGGCGTTCAGACTGACGCCCTCCTTGGACTGATGCGATGTCCGCCCCTGGCACCGTTCTGATCACCGGCACCACCTCCGGGGTCGGTCTTAATGCCACGCGAGCCTTAGTGCAGCAGGGTTGGACGGTGATGACCGCCAACCGCAGTCCGCAACGCGCTGCTGCTGCTGCTGATGCGCTGGATCTTCCCAAGGAGCGGCTTCAGCATGTGTTGATGGATTTGGGTGATCTCGACAGCGTGCGTCGGGCCGTGGATGCCTTGCCCGAGCGTCTGGATGCCGTGGTCTGCAACGCAGCCGTGTACAAGCCCAAGCTGAAGCAGCCGGAGCATTCTCCTCAGGGCTATGAAATTTCAATGGCCACCAACCATTTCGGCCACTTCTTGCTGATTCATCTGCTGATGGATCGTCTGCAAGCTTCCACGCATCCATCCCGCCGTGTTGTGATCCTTGGAACCGTGACGGCGAATTCCAAGGAGCTGGGTGGCAAGATCCCTATCCCTGCTCCCGCCGACCTCGGCGACCTATCCGGCTTTGAAGCCGGGTTCAAAGACCCCATTGCCATGGCCAGCGGCAAGCCGTTCAAGCCCGGCAAGGCCTACAAAGACAGCAAACTCTGCAACATGATCACGACGCAGGAGCTGCATCGGCGTCTTCATGCGGAGACCGGCATCACCTTCTCATCGCTCTATCCAGGGTGTGTGGCCGATACGCCCCTGTTTCGCAACACGCCACGGGCCTTCCAGGTGATTTTCCCCTGGTTTCAGAAGAACATCACAGGTGGGTACGTCACCCAAGCGCTGGCCGGTGAGCGGGTCGCCCAGGTGGTTTCCCATCCAGATTTCGCCGAATCTGGTGTGCACTGGAGCTGGGGTAACCGTCAGAAAAAAGACGGCGAACAGTTCCGTCAGGAACTATCCGAGAAGGCCACTGACCCCGAAACCGCGTCAAAGGTTTGGGATCTGTCGATGGCGTTGGTGGGGCTCAGCAACGAGGGCTGAGCCAGGCATCACCATCAGTCGAAGCCGAGCAGGTCGAAGATCTCTCTGTCTTTGAGAGGCTCAGCTTCTAAGGGCTCAACCGACTCAAGCATTGACTGCGCCAGCCTGAGGTATTCCTGTTGAACAGCGCTCACCCCTTCATCGGCAGGATCCATTTCGAAGATGGTGCACTTCTTCAGGCGTGACCGTCGGATGGCGTCCACGTCTCGGAAATGGGCCATGGTTTTCAGGCCTGTGCGGGTGTTGAACTTATCGATCTGATCGGTGTCTGCCGAACGATTGGCCACCACGCCACCAAGCCGCACTTTGTAATTTTTGGCTTTGGCCTGAATCGCGGCCACGATTCTGTTCATGGCGAAGATGGAATCAAAATCATTCGCCGTCACAATCAAGCAGTAGTTGGCGTGCTGCAGCGGTGCAGCAAATCCACCACAAACCACATCGCCGAGCACGTCAAAGATCACCACGTCGGTGTCCTCAAGCAGATGGTGCTCTTTGAGCAGCTTCACCGTCTGGCCAGTGACATAACCACCACAGCCCGTGCCAGCCGGCGGGCCGCCGCTTTCGACGCACTGAACTCCGTTGAAGCCGTTGAAGACGAAGTCTTCAGGTCGGAGTTCTTCGCTGTGGAAGTCCACTTCTTCAAGGATGTCGATCACGGTCGGCACCATCCGATGAGTGAGCGTGAAGGTGCTGTCGTGCTTTGGGTCGCATCCGATTTGCAGCACCCGCTTGCCCAATTTGGAAAAGGCGGCGGAGAGGTTGGAGGAGGTGGTGGATTTGCCGATCCCCCCTTTGCCGTACACAGCAATCACCAGGGTTTCCTCGGTGATCTCCATGCCCGGATCCTGGTGGACCTGCACGCTTCCTTCGCCGTCTGCCGGCCGCCTCAGGGTCGTGGTCATTCAGCACCCTTCTCCAATGGGTTTGGTTTCATTCAACAGCAGTTCATGGACTGATGCTCATTTACAACGAGAAATCAAAGATCTGCTCCCGCTGACATCAGAATATCCGTCCATTTTTAAATGGTAAAAATAAAAAAATTGAGTGCAAATGCTCATGCCTTGTAGTGGGCTTTGGCGTCATAGAGCGTTTCGCTACTGATCTCCAGATGGCCCTGCTCGCGTGCATAAGACTCTGTGTTGCGTCGCACTTTGCCGCGAACGAAAAATGGAATCTTGCGCAGCTCTGCTTCGCCATCCGCGGTCCAAGTCAGACCTGTGGACGCTGTGGCTTGATCCGCACTTGATGCTGTGGGCATTTCAGCGCTTGCGCCCGATCCTCCGCTGTGGCCGAGATGGCTCTGATGTCCATCCACAAACTCGAAGTCGTGGCGGAACATGCCGATCAGATGCTCCTCCAGACCCATCATCAAGGGGTGCACCCAGGCATCAAAGATCACGTTGGCCCCTTCCCATCCCATCTGAGGACTGGTGCGTGCGGGGACGTCTTGCACGTGCATCGGTGTGCTGATTACCGCGCAGGGAAGTCCTAGCCGTTTGGCGCTGTGGCGTTCCATTTGCGTTCCCAGCACCAGCTCCGGCGCTGTCTCCGCCATAGCGGCCTCCACCTCCAAATAGTCATCCGTGATCAGGGCCTCCAGGCCCAGTTGCTTCGCAGCAGCCCGTACCGCCCGTGCCATCTCACGGCTGTAGGTGCCAAGGCCGACCACCTCGAAGCCCAGCTCCTCTTGGCAGATGCGTGCGGCAGCTAGGGCGTGGGTGCCATCGCCAAAAATAAACACGCGTTTTCCGGTGAGATAAGTCGAATCCACTGATTCGGAGTACCAGGGCAAGCGTGAACGTCGATAACCTTCGTCGGGTGCCGGCGGCTCCATCCCAAGCAGGGTGTGGAGCTCCACCAAAAAGGCGTGCGTGGCGCCAACGCCGATGGGGACCGTGCGCGTGAACGGGGTGCCGAAATTCCGCTCCAGCCAGCTGCAACTGGATTCGGCAATTTCTGGGTACAGGCAAACGTTGAGATCCGCCTGAGGCAGGCGTTGGATGTCATCCACACTGGCGCCAAGGGGAGCCACCACGCCGACATCCACGCCATGAAGAGTCAACAACCGCTGCACTTCGAGCACGTCATCGCGGCAGCGGAATCCAAGTAGCGAGGGTCCAAGCAGATTCACCCGCGGCCGCCGGCCCTCAGTTTTCCAGGCCTCTGTGTTGTGCTGCGGCTGATCCGGCACCTGTGGCTTCAGCAGGCTGCGGGTTAGTTGATACAGCGTTTCGGCTGCTCCCCAATTTTCTTTCTTGCTGTATGCAGGCAGTTCCAAAGGCACCACCGGCATTGTCAGGTCCATCCCCTTGGCCAAGGCACCGGGTTGGTCCTGAATCAGTTCAGCGGTGCAACTCTCTCCAACGAGCAGTGCTTCAGGTTGAAAGCGCTCGGCCGCTTCTCGCACCGTTCGCTTCACCAGTTCGGCAGTGTCGCCTCCCAGATCCCTGGCCTGAAAGGTGGTGTAGGTGACCGGTGGGCGCTCCCCTCGCCGTTCGATCATCGTGAACAACAAGTCGGCATAGGTATCCCCTTGTGGTGCATGCAGCACGTAGTGCACGTCGCGCATGGATGCGGCGATGCGCATGGCCCCCACATGCGGCGGGCCTTCATAGGTCCAGAGCGTGAGTTGCATGGGATTTCAGACGTGAACAGAGGGTTGAGGCGCTGTGGGATGCAGTGCTGGTTCGATGCGCTGACGCCGGCGCAGGGGTCTCGAGAACAATTCGGCCAGATCACCGGCCTGATCGATCCCATGGATGGGACTGAACACAAGTTCGATCGACCACTTGGTGGTGATGCCTTCCGCTTCAAGAGGGTTGGCCAGGCCCATGCCGCAGACCACAAGATCCGGCTGGCTGTCGCGAACGCGGTCCAGCTGGCGATCGACGTGTTGTCCTTCCATCACCGTGGTGCCTTCAGGAAGCAGCGCCAACTCTTCGGCCATCAGCTCACGGTTGAGATACGGCGTGCCCACCTCCACCAACTCCATGCCGCATTCACGCTGCAGAAAGCGTGCAAGCGAGAGCTCGAGCTGCGATTCAGGCAGCAGGACAATCCGTTTGCCTTCGAGAATCTGGCGGTGTGGCGCCAGGGCCTGATGGGCCCGCCGTTCGAGGGGATCGAGCACCTCCGCCACCCGATCGGCTGGCAGGTTGAAGTCTCGGCAGGCGGTCTCCATCCATCGGCGACTGCCCTCTGCTCCGAGCGGAAAGGGTGCACTCAACACGCGTGCGCCGCGATCGCGAAGCATCCGCGCGGTGTTGCTCAGAAACGGCTGGGTGAGCAGAACCGTCGTGCCGGGTCCCACCGCTGGTAAGTCCGTTGATTGCCGAGGCGGCAGGCTGTGCACCGTCTGGATGCCCAGGCGTGTGAAGAGGTGGATCAGGCGGTCTTCCACCGCATTGGCGAGGGTTCCGACCAACAGCAACTGACGCTCGTCAGTGCTGGGCAGCAGCGGACCCAGTGCTGCGAGAGCGCCATCCTCGCCATCGGTGAAGGTGGTCTCGATCCCACTGCCGGAGTAATTCACGACTCGCACACGCCCTTGAAGCTCCTCATTCAGGCGTTCGGCGGCACGAGCTAAATCCAGCTTGATCACCTCACTGGGGCAGGACCCCACAAGAAACAGGGTGCGAATTTCCGGTCGACGTTGCAGAAGTTCCCGAGCCACACGGTCGAGCTCGTCATGGGCATCGGCGAGGCCCGCTAGATCGCGTTCGCTGAGGATCGCGGTGCCAAAGCGCGGTTCCGCGAAGATCATCACGCCGGCGGCGCTCTGGATCAGATGGGCGCAGGTGCGGGACCCGACCACCAGGAAGAACGCATCCGGCATGCGGCGATGCAGCCACACGATTGAGGTCAGGCCACAGAACACCTCCCGAGGTCCTGACTCCTTTTGCAGATTCGCGCCCATGGCGATTCCCGAGCTTTTCCTGTTATCACCATGACCACAAATGAGCTGAGCGAGCCAAGTGATCGAAACTCTTTGGGATCACTGCGGTTCAGGTTGTTTCCGCTAACGCGCTTTCAGACAACGGTCCACCGGGGTGGACTGTCGAGCTGCACACCCAATCGAGGGTGATCGCCCAGCTGGCGACCACCGCTGTTCTACGCACATGGCATGCCAAGACAAACCCGCATTGGGCTCAGAGTCTGCGGCGGAAGCGATTCTCAACGAAGTGTGCGCTGGAGTGGCTTTCGGCCTCTTCCATGCGGGTCAGGCGCCAGACGTTGCGGCTCACGCGACGGGCCTGCAGGCCTCCGCGTTCAACGACTTCGCTGCCCGGGCGTGCCCCGAGCAGATAGGTCACCTCTGATGTGGTGAGAGGGGCGCCGGTTTCGATAGCAAGCGACGTCAATTCCAATCTGTGGCGCAGTTGTCGCACCATGATGCTGGGACCGCTTTCCTCCGCTTCGATCCAGGGGAGTTCTCCCTGCCCTTCGCTGGCGAGTCGCTGCATGAGCCGATAGCTCACCAGGCCGAGGGCCTGCTCGGCATTGATCTCTGTCAAGAGTTGACCTGGCTCTTCAGCGGTTTGGCGTGTCGGAGCCATGGCTCAAAAGGCAGCTGGGCTGAAGGTATCGGCTGTGTCCAGCTGCGCAAGCGCCCATTCCCTGATTTCTGGAGAGCTTCGAGTAACATCCCCGCCATGAATCGTTTCGCCGGCTTCGACGCCAGGGAGCGGCGGGTCGGCGGAAGCGCTCTCGTCACTGGAACGGAGGTCAATCCCTCCGCCAGTGGTGCAAGCTGCGTGGTCACCACCGATTCGGAGTCTTCACGCTTCACGCGGCGGAACAGCCATGTGCAGTCGATTGAACTGCGCACGCATGTCTTCATCGATTCACTGCAGCCACAACTCGCGGCCTATATGGGTTCCGTGAGCCAAGGTTTCCTTCCCATACCGGGAGATGCCTGCCTCTGGATGGAGGTGTCACCTGGTATGGCTGTGCACCGTGTCACAGATATTGCCCTCAAGGCCAGCAACGTGCGCCTCGGTCAGATGGTGGTGGAGCGGGCCTTCGGATCCATGGCCCTGTATCACCGCGATCAGAGCACGGTGCTCCATTCCGGAGATGTGGTGCTGGAGGCTATCGGCAGCTCCATCGAGCAGCGCAGTCCCGCTGAAGTGAGCTGGACCGAAGTGATCCGAGCCATCACGCCCGACCATGCGGTGTTGATCAATCGTCAGAACCGCCGCGGTTCGATGATCGAAGCAGGGATGAGCATGTTCATTCTGGAAACTGAACCGGCCGGCTACGTGTTGATCGCCGCAAACGAAGCCGAAAAGGCATCGAACATCACCCTTGTGGACGTGAAGGCGGTGGGTGCTTTCGGTCGCCTCACCCTTGCCGGCCGGGAAGGTGATGTGGAGGAGGCGGCTGCAGCGGCCATGCGGGCCATCGACATGGTGAATCGACGCTCCACCCAGCGTTGAGTTGAGCAAGTCGAGTTGAGCAATCAGTTCAAGCGTTAGTGCAGATGGAGACGTCGCCTTAGGCCCGGTGCAAGCGCTCGAGCAGCTTTGCCTCGACTACCGAGCTTGGTCAGCTGCGCTGTGTTCAGTTCTCCATAACTGCAACCGGCTTCTCGCACCCAGAACAGCGACTCGATGCCGCCTCCGGCATAAGCGGGCTCCTGAAGCAGCTCGCCCCAGCAGAACCCTTCGGCTTCCTCGTCGCACTCACCATCCGGTGAACAGAGCACCATGGCACTGCGAAAACAGGCACTTCGATAGGGGATTCCCTGCATCGCCTCCGTCAAGCGCGACAGCTTCTCGGGATCTGATGCAGCAAATCGGGCAGTGAACAGACCCGGAGCTCCATCGAGGGCGTCCACTTCCAGACCCGAATCATCGGCGAGAGCCCAGCAGCCCGTGCGTTCGGCAGCCGCGCAGGCCTTCAGGCGTGCGTTCTCCAGGTAAGTGGATCCCGTCTCCTCGACCTCAAGATCCGGAGGTTGGCGTTGAACTTCGATGGCAATCGGCCCGAGCATCGATTCAATTTCAGCAACCTTGTGCGGATTGCCGCTGGCGATGATCAGGGTGCGCAAGGCACGGCTCTGCGGAGGAGCACCATTGTGTGGGATGGGGCGACAGAGAGCCGTCGGGAAGCTTTACGGAATGTAAACGGGACCACCTTGTCGCCATCGTCAACCGTTTGTGCTGGCCTGCTCACATCCCTTGCCACAGTTCTCTGGATCAGTCCACGACAGGGTGATCAGCGTGGCTTATCAGGTTCACTACGGACAGTGATCCGGGAATTGCTCGCTAGCCCTTGACGCCATCCCCTGCGGCAAAGCAGTCTCACCCGCGAACATTCCACCCCTTTTCCCGGTAGGCAATGGCTAACGAAACCATGGGCATCGCTCTCGGCATGATCGAGACACGCGGCCTCGTCCCCGCGATCGAAGCAGCTGACGCCATGACCAAGGCTGCCGAAGTGCGCCTGATTGGTCGTGAGTTCGTCGGCGGCGGTTACGTCACCGTTCTGGTTCGCGGCGAGACCGGTGCAGTGAACGCAGCTGTGCGTGCTGGCGCCGATGCCTGTGAGCGCGTGGGCGACGGCCTCGTTGCTGCACACATCATCGCCCGCCCCCACCGCGAAGTGGAGCCTGCACTGGGCAACGGCAACTTCCTTGGTCAGAAGGACTGAGATCGGCTGAACCTCTGATTTGAGGTTGCAACGTCTCACCCCCTTCACCGACTAAACGGAGTTTTCTCATGAGCAAGAAGTACGACGCTGGGGTCAAGGAGTACAGGGATACCTACTGGACTCCTGATTACGTCCCCCTCGACACCGACCTGCTGGCCTGCTTCAAGTGCACCGGCCAGGAAGGTGTGCCCAAGGAAGAAGTCGCCGCTGCTGTGGCTGCTGAATCCTCCACCGGCACCTGGTCCACTGTGTGGTCCGAGCTCCTCACCGACCTCGACTTTTACAAAGGCCGTTGCTACCGCATCGAAGACGTCCCTGGTGACAAGGAGTCGTTCTATGCCTTCATCGCCTACCCCCTCGACTTGTTCGAAGAGGGTTCCATCACCAACGTCCTGACCTCACTGGTCGGCAACGTGTTTGGTTTCAAGGCGCTGCGCCACCTCCGTCTGGAAGACATCCGCTTCCCGATGGCGTTCATCAAGAGCTGCTACGGCCCGCCGAACGGCATCCAGGTCGAGCGCGACCGCATGAACAAGTACGGCCGCCCTCTGCTGGGTTGCACCATCAAGCCGAAGCTCGGCCTGAGCGGTAAGAACTACGGCCGCGTTGTTTATGAGTGCCTGCGTGGCGGTCTGGACTTCACCAAGGACGACGAGAACATCAACTCCCAGCCCTTCCAGCGTTGGCAGAACCGCTTCGAATTTGTTGCGGAAGCCATCAAGCTGTCCGAGCAGGAGACCGGCGAGCGCAAGGGTCACTACCTCAACGTGACCGCCAACACTCCCGAAGAGATGTATGAGCGCGCTGAGTTCGCCAAGGAACTCGGTATGCCAATCATCATGCACGACTTCATCACTGGTGGCTTCACGGCCAACACCGGTCTGTCGAAGTGGTGCCGTAAGAACGGCATGTTGCTGCACATCCACCGCGCCATGCACGCGGTGATCGACCGTCACCCCAAGCACGGCATCCACTTCCGCGTTCTCGCCAAGTGTCTGCGTCTGTCCGGTGGTGATCAGCTGCACACCGGCACCGTGGTCGGAAAACTGGAAGGTGATCGTCAGACCACCCTTGGTTACATCGACCAGCTGCGCGAATCCTTCGTGCCCGAAGACCGCAGCCGCGGCAACTTCTTCGATCAGGACTGGGGTTCCATGCCTGGCGTGTTTGCCGTTGCTTCCGGCGGTATCCACGTGTGGCACATGCCTGCCCTGGTCACCATTTTCGGCGACGACTCCGTTCTTCAGTTCGGTGGTGGTACCCATGGTCACCCCTGGGGCTCCGCTGCAGGTGCTGCTGCCAACCGTGTGGCCCTCGAGGCTTGCGTCAAGGCACGCAACGCCGGCCGTCATCTCGAGAAAGAGAGCCGCGACATCCTCACGGAAGCCGCGAAGCACAGCCCCGAGCTGGCCATCGCCCTCGAGACCTGGAAGGAAATCAAGTTCGAGTTCGACACCGTCGACAAGCTCGACGTTCAGAACTGATCGTCTCAACGGCCGGTTGATGGAACCGGCCATCCCCTTCTCTTACACCCAGGATCCCCATGCCTTTCCAGAGCACCGTGGGTGACTATCAAACAGTCGCCACCCTGGAGACCTTCGGCTTTCTCCCGCCGATGACCCAGGACGAGATCTACGACCAGATCGCCTACATCATTGCCCAGGGTTGGAGCCCGCTTGTCGAGCACGTTCACCCCAGCAACTGCATGGCCACTTACTGGTCGTATTGGAAGCTCCCCTTCTTCGGTGAGAAGGATCTCAACGTTGTGGTGAGCGAGCTCGAGGCTTGCCATCGCGCTTATCCCGACCACCACGTGCGCATCGTTGGCTACGACGCTTACACCCAGAGCCAGGGTGCCTGCTTCGTGGTCTTCGAAGGCCGCTGATCTCCGGATCATTTGGTTCAGAGCCCTGATTCAGTTCAGGGCTCCAGTTTTTTCCGAAGGGACAGGTGTTCCTTCAATTCACGTCGAAATCCTCGGGCGGACATGGCAAGACTCTCCAGTCGCGAACTCGCACTTGAGCGCCGTAAGGCGCTGACCACTTCCGGTAAGAAAGCGTCTGTCGCCGCTCATGGCGGTGCCAATCGGGTGCGTACCGCCTCTGATGCCAGAGCGACCCGCACCAATGCGAATGCCGACCACTCCGATGTGTCCGTGCCAGCCGCTCCCGTCGCTGTTGCTCCGCGACGTTCGGCAACACTGAGCTCGTCGACCGCTCCTGTTCGTTCCCAGGTGAAGGCCCAGCGCCATCCAAGTCGTGACTTGGTGTTGGCTCGTCGTGAAGCCTTGTCACGTCGTGGCAAATCCGCTGATACCAGCAAAGACCGCAACCGTTCCGATGTTGCGAAGCAGTCGAATCCTGTCGCTGCATCTGCACCTCAGGAGACCAAATCCTGCGGCTGCGGCGGCAAGCGCGCTGCTGAGAAAACTGAGCTCTCCGCACCTCCCGCTGCCAAGGTTCAGTTGACTGCTCGGATCGAGCGCCGGTCGGCAATACCCAAGCGTCGGGCGATCGAGAACCCCAGCCGCGCTCTCGTGCTGGCGCGTCGTGAAGCGATGGCGAAGCATGGCAAGACCGCCGGCAAGCAACCCACCAGTGCTGCTGCCGTCGCCCGTCAGGCCAACCCCGATCTCACGAGTCGTGAGCTGGCACAACAGGTGCGAGAGCTCCGCGCCAAAGCCGGCGCCCGCAACAAGCAGAGTGCTGGTGTGACCCGCCCTACCGGTCCTAACCGTCATGGTGCAAAGCAGGCAGCTGCTGCTGATGCCCACTGGAAAGTGGGTGAAAGCACCACCACTGGAGGCCAGACCGTGACCGGGACTCAGGCCAACCGCTCGGTGAAGACCACCGGCAATGAAGCCAGCACCTGTCGCTCCATCACCGGCACGGAATACCTGGGCGCCGAGGTGTTCCAGACCTTCTGCCAATCTGCTCCTGAGCCGACCACCCCGGCCAAGGTTCGCGTCACCGCGACAAGTCACGGCAACCGTGTCACGGGGAATGAAGTCGGCCGTTCCGGCAAGGTCACCGGTGATGAGCCCGGCACTTGCAAGACGGTGACCGGCACCGAATACATCTCCGCCAACCAAGCCGCTGCTTATTGCGGTGCCTCTCATCCTTCTCCCCGCAAGGTGGGTCACAGCCTCACCCTGCAGGGCCGACCTGTGAGCGGTGTGATGGTCGGTCGTTCCGCCAGCGTCACCGGCGATGAAGCCGGTGCTGCACGCAATCTCACCGGTGATCAGTACTTGGGTTCTGATCCCTTGCCCGAAGGACGACCTGCCGCCAAGGTGGGCCTCTCCGGAACCCTGTCTGGCACTGGTGTGACTGGCACGATGGTGGGCCGCTCGGCGCAGGTCACCGGTGACGAGTTCGGCTCCTGCCACCGCGTGACGGGCGATCAGTACGTCAGTGCTGAGCAGGTGAATGCTTTCTGTGGAAGCAAGCCCGAGCCAGAAGCCGCCAAAGTTGGCTTCAGCATCACCAATCGCAACCAGGTAGTGAGCGGCACCCGTACGGGTCGATCGGAGATTGTGACTGGCGATGAGCCTGGCAGCTGCCAGGCCGTGACCGGAACTCCTTATGCAGGTCTCGAGCAGGCCGGCCAACACTGCGGCACCCCCGCAGTCCAGGCCATCCTTGAGCGCACTCCCGTGCGTGCGGGCACGCCTTCTGCTGCCTTGACCGGCATCCAGCCCGGAGTGGGCGGTGTGATGACGGGTGATCAGCGCGGCGCTTGTGAAGCTGTGACAGGGACCCCTTATGTCGGTGCTGACCAGCTCGCCGCCGCCTGTGGCGCTGATGCTCCTGCCGGCACCGACACCCATGGTGAATCCCCTGAAGGTGCACCCTGGACTCGTTTCAGCGTGGTGTCCCCTGCCCGTGCAGCCCAGCAGCAGCGTGAGGCTCGCTCCGGCGTGACCGGTACGTCCTACGAGCAAGGGAACCGGATCACCGGCCCTTTTGACATGGCTGGCGGCAAGGTGACTGGCACGGAGCAATTCCGCTTCGACAACCGCGACTTTCAAAACCGTCAGCAGCGTCAGTTCCAGCCCACCGTGGCTGTGGTTAGCGAGCCCTCAGAGAAGCCCGCATCCCGGGTGACCGGAGAGGGATCCTCCACCAAGATCACAGGTGATGACTGGGATCGTGGTGAGCATGTCACGGGTACCGAGGGTGCTTCGGCTCGTCGTCGTAACCCCAGCCGCCCTGGCCCGATGAGCGCCATGTCTCCTTTCGAGCGCAAGCGCAACGAGGAAACTGAATGGCCTGTGAGCCGTGTGACCGGTTCCAGCGGCAACACTGAAAAGGGGTCCCTGATCACCGTCTCCGGTGGCGCAAGGGGTTGATGCGCGCATGGTTCGCTCCAAGCCTTCCCGTGGCGGGCGAGCTCTTGCCCCCACAGCCCCAACGAGGCGTCAGCTTCAATCCATGGTGACGCCAGCCGCGGACCCCGATCAGGGATCTGCGGGGGAGTCCTTGACTTCCTCGAGTGAATCCACCACGCGTCTGTCCGCTCTGCAACGCAGGCAGGCTCTGACGGTCTCGGGCAAAGCTGCACGGCTTTCCAGTGGATCAGCGTCAGCTGGTCGTTTGCGCTCCAAGGCCGACCAACGTCGTCCAGTTGTGCATCAGCAACCTGGCTGGGTCAGACGTGGTGAGACCAAATCGCGTCCAGCGGTCAATCTCAGCCGAACGACTTTGCCCTGGTCGCAAGATCTTCACCCTCTGACGGACCAACAATCCAATCAGAGGCTTCAGGCCTATGAACTTGAGGTCAAAGGTCGTTTCGATCGCATCGTTCCGCTGCTGAAGCAGGTCTCTGCTCTTCAGCATGAGCCAGATTTTCTGACCCAGGCTCAGCGGCTTGCGCGGGCTGAGCTTGGTTTTGATCTGCCGGATCACATCCTTGAACTGTCCTGGGTTCGCCCCCTCGACATGCGAGCACTCTTCGCATGGTGCGTGTTTCAGTCGCATCAGCTCTTCAGTGAGCGTTTTTTCCAGGATGATCCTCTACAAGGGGCTTCAGGCAGCGCTGCGTCCAATGCCTTCAATGCGTTCCTATTGGAGTGTGGCTTTCATCTTCTGGATGTGACCCCCTGCGCCGATGGTCGCCTCGCCCACACCATTGTTTACGCCCTGCGCATTCCTTTCAGTGCGGTTCGGCGCCGGTCCCATGCCGGTGCGATGTTCGACATCGAGAACACCGTCAACCGCTGGGTCAAGACCGAACATCGTCGGTATCGCGAGCAGCATCCCAATGAAGCTCACGCGCCGACCCGTTATCTGAAAGTGGTCACTTACCACTTCAGCTCATTGGATCCCACCCACCAGGGTTGCGCTGCCCATGGCAGTGATGATGCTCTGGCCGCATCTTCAGGATTGCGTCGTCTTCACGATTTCCGCGAAGCCGTTGAGAACAGCTTCTGCTGTGGTGCTTCCGTCGATTTGCTGCTGATCGGACTCGACACGGACACCGACGCCATCCGCGTGCATGTTCCTGATGCAGAGGGTGAGATTCGCCTGGATCAATGGCTGTGCGCTTCAGCTCTCTATGAGAGCACCGCACCACTTACACGCCAACAGGCTCTCGAGGCGGTTGAAGCGGCCGTGAGAACGCATGCCTCGTCATCCCCAGATGACGGGATGGTGGCATTCATCACTCGCATGTTGATCAACAACATCTCCCAACAGGATTACGTGCGCTCCCTCCATCGCGGGCCCTACCCCGACGCTGGCCATGCCGAGCGTTTCATTGGTGTGGGCATTGGCTTCAAGGAGGTGCATCTGCGCAATCTCACGTATTTCGCTCACCTCGATACGGTCGAGCAGGGTGCTCCTGATTTGGATGTGGGCGTGAAGATCTTTAAGGGTCTGAATGTCTCCAGGGATCTGCCAATTCCCGTGGTGGTTCGCTTCGACTATTCCGGTCGTGTTCCTGGTGCCCGGGAGCGAGCCATTGCTGATTGCCAACGCATCCAGCAAGCCATCAACGAGCGCTACGCATCGCTGGTGAAGGACGGTCTGCTTCACACCCTTCTCACCATCCGCGACCGCGACCAGCCCCTACCGGCGGTGGCGGTAGGTTCCACACTCGATCCCGTCCAGCAGGAGGCTCACTGACCATGCTGATCGTCAAGGTCCTGAAGCCGCTCGTTTCTACGAACCGGATTCCCGATTTCGAACACAAGCATCTGCAGGTGGTGCAAGACGGCAGTGCCAAAAAGGTGGCTGTCGATGCCGTGGGCGCCAAACCCGGTGACTGGGTCATCTGTGTGAGCAGCTCCGCGGCCCGGGAGGCGGCTGGCAGTAAGTCATATCCCAGTGATCTGACCATTGTCGGCATCATTGACCATTGGGAACCCGATCCACCGAAACCCTCTCCCTCAGTGGCACCGTCGCCGGCCAAGTCCACCACGGAGCCCAAACAAGGAGATCCCTCCTAATGGAGATCATGCAGGTGATGGGAACGCTGGTCTGCACTTATCGGGTGGCCGGACTCGATCACATGCACCTGCGCATTCTCCAAAACAACAAAGGCAAAAAGCTTGTGGCTGTGGATCCCGTCGGTGCCCGTGAGGGCAACTGGGTGTTCACCGCTAGCGGTTCAGCCGCACGTCATGCCTGTCCCGATAACACCGTGCTCACTGATCTCACGATCGGCGGGATCATCGATCATTGGATGCCGGATGGATAACTGATCACCTCCAGCTTCACCGTTCCATCCCATTTTTCCCTGTTCATGGCCACTCCTGCTCCCCGTCGTCGCTCGTCTGCTTCCTCTTCGGCATCCGCTCGAGCGTCTCAGGCAGCCAAGACATCGTCGTCCAGCTCTGCCGCCAAGCCTGCTGCGAGCAAGGCAGATGCAGCGGCGTCTTCGGCCACCGTCGATGTGACGCCTGTGGCCAGCAGCAAATCCACGACGACGACCCGTCGCAGCACCACGGCACGTGCCAGTGCCTCCCGTGCGTCGACCACCCGCAGCACCACGCGTAGCGCGTCTGGTGCGTCGGGATCGGGCGGTGCTTCCAAAGCTGTCGCCTCAGCTCCCCAGCCGTCAGTGCAGGGCATAGCCCTGGGCATGATCGAGACCCGCGGCATGGTCCCCGCCATCGAAGCCGCTGACGCGATGACAAAGGCGGCGGAAGTTCAGCTGATTAGCCGTGAGTATGTGGGCGGTGGTTACGTCACGGTGATGGTGCGTGGTGAAACCGGTGCTGTGAACGCTGCAGTGCGGGCTGGTGCCGATGCCTGTGAACGTGTCGGCGACGGTCTCGTGGCCGCCCATATCATTGCGCGCCCTCACCAAGAGGTTGAACCCGCCCTCGTCGCTACCAATGTGCGACGACGCAGCTGATCGACACACTCTTAGGGGACCTTTTCAGATTAGATTCCCCGGCCAATACGCCCTACAACGACCCCTTCGGTCTCGTTGCTTTGACTTCAGCACTTTCGCTGCCCCTTCAGACCGCCTGGCTGATCCCTTTGTATGGATTTGCTGGGATGCTCGTGTCCCTCCCCTGGGCATTCGGCTGGTTTCGGCGTGACGCCCATCGTCCTCCGGCCTATCTCAATATCCTGCTCACCCTGATCGCCGTCATCCACGGCAGTCTGGTGCTGAGGGATGTGATGGCGACGGGCCCTGCTGTGATTGGCATGCCCTGGCTCACGGTGGGTGATCTCAATCTTGAGATCAGCTTCAGCCTCTCCCTGACCAACGTGTCAGCACTCGAGCTGATCACCGGGCTCAGCCTGCTTTCCCAGCTGTATTCCCTCGGCTACATGGACAAGGAATGGGCTTTGGCTCGTTTCTTTGCGTTGCTGGGTTTCTTTGAGGGAGCCATGTCGGGTGTGGTGTTGAGCGACTCGCTGTTCCAGAGCTACTTCCTGCTGGAAATGCTGACTCTGTCCACCTATCTGTTGGTGGGTTTCTGGTACGCCCAGCCTCTGGTAGTCACCGCCGCTCGGGATGCATTCCTCACCAAGCGCGTCGGTGATGTGATGTTGCTGATGAGTGTGGTGGCACTCACGGCCTGGTCAGGTGTGACCGGTTTTCAGGATCTCTATGCCTGGTCTGCGCGCGACACGCTCACGCCTCTCGCGGCCACACTGCTTGGCCTTGGCTTGATCGCTGGCCCCACCGGCAAGTGTGCTCAGTTCCCCATGCATCTCTGGCTTGATGAGGCCATGGAGGGTCCCAATCCGGCGTCGATTCTGCGCAACTCAGTGGTGGTGACCTGCGGCGCGATCGTGCTGCTGAAGGTGATGCCTCTGCTGCAACATGCTCCCGTCACGCTTGTGGTGCTCCAGGTGATTGGCGTGATCAGCGCGATCGGTGGTTCCCTTGTGTCGATTGCCCAGGTTGATATCAAGCGCACCCTCTCGTATTCCACAACGGCTTATCTCGGCTTGGTGTTCATCGCGATCTCTCTGCAGGTGCCCGTTCTTGCTCTGCTGTTGCTGTACGCCCACGCTGTCTCCAAAGCCCTGCTCTCCATGAGTGTGGGGGGTGTGATTGCCTCCACTAACTGCCAGGACATCACAGAACTTGGTGGCCTTGGCGGTCGGATGCCGGCCACAACCGGTTCCTTCCTCGTGGGAGGCGCCGGTCTGGTGGGCCTGCTGCCGCTCGGAGGCTTTCTCTGCTTCGCTCAGGCCGTGGAACTGGTGGGAGCCAGGGCAACAATCTTTGTTCCCGTTTTTCTGATCACCAACGCACTGACGGCTCTAAATCTCACCCGGGTGTTCCGCCAGGTGTTCCTCGGCCCCTCGCTGGCGAAGACCCGACGGGCTGCAGAGGTCAACTGGCAGATGGCCTTGCCCATGGTCGCGCTCACGGTGATCGTGCTGCTGACGCCTCTGCTTCTCATCCGGCTGGAATCCCTGGATGGTCTGCTCGCATTCCCTGCCTCCGCAGCTGCTCTCGTAGTCGCTAGCGGTACCTCTGGGCTGCTGGTTGGCGCCCTCATTCCCCTCAACAAGGCCTGGTCGCGCTCCCTGAACCCGATCCTCCGCTGGTTCCAGGATCTGCTGTCCAACGACTTCTACACGGAGCGTTTTTACCGGGTCACGATCGTGAATGTCGTCGCAACGTTTTCCCGACTGGCTGGATGGTTTGATCGCAATGCCGTTGACGGGGTGCTGCACGGGCTTGCCCGCTTCTCCCTTTCCAGTTCAGAGGGTCTGAAACTGAGCATCAGTGGTCAGTCTCAGTCGTATGTGCTCACCGTGATCGCCGCCATTGTGCTGCTGCTCATGTCCCTGAGCTGGGTGCTGCAGTGAGGTCATCATGCTGACGATTCTTCTTCTCATCCCTTTCCTTGGAGCACTGCTGATCAGTGTTCTCCCCTCCGAAGGTAGCTCCGAGCGCGTCCGCACTTTGAGTGTGATCACGCTGGTGGCTCAATGCGTGCTGAGCTTCGCATTGCTGCTTCCTTTTAGTGCCGTCGAGCCAGGCATGCAGATGCTGGAGACACTGCCGTGGTTGCCCCAGGTCGGTCTTGAATTCAGCCTCGCTCTTGATGGGCTGTCGCTTCCCCTAGTGCTCATGAATGGGGTGCTCTGTCTGGTAGCCACCCTCGCTTCCCGCTCGATCAGCAATCGCCCCCGTCTTTATTTCGCTTTGCTGCTAGTGATCAGCGGAGCCGTGAATGGAGCCTTCCTTGCCCAGAACCTGCTGCTCTTCTTCCTTTTCTACGAACTGGAGCTAATTCCCCTCTGGTTGCTGATCGCCATCTGGGGTGGTGCGAACCGTGCCTATGCGTCCACCAAATTTCTGATCGTCACCGCCGTGTCCGGTGTGCTGATTCTGGGAGCCTTCCTGGGCATTGCTCTGGTAACCGGAACGGTTGATTTCGGCATCCGGCCGATTCTGAATGCCCAGATGGGGATGACGAGCCAGTTGGTGCTGATGGGGGCTCTCCTCATCGGCTTCGGCATCAAAATTCCACTTTTTCCCTTCCACACTTGGCTTCCGGATGCGCACACCGAAGCCAGTACGCCTGTGTCGGTGCTTCTCGCCGGCGTTCTGCTCAAGCTGGGCACCTATGGACTGCTGCGTTTCTGTTTGGGGCTTTTCCCTGAGGCCTGGTCCGTCGCTGCCCCGTGGTTGGCAGGCTGGGCGGCGGTTTCTGTGCTGTATGGCTCGCTTGCCGCCATCGCCCAGACCGACATGAAACGCATGGTGGCCTACAGCTCCGTGGGCCACATGGGATACGTGCTTCTGGCTGCGGCTGCGGCCACACCCCTTGGACTGATGGGTGCGTTGTTCCAGATGGTGAGTCACGGCCTCATTTCGGCCGTTCTTTTCCTTGCGGTTGGTGTGGTTTACGAGCGCACAGGAACCCGCGATCTCAATGTGCTGAGGGGTCTTCTCAATCCTCAGCGCGGTCTGCCATTGACAGGAACACTGATGATCATCGGTGTGATGGCCAGTGCGGGCATTCCCGGCATGGCCGGCTTCATTTCTGAGTTTCTGGTGTTCAAGGGCAGTTTCGAACTCTTCCCAGTGGCCACGCTTCTGTCCATGGTGGGATCAGGATTGACAGCCGTTTACTTCCTGCTGCTCGTGAACAGGGCCTTCTTCGGACGACTCGCGGTTGCACCGGGTGCGAATCCCAATCCATCCATTCTCACGCAGGTGTCCCTAGGGCAGCAGATGCCCGCGCTCACCATGTCCGTGTTGATCCTGATCTTGGGCGTTGCACCCAATCTTCTGGTGGGTCTGAGCCAGACGGCCACCACTCAGCTCAGTGAACTCGCCACACTGCTTCAACCCGGAGGGCTCACATGACGACCACCGAACGACCCCAGGCTATCGACGTCAGCCTTCCTGATCAGGAGGAGTTGATCCGACGTTTGCTGTCTGACAGCCCTTTGCTGGCCGATACATCTGACCACCTGCTCCAGGTGGTGAACGTGCTGGAGAGTTATGGCGTTGTTCTCGATGCCTACAGCAGAAATCTTGTTTATCAGGGCAAAACCCAGCTGCTGAACCCTTTCCCGGTGATGCGCTTCTTCCATGAAGGGTTTTCCTTCGGGCGTCTCTGGGAGCACCTCAAGGGTGATCGCATCAATTTCGAGTACGCCGAGTACTGCCAGAAGGCCATGTTCTGGCATGGCACCGGTGGTATGGATGCCTATTTCGATTCAGAGTCTTTTCAGGACGCCTGTCGTCGGGTGATTGCGCTTCGTTCCCGCAGAGACCCATTGCTGCGCCTCGTCAACACGGTTTATCCAGGTTTTGCACCTGAGGCGATCCGGTCGATGACCACCATTTATGCCCTCGGGCTGTTCTGGCGGGTGATGAGTGACATCTTCATCGATCTGGCGCGCCGCTACCGCATCGGCGAAGTTGCCTGTGTGCTGGATGTGGTGCATCACATCCGGGATGGCCTCGTGAAGGCAGCCGGGAGCCCGATTGAGTACGCAGTGGAGGTTGGCGGTGAGTCCGTCTGGCTGCTTCCTCCTGAAGCAGGTCTCACCTTCCTGGTGGATGTGGCTGTGCCCTACGTGGAGGCCGTGTTCTTCCGCGGCATGCCCTTCCTGGGAACGGTGTCGTACAACGCCCAGGCTCGTCAGATCGCAGCTGATCAGAGTCAGTTCAAGTACGGAGCGCTGTACGCCGATCCCGTGCCAAGCATGGGTGCTGGCATCCCGCCGAGCCTTTGCATGTCGGATATGTTCAGGAATCTGCCCGAGGAACTCAGCCGTTGGTACGACACTCACGGTCGCAGCCAGGCGGATGCGCATGTGCAGATCTGCGTCAGTTTCCAGAAGTCGATGTTCTGCGTTACAAATGCAGCAATCGCAGGCACGATGCCTCATCCCCTCACCACTGAAGATCCAGAACAGCAGGCCGCCAACCACGCCTACGCCTCGAGCTGGTCAGAACGATTGATGGGATGTCAGCGCGTGGCTTTGTTGCCAGGCTGAACGCGAAGCGCGAGGCATTCGGAGTTGGTTCTCCGCGCGTTCTGAATCAACGCTGATGTGGCTTCAAAGGGTCGGTGTCACAACTACCGAGTTTGTTGGAGTTTCCTTGGGAAGGGTTGAAGGTGGCTTGTCTCCCTTATGACAACAAATCCCAGCGAATTGGATGCATTGGATCCTTTCCGTGGAGAACCACCCTGGCTTTTCGTGTCCTCTCACATGATCATTAACGGGTCTGTTGCGCATTGGCGATTGCAGATTCCTGTCGTGAGATCCATCCCTTCAAGTTGATGAATGCTGATCCTGTGCTCATCTAAAGTTTCTGAATGAATTGAGATCAAGACGTGGATCAGTGGCATGAACGCAAACGTCCTGTCTGTCTCGAGCGGCGCTACGAATTCGAGACCTATGACGCCACCCGGGATTTCTTGGACAAGCTTGGTGATCACAGCGAAACCACCCAGCGCTTCCCGGACATCAGCTTCGGCCGCACCTACGTGAATATCACCATCAGGCCTGATGATGATGCCACTGACGCTTCGTTAAGTGAGGCAGATCGAGCATTGGCTTCCGAGATCGATGCACTCCTTGGTTGATCTGGACGCGGCGTATGCCACCTCTGGTGTTGGGGACGTCCTCGCTCAGCTCGATCGTGAATTGATCGGTTTAAAGCCAGTGAAAACGCGCATTCGTGAGATTGCTGCTCTGCTGCTGGTGGACCAGGCCCGTCAACAGCTGGATCTCTCCAGCACGGCCCCGAGCCTACACATGTCATTCACTGGACATCCTGGAACTGGCAAAACCACTGTCGCCCAGAAGATGTCGCAGATTTTGCATCGCCTCGGTTACCTCCGTAAGGGGCATGTGGTGACTGCCACACGGGATGACCTTGTGGGGCAGTACGTGGGCCATACCGCTCCGAAGACCAAGGACATGCTCAAGCGAGCGCAAGGGGGTGTGTTGTTCATTGATGAGGCGTATTACCTCTATAAGCCTTCGAATGAACGGGATTATGGGGCAGAGGCAATTGAGATTCTTCTCCAGGAAATGGAGCGAAGCCGTCAAGATCTTGTGGTGATCTTTGCTGGTTATAAAGATCGAATGATGGATTTTTATCGGTCAAATCCAGGTCTTTCATCACGTGTGGCCCACCACATTGATTTTCCTGATTACAGCGAAGTCGAGCTGATGGCGATTGCTCAGTTATTGCTTAAGCAGCAGGACTATCAGTTCAGCGATGAAGCCATGTTGGCCTTCCAGGGTTACATCAGTCGGCGTAAGACATTGCCCTTTTTCGCTAATGCCCGTTCGATTCGGAATGCGATTGAGCGTCTCCGGCTTCGTCACGCCAACCGTCTATTTTCCACGAGAACACAACTGCTTGACCGTGACGCTCTGAGCACCATCGAGGCCTCGGATGTTCGATCGAGTCGTGTGTTTCAAGGGGTTGTGGAGGGTGCGGATCCCGCTGAGCCCCTCACCACTTGACCGGCGTGGTGCCGTTGATTCCTATTTGTCGCTGGGCTGCTCCAGATCCCGACGGATCAAAGCCATGAGATAAGAAGGTGCCTTGTAACGACCGGGAAGGCAACGGTTCAGCGTTTCCAGGTGTCCCCAGCACACGGTCTTTTCGATCTCTTTGACCGCACGTCCCTCCTTAAGGAGTCGTCGTAATGCCTTGCAATACAACGGGTAACCGGCTTCCAGTTCACCGATGGTCAGCTTCGCCTGGGGCATGGAAGTCGGTCAGCACATACCTCAACTTATGCAACCGTGAGGTCGCCAATGCTCCGGGGGTTACAAATCCACTCCAGAGCATCAATGTCTTCAGCCGAGCCAGGCGATGCAGTCGATCTCAACCTTGGATCCTTTCGGCAGGGCGGCCACCTGAACGCAGGCGCGAGCTGGACTGATACCTTCGCCAAACATCTCGGCGTAAATCGCATTCACGGCCTGGAAGTCGGCGAGGTCCACCAGGTAAACCGTGGTCCTCACAACTTTGGATGCATCGGTGCCGGCCGCACTCAGCACGGCCTTGAGATTGCGAAGCACTTGTCGGGTTTCGGCTTCCACATCGCCATGACCAACCATTTCTCCACTGGCTGGGTCCAGGGGAATCTGACCCGAGCAATACAGCCAGCCACCCGCCTGTACGGCCTGGTTGTAAGGCCCCACCGGAGCCGGGGCATCCGTAGTGGTGACGGCCTGATGGACGATGGTGGTCATGTGGTGGGCTCACAATGAGGCTGCATTTTCGCTTTCCGTGTTGATGGAGGCCTGTCCAGTCGAAATCGAGGGCCTCTGGCACAGCTACAGCGCCTCTGGCGCTGACTGGACGCTGCAAGGGATCGATCTCCGCCTGCAACGCGGCGAACTCGTGGGATTACTGGGACCCTCCGGTTGTGGAAAGACCACCCTGCTACGACTGATTGCCGGGTTTGAGCAGCCCAGCCGAGGTTCTGTCCGTCTGCATGGGCAGGTCGTGGCCAATCCCCAACGGTCGCTGGCGCCAGAACGGCGTGGTGTGGGCATGGTGTTTCAGGACTATGCGTTGTTCCCGCACCTCAACGCCTGGCAGAACACCTGTTTTGGGTTGCGGCCCGGTCAGGACACCTCACGGGCGTCGTGGTTGCTGGAGCTTCTGGGACTGAAGCAGTTCAAATCGCGGTATCCCCATGAGCTCTCCGGCGGGCAGCGTCAGCGGCTTGCTCTGGCCAGGGCGCTTGCGCCATCGCCTTCAGTGGTCCTTCTGGACGAGCCCTTCTCCAATCTCGATGTGGAGGTGCGTCTGCGCTTGCGCAGTGAACTGCCGGCCGTGCTCAGTGCTTGCGGGGCAAGTGGTGTGCTGGTGACCCATGACCCCGAGGAGGCCATGGCGATTTGCAGCCGTGTGGCGGTGTTGCGGGATGGGCACCTTCACCAGTGCGCCAGCCCACGCGAGTTGTTCGATTCGCCTGCCACACCCTTTGTGGGAAGTTTTGTGCTGCAGCGCAATGTGTTGCCCGTCTGGGTGGATGCCGCAGAGGGTTGCCTCCGTTGCCCCTTGGGAGATCTGGAAAGGCCCCGGGATCTCGATGGGGCTTCACTTCCCGAGGAGGCAACGGTGCTTGTGGCTCCTGAATCGATCTCGCTGCAGGAAGACTCCAGCGGGGAAGCCTGCGTGATGGGCAGAGAGTTCCTGGGTCACAGCTGGCTTTACCGGGTGCAAACCGGCGACCGACAACTGCGTCTTCTCCGCCCACTTGCGGAGGATTACGCGCGTGGTCAACAGTGCCGTTTGCAGCTTAAACCTGGGTCCTCGGTTCTGCTTCATCCCCAGCGCTTGGCCCTGCTGACTCGCGCCAGCTCAACAGTGGAGGGGTGATCAGCCGCGCCAGCTGTCCTTGTGGGATCGCAGCTCAGCCAGTTCTTCTGCAGAACCAGCCTGAAGGAACAGGTTGGTGTCGCGTTCCCTGTCCATCGTGCTGGGCAGCGTCAGTTCACCTCGGCTGCGCTGATCTGTGACCGCTGCAAGCCGTTTGGCAATGGCCTCGTTGCCAGGCCTGAGGGCGTGAGCCCAGCGCAGGTTCCCCTCCGTGTATTCGTGGGCGCAGTGCACCCGGGTGCTCCCTGGAAGCCTGTCGAGACGACCCAGAGCCAAATGCATGTCCTCGGCTGATCCTTCGAACAGCCGTCCGCAACCACCCGCGAACAGCGTGTCCCCGCAGAACAGCGCCGGCGTTGGATCTGAAGGTGAAGCCCCCTCGGGGAGCACGAAGGCCAGGTGGGCACGGGTGTGGGCCTTCACGTCGATCACCTGCACGGGTTGCCCCAGCAGATTCAGCAGCATCCCCGCCTTCACGGACATGGTCTGAAAGGGAATCCTCTCCAGGTCAGCCGCAGCGGCGACCACGCTCGCTTGAGGCCAGTGCTCGAGTAGCTCCGGCGTGCCGCCGATGTGATCAGCGTGATGGTGGGTCTGAAGAATGGCCTCCAAAGACAGGTCGCGATGGCGAAGCCAATTGATCACGGGTTTTGCGATGGCAGGGTCGACGACCACGGCCTTCCGGTTTTGGACCCAGATCCAGATCACGTTGTCTTGGAGGACCGGCAGAGGGAAGATCCCGTCGCTCTGAACGGATTGGCCCATCGTTAAAGTTTCGAACGATGCAGGCATCCATGATCACCGTTGCACTGGCCAAGGGAGCGCTGCTATGCGACTCCGTGGACCGTTTCAAAGCAGCGGGGCTGGATTTTTCAGCGGTGCTGGACCCTGATAACCGTCAGTTGATGGTTCCATCCGTTTGCGGTCGAGCCAGGGCTCTGTTGGTTCGCAACGGTGACGTGCCTGTCTATGTCGCTTACGGCCAGGCGCAGCTCGGCGTGGTCGGTTACGACGTGCTGCGGGAGCATCAGATGCCTGTCGCTCACTTAGCCGATCTCGGGTTTGGCGGTTGCCGCATGTCCGTGGCTGTGAAATCCAGCAGCGGTTATCAGCGCGTAACGGATCTGCCCCCTCATTGCCGCGTGGCCAGCAAGTTCACCCGTTGTGCCAGGCAGTATTTCGACTCCATTGATCTCCCTGTCGAGCTGGTGCACCTGTCGGGCTCGGTTGAGTTAGGTCCGATCACCGGCATCGCCGAAGCGATTGTGGATCTGGTGGCTACCGGTCGCACCCTCAAAGACAATGGTCTCGTCGCGATTGAGGATCTCTTCCACACCACTGCGCGGTTGGTGGGGCATCCCCTGTCTTTGCGCCTCGATCAGGGAGAGCTTCAGCAGATCATCACGGCCATGGATGCGCCAAGGTCCACTCCGGTGGGCGCAGCCTGATGGCCGGTTCGGATCTCAAACGCATCCGCCGTCTGGGTCGCTATCTCGGGCAGGACCGTCGTCGATTGCTGCTGACCCTGACGCTGTTGGTCCCCCAGGCTTTTTCCGTTGCTGTCCAGCCGCTGCTCATCGGTCAGGCCATCTCGATTCTTCGCACCGGGACCGGTGCCACCAACGAAGCCGTGCTGCCGCTCCTCCAGCCGCTCGACAGCACGCTGGCCTTGAGACTGATCGTCGCTGCAATGCTGATCGCAGTGCTGCTGCGTTTCGCCCTTCAGAGGGTTCAGCTCTCCAACAATCAGTACCTGGGTCAGCGACTCACGGCCAGGATCCGCCGGGACCTGTTCTCCCACGCGATGGATCTTTCGCTCAGGTATCACGACCGCATGCCTGTTGGAAAGCTGCTGACGCGTCTCACCAGCGATGTGGATGCTTTGGCTGAGGTCTTCGCCAGCGGAGCTGTTGGTGTGCTCACCGACCTGGTCACGCTCACGGTGATCGCCGTCACCATGCTTCTGGTCGAGTGGCGGTTGGGATTGCTGCTTCTGGTGTCACAGGTGCCTGTGACCCTGGTGATCCTCTGGTTACAACGGCGGTATCGCAAGGCCAATTACCGGGTCCGCGAGGAGTTGTCTCAGCTCAATGCTGACTTTCAGGAAAACCTGCAGGGTTTGGATGTCGTCCAGATGTTCCGGCGTGAGGTTTTCAATGGTGAGCGCTTCAACCGAACGGGTCGTGCTTATCGGGAAGCGGTCACTGGAACGATCCTGTTCGACAGCAGCATTTCTGCCTTCCTGGAATGGGTGGCGCTCGGAGCCGTTGCTGTGGTGCTGGCTCTTGGGGGATGGATGGTGACCGCCGGCGCGATGGGTCTTGGAACACTCACCACCTTCATCCTTTATTCACAGCGTCTGTTTGACCCTCTGCGCCAGATGGCTGAGCGCTTCACACAGATTCAGGGCGGACTGACCGCTGTGGAGCGGATCGGAGAACTGCTGGAGGAACCACTGGAGATCCGTGATCTCTCTGGTGATGTCGCCTCGGACGCCCCCGATGGCATATCCAGGCCCTTGCAGGTGATGCCCTCAACCCGTGGTGAAGTGATTTTTGAAGGTGTGCATTTTGCCTATCGCCCTGATGAGCCAATCCTTCAGGACCTCAGCTTCCGCATCGCACCCGGAGAGCATGTGGCCTTGGTCGGCCCCACCGGTTCCGGCAAGACCACTGTCATTCGTTTGCTGTGTCGCCTGTATGAGCCCCAACAGGGACGAATCCTGCTGGATGGTCGTGACATTCGCACTCTGCCGCTTGCCGAGCTGCGCCGTCAGTTGGGTGTGGTTCTTCAGGACACCTTCTTATTCAGTGGCACTGTTGCTGACAATCTCCGTTTGGACCGTGAGATCGATGATCGGCGGCTGCGTGAGATCTGCAGGGATCTGGGCTTAAGCGACCTGCTCGATCGCTTGCCTCAGGGGCTAGAGACGGAACTGCGGGAACGGGGTGGCAACCTCAGCTCCGGTGAGCGTCAGCTTCTGGCTGTGGCAAGGGTCGCGATCCGCAACCCCAATGTTCTGGTCATGGATGAGGCCACAGCCTTCATGGACCCGTCCACCGAAGCCACCCTGCAGCGGGATCTCGATCGGCTGCTCGAGCGGCGCACGGCTGTGGTGATTGCCCACCGCCTGGCCACGGTGGAAGCGGCTGATCGGATTCTGGTGCTGCGTCGTGGTCGCCTGATCGAGCAGGGCACCCATCGTCAGCTTCGTGCCCAGGGCGGTCTCTATGCCGAACTGGCCGAACTTCAGGAGCGGGGATTGGCGCGGCTCTGATCGGCCATCCATTCGAATAGCACTCTCCTGAGCTGGTCCGGTTGCTCTCGCATCACCAAGTGGCCGCAGGAGCTGATCTCCCGGTAATCGTGGTTTGGGCTGTAAGCCGCCAAATGCCGGACATAGCCGGGTTCCATGACCTGATCCTTGTCACCGCTGATCCAGAGATTGTTAACGCCAAGCTCGGCCACTAGACCAGGCAGTTCGCGTACCGCACCGCGGCAGGTGCTGTTCACGAGCAGGCCTCGGGCGGCCCGATGTTCCGCCTTGAATGGACCCAGAGAACCAATCGGCGCCGGCCATCGGCCCAAGCCATCAGGACGCAGCTGAAGGATCAGATTGCCAAGGCTGCGCAGTCGACGAAACGGTCTTGGTTGATAAATGCCACCTCCAGCTGCCAGCTGCACTACCCCGCAGAGATTCGACCGTTGTTGACGGCGCAATTCCGCTTCGGCATGCAGCACCACACTGCCGCCGAGGGAATGCCCCATCAGCACGAATGGACGTCCCTGCGCTCTGTGGATCGATGCTTCAGCCAGCCAGCGTCCATAGCTCGCCAGGTTCGGCAGCAAGCCAGAGGGCCTGGGTGCATCGCCGAATCCGGGCAGGTCCGGGCACCAAAGCTCAATCTCCGGATGCTGCCGAGCCCAGCCTGCGGCGAACGGTGCCCAGACATGCCTGCTGAGAAGCCAGCCGTGGACAGCGATCAACAGGTAGTCGGCAGTCATCGCGCTCGATCAGGCCATTCCACCTTGCCGCTCTTTTGACCTTCGGTGCGCCAGGATCGACCTGAAATTGCCCCGTCCGGTGACCGACCACTCCTCCCTGACTCCAGAGATCCTGCAGGCGATGTACGGCGATCAGGCGAAGCTGTGTGCGTCACCCAGCGACCAATTGACGTTGGTGTTCAGCCAGCACCGCCCCTTTGATCTGGTGGAGCTCGAGCAGCTGTTGGAGGCGGTGGGATGGAGCCGTCGCCCTGTGCGGCGCGTGCGCAAGGCCTTGGACCACAGCCTGCTGAGGGTTGGCCTGTGGAGGCATGATCTAAGGGTTCCCCGCTTGGTGGGCTTTGCCCGCTGCACCGGTGATGGTGTGCTGGAGGCCACGATCTGGGATGTGGCTGTTCATCCGCTGTATCAAGGCTCTGGACTCGGCAGCCAGCTGATGGACTACATCTTGGACGCCTTGCGCGTGCTTGGCACCGAGCGGGCCACGCTGTTCGCGGATCCTGGTGTCTTGCCGTTCTACAAGCGTCTGGGATGGGATTTGGAACCCGGTGGTCACCGCTGCGGCTTCTGGTACGCCAACTGATCAACGCCGTAGCGACGCGCCAGTTGCTCTGCTGGCTCCCCTCGCTTCCAGCTCCGGCGCAGCATGGCGTTGCTCCAACTGCGCCGAAGCACACCATCCCCATCCCAGCGCCGCCCATCGGTGGTCAGCGGCAGGCCAATTCGGCGCAAGCGTGTGATGGCGCTCAAGCGCTCCACCAAATCGAGATCTTCCATGAGCGGCAGCTCCTTGAAACCACCGCAGCGTTCATACAGGCTGCGGTGAATCAGCAATCCCTGATCGCCGTAGGGGCGTTGCAGCCAGCGGCTGCGCAGGTGCACGAGCTGCTCCAGCAACCGACGTGCCCATGTGCTCGGCTCGATGCACAGATCGAAATACCAACCGGAGCCTTGAGCATCCTCTGACGGCAGCAGATGGATGACTGAGTCTTGCCAGTTGGGTGCTAGCCGACTGTCGGCATGGAGGAACAGCAGCCAATCCCCTCGGGCTTCGTCGGCCGCGAGCGCCAGTTGACGTCCCCGGCCAGGGGGATGCACGCTGACGACGCGCCCTCCGGCCAGCTCCGCGATCTGTGGGCTGGCATCGATGCTGCCACCATCACTAATCAGAATTTCGAGTGGGAACGAACTCTGCTGCAGGTCTGCCAGCAAGAGCGGCAATCGCGCTGCCTCATTGAGACAGAGCACGATCACGCTCAGTGGAGGCTGATTCCTCGTCATTGCAGCCAAGCTGTTAAGTCGTTCAGCTGGTCGATGTCATTGCGTGCAACGAGCTCTGCCGGCTCCACGCCGTGACGCCGAGCGCGTTCGCGGGTGACATGACACACCCGGTCGGTCCCCCATGGCATGGAGTGGAAGGGCCAGCGGGGTGCACCAGGGCCTGAGCCATCCAGGCCGAGCAGCCAGTAGCCCCCATCTTGAGACGGGCCCAGCACCACAGGTGCTTGTTTCAGCGCTTCGATGGCTTGCGCGAGATCCCGTTCTTCTAGATCGGGCAGATCCGTCCCGATCAGGATCACGGGTGAGCCGGGGTGCACAGTCTTGGCCCTGAGCACCTCCCTACGCATGCGATTTCCGAGGCCTCCGTGTCCTTGGCCGATCACCCTGGCCTGGGGCAACGATGCCAGCCAACGTTGGCGTGCTCGGGGGCCCGCTCCGCTGACAGCAACGTGGAGATGGAGCCGATGCTGCGCGGCCACGTTCTGCGCAACGGTCAGAGTGTGAGCAATCAGCCGTGACTGAATGCGTGCAGCTGGTGATGCGCCCAGGGTTTGCGCCAGCCGCCGTTTGCAGCGACCGCTGGCAGGCCAGCGGGTCATCACCACCAGCACCGGCTGGGTCATTGGATCGATTGAGCGCGCATTACTGCTGACGTGGAAGCTCTTCAGGTGTCACTGTGAGCTCCACCGTCTCGCCGTCTCGTTCGACCACGATCGGCATCGGTTGTCCGACGCGTCCGCGGTCGACCGCCAGCTGGACCTGGGAGGGGTCCTGAACCTCGGTGCCGTTGACAATGCGAATCAGATCGCAGGCTTTGATTCCTCCACGGGAGGCTGGGCTGTTGTTGACCACCTCGATCACGAGCGCACCGTTCAGTTCGGGGACCTGGCAGAAGTCGCTGGTGGCGTTGATCTCCTTGGCAAGCTGGGGAGTGAGACCCTGGAGGCGAACGCCGATGAAGGGGTGGGACGCCTGGCCTGTGCTGATGATCTGCTGGGCGATGCGTTTGGCCAGATTGATCGGGATCGCAAAGCTGAGGCCGGCTCCCGGCGCCTGACGGATTGCAGTGTTGATGCCAATCACCTGACCGGCATCATTGATCAATGGACCGCCGCTGTTGCCGGGATTCACGGCCGCATCGGTCTGAATGTAAGGAACACGTTGACCTTCTCCAACGGCATTGGTGCGGTCCACGGCGCTGATGATCCCCGCCGTCACGGTGTTGTTCAGGCCGAGTGGATTGCCGATGGCAATGGCCCACTCTCCGGGTTTGAGATCGCTGGAATTTCCGAGCGGAGCAACCGGCAGCTTGTCGGCCACCACGCGAACCACGGCCACATCGGTCAGCGGATCACCACCCAGCACGTTTCCGCGGAAGCTACGGCCATCCGGGAGTGTCACGGAAACCTGATCGGCCCCTTCCACTACGTGAGCATTGGTGAAGATCAATCCGTCGGAGCGGGTGATGAACCCCGACCCTTGGCCGGCTTGTTGCTGGACTGGCGGACGTCCTCCAAACAGCTTGCCCAGCGGGTTGACCACACGCTTAATGGTGTCGATCCGAACCACAGCGGGGCCGACCCGATCCACGGCCTGAACGATCACGTTCTTGCCGGGTTGCAACGGTGCTGAACGCGGTCCATCACTGACTTCCGGCAGAGGGTCAGTGGACTGAGGCTTGTCCAGCCCGACCCGTTCGCGCCAGGAGGTTCCGCAGCCGCTCAGGCTTGTGCCGATGAGGCCGATTCCCAGAAGCAGTGGAATCCTCTGCAGAAAGCGCTGGGTGGCGGGAGCCATGGACGTCGGTGGCTTTAACAGGGTCTCATTAAAGACTGACCGATCGGCCAGAGGTGCGTAGATTCAGCCTCCTTGATTCAGTCGACGCAGTGCTGACGGGCAGTGAGCTTTGGAGTCATGTTCAGCAGACCCTTCAGAGCAACCTCAGCAAGCCGACCTTCGAAACCTGGATTCGACCGGCTCAATGCAGCGGATTCCGGGATGGAACGCTGACGCTTCTTGCTCCCAATAGCTTTGCCAGCAACTGGTTGCGCAAGAACTACGCCAGCACGATTGCTGAAGTGGCCGGTGAGATTGTTGGCCAGCCGGTGGAGGTGTCGGTTCAGGCCCGCGATGCGGATGAGCCGCAGACCGCGGCAGGTGCCGGCAATGCGTCCACTGCTGTGGTCTCAGATCCCACACCCGTGGCGGCACAACCTCCTGTGGCTGCTCCCAAGGCTTCGGCGCCGAGGCGGCTGCCTGGCCTCAACATGCGCTACGTGTTCAATCGTTTTGTGGTCGGGCCCAACAGCCGCATGGCGCATGCGGCCGCCCTTGCCGTCGCCGAAGCCCCTGGCCGCGAGTTCAATCCGCTGTTCATCTGCGGTGGTGTGGGTCTTGGCAAGACCCACCTGATGCAAGCCATCGGCCACTACCGCCTTGAGATCGACCCCGAGGCCAAGGTGTTTTACGTTTCCACCGAAACATTCACCAATGACCTGATCGTGGCCATCCGCAAGGACGGCATGCAGGCTTTTCGGGATCGCTACCGAGCCGCAGATCTGATCCTTGTGGATGACATCCAGTTCATCGAGGGTAAGGAATACACCCAGGAGGAGTTCTTTCACACCTTCAATGCCCTGCATGAGGCTGGTCGCCAAATCGTGATCGCCAGCGACCGTCCGCCCAGTCAGATTCCACGACTTCAGGAGCGCCTGATCTCGCGCTTCTCGATGGGATTGATCGCTGACATCCAGGCGCCTGATCTGGAGACCCGCATGGCGATCCTGCAGAAAAAAGCTGAGCAGGAACGGGTCTCGCTTCCCCGAGACCTGATTCAGTACATCTCCGGTCGCTTCACCTCCAACATCCGTGAACTCGAGGGTGCTCTGACCCGCGCGGTGGCCTTCTCCTCGATCACCGGCATGCCCATGACGGTCGAGTCGGTGGCACCGATGCTGGACCCCAGCGGTCAGGGTGTGGAAGTCACGCCTGAGCAGGTGATCGACAAGGTGTCCGAAGTGTTCGGGGTGTCGGCGGATGAAATGCGGAGCAGCAGCCGTCGCCGTGCGGTCAGCCAGGCTCGTCAGGTGGGTATGTTTCTCATGCGTCAGGGCACTGGGCTGAGTTTGCCTCGCATCGGTGAAACCTTCGGAGGGAAGGATCACACCACCGTGATGTATGCCATCGACCAGGTGGAGAAAAAACTTGCCAGCGACCCCCAGGTGGCAAGTCAGGTTCAGCGTGTGCGTGACCTGCTCCAGATCGACTCCAGGCGCAAGCGCTAAGCAGGATCGGTTACGTCTGCCTCTGTCTCAGAACACCGCCTGGAAAATGTCCATCTGCACCACACCCACGACCTGACTCACTGGATTTGGCCCGGCTGGCGTGGCAGAAAGCGAAAAGGTGTAGATGTCTGCGGGTGGGTTGGTTCCTGCCTTGAAGGCGACTGTGATGGTTTCTCCAGGCGCGACTGGCGTGTTGAACTGCACATCGATCGTGCGCGCACCTTCGCTGAACGCTGCAGTTACTGGCACGGATCGGCCCTCCTGCCGAGGGGTACCGATGAAAGCAGTGACAGGAACGGCGCCGTTGTAGAAGGCAGGTTCAACGCCCCGGATCTGTTCCAGGTGCAGCTGGCCCAAGTCAGCGCTAGCGCCCTCAGGCATTTCAAGGGTCAGGTAGTACACAGCACAGCAGTCGAACGCGTACCAGCGAAAGTTCGTGAGTTTGGCTTGTGTTGGCACGGCCACGAAGCTGGTTTGACCCTTGAGTTCCAGTGTCTGGCCACTCGGCGGAAGTAGCAGGAGGGCCGCTGCGAGGCCAGCCGTCAAATGGAGCATTGGCTGATAGAGGTGGGATGGCTCAGGACTTGCCGGTCCAACCGGCTAAGTGTCGAGCTGCTGATGATTGGCAGAGGCGTCGGGCTGCTGGCAGCGCCGGATCGAGTTGCGCTGAGCTGAACGGAGGTAGAGGGCGGGTCCGAAGCCAGCTGCCCCAGCGGAATTCGTGATAAGGGATCAGGGGTTGTGGCTTGATCAGTCGTTCTTTCTTGAGCTTCCAAACCAGGCTTCGGTAGGGATCATCCTGCAGGTCAAGAAGAGAGGTCGGCAGGGCTGATGGGGCCCATGGTCCCTTGCCACGTTCATCGTGGAGATAAAGCCAACCTCGTTGCTGAAGCGCTTCCAGAGCATCATTTCGATTGACACTGTCGAGCTCAGCGATCACATAGCCATAGCTGGAGACATCGGTATCCATCTCCAGCAGGGCCCGCAGACGGTGATGACGATCCACCATCCAGAGCTGGCCGTCTCTGTTGCGCACCAGAGGCACCGGTTTCCTGCGCAGGTAGTTGAGCCGTTCACTTTGGCTGTCTTGGCCGAAGTCGCGCTGACGGCTCCACACTTCGGCAAGTCCAACGCACATCTGGGTTGGCTGCAGCGCACGCACCTTGACCTCAAACAGATCGTGCTCGCCGTCGTGATCAGGAATCCGGTCGAAATGGGGCAGGTGCAGGGTGAAGTCCGCAACGTTGCTGTCTTCACCCTATGCCGATCTCAACGGTTCTTCACTGTCGGATCTTCAGCGTCGGAAGGGTTGCAGGATGTCCATCTGGAGCACGCCGACTAGCTGAGGGATTGGATCGGGGCCTGCGGGAATGGCCGAGAGGGAAAAGGTGTAGAGATCTGCAGGCGGATTGGTGCCCAACTGAAAAGCCACGGTGACGGTGTTGCCTGGTGGCACCGCTTGTGGGAAGCGCACCACCACATTGCGGGCCCTGTCGCTGAATTCGGCGTTGGCGGCAATTGCTTCCCCTTCCCGTCGTGGTGTTCCTAAAAACGCTCTGACCGGAACGGCGCCCCGCCGAAAGGCTGGTTGCACGCCACGAATCTGATCAAGGTTGATGGCGCCGAGCCCCGCTTCGGCACCAGCAGGGAACTCGAGCACCACGTAAATCACGGCTTTGCCCTGGAAGGCGTACCACTGGTAGTTCACGAGTTTTGCCTTGGTGGGCACGGCCACGAAGCTGGTCTGACCGTTGAGGTCAACCGATCGAACCGGAGCCAGTGAGCTCAGCAAGGCAACTGTGAGGGATGTGGCGATGGCTGCGGCTTTCGCAATGCTTTTGGAAGTGCTCTTGGCGAAGGTGCTCAGACGCATGGCGTTCGTGGGTTCCCGTTGATTCTGGTCGAATCGGCGGTTGGTTCAGGCATGCACGGATCCCGAGATCCATCGCATAGCCCTCAGAATGAGATGTGATTAATGGGCATTCCGGTGGAGCAGTCGTTTGATCTTGTGGTGATCGGTGCTGGCTCCGGTGGTCTGGCGGCAGCTAAGCGGGCAGCGCGTTACGGCGCCAAGGTGGCCATCGTGGAAGGGGATCGTGTGGGTGGAACCTGCGTGATTCGCGGCTGTGTGCCCAAGAAGCTGCTGGTTTATGGATCCAAGATGGTGGAGCATCTCGAAAATGCTCCCAGCTACGGCATTCATCCTTCAGCGCTGACGATCGACTCGTCCCAGTTGCTCGCCAATGTGCGCACCGAGGTGGATCGTCTCAATGCGCTGCATATCGACTTCCTGGAGAAGGCCGGCGTGACCCTGATTCGAGGCTGGGGCCGCTTCGAGGATGCTCACCACATTGTGGTGTCGCCGACTCCAGCAGGCGAGCCTGAGCATCGGCTCCGTGCTGAACGGGTGATGATTGGCGTTGGCGGTCGCCCCCATCGCCTTGACATCCCTGGCGCTCAGCTGGCTTGGGTGAGTGATGACATGTTCCAGCTGGAGCGCTTTCCCGAACAGGTGGTGGTGGTCGGCGCCGGTTTCATCGCCTGTGAATTCGCTGGAATCCTCCGTGGGCTGGGTGTTCAAGTGACTCAGCTCGTGCGGCGAGATCACCTTCTCCATGGTTTTGACAGTGAGCTGTCGTCGGCGGTGCAGGAGGGCATGCTTGAGCAAGGCATCGACCTGCATTTCTCCACCAGTCCTGTCGCCATTGAAGGTGTGCCTGGGGATCTTGTGGTGCTAACGCAAACCGGGGAACGGCTGTCCTGCGGTGGTGTTCTGTTGGCCACAGGTCGACGACCGTTTCTGCACGGACTTAACCTCCAGGCGGCAGGCATCACTGTTGAAGGGCATCGGCTACAGGTGGATGTTGATCAGCGCACCAACGTCTCCCATGTTTTCGCCGTTGGCGATGTGACGGACCGCATTTGTCTTACACCCGTTGCGATTGACGAAGGTCGTGCTTTTGCAGACAGCATTTATGGCCAGCGGCCGCGGCAGGTCAATCATGATCTGGTGGCGAGCGCCGTGTTCTGTCAGCCAGAACTGGCCACGGTGGGTCTTTCGGAGGATGAGGCGGTGGCCCGCTTTGGAGCGTCGGGGGTGGTGATCCATCGCGCCCGTTTCCGCTCGATGGAACAGGCTTTGCCCAAGCGTGGTCCGCGCTGTCTGCTCAAACTTGTGCTCGAAGCGGGTACGGAGAAGGTGCTTGGTTGCCATATGGTTGGCGACCATGCAGCCGAGATCATTCAGATGGCTGCAATTGCCGTTGGCATGGGAGCCACCAAGGCTGATTTTGATCGCACCATGGCTTTGCATCCCACCGTGTCAGAGGAGTTCGTGACGATGGCCTGATAGCCAGATCAGCCTCGAATTCTGCGATCCAGGGTGTCGGCAAGACGCAGGGCCAGAGCAATGGTGGTGAGGCCGGGCCCGACACTTGGGCAACTGGCAAACACGCTGGTGTCGGCAATGTAGAGGTTGTCGATGTCGTGGCACTTGCCGTCAGCATCCACGACGGAGGTGGCGGCATCGTTGCCCATGCGGCAAGTGCCGCAGGCAAAGCCGACCACACTCAAAGGGGCTTCTCCTCGGGGATGGACAGGTTCAGCTGTCACGACTCGCGTCAGTGGATCGGCTTCGACCGCTTTGAGGGTGTCAATCCAGCGGTAGACAAGACGATCGTGAGCTTCGCGGTTGTTGTGGATGTAATTGATGCGGACCTGATTGTTGTTCAACCAAATGCGGTTTTCTGAATCAGGCAACACCTCGGTCATGGCCCACCACGCCACGGACTTTGACGCCAGACGTTCCAACCCTGCATCGGGAATCAACTTGCTCACCAAGGAAAGCACCGGCGGCGATTCTGCGAACAGCGCATCTTGAAGCACGCCGCCGGCGGCCTGGATGTGGCCTAGAGGGAAACTGACATTCTTGTCGCCCCAGTAGTAGTCGTTAATCCCAAGAGATCTTGCGTAGCGGCCGCTGTTGGCTTCAGATGCTTTTTGCAGGATGGAAGTGAGCTGAAGATTCATCAGATTGCGGCCCACCTGCTCAGAGCGATTGGCGAGCCCCCCTGAATGGCGCTCGTTGCTGGAGCGAAGCAGGATCGCTGGGGTGTTGATGGCGCCTGCCGCTAGCACGACCAGATCCCCTGAAAACAGCCAGGACTCCCCGTCCACATCGGCTTCTACCCCCTTCACCTCCCGGCCCGACGGATTCACATGCAGCCGTTGAACATTGGCGTGGGTGCGCACCTGCAGATTGTTGGTGTCGGCGTTGTCGATTCCATAGAGCTGGGCGTCGCCGCTGGGGTCGTCCTGATTGTCGGACCAGCTGATCGGCAGGTCATAGGGTTGACAACCCTGACGCTTCAACCCCTCGCGTAACGGCTCAAGGAACGGCGTTAAGGGACGTGGTAGGTGCTCGAATGCCTTGGTGCGTGGTGGCTCTGTGGGATCGACACCGACCTTGCCATGCACGTGGTATAGCGCTTCGGCCTTGTCGTAGTAAGGCGCCAGATCGCTGTAATGAATGGGCCATGCGGGAGAAATACCTTGCTGCAGTTGCACCTCGCCGAACTCCCGTTCCCGCATTCGCTCCAGAACCGCACCCCAGATTTTGGTGTTGCCCCCTAATGCGTAGGCGGTTTGCGGTGCGATCGGGTCACCGTCAGGTCCAAACCAGTGCTCATCCTTGGGGTGGTAGCGATCCTTTCGCAGCAGGTCGACATCCGCGACGTTTTGGTCGCTGAGAGGCATGGCCTCACCACGTTCGAGCAAAAGAACATGTCGTCCCGCACGACTCAGAGCACCCGCGAGGGTGCCTCCCCCGGCACCGCTGCCGATAACGATGATGTCGTAGTGGCGATCGTCGATGATCATGGCTGGATGTTTGGGTGTGAATCGGCCGTTGCAGGTTGATCAGGTGGTGCGTTGCCAGACGTAGATCAATACGTAGAGGATGATCCAGATCACATCCACGAAATGCCAGAACAGGCTGACGGCTGTGACACCCATTTCCCCCTTGGCGTAATTGTTGGGACGGAAGGATCTCGCCAGCATCAGACCCATGAGCAGGATGCCGGTAATGACATGAAGTCCATGAAATCCCGTCAATAAGTAGAACGTGCCGCCAAAAACACCGCTGTTGAGATGGAAGGGAAGCTCCGACCATTCGACGTACTGCCCGTACACGAAATAGGCACCCATGGCCATCGTGAGAAGCCATAGGGCACGGAATCCCCAGAGGTTGTCCTTGTGCAGGTAGCGTTCAGCGAAATAGGCGACGAAGCTGGAACTGACCAGGATGACGGTGTTGATGAAAGGGAGCTTTGTCTCTAGACCCTCAACACCCTCCGGAAGCCACTCGGGGCTGGTGAGTTTGAGCAGCGAAAAGCCCACAAAGAAAGCCAGAAAGATGATGCTTTCTGAGCAGAGAAAAATAATGAACCCGGTGAGGTTGTGGCCGTCGTGCTTGATGTGCCCCGGTTGATGATTGAGAGAAAGATCTGGATTGGCGCTGGTCATCGATTTAGGCCTCCATGGATCGGCGGATGTAGAACTCTTCGTCCTCAACGAGGGGGCGCCCCAGTCCGTAGCCATAGGGCTCACTCATGACCGTGGGCACGTCATCTTCAAAATTTTCGGCAGGGGGTGGAGAAGGCAGTAGCCATTCCAGTCCGATCGCATTCCATGGGTTGGCGGACGCTTTGGCGCCCCGTGACCAGGAGCTGACAAGGTTGAGGATGAATGGAATGGAAGCCACACCGAGCATGAAAGCCCCGATGCTGGCAATCACATTCCAGATGGCAAATTCCGGGTCATAGGAGGCCACACGGCGGGGCATGCCGTAAAGGCCGGCCCAATGAAGAGGGAGCCAATTGAGTGTTGCCCCGATGAATGTGAGAGCGAAATGCACCTTGCCGAGACCTTCGTAATACATGCGCCCGGTGAACTTCGGGAACCAGTGGTAGATGCCGGCGAAGATCCCGAAACCGATCGTGTTGAAGATGATGTAGTGAAAATGAGCCACCACGAAATAGGTGTTGCCGACGTGAATATCAATCGGAACGGTGCCAAGCATGACGCCGGTAATGCCGCCGAAGATGAAATTCACCAGTCCTCCCAAGACAAACAACATTGGAGTGGTGAGGCGGATCTTGCCTCCCCAAAGAGTGCCTAGCCAGGCGAACACCTTCACGCCTGTGGGTACGGCGATCAGCATGGTGGTGACCATGAACAAATTGCGCATCCACTGGGGTGTTCCTGTGTAAAACATGTGGTGAACCCACACGATCAGACCGAGGAACGTGATGATGAACGAGGCCAGAGCTACGAACTTGTAGCCGAAAAGTGGTTTGCGTGAATACACCGTGATGAGTTCGGAAAAGATGCCGAACACCGGCAGCACCATGACGTACACCGCTGGGTGCGAGTAAAACCAGAAGAAATGTTGATAGAGAACCGGATCGCCTCCGCCTTCAGGTCGAAAGAAACTGGTGCCGAAGCTGAGGTCAAAGAGGAGCATGATGGCGCCGCCTGTTAAGGCAGGCAGGCCAATGAGCTGGAGGGTCTGTGCCGCCCAGGCAGTCCAGATGTACACAGGCATCTTGAAGAAACCCATGCCGGGAGCACGCATCCGCAGGATCGTGGTGACAAAGTTGATCGCGCCCATGATCGAGGAAATGCCGGAAAGCGCTACAGCGAGGATCCACAGAAATTCCCCGTTGATCAGATGCCCAAGCGGGTTCTGAATGCTGACCGGTGGATACGACCACCAACCGGATGACGCAGGACCGCCCGGCACGAAAAAGCTGCTCAGCAACACCAGGGCAAACACAGGCACCAACCAGAAGGCGGCGGCATTCACCTTGGGGAAGGCCATGTCGGGTGCCCCGATCATGGTCGGAATCAACAGGTTGTTGAATCCATTGAGGACCGGAAAAAGAAATAGGAACAGCATCACTGTCCCGTGCATCGTGTAAAGACCGTTGTAAACACTCGGGTCAACTAGATCGGATGGAGGTGTGATCAGCTCTCCGCGCATCACCATGGCCAGCAGACCTCCCACGAGCAGGAAGAACAGCGACAAGCCGATGTATTGGATACCGATCACCTTGGCGTCGGTGTTGAAACTGAAAAAGCGTTTCCAGTTGTCGGGTGCCCCTGGAACAGGATGGGGAGCCTTGAGCACCCTCGGGTCGTAATTCGTGCTGGTCATCGGGGTCAGGCGTCGTGGGGCTCGTCGGGATTGCCGGGGTCGTTGACCATCGGTGGTGTTGCTGGAGGCACCGTGGCCCATCCACGGTTGCCGTCTTTAAGTCGCTTGGCGTAGAGCGATGTCCCAGGGCTCAGTCCCTGCACAAGCGGACGTTTGGCCGTGGCCTTCAGCCAGGTGTTGTAAGCCTGCTCGGACTCCACGACCACGTCGGTTTGGTTGTGAGAGAAGTAGGCGCCACTGAACATCGAGTCGCGCAGGCGATATCGACCTTCTCGAGTCGGTGTGATGCTGTATGAGATCACACTTCCAGGAATGATGTCCTGTTTCAAACGGAATGCTGGGATGTAGAAGCCATGCAAGACATCCTCCGAGCTGAGCTGGAAATTGGCCCGCTGATTGATCGGTAAATGCAGTTCTGAGCTACGCACACCATCGGGATAAATGAATTCCCACGACCACTGGCGGGCAATTACATCGATCGGCCCGATGTCACGACGAGCATCCACAGTTGCCACGGCATCAGGGGCTTGGTTCACCGCAACGTCATATTTCTGCTTGGGGCCCAGGGACGCCAGTTTTTCGTTGACTTGGATCGAATAGAAGGCCAAAGCCATCACGATCACGAAGGGAATCACTGTCCAAGTGATTTCCAATCGGGTGTTGCCTTCGATGGGAAGACCGTCACTTTCGTCATACTTCTCTGCCCGGTTGAAGATCACAGACCAAAGGATGAAACCCACGGATCCGATGAAAATGAAGGCACCGATCCCTACTTCAAGACTGAACAGGTCATCGACATAGGGCGCAGCCGTTGATGCAGGAACAGGAAGCCATGCGTAAGACCATTGGGCGACTTGAATGCTCAAGAGAGCATCCGCAATTGTTGCCATCGCAACGATGACCAGCAATCGGAGAGGGAATCCCTTTTTGGGTGTTTGTGTAGATGTCATGGCAGGGCCTCCTTGAGATCTGCGCCTGCCGCCAAGAGCTGATCCGCGGTGATGTGAACACCAAATTCACTGGCCAGCCAAGCCCCGAGGCTTCCGTGCACTCCCATGATCAGCAGAATCAGGGTTCCACATCCCAGATACAGCCAGGTCACCTGCCGGCCAAAATCCTTGCGCCAGACGAAACGCTGATAACCGCGCCAGATGGTCATCGCCACGATGGCCAGCAGCAGGATGACGCCGCCGATGCCGTGCCAAAGCATTGTGCTGATGGCATTCTGGCCGATCAAACTGCGGATTCCCGGCAGCGGGACGGCCAGCAGCATCTCGTAGAAGCCTGCGGCCACAGTGAAAAAGGTGATAACGCTGCAGGCGAGCACGTTGTACCAACCCACATCATGAAATCCACTACGGGTCACGGGTAGGGCTAGGTAGCGGAACACCCGCTTTTCAAGCGGATAGAACGCACCTGCAAAATCAAATGCGATGCCGATGGCGAACAATCCGATGGTGAAATGCACCAAATTCGGATGGATCGGGATGGCGTAAGGGAGATCGTTTGCCCCCAGTTGGTCTGCGATGTCGTTGATGGGAGAGGGGATGGCCATCAGTTGGATCAGGTTGAGGGATGTCATGACACCGCTCCACTACGAATGGCTTCCACCACCGGGACGGTGTGAAGTCCGTAGACCCAAACCAGCTTGTCTCCGAGATACACCTGGCAGAACACGAGGGTTGCCAGCACGCCGTCAATGACGAGAAAGCCGGTGGGCAAATGCGTGGGATCTTTTTGTCGGACCACATAACGCCATCCGGTCAGGAGCCCTAACACCCCCGCCAGTGACCATCCGATGGTGCTGTGGTAGTTGAGGATGTCACGGGAGGCACCGTACGGATTGGCCAGACCTGCCTCAATTTGGCCAAAAATAATCGCTACGAAGATGGCCACCGTGGCCACCACCAAATTCCAGAAGGTCACTTCGAAGAGATTCTTTCGGCGCGTGATCACACCAACCAGATCGAACACGACGCTGATCAGTGCCATCGCGATCACAAAGTGCACCACGATTGGGTGAATGACATCCAACCAGGGAAGATTTTTATCGTTGAGCGGTGGAAGCAGCTCGAGCATCGGCAAGCCGAGCAACGCTTCCTAAGGATGAACAGCTTTTTGGATGTAGTCACCCTTTCGTGAACGAATCCGCGCCTGGCTGTGATGAGTTGCTCATCAAACCTGGCTGGCACGACGCATTGTCTCGCTGCCTTGTGGTCAGGGACGGTTGCGACGCAGTTGGCGCCAGTAGAGGCCAGCTTGCGTCACGATCAGAACAATCACCGCGGGAAGCACAAGACAGAGCATGACCAGCCGGAACTCGTCTTGCCAGGTGGGCAGGGTGCGTGGCAGCACCTGATCCACCACATAAAAGATGTAGAGGCCGAGCAGGATGCCTCCTTCCAGACGTGTGATCAGCCCCTTGGTCCAGAAAATGGGCAGGCAGGCCAAAGCGGTGATCACCATCACGGGGATGTCGCGTTCGATCAGCAAGGCGCCCACCTCAAGGCCTCCTGCTCCGCTGGCAGCCACCGCACTCGCTCCGAGCACGAGCATCTGGTTCAGAAGATTGCTCCCAACAACGTTGCCGATGGCCAGGTCGGTTTTGCCTTTGATGGCAGCCACCAGCGACGTGATCAGTTCCGGCATTGAGGTGCCGGCAGACACGATGGTCAAGCCGATCACCGATTTGCTGACACCCAGAATTGTGGCGGCTGCTGAGGCGCCATTGACCAACACCTTGGAACCAACCCCAAGAAGCAGGATCCCCAGCAGCAAAGACAACACCGCTTTCACGAGCCCTCGTTTGCCTTGATCAGGGTTCACATCGGGCTCAGCCTCCTCGACACCCTCCGGTTCTTCGCGGGCGGTGCGGATTTCCCAGATTGAGTTGATCACCAACGCCAGTAGCAGTGCTGCACCTGACTGCCAGGTGACACGCCCAGCGGAGGCCATGCCCCAAACCGCTGCGGAGACGGCGATCATCACCGGCACGTCCCTGCGGACAAGACGGCTTTCGACCCGAAGCGGCATCACGAGGGCACTGCTGCCGAGCACCACCATCACGTTGAAGATGTTGCTTCCGACCACATTGCTGACGGCCAGGGCGTCCATGCCTCGAAGCACAGAACTCACGCTCACAAACAGTTCTGGAGCGCTGGTGCCGAAGGACACGACGGTGAGTCCAATCACCAGCTGCGGAATGCCGAAAATCAGGGAGAGAGTGACCGCTCCTTGAACAAACACCTCCCCGCCGGCGAATAGCAGGCCGATCCCGACCAAAATTTCCAGAAACGATTGCAGGAAGTCGGGCATCTGGAACGACGGCAGGCTCACATTGTGCGACGCCATCATCCCGTTGACCTGCGACGGCTTGTATCGATCTGGTCTGATCCCGTGGGCGGCGACTAGCATTACGCCACATTTGTAACGGACGGTATGTTCCTGAATCACATCAGCACCCGCAACATCAAAGGCGATGTCTTCGGTGGAGTGACTGCTGCGGTGGTTGCGTTACCAATGGCTCTGGCCTTTGGTGTGGCGTCAGGGGCTGGGGCGGCTGCCGGCCTCTGGGGTGCCGTGATCATCGGCTTGGTGGCTTCCCTGTTCGGGGGTACCCCAACACTGATTTCCGAGCCAACCGGTCCGATGACCGTGGTCTTCACCGCCGTCATCCTCAACTTCACCACCCAGATTCCTGACCAGGCAACGGCCCTGGCCATGGCGTTCACCACGGTGATCCTGGCGGGCGTCTTCCAGATCCTGTTCGGCTTTTTCCGACTAGGTCGTTACATCACGATGATGCCCTACACCGTGATTTCGGGCTTCATGTCCGGCATTGGTGTGATCCTGGTCATCCTTCAACTGGCTCCGTTTCTCGGCCAGAGCAGCCCGTCGGGAGGTGTCGTGGGAACGCTCACGGCACTACCTCAGCTGTTGGCCAATGTTCAGCCCATGGAGCTCACTCTCGCTGTGGTGACGCTGCTGATCCTTTGGTTCACACCTGAGCAGGTCAAGCGTTGGGTTCCTCCTCAGTTGCTGGCATTGCTGATCGGAACGCTGATCTCCTTGACCTTGCTCGGGGATGTGGAGTTGCGAAGGATCCCCGAGTTCTCGGCGGACTTCCCCAGGTTTCAGATGCCCAATTTCACCGGAGGGCAGCTGCGGGTGATGGTCGTTAACGGTGCGGTCTTGGGCATGCTCGGCTGCATCGATGCTTTGCTCACCTCCGTCGTGGCGGACAGCCTCACTCGCACGGAGCACGATTCCAATAAGGAACTGATCGGTCAGGGTTTGGGCAACGTGGTCTCCGGACTATTCGGAGGCTTGCCCGGCGCCGGAGCCACCATGGGCACGGTGGTGAACATCCAAGCTGGCGGACGTTCGGCTCTCTCTGGAATCGTCCGTGCGTTGATTCTGATGTTGGTGATCCTGCTGTTCGCGGGAGCGGCATCGGCAATCCCATTGGCCGTGCTGGCCGGCATTGCCCTGAAGGTTGGATTCGACATCATCGATTGGAGCTTCCTGCAACGCGCCCATCACCTCTCGATCAAGGCGGCCTGCATCACCTACGGCGTGATCGCTCTCACTGTTCTGGTGGATCTGATCTGGGCGGTTTTTATTGGTGTGTTCGTGGCCAATGTGCTCACCATCGAGCGAATGACGGCTCTGCAAGCCAAGGGTGTGAAGACCATCAGCACCACCGATGATGATGTTGAACTGCCTTCTGACCAGCAGGAGCTCCTGGATCAGGCCTCTGGGCGACTGCTGCTGTTCCAACTCGCAGGGCCAATGATCTTCGGCGTGGCGAAAACGATCAGCCGGGAGCACAACGCCATCGAAGATTGCGAGGCGGTGTTGTTTGATCTCACCGAGGTTTCCCATCTGGGTGTGACCGCTTCCCTTGCGCTGGAAAATGCCATCAAAGAAGCGGTCGAAGTGGGACGTTCTGTCTATGTGGTGGTGATGAATGGGGCCACGCGCAATCGCCTCGAGAAGCTCAAGCTGCTGGATCTTCTCCCCGAGGAGCACGTCAGCGACGATCGTGGACAGATTCTTCGCTTGGCCGTTGGAGAGCTGCCCTTACTTCAGGAGGTCTGACCTTGGCTCAGGTGCCGTCATCACTTGTGCTCCGCCGTCCTGATGACTGGCATGTGCACCTGAGGGACGGAGCGATGCTTCAGGCCGTGCTGCCAGCCACGGCCAGAACCTTTGCCCGGGCCATCGTGATGCCCAATTTGCGACCTCCGATCACCACGGTCGACGCTGCGCTCGCTTACCGCAGCCGGATTCTTTCAGCGCTTCCGCAGGGACAGCCGTTTGAGCCGCTGATGACCGCTTATCTCACCGACGATCTTGATCCCAATGAGTTGGAGCGTGGGTTTCGCGAGGGAGTGTTCACCGCCGCGAAGCTCTATCCCGCGAACGCCACCACCAATTCGGCGGCCGGTGTGAGTGATCTCGCTCGGATCGCCGCGGTGCTGGAGCTTATGGAATCCATCGACATGCCTCTGCTCATTCATGGCGAGGTCACCGATCCAGAGGTGGATATTTTTGATCGGGAAGCGGCTTTCATCGACCAGCACTTGATCCCTCTGCGTCGCCGCCACCCGGGATTGCGAATTGTGCTGGAACACATAACCACCGAGCAGGCTGCTGTTTACATCCGGGATGAGCACCTCGCTGGTGATCGTCGTCTGGCCGCCACGATCACCCCCCATCACCTCCATCTCAATCGCAATGCGATGTTCATGGGAGGACTGCGCAGCGACTTTTACTGTCTCCCGGTCGTGAAGCGTGAATGTCATCGCCAAGCGTTGATTGCGGCCGCAACAAGTGGTCTTCCCTGCTTCTTTCTTGGCACAGACTCTGCTCCCCACCCTCGTTCTGGTAAGGAGTCGGCGTGCGGTTGTGCCGGGATTTTCAATGCGCTCCACGCCATCGAGAGCTACGCCTGCGTGTTCGAGCAAGCCGGTGCTCTGGACCGTCTCGAGGGCTTTGCTAGTGAACATGGTCCTCGGTTCTACGGATTGCCTCTCAACGACGACACCATCACGCTCGTGCGCAAAGAGCAGTCAGTCCCCTCGCGCCTCGACCCTGTGGAAACGGTCGTATCGGCGGAAGACTCCCTTGAGGAGAATGAGTGGCCTGCTCTGTTCCACGCCGGTGAAACATTGCCTTGGTGTGTTGCTTGATAGTCAGGCTTCTTCGAAATGAATAGGGTGCAAAGATCCGCCCAAGTCACTTTTGACCGACCCTTTCAGTCTGGCTCCAGAGCCTGAAAGCTACTGGCATCTCTATACCGATGCCAAGGGCATCAGTCGTCAGCAAATGTGCACGATCAGCGCCTTTGAGCTTGGTCAGCTGGGCCCCGGTGATTCTCCCCAGTTTTCTCGTGATCTCATGAAGGAAGGCAACGCCTTCGTGACCTATCTACCCGTTGGTTGGACTGCTGACTGGCATGAGAACCATGTTCCGAAATGGATCTACGTCCTGAAAGGTGCCTGGTCTGTGGAGAGTATGGATGGCACGAAAGTGGTCATGAAAGCTGGTGAGTATTCCTATGGAGGTGACCAGGGGTGTCGGGCAACATCGGATGGCCGGCAAGGACATCTTTCTGCGCAGGTCGGTGATGAACCTTGCGTTCAGCTGATCATTCAACGGAATGATCAGGCCTGGCGAAATCTGCCTCCTGGATCCTTCAAGTAAGCGGCAAGTCGTCATGGTTTTTCGCAGCGAGTTTGTTGAAACCAAGATCGAAGTTGTTGATCCGCGTTTCAAGTCTCTGGTGCTATTCAATGCGCAGCTGGAACGTCTCTTTGGTGGTTGTCGATGGTTGGAGGGTCCGGTTTGGTTCGGCGATCAGCAGCGTCTTTTGGTTTCTGACATTCCCAATGATCGAATTTTGTCGTGGGATGAGAGCCATGGTCTGAGCGTGTTCCGCCACAACGCTGGATTTCCAAATGGACAAACGCGTGATCTCCAGGGACGGCTGTTGACCTGCAGTCATGGCCATCGGGCCTTGCTGCGCACCGAGCACAACGGTCGTGTTGTTCATTTGGTGGATTCCCACCTGGGTCAGCCTTTGAACACGCCCAATGATGTGGTGGTGAAAAGTGACGGCACGATCTGGTTCAGCGATCCGTTGTATGGACTCGTGAATGATTACGAGGGAGGACGGCGGCATTCGGTGCAACCGGCTGTGGTCTATCGCTTTGACCCTGCGGATGGATCCCTTAAGGCCATGACGGACCCCGATGAGGTGGTCGGCCCAAATGGTCTTGCCTTCTCTCCCGATGAATCACTCCTCTACATCGTGGACACAGCAGCACCTGAGGGTCTGAACGGTTCCCCGGTGGAGTACGACGCCCCTAAGCCAGATCGACTCATCCACGTGTTTGATGTGGAGGATGGCGGTCAGCAGATTTCGGGTCGACGCGATTTTTATCGGGTGAACAACGGCAATGCCGATGGCATCCGTGTGGATAGCGACGGCAACATCTGGAGCAGTGCCGGGAATGGCGTTCACTGCATTGCATCGGATGGGACCTTGCTGGGACGCATCGCCACGCCCCGTCTGGTTGGGAACCTCTGTTTTGGCGGCATCCACAGCAACCGCCTGTTTCTCTGCTGTTGGGATGCGGTGTATTCCATCTATGTGCATGCGCGTGGGATCCAACACCCTGCACTTCCTTAAACGTCGCTACAACAAAGACAGTCGATCTGCATCGATGCCTTTGGACCGTCATCCAATTCGCACCCAAAATGCCAATCAGCCAGTGGCTAGCTACAGCCAGGGCTACCAAATCGGACAGTTTGTGTTCGTCTCAGGCCAAATGCCTGTGGATCCAGCCACCAATCAAACGGTAGAAGGTGGTAGTGCGGAACACACCCGCCAATGCCTGAAGAATGTGTTTGGTGTGCTTGAAGAAGCAGGATGCACTTATCGCGATGTGGGACAGGCAGTGGTTTATATGACCAATATTGATGAAATTGAGGAGATGGATGCTGTCTGGCAAGAGTTTTTCCCCGATCCAGATAATTACTGTTCCCGTGCGGTAATCGGCATCAGCAAATTGGTGGTTGGAGCCCGCATCGAAATCTCCTGCATTGCAATTAAGGACTGACGCTATGACCAGCACAGGGAATCCACAGCTGGAAGCTTTCCTCCACAAAGTGAAAGGTGATCAGGCGTTGCTTGACCAGTTCCATACAGCAGCTTGTCTCGACGACATTGCAGCCATGGGGAAGTCCATGGGCTTTCAGTTCACAGGGGTCGACATCCTGGTGCATCAGGCATCAGCCACGCTGAAACTGCCAGGTGAAGCTCTCGAGGCTTTGGCGGCTGGGGTGGAGCTAGAGGGCCATCTCTGGAAGATGGCCATTCAATGGACCTGAGCCGATGCACATGATTCACCGCCTCGAACTTGCCGATGCCGACCACATCGTCGAGTCCGCTAAGGCCATGGCGCAGCAATTGTCGGCACGGGTGTCGATCGCGGTCGTGGATGCCTCGGGGGTGCTGCTCTCCTTCCGTCGGCTCGACGGTGCGTCCATCGCCAGCGTTGAGACATCAGCCGCTAAAGCCCGCACGGCAGCGCTGACCGGTGGAGACAGTGCTGCTGCGGAACAAGCGATCGCCTCAGGCCGCATGGCCCTGCTGTCGTTACAGGCTGTGCTGCATCAGCCCTGCGCCTTGATGGCTGGCGGACTGGTGTTGCGATATCAAGATGTGGTGGTTGGGGCGATCGGGGTGTCAGGAATGACGCCTGATCAAGATGCCGCGGTCGCCCGAGCGGGGATTGAGGCTTTCGCGCTCAAAGACCAGGACTGCTCATCATGATGCCGCCATCGGCGAAGACGCTGGTGGCCGTCATGTAACTGGCGCCGTCACTGGCGAGGAACGCCACCACCGAAGCGATCTCCTCTGGTTGCGCCATGCGGCCCATGGGAATGGCGGCGTTGAGCTTGGCGAGCAGTTCGGGGTTGTTCATTGTGGAATCGTTGATCGGCGTTGCGACTGCACCAGGACCGACGTTCACGATGGAAACACCCTTGCCTGCCAGTTCCACACCAGCCGTGCGGGTCATCATGCGCACACCGCCTTTGGCTACGCAGTAAGGGGTGTTGTCGGGCATCGGCCAGTCTTCATGCACCGACGAAATGTTGATGATCCGTCCCCCGCTGCCTTGGGCGATCATCTGTTTGGCGGCGTACTGCGTGGCAAAGAACACACCCCGCAGATTGACATTCATCACCTTGTCGAAGTCTTCGGGTGTCGTATCCAGAATTGATGTGCGCGTTTCGATTCCGGCGTTGTTCACCATCACGTCGACCTTGCCGAAGGTCTTCACCGCGACATCCACGAGGCGTTGCAGGTCGTCCAACTTGGCGACGTCCGCTTGAACACCGATGGCCTGACCACCCAGTTCTCCAATCTCATCAATCAGCTCATCTGTCCGCTCGGGATGTGAGCGGTAGTCGATGACCACCTTGGCGCCCAGAGCACCGACGGCTTCGACAATGGCCTTGCCAATACCGGAATTGCCTCCGGTCACGATGATCACCTTGTCGCGCAGACAAAGGGAGGTCATCGCTTTTGGGACCTGGGTGGTCATGGCGGTCAGAAACAAACAAACATTCATTAGCCGGTTTCACTGATCTCGGCAGTGTTTCGTGCGTAAACGGCGCTAAGACAACGTCAGCGGGGATGACGCATTCGTGGTCGATGTTCAGTGCCAATCTCCTTTTGTTCAGGGAGTGGCTTTTTCTCTCCCTATGGCCGGGTGTCTCGATCCTCTCCTTGCGCTTCTCGGCGTTGAGGATCACGGACAGGCTCTGCTGCAAGGGGACGACCTTCAACGCCGCTTTGGCTTGACCCAGGGACAGGCCACCATTCATCACTACCGACTGGGTGATGAGTGCCTTGACTATGTCTCCTTCGAAGGTGTTGATCCCGTCCAACAGCGACACCCAGGGGTTGCGAACAGTCTCTGGTTCCAGCATGTCGCGATTGTGGTGAGTGATTTGCAGCGTGCGGCAGAACAGCTGATGCCTGTCGTGACTCCGATCTCGGAAGCGCCGCAGTGGTTGCCCAACGGAGTGGGGGCATGGAAGTTCCGCAATGCCGCTGGTCATGCCATGGAGCTGCTCTGGTTTCCTCCTGGACTCGGGCACCCGCGTTGGCATGAGGCGGACGCCCTTTTGTTTCAGGGACTCGACCATACGGCTATCGCGATCAGCGATAGCGACCAAAGTTTGATGTTTTACGGCGTGGAGCTTGGCCTCCAACTGCGCTACGCCACCCTTAATCAAGGTGTTGAACAGGAACGCCTTGATGGCGTCACCAACCCCAAAGTGTCCATTCATGGATTGAGTGGTTCTACGCCGTGCGGAATTGAGTTCTTGAGATATCTCAGTCCCACTCCGTTGCAACCCACAGCGGCTGCGCTGCGGCCGCAGGATGCTTTGTATGCGCAGATTCTGATCAAGGACCCTGAGGCTGGACCCGGTCGCCAGTTGAATGACCCAGATGGTCACCGACTGTGGATTTCTTCTTAAGCGAATCCTTCAGTTTTTCCGACTCGAACTCACTAACGTTCGAAAAATGGTCGACGCCAAGTGGATCTTGTTTCTCTGATTGTCCCTGCGGCGCCGGAAGGCCTTGCCGGTGCTGGTCTGTTGGTGCTGCGGCTGTTCACCGGTCTGGTGTTCATCCGCCACGGTTGGCCCAAGCTCAGCAACCTGAACACCTGGGCCACGGCCATGAAGACTCCGGCATGGCTTTGTTTTCTCTCAGCCTTCTCCATGTGGGCCGGTGGGATTGCTCTGATTGCGGGGCTCCTGACGCCCTTAGCAGCAGTCGCTATTGCTGTTTCGATGCTGTACGCCGTGGTTTTGGAAATTACCAGTGGCTTCCCGTTTATTGCACCTGACCCATTTCAAATCCCAGAAGGTGATTACGCCGGACCGATGGGTGTTGGTGAACCTCCGAGCTGGGAGAAAGCCGCAATGTATGTCGTGATGTGCTTTGTGCTGATCACCGCGGGCGGAGGACCCTTCAGCATCGATTTGATGCTGGTGGTTCCACGCCTTCAGGTCTTATTGGGGTGATCAGCTCAGTCGCTCTTTGAGGTGTTCCGCCACTCGGATGGCGTTAGCAATGGCGGTGAGCGACGGATTCACCGCTGAGCTGCTGGGGAAGAAACTGGTGTCGACCACATAGAGATTCTCCACATCGTGGGTGCGGCAGTTGAGGTCCAACACCGAGGTGCTCGGATCCGTGCCGAAGCGACATGTGCCTGACTGATGGCCGACTGCTGCAATGTCCATCGAGGAGGCGAAATACACCTGACGCTCGGCCAGGTGATTTTTGAGGTATAGCTTGTCTAGCAGCCCCTCAAGTCGGTTGACCAGCTCGTTGGATGACCTGGTGTTGGTCGGTGTGTAGTCGAGTTTGATCTGTCCTTGGGAATTGATGGTGACTCGATTGTTTGCCAGTGGAAGATCCTCAGTTTGCAACCAGAAATCCAGCGAGTGTTCAGCGATCTTGTCCATGCTCCAGGTGGGGGCCAGAGCGGTGAGTCGCGGTTTGTAGCCTTTCATCATCGCTCCATTGGTTTTACCCGTCATCTGCACATTTCCCATCGGAAAATCGAAGTCGTTGTCTCCGAAATACCAGTCATGCAGAGCAACTGTTTTTTGGAACACCGTCGTGTTGGGCTCATGGGCCAGTGCCACCAAGGCCTTGCAGTTGTGGTACATGTAATTTCTGCCCACTTGATCGGAGCTGTTGGCAAGTCCTCGGGGATGGGCGTCGTTCGCTGACATCAGCAGCAGACGTGCTGAATTGGCAGCTCCAGCAGAGACCACCACAATGTCTCCTTTGAAGCGACGTTCCTGCCCCTGGTAGTTCACCACCACGTCCGTGACTTCTCGCCCACTCTCATTGGTGTTCAGTCGAAGCACCTCAGCATCTGTGAGCAAGAAGACATTGTCGTGATCCAGTGCCGGGCGAACACCCATCACCTCGGCATCACCCTTGGCCTGCACTAGACAGGGAAATCCATCGCAGCGATTGCAGCGCACACATGCACTGAAGGCGGGATTGGCTTCGTTGAGGGCGACTCCCGTTGGTGCGTGAAAGGGATGAAGGCCTGCTGATCGCAGGTCATCAACCAATTTCTGCATGCGCGGTTCATGCTTGATCGGCGCATAGGGGTAGTCAGAGGATGCCGGTGGTTCGGTGGGGTCTTCGCCGCGAAGGCCATGCACGTGGTACCACTCTTCGGCTTTGCGGTAGTACGGCTCGAACACGTCGTATTTCAGAGGCCATTCCGGTGATTCACCGTCGACATGCATCACCGATTCGAAATCCCTCTCGCGCAGCCTGAAGTGAGCAGCTCCATACATCTTTGAGGCACCGCCCACGAAGTAATGACTGCCTGGTTGAAACGTCTTTCCGTGTTTGTCTTGCCACGGGTCCTCTGAGACGTAGCGATCGTTCTGAAACACCTCAACTGGGTCCCAGTTCTGAGGTTCCCTGGGCAACCAACCACCACGTTCCAGGATCAAGATTGAGTGACCGGAATCCGCTAGAGCTCTGGCGAGAGAGCCTCCACCCGCGCCACTGCCAATGATCACCACGTTGTAGTGATCACTTTGCGGTTCGATCGATGTTTGGCGACGAGCGGCATGGGTGGCGTGATCCATAACGACGTGCCCAGGGATTCTGCTGAACGTTAGAGAGATCACTTCATGACGTCAGCGCCAACGTTGGAGTTGCGTGATCATTTTGACCACCACTCCGGTCCATCCCGTCTGGTGACTTGCTCCAACCCCAGCACCGCTGCAGCCATGAAAATATTCATTAAATAGAAAGAGATCACGCCACTCTGGATCCTTTTGAAACAACTCCACCTCACCGTTAAAAGCTCTGCGTCCGTCGCCATCCCGACGGAAGATGCCGACTAAACGCTCTTCCAGTTCAAGCGAGATCTCCCACAGATTGAGGTGCCGCCCCGATCCAGTTGGGAATTCCATTTTGAAATCGTCACCAAAGTGATGGCCGAATTTCTGCAGGGCTTCGATGAGCAGGTAGTTGATTGGCATCCAAACGGGGCCGCGCCAGTTGGAATTGCCTCCAAACATGGCGACAGGGCTATCAGCAGGGCTGTAGCTGATCGTGGCGTAGTCGTCGCCCTGTTGGTAGCTGTAAGGGGTTTTTTCGTAGACCTTGGACAGGCTGCGGATGCCGTACGGAGAGAGGAATTCATCTTCGTCGAACACCCTGGTGAGAATGCGTCGGAGCCGTTGCGGCGGAACGATCGAAAACAGAACCCGGCCATGGTGCCAGGATCCCAGATGGGCAATCGAATCAAATTCGGCTCCGCGTTCGCGACCCAGATCTCTCAGGTATTTGCTGACGTCCAGGGAGGGAATCGAGTCCACCGTCTGCTGGTCAAACGTCGCGATCGCAAGCAACGGAATGAGGCCGCTGAGTGAACGGGTGCGCAGGTAGTCGGTGCTGCCGTCGGGTCGCTTGAGCACGTCGTAATAGAAGCCGTCCTGCTCATCCCAGTTCACATATCCCCTGCCACTGGGGCTGTTTAAGGCGTAGGTAAGCCGGCTGAAGTCCGCCACGAAGCGGTCACACAAACTCTTGTATTCCGCCCGGTCTTCTGAGAGCAGAACACAAGCCTCAAGCATGTTGAGGCTGAGCATTCCCATCCAGGCAGTGCCATCGGATTGTTCAATTCGGCTGCCGTCTTTGAGCGGGTAGCGCCGATCGAAAATGGCGATGTTGTCGAGTCCGAGGAAGCCTCCCTCGAACAAGCTGTCGCCGTTGCGATCGGTCCGGTTGGCCCACCATCCGTACTCCAGCAAGAGCTCCCGCAGGCTGGCGCGCAGAAAGGGGTAGTCGTTGACGCCGTCACGGCGTTTCGCTATTTGGAAGATGCGCAGTGCCGCCCAAGCGCCGATCGGTGGGTTGGCGTCTGAGAGTGCCCACTCATAGGCAGGGGATTGACCGTTATTGGCGGTATATGAGGCTTGGCGAAGCATGCGTGACTGCCGTTTCGCCTCACCCGGATCGATTTCGGCGAAGGCCACCGCATGGAACATCAGGTCCCACTGGCAGAAGTAGGGGTACTCCCAACAGTCGGGCATCGAGATGATGTCTCGGGCCCGCAGATTTCGCCAATAGGCGTTTTCGGTGTGCCAGCGTTCTTCCGGCGGTCTCGGAGCATTGCTGTCTCCGCGCAGCCATCGGGCCACGTACCAGTCGTAGTACTTGCGGCACCAGAACAAACCCGCAGCGGCCGAGGCATGGATCGCGCGATCTTCCTCGTTAAGTCCAGGGGCCACCCACTGGAGATAGGCCTGCCACTCCTTCCGGCGTTGCTCAATCAAGCCATTGAAGGCGGTGGTTTCGGTCGGTTCAGGGGCCTTGTTTCCCTGGTGGTCGTGCCTGCTTAAGCGCAGATCCACGCTCCAGATTTCCCCAGGATCGAGTGTGCGTTGGAGGTGGAGCGCTGCTTTGCTTCCTGTCTGTGCCGGATTGATTGCGTGGTGCTCGTCCTCAATCAGGTAGCGGTGAAAGGCATCTTTCACGTAGGGCTGTTGAAGCGCTTGTCCATACAGACGGTCCGTGTTGGTTTCGTTTTCCGTGAACAACCAATGGCCCTGTTCACTGCAGCTCAGGTTGTAAGAGGCCAACCCTTCGGTGGCATCGCTGACGAGGCGATTGCCCTGAAGCCGAAGGTGGGGTCGGCCATGGTCACGATCTCCCCAGCTCCAGGTGTTGCGGAACCACAGCGACGGTAGGAGGTGCAGGGGTGCTTGATCCGGACCCTGGTTGGTGATGGTGAGCCGGATCAGTACATCCTCGGGTGAAGCTTTGGCGTACTCAACTTCGACATCGAAAAAGTGATTGCTGGAGAAGATGCCTGTGTCGACCAACTCATATTCCTTCTCCTCGCGACTGCGGCGGCGGTTTTCATCGCGCAGCTGTTGATAAGGAAAACTCTGCTGTGGGTAGCGATAGAGCGCTTTGGAGTAGCTGCCGGTTGGTGTTCCGGCTAGGTGATACATCGTGTCCTTGATGTCTTCCCCGTGGTTGCCTTCGGGATTGCCCAGTCCGAACAGGCGTTCCTTCAGAATCGGGTCCTGGCCATTCCAGAGCACTGGCGCGAAACAGAGCAGGCAGTGTTCATCGGTGAGTCCGAGAAGACCGTCCTCTCCCCAGCGGTAACTGCGCAGGTGGCTGTGGTCGAAGGGGAAGGCATTCCAGGCATTGCCATCGGCGGAATAGTCCTCACGGACCGTGCCCCATTGCCGGTCACTCAAATAGGTTCCCCATCGATCCCATGGCTGATGCCCTTCATCCCGTTCACGGCAACGCAGACCTTCAGCCGGTGTCTCTCCGATCGTTGCGTTGGAAATCGCAGAAGTCGACATCGACAGGACACCCTGATGCTCAGAAACTACTGAGGGTGTCGAAGATTGCCCACCAAGGTTCTGCTCCCAACGCAGGCGGTGGTGGGGGCGGGGGGACTTGAACCCCCACAGGACTTCCATCCCAAGCGATTTTAAGTCGCGTGCGTCTACCGATTCCGCCACGCCCCCCGGTGCACACCGGCCCCGTACCGGCATCCTAGATTCCTCCACGAACAGCCTTCTGTAGTGACCATGGAGACTCTTCTGAACGCGGTTTCCCTGGACACCCTTCTTGTGATTGCTGCCTACGCAGCTCTCGGCGCTGCTTATCTGGTGGTGGTGCCTTTGTTTCTTCTCCTCTGGATGAACAAACGCTGGACCGTCATGGGCAAAGTTGAGCGCCTGGGCATCTATGGATTGGTGTTTCTGTTTTTCCCGGGGATGATTCTCTTCGCCCCCTTCCTGAATTTCCGCCTTAGCGGTCAGGGTGAGGTCTGATCGTTGACGCGTGCTGGAGTTCTGAAACTTGGACTGGGCCTGCTCGCTGCCGGAGGACTTGGTTACTGGCTGTTTGAAGCTTTGGGTCTGGAGGGATTTTCGGCTGGGATTGCAGCCGAAGCTCTGCTGGTTGTTGTGGTCGTTGTCTGGACTAGTTCCTATCTGTTCCGTGTGGTGACCGGTCGCATGACTTACATGCAGCAGCGACGGCGTTATCGCAGTGAGTACGACCAACTCACGGCGCAACAGCTGCAGGAGCGCTTTGATGCCTTGAGCCCAGAGGAACAGGAGGCTCTGATGGCTTCGATTTCTGCGGATCCAACTGAATCGGCGGCGGAGTGAACTCAGCCGCCACCTAGGCTCGCCTGCATCGTCCAACCTGAGTCTGTGACCGTTCAGCCCTCACGCATTGCCGAGGTCTTCGTGAAGACTGCCCGTGAGCAGCGACTGGCGCTGATGCCATTCGTGATGGCCGGTGACCCTGATCTGCAGAGCACGGCTGATGTGCTGCTCAGTCTTCAGGCCCATGGTGCTGATGTTGTTGAACTGGGTATCCCCTATAGCGACCCATTGGCCGATGGACCGGTGATCCAGGCCGCGGCGCACCGTGCACTCGAGCAGAAGACAACACCTGTGAGGGTGCTTGAGATGCTGCAGGGATTGCGCGACAGGCTCACGATGCCTGTGGTGCTGTTCACATACAGCAATCCCTTGCTCAATCGCGGCCCGGAACGGTTTTTCTCTGAAGCGGCAGCCGCCGGTGTTGCCGGTTTGGTGGTGCCGGATCTTCCTCTCGAGGAAGCGGAACGTCTGTCTCCCTTGGCATCAGAACAAGGCCTGGATCTGGTGCTTCTGGTTGCCCCCACAACGCCGGAGCAGCGGATGCAGCGCATCGCTACCTCCAGTCGCGGTTTCACTTATTTGGTGAGCGTCACGGGTGTCACAGGTGAACGGGCATCCATGCAAGATCGTGTGGGACAGCTGGTTGGATCCCTGAAGGGCTGTGATAGTGGACCGGTGGCCGTTGGTTTTGGGATTTCCGGACCCGACCAGGTGCGACAAGTGCGCGAGTGGGGCGCTGATGGCGCCATTGTCGGCAGTGCGCTGGTGAAACGCATTGCCGCTGCACAACCAGGTTGCGCAGCGGCAGAGGCGGGTGAATTTTGCCAAGAGCTTCGCGCTGCTGCCGGCTGAGGATCATTCGTCGTCTTCGTCCGCGCCGCCAACAGGAACCAAGCGAATTTGCTTGCGCCCCAATTTGATCTCAAACTCATCACCGGGTTGGAGATCCAACATGGCGGTGTAGGCCTTACCAATCAAGAGATTGCCGTTGCCTTGAACTGTCGCGACGTAGGAGAGTTTGCGACCACCTTTGCCGATAACGCTGGTACCGGTTGGACCGAGATTGACTCCCTTGGCTTCAAGCAGAGCTTCGTAGAACGCTGTGAAGTTGAGACGCTCACCACCATTCTTCTTGTCAGAGACATAGCCACAGGCACGGACGAGATCGGACTTGCTGACATCACCAAGTTCCTTGACCTTGTTCAGCAGATCGCTGCCTGTGAGCATGATTTTTTAAAAACATCAACTTTATGAACATAGCTGTTGGTATGCACCATGTGCCATTCTTTTAGGCGCTTAAGTGCCACTTGACGACGAAACTATGGCTCGCTTTGTGCTCTGGGGAACCTATTGCGAAAATGCTCTTCAAAAAAGAGAGCCCTTTCGAGATGAGCATCTCAATCGTCTGAACCAGCTCAAAGAAAGCGGAACTCTGATCACACTGGGACCCACGGAAGGAAGCACCCATGTGTTTGGAGTGTTTGAGTCAGACTCCCTCTCCAGCGTCCGTGCGTTGTTAGAGGCCGATGTGTATTGGCGAGAAGGAATCTGGACCCAATTAGACGTTTATCCCTGGATCCAGGCATTTTGAGCTTGTTCCCAGATCCAATCGGCGACGATGACTTCATTGCCTTCACCGAGAGCCTCGGCATAACCGCTCATTTGACCGATGCCTGTGCGGGCGATCGCAGCGATTGCCTCCGCATTGTTGATGCCTTGTTTCTCCAGGGCCTTCAGTTTCAACGTCTTTCCCCGACGGATAATGTTTCCGCCATTGGGGTGGCACCCCGCACAGTGGAGATCGAAGAGGTCTGCACCTGATGGGGGAAGCGCAAGGGTCTCAGTAGGCCAAAGCAGTGCCAACGCCAGCATCACCGACATGATCAACGAGAGCATGCATCCACCTCTGTTGTTGTGTTCAGTGTGCCTGGCGGCAGCTCGGTGAGAGCTGTTTCGGAAGTCGGCACTGGCTTGGATCGCGGCACTGGCTTGGCAGGATTGGCTCCACTCCGAGGAAAGGCTTGATGGCGGAGGACGATCTAAACCGCTTTCTGCACAAAGTTGAACAACTCAATGCTTTGGTGAGCAGCCTTGAGACGGACGACGAGCGGCGTCGGTTGCTGGCGGCCTGCTCTGATCACAATGCGGTGGTGACACTCGCTGCGGAGTGGGGCTACAGCATTGGTCGCCGCTGGGGAGAACAACCCTCCGGTCCCACGGATTCCAACAACCTGTTGAGATCAACAGCGGCGCTGGCGGGTGAGGAGGTTGAGCAGCTGCTGTGTTCAGGCCAAGGCTGGCGTTTGGTGCGGATTCACTCCAATGGAGCCAGCAGCCCTGAAGGTTTTTGGTATGAGCAGGAGGAGCATGAATGGCTCACGATTCTCAAAGGCAGTGCCCGTTTGCGCCTGATGGATCCTGATGCTTGGGTGGATCTCAGTGTCGGGGATCAGCTGACGTTGCCATCCGGTCGTCGTCATCGTGTTGAGAGGACCGATCCGGATCCTGGAACGATCTGGCTGGTTCTCTACTGGAAGGATGGTTCAGACGTCCCTCCGGTTGCATCGCTCGTTTGACGAGCCAGTACGCGCCTGCCAGTGCAATGGCGGACAGGCCAATGCCGACCAGCAATTGCGGCTTGTCATCAGAGGATGCAGGCAGAACAATCACCTTTCGGGCCACAGCAGTGAGGGCTGTGACCAGCACCAACTCGATCTGCACGACATGGCGACGCAGATAGCTGGTGATGTTCTGCAGAACTTCCAGCGCAATCAGCACGGTGAGTAAATCACCGAGGATCCTGATCAAGCCATCACCCAGCCAATAGGCATCCTGTTCCGTTGTGATCAGGGCTAGAGCGACGCGGATGGTGAGTTGCACGATGGCCGCGGCGATCACCACGGCTGTGATCACGGTGAGAAGGATGGCAACCTGCTTTTCGCCGGCATCCACCCACTGCAGAAAGCTGCGACGTTTAGGGCGCTGGTGAGCCACGTCGATCAGTTGTTAAAGGGGTCGTAGTAAGGCTTGGCCGGAGTATCACCGGGAGGATTCACGATCTTGGTGTCGCAGGTGACGGAACCATCAGCAGCTTCCACGCAGTTGGTGGGCACGACGGTGCTTTCAGCGCCGGTTTTGCTGTTGGGACCCAGTAGCCACACTTCAGAGGAAGCCAGGGCTCCCTGGGAAAAGACTGCGCAGCCTGTTGCAAGCAGGCTGATGCCAAGCAGTCGTTGCATCAACGGAGCCATGTCAAAACAATGGTTTTCACCATGTTGCCTGGGATTGTCATCAGCTGGCGCAGTCGTCTCGAATTTCCTGCAAGAGAAGGTCCAGCTGGCCGAAGGGGTCTGGGTCGAGGTTGGCCACCTTGCGTGTTGTTGAAGCGGCAGTCCCCTCGCCGTCACTGCTGGCCCATTCCGCTTCAATGGCGCAGAGACGTGCGGCCACGCGTGGCATGCCACCGAGTCTGTGATCCCGTTCCAGCACTTCCATCAGGGCTGGCATGCGTGTGGAGGTGGCCCGCAGGCTGCGCCTAAGGTCCGACTGGGTTCGTCCCTGATGTTTGAGCCAATCTTTCAGCAGGGAAGCCAGATCGTCCTCAAGCTTGGGAGACCAGACAGTCATGGATGAGCGATCGGGAACCATCGATCCAGTTTGCGTTGCGCTCGTTGACGGATTTCGGGAGTGATGTGATTTCGGCACAGACCCAAAACGGCCGTGATCGCCACGAGATCATCGCTGAAGCCAGCCACAGGCAGAAAATCGGGCACCAGATCTGTTGGAAGCAGCAGGTATGTGAGCGCAGCAAGGAGGGTCAGGCGTGCCTGAGCCGGAGTGTTGGGATCCAGCAACATCTCCATGGCTTCTAAGGCCGGTCGTGCAATCGATCGACCGGCCTGCTGCAGCAGTCGTTTGAACGCCGGCTCATCGATGACCTCGCTGTCAATCACTTCAGCGTCAATGGCCTCCGCCGTGAAGTCAGGCGTGCCAGAACTCGAGCCAAAGGCCATGGTGACGACTGCAGGGAACGGACATCGCCATTCTCCCGCCTTTGCTGGATTGCATGGGTAGGCAATCCGACAGGAGCGTGGTCGGGTTGCCGATCAGACGTTCATCTCCACAAGACCGTGCTGAACGCCTGTTTTGCGCAGTTTGCGCAGGGCGCGTTGGACGACCTGACGGCAGTATTCACGACTGCAGTTCATGTGACGTGCCACCTCGGCAAGGGTGCGCCATTCATGGCTGCCATCGAGACCAAAACGCAGCATCACCACAGTGCGTTCTTTGGGGGTGAGGTTGGATTTGTCCAACAACTTCCAGGCTGAAGCGGTGCGCTCCGCAATTTCCGCACGCTCCATCGGTGGAATTTCGTCGCTAGGAAGCACATCCACTAATTCAGAAGGATCGGATTTTGACTTCACAACACCCTGAAGGCTGACGGTCACGCTGCGCAGCTCGCAACCCAGAAGATCTTCCACTTCATGGAGAGGAAGGTCCATGGCTTCGGATAATTGCTGGGCTGTGGGTGACAGGCCGTTGGACTGCATCAGCCGGGCCTTGGCCGCCCTTAATTTTGTGAGCTTTTCATTCACATTCACGGGAATACGAATGGTGCGGCTTTGTGTCGATAGCGCTCGGTTCAACCCCTGGCGAATCCACCAATAGGCATAGGTAGAAAAACGGTGTCCACGAGTTGGGTCATATTTTTCGACGGCACGCGTCAATCCCAGCGTGCCTTCTTGAATCAGGTCAAGAAGGTCAAGCCCCTTGCCTTGATACCGCTTTGCCAAGTTGACCACGAGCCGGAGATTGGCAGTGATCATGTGGTTCTTGGCTTTTTCTCCACGCTTAATTGTTCGTTTCTCTTCATCGTTGTAGCAACATGCCGGACCGCTCCCTCCGGCAAGATGGCAGCGTTCTGTTAGAGCAACCATGGCCTGCACTTTGCGGCCCATGGTGAGCTCCTGTTCAGGTGTCAGAAGTTGATGTCTGCCAATCTCGCCGAGAAATGCACTCAGGGAGCTCACCATCACATGTTGCCTTGGGTTCTTTGAACCTAGGGCGAATGTCTTTTCATTTTGCGCGTGTAATAAAGACTGCGGAATTCACATTTTAGACGTAATTTTGAATTTGTTCCGAATTTCGATTTTGTTCGGAGTGTGATCGAAATTGCTTCAGGTTTCTTCAAGGCACGCGCGTCTGCTCGTTGGCGTGTTGACGCCGGTCAATCCATGCAGTCGCTACTGTCACCACTGGTTATCGCACTGATTCCATGCCACTGGCCACTGTGCTGACTCCAGAAATCGCCAAGAGTGCTGGCGTGGCCTACGTGCATTACCTGAGCTTCATGCTCTGCTTTGCAGCACTGGTGGTTGAGCGCCGACTAATCCGTCCTGACCCTGATCGACGGACAGCCACCACCATGGTGATCACCGACATCATCTATGGCATCGCCGCATTGGCCCTGCTGGTGAGTGGGATCTTCCGGGTGCTCTACTTCGGTCAGGGGAGTGAGTTCTACACCCAGAACCCCTTGTTTTGGTGGAAGGTTGGCCTCTACCTGAGCGTTGGTGGTCTCTCGCTTTATCCCACCGTCACTTACATCCTCTGGGCAATTCCTTTGCGCAAAGGTGAACTTCCCAATGTCAGTGAAGCCCTGGCCACCCGTCTGGGCTGGATCATCAATGTGGAGCTGGTGGGTTTTGCTCTGGTGCCCCTGTTGGCAACACTGATGGCGCGAGGTGTCGGACTTCCTGCGGTTTAGATCGTTCAGTGATTCCTGCTGAAGTCTGCCCTCCAGCCCAAGACGTCAGGATTCTGGAGGGTGAAACGCTGAATGCCTTGTCAGCTGCTCAGGCACCTGGATATGGAACCAGTTTGGCCACATCTCGGTTCGGCATTCCTTCCCTGCCCCGGTGGTGCGTCTGGGTCGAACCCTCCAGTGGCCTTGAACCCGATCGCTGGGAGCAGCGCTGGATCAACAGTGTCGATCAAGCGTTGAGCGCATGGTCAACGCTGCTGCCGATCACGCGGGTCGAGGATCCGCGTCAAGCGCATGTGCGCGTGGAGCGCCGGCGACCACCGTTGCGTGACGTCGCTGGCCAGTGGAGAGCTAGTAACGGTCGTGCTTTGCTTCAAATCCTGGAGGTGCGTCGCCAGGATGTGTGGAGATTGGAGCCACGCGTCACGGTTTTGGTGTCTCCCGAACTGCGTGCGCAGTCGCTTCAAGCCACGGCTTTGCACGAGCTTGGCCATGCATTTGGTCTTTGGGGGCATAGCGATACTCCCGCCGATGCTTTGGCGCCGGTGCAAGGTGCTGCGCCGGTGCTGAGGCCGTCGGATGGCGATCGACGAACGTTGGATTGGCTGCGTCAGCAGCCGACACGCTTTGGTGCTGAGGTTGAGCCAGAAGCGTCTCGCGATGACGTTGAATCGCCACGCTGATCCAAGCTGGTGCGCTGACCCTTTCTCGGACAGCAGTTTCAAAACCAGGACTGCTATCTCGTCTAGTTAACAAAGCAATGGGTGCGCAAAATTTTTTAATCCAAATCTTGCTGTTTAGAGAAGCTTATTGGTTCAGTTTTGTGAGGGATTAGGCGTTTACGAAATTGCGGCATCGTCTTCGTCTTGATTCTGGCTATGCGTGTGATCGTTTGGCCACATTGAATTTCGGCAGTGAGTCAAATTTGCTATTGATTTGATGTAAAAGTTTGATCTCCATGGGTGTTACTAATTGGATTTATGAATACAGGCTGCCACTTGATGTGGTCGATGGCTACGAAACACAATCTGCTACACCCGACAGCTCGAAGTCCATCTCAGACCCACTGACAGGCCTCGCTGCTCCGTCTGAAGTCGACCGCGAGATGGAGGTGAGGTCCGAATTAGAAGCGGACTCTGTTTGCAGTTCTTGGGACCCTTCCCAAGTCGTGCGATCTGGGATTTTTGGGGATGAACCCTATCGCCCATTGTTGCCTGATCCATTTAGACGCCGGGTTGTCGACTGGTCGGCAGCACAGGATCAAAACTTCCGCGGTTGGGATTTTGATTCACTCATGCTTGCACGCGGTGATTTTTCAAGAAGTGATTTTACGAATGCTGAAATGCGGAGTCAAAATGTTTGGTCGGCTATTTTTCAAGACTCGATCCTCTATTCGGCGAGTATCCAATACAGCGGTTTTAGGTTTGTGGATTTTTCTGGCTCCGATATGCGAAGACTGAATGGGATCAAGGCAGATTTGAGGGATTCAAAGTTTAATCAATCCGATTTGAGAGGGGCGAACCTGACGTATGCAAATCTGAGAGATGTAACTCTTAAAGAAGCCAAGATATTCTCAACAATGTTTTTCAATACATTTCTCGAAGGGGCGTCAATGGTCAATGTTGAAGGAGAGGGGTCTTGTTTTTGTGATGCGCGCCTTGAAGAGTCGACGTTGATTGAATCTGCATTCAATCAGGCAAGTTTTAAAGGGGCAGATCTTGGCAATGCACGTGCTACTGGTGTTGATTTTCGTGATGTGGATTTTACTGATTCTGATTTAAGCGGCACAATCTTTGATGGTGTGGACCTGAGGGGCGCTGAAATTAGAAATGCCACATTGTCAGATGCTGTCTGGACCAATACGGTCTGTCCTGATGGCAGTACGAATACAATGAGTCTTCCATGCTTGGGTGATCAGCAAATTCCTATTCAATTATGATTCATTCGTGTTGACAAAGTTGTTCGAAACACTTGGGGTAAAGGATAAGCCTCAGTGTTTTGCATGGTCAATTTATGTTTTTATTCGTCGATTCGTTCTGGATTCGAGCCGGTAGTTCCATCCTCGCTAGCGTTGCTGTAGTGATTGAAGGTAGACCGTGAAGATCGCAAACAGGTTGCAATACAGCACCGTTCTGCGAGCACTGACATTTGCAGCTTTTGCGGGGATTGTGACCAGCTGCGCCGGGTCTGGTTCCGCTCCATCTGCCGACGGAGATGCGGCTGAGGTGATTCGTATTCAGCTCGATGGCGCTGATCCTGCAGCCAGCACCGGTGAAGGGGTGACAGGAGTTGAGTCGAAGCGCTTCCAGGTGGGCTTCGGTCGCAACGGCATCGCCTGTGCAGGAACGCGCTTTGAGGAAGGCTGGACTCCGTTGGGAACGTTCAGGGTGAATGCGATTCTCAGCGCTGATCGCTTTGCCATGGACCCTGATCTCGTCAAGTTATCTGGAAAGAGTGAGGCCTACCTGCGCGAGAACCTCTTCCGCAATATGAGTGCGATTGATTTCAAGGGTGACGGTGAAACCGGTGAGTACGGAATCGGTTACGTCAGCCTTGCTCCCGTTCCAGCCACGCCTCAGCCTTTTCGCTTCAACACGTACGACGGTCAATTCCGCTGGTACAGCTTTGCGATCCACGGAACCAACGATGACTCGCGCGTGGGTCAAGCCATCACCGGTGGTTGCATCAATGTGAATCAGTCTGTAATGGCTGCTTTGCTTAAAACGGTGCAGTTGGGTGACGAAGTGGTGATCCATTCCGACACGCCATGCACCCCTTGATGCCCAGGCACTGTGATGATTGATTGGAGAAATTATTTGTTGTTGTTAGTAATTGAAGGCAAAAGAATCGGCTATGAGCGAGTCTCCCTCTGGGCTGTTTAAGGCTTGGCGAAAGCTGTTGAAGTTTGTGTCGTATTGATTTAGGATATTGCCGTTGTAAGCAATTGGGTCGGACGACGGATTGCTAAATATGAATAGATTTAGGGTGCCATTTATTTTGCCTGGGATGCCGAATGTTTCGTTGTCGCGCGTTGTGACCTTGATCGTGCGTTGCTCAAGTCTCACGTTGCTGTCGCTTGGTTCGAAGCTCCAGTTGGGATCAGCTGGAATCCCAGTCAGAGAGTCAGCATTGAAAACAACCGCATTCGGTTGCGTGAATGTGAAAGGGAGACTGGGGATTGGGTAGCCGTCGTTGGTGGGGAGTGGGTTGCCGTCTTGATCGAATCCAAACAGCATGGTGATGTCGTAGGGAAGTTTTAGAATTCCATCATCGTTGAGAGTGATATTGACCCAGTCTGACAGTCGGTTTGTAGTGTTGATGAATGCGGAGATTTGAAAATTATTCTCCAGGCCTGAATCGCTTTGCAAGGCTGAAAGGCCATAGCTAATGGCTGTGTTGTCAATGAACAAGCCATCCAAGGTGCGAGCTAATCCTCGTTCTTTGGCAGTGCTGTGTCCAGCTCTTTCGCTTATCGTTTGCGGTGCTTTCGGATAATTGGTTAGGCCTTGTGGTGTGAGGCTAACCATGGGTGCGAGTTTGTCAGCGTTGCGTGTGGTCAGTGCGTTTAATCCGATTGCAAAAGCTGCAGAAGAGTAGACAGAAGGGCTTATGAGAGGAAGTTGACTCGCATCGCCCTTGCTAGGGATTCGTGTACTTGAACGCTGAAAACCGCGAACAGAGTTGTAATCAATTCTGACATCATTTGTTCCTGCTCCTGTTACTCGAAATAGTGAATTCGTTCCTGCACTATTGTTGAGTTCAATCGATAATGGAATAACCTGCGCGTCGTTGGGGATGTTGTTGGCGAGAGCTGCTGATTCAATATTGTTGAGTGGGGGGAACAGGCCGCTTCTGGCGGCGATCATGGGTTGTGGTGGCAAAGCCCTGTCGAAAATATTTCTAGCTCGAATGGCGCTCAGACCAGTAGCGAAGATGAGGTGCTTGTTTTGTGCCCAACGCGTCAGACTTCCTGGTGTGAATTGACCAACTGGTATGTCACCCGCTGGTGCATAAACAAGCTTTTTGACTAATCTCTCCCAATTGAAATCGATCCCATTTTTGTCTGAAAGTAAAGGTAACATGAACGGTTCAACGCTTCTTTGCCCGAACTGAGGAAGCCTTTCGAAAGCCTCTCGGACTTGCCCAAGAAATCCTGAGTTTGTGATGGCATCGGTGCCCGACTTTGATTGAAGTGCTGTATTGATCGCGGTCGAGCTTGCCAGAGTGGTCAGAGCCCAGGTGCCACCGGAATTGGCTGCGATTGCATCGGTGTTGCCGAACAGGTTGTTGAGGTCTCTGGTTTGGCCTCGTTGCTCAAGCGCGTCGAGGGCTCCAGCTGTCATCCCGTAGAGCGCGCTGAGGCTGTGCCAGCCACCACCACTAAAAGCAACGAGTTTTTGGCTCATATCCTTTCTCCAAGCTGTAGTTTCTTAGCCCATCTGACCTTTGCTGCAGAGTATGGGTGTTGATTCTTAGACGGCTAGGTAAAGCTTGAGTTGCTTCCATCTGCCTCAATGTTGTTGATGGGCCAAAGTCTCGGTGGATTTCTGTCTACGACGAGTGGTTGTGGTGGCAGGGCTCCCTCGTTGCTCTGGACGGCACTTCATCCAGTGCCGATGATGCGCTTTTCCTTCGCGTCTCATCCAACATCTCCGTCGATACGAAGTTGCCTGAAGGGATGTCTTGTCCGGGTGTGAAGATGAGATCGTCGACAAGTCGCTTCGTCAAGTCGCTGACATTCGTCGTTATCACCCAATAGTTGACATCAGGTCGATCAGGTCGCTGACCGTTTCGGTGGAATCTCCAAAGCGTGAAAGCTGTTTGAACGCTTGCTTCACCTGGCCGAGATGGCTGGAGCCCGTGATGGCGTTCATGCCCGATTGGGTTTCTTGAGCGCCCAGGCTCCGTCTGATTTGGCGGAAATGGCATCCACCCACGCAAAAAGCCGGTTAGGAGTCCTGCTTTCCCCTTCGTCCTCGAGAACGTCAAGGGCTCCCGCAATCATTCCGTAGAGCGCACTGAGGCTGTGCCATCCACCACCACTGAAGGCGTGAGTCGTCGGCTCATGCCGCTCTCGGCTTCGATGCAGCCCATGGGTGAACAGCTCAATCCTGGATGTTTCGCGGCTTCAGTGACGCCGTGGTGCCCCCCGACGGGCCGCCAGCACCGCCTGCACTTTTCTCCAGCTCACACCGTGATAGGCAAGTGCGACCTGCATGTGGAAAAGGATGTCGGCGGCTTCGCCGGCAATTTCGTCAGCATCGTTGTCTTTGCAGGCCATCACGAACTCGGCGCTCTCTTCGCCGATCTTCTTGAGAATGCGGTTGTCGCCACCCTCGAGCAGCTTGTTGGTGTAGCTCCCTTCCTCAGGCGCGTCGCGTCGAGCTTCAATCACCCGCATCAGCTCCGTGCAGGCATCCGCTGGGGGAGGAAGCGCATGTTCGCCGCCCTCGCTGCGCTGGTCCTCCTCTTCGAAGAAACAGCTGCGTGCACCGGTATGACAGGCCACATCACCGGTCTGTTCAATGGTGAGCAGGAGAACGTCGGCGTCGCAGTCGTAGCGGATTCCGCGCAGTTTTTGGGTGTGGCCGCTGGTACCCCCCTTATGCCAAAGCTCCTGTCGTGACCGACTCCAGTAGTGGACTTCTTCGCTGCGGAGGGTGTGTTCCAGCGCCTCGCGATTCATCCACGCCACCATCAGAACGGCACCATCAAGCCAGTCCTGAGCGATTGCGGGGATCAAGCCGGCTTCGTTGAAGCGGAGCTGATCGATAAAGGCAGGGGTGAGAGACTGCATCAAGCCGTCGCGCACGCAAACGAGGTTGCAGTGATCCTCGCGCAGCGCGGTTCAAAGGCCCTTGTTCCTTGCAGTGGACTGACTTGCTCCAACGGTCAATCTGACGACAAACTGATTCATATTCCTTACGCATGATGTATTAAAACCGCGAAGTCATGTCCGCGGGATCTTCCGATTACAACGATTGCAATGAGCCGACGAGGAATGCACCCCTCCCTGATGGTGTGCAACAGCCCTAAACGCCAACATTCAAGACCCGAGAAGGCGCCCAGTGAAATCACTGGATTGGAGTCACCTCAGCGTCGTCGCTTCCTGCGGGAACTGCGTAAAGACGAGGCTGACGCAGCGGCCAAGTGAGGCCGCCTGAGTTCGACGGCATCCGATGTCGTATTGGTGAATGGCTTTGGGTGTGATTTTTTAGTGCAGCGAAGGTGCCTGTCTCGTGTGATGGGCAAGCCCCACTGCCATCGATACGTTGACAGCAGCGCTTCCAACGTTGCAATGCCAGCCCATCTCAAGCGACTTCTGGTTGGCGCTGGTCTGGTTCTGGTGGGGAGCACTTTGATCAGTGCCTCGTCAGCCTCGAATCGAAGGGCGGTCACGCCTTTTGACTTTTTCACCACCCGAGAGGCCTCCAGCCCGCAGATTTCACCTGACGGTCAAACACTGGTTTTTGTTCTGGAAGAACCAGGTCCTCGAAAAGAAGGTCAACCCTGGAGTGGTGATCACGATCTTTGGAAAATGCCTGCCGACGGCAGTGCGGCTCCCCAACGCTGGCTTGCAAGTCCCCAGAAGGATTGGTCACCTCGCTGGTCCCCCGATGGCGGGACACTGGCCTTCCTCTCCAAGCGCAACAACGCTGATGGGGATCCGTCTTCGACGCAGATCTATCTATCGGACCCGCACGGCACTGAGTTAAGACAGCTCACGCGCGTGACCGGCGATGTCTCCGGATTCCGCTGGGCCCCAGATGGCCGCACTCTCGCGTTTCTGTTAGCGGACGATCCCGGTGATGCCGTAACGGGTCCCCAGCTCTCGAGTCGTCCCAAGCCGTTGACAGCGCTGTTTGAAGTGTCTGTTTTGGGGGGAGATCTCAGACGGATTTCACCTTCGGATCTGAATGTGATCGACTTTGACTGGTCCCCGGACGGGACGCGAATTGCCGCGTTGTCCTCTCCCAGTGCCAAGGTCTCGGATTTAGTCAGTGCCAGACAGTTGGTGATCCTCGATCCCTCTGTTGGTGAAGTGGCGCGTCGTTTCACCAATCGCATCGGCTGGGACTCCCCAGTGCTGTGGTCTCCCGATGGCGAACTCATCCATGTGGATGTTTGGAGTCCTTCCCCTGGCGATGCTTGGTCACCTGCATTGATCTCAGCCACCGACGGTCACACGCAGATTGTGTTGGATGGCATCAAAGCGACGATCGCAGACACACGTTGGTCTGCTGATTCTCGCTTTCTGTACGGTCAATTGTTGGAAGGTAATCAGATGTCTCTCGCCAAGATTGATCGAGAGACAGGTGCGATCGAGCGCTTAAGCCCGACGGGTGTCAATGTGTTTGCTAAGAACAGCTACACCATCCACGATCAGTCAGGTCGTGTTGTGTTCCTCAAGGGTTCACCTTCAACATCACCTGATCTTTGGTTGATTGGTGAGGACCAGACATCCAAACAGCTGACGCGTTTAAATCCGCAGTTTGATGCGATTCGCTTTGGCGATGTGCGTGAGGTGAAATGGCGCAATCCAGATGATGGTCACACGGTGCATGGATTCTTCGTTCTACCTCTTGACTATCAGGAAGGTCGTCGCTACCCGATGGTGACGATTCTCCATGGCGGTCCAACATCGGCATGGAGAATTGGTTGGTCAGACGGTTTCACCGATTGGGGTCAGCAATTAGCCGCCCTTGGCTATATCGCTTTTTTCCCAAATGTTCGTGGTTCACTGGGGGCTGGAGTTGATTATGCCAATGCCAATACAGGAGATTTAGGTGGAATTGACTATGAGGATGCAATGAGTGGGATCGACGCTATGGTGTCGCAAGGATTTGCTGATCCTAATCGTTTGGGTGTTGGTGGTTATAGCTATGGGGGTTATCTGAGTTCTTGGAGTATCACACAGACCCCACGATTTAAGGCGGCTGTTTCGGGTGGAATCCTTTCGAATCTGATCAGCTTTTATGGAACGACTGACAATCCTGTGTATTTAAGAGTTCATCTTGGTGAACCACCTTTTGCTGAGCCATCGCTCGCCTGGCAACGCTCTCCTCTTAAGCATGCAGCTCAAGTAACAACGCCTGTGATGTTTTATGGGGGTGACAGCGACTACCGCACGCCCCCTGGTCAGGTCCATGAAATGCATCGCGCGGTTGAAGATGCTGGGGTGACGACGTTGAAGGTCCTTTATCCAGGAGAAGGTCATGGATTCGTAGACCGCAACAATCAATTGGATCTGATGCAAAGGATGCTCGATTGGTATGGGCGTTATTTGCCCGCGGATTAACGACTGAATGTGGTTGGGTGATGTTGTTTTCCTTGAACCCTGGAACCCTGATCTCGCTGTGATCCATGGAGAGTGGCCTGAGCTCCCATCGACGGCTCTGATCCTCCGAACGGATCAAGATGGAGATGTCGACAGGCAGAGTCGTCTTGCACTGCCTCTCCTTCTTCCGCCTGATGCCTCTGCCTCCCGCTGGTCATACCTGTAGCAAGCAGTTTGAGGACTACCCCTGTTGTCACCGGCAGTGGCAGCACCCTGGGCATTGCCGGTTTGTGCACGGTTACAGCCGCAGTTTCACGTTTTGGTTTGCCGCCACTGCGTTGGATGCTTGCGGTTTCGTAGTGGATTTCTCCAGCCTCAGGCCTCTGGAGAAACAATTACGTGACCAGTTTGATCACACGTTTCTTGTGAATGCTGACGACCCGCTGATGGAGCAGTGGCAGACACTGCATGCCCAGGATGCTTTGGATTTGCGGGTGATGGACAACGTGGGCATGGAAGCCTCTGCCCAGTTGGTGTGGGGCTGGGCCAACACCCTATTGAGGGAGCGCGATGGTGGTCGCTCCTGTTGCTGGAAGGTGGAGGCCCGGGAGAACCGAGCCAACGGAGCCTGTTATGAAGCCCTGCCGGAATGGTTTTCCGCTACGCAGCCATGACGGCAACGTTAGTGATCAGCGAAGCACCAGCTCCTCCCGCTCGTCGCTTCCCTGAACTGGTTCCACATCCACGTTCACGGTGGCCCCGTCGACATACCGTCCCGCAAGGATGGCTTTGGCAATGGGGGTTTCAAGTTTGCGCTGAATCGCCCGCTTGAGTGGACGTGCGCCATACACCGGGTCGTAACCGGCGTTCGCCAGCCAGTCGGTGGCTCCGTCGCTGATGTTCAGATCGAGTTTGCGTTCCATCAAACGGCTGCGCAGCCTCTCCACCTGCAGGCTGACAATTTGGCGTAGCTCATCCCGCCTGAGGCTGTGGAAGATGATCTGATCGTCGAGGCGATTGAGAAATTCCGGTCGGAAATGGCCACGGAGGGCCTCATTGACTCGCCGCTCCATCACGTCGTGCTGGTCGTCATCGCCCCCGAGATCGAGAATTGACTGGCTGCCGATGTTGCTGGTCAGGATCAGCACCGCATTGGTGAAATCCACGGTGCGCCCTTGCCCATCGGTGACGCGGCCGTCATCGAGGATCTGGAGCATCACATTGAACACATCGGGGTGTGCCTTCTCCACCTCGTCGAACAAGATCACGGCGTAGGGCCTGCGACGCACCGCTTCGGTGAGCTGACCGCCGGCCTCGTAACCCACGTAGCCCGGAGGGGCTCCGATCAGACGACTGACAGTGTGCTTCTCCATGTATTCCGACATGTCGATGCGCACCATGGCCTCTTCACTGTCAAAGAGCTGCGCCGCCAGGGCTTTGGAGAGCTCCGTTTTCCCAACACCCGTGGGCCCGAGAAACAGAAAGCTGGCGATCGGTCTGTTGGGATCACTCAGACCGGCGCGTGAACGCTGAATGGCATCGGCCACGGCTGTGACGGCCTGCTGCTGCCCCACGACGCGGTCGTGCAGCTGGGTTTCAAGGCCCAGCAGTTTGGCCATTTCCGATTGCACCAACTTGGCAACAGGGATCCCCGTCCATTTGGCAATCACTTCGGCGATGTCGTCTTCAGTGACCTCCTCCCGCAACAGCGATTTCTCCTGGACCGACTCATCATCTCCAGCCAGGGCCGTTTCTTTGTCCGTCAACTGCTTCTGCAGGGTGGTGAGAGTGCCGTACTCCAGCTCTGCCGCTTTGTTGAGGTCGTAGCTGCGCTTGGCTTGCTCCACCTGCAGTTGCACGCGTTCGATCTCTTCCTTGAGATTGGAGAGTTCGTCGATGGCGCCTTTCTCCTGCTGCCACTGGGCATTCAGGGTGCTCTGCTGTTCAGCGAGTTCAGCGAGTTCGCGTTCCAACCGCTCCAACCTCTCCTGACTGGCGACATCGGATTCACGGCCGAGAGAGAGTTTCTCCATCTCCAGTTGGAGAATCTTGCGATCGATCTCGTCAATCTCCTCCGGTTTGGAGGTGATTTCCATCTTCAACCGCGCGGCTGACTCATCCACCAGGTCGATCGCCTTATCTGGCAAAAAGCGGTCGGCGATGTAGCGACTGCTGAGCACAGCAGCGGCCACCAAAGCGCTGTCGGCGATGCGCACGCCGTGATGCACCTCATAGCGCTCTTTCAGACCACGAAGGATGGAGATCGTGTCTTCAACAGTGGGTTGGTCGACCATGACCTGCTGAAAGCGGCGCTCCAGAGCTGGGTCCTTTTCGATGTGTTGGCGGTGTTCATCCAGCGTGGTGGCGCCGATGCAACGCAGTTCACCGCGGGCCAGCATGGGTTTGAGCAGGTTGCTGGCATCCATGGCTCCGCCTGTGGCGCCGGCTCCCACCACGGTGTGGATCTCATCAATGAACAGCACGATCTGGCCGTCGGAGGACGTGACCTCCTTCAAGACGGCCTTGAGGCGCTCCTCGAACTCCCCCCGATACTTGGCACCTGCGATCAGAGCGCCCATGTCGAGGGCGATGAGCTGACGATTTTGTAGGGCTTGCGGGACATCGCCATTGACGATCCGCTGAGCCAGCCCCTCCACGATGGCGGTTTTGCCGACACCCGGTTCGCCGATTAGCACCGGGTTGTTCTTGGTGCGTCGGCTGAGGATTTGGATGGTGCGGCGGATCTCTTCATCCCTGCCGATCACGGGATCCAGTTGTCCATCACGGGCAGCGGCGGTGAGATCGCGGCCATATTTCTCCAGGGATTCGTAGGTTCCTTCTGGGTTTTGATCGGTCACGGTCTGGCTTCCACGCACGGCATCGATCGCGGTTTTGAGGGTTTTCGGCGAGGCACCCGCCTGGCTGAGCAGTCGTTTGCCGCAGCGGGAATCCTCGGCCAGCGCCAGCAACAGGTGCTCGATGGAGATGTAGCTGTCTCCGTAGGCCTGTTTCAGTGTCTCGGCGCGATCGAGCAGACCGTTCAGGCCGCTCCCCAGATACACCGACTCCGGCGGTGTCTGCAGGGATGGTTGCTGGGAGAGATGACTCTCGACACTGTCTTGGAGGGTTGTGGGGCTGACTCCGGCTTTCTCAAGAATGCGGTTGGCCAGACCGTCCTGCTCCAGAAGGGCCAGCAGCAGATGTTCCGTTTCCAGCTGCTGATGCCGTCGCTTCTGGGCCAGGTTCTGGGCCGAAAGGATCGCGGCCCAGGCCTTTTCGGTGAATTGTTCGGCCGTGGGTTGCATGGTTCCGTTGGTGCTGAGACAACCGTATGGGTGATTGCAGCTTGTGAGGTCCGGAGGACCCATCCCTTGGGGTTCGGCCTCCACACCCTGATGCGGTCAACCGGTCTGGATCGGTAGGGTCCACCGCACACGCTGCAACGTGATGTCCGAGGTCAACACTGTGGATCCGAGCCTGGTGCTGCGACTGGTGGCGCGTGTTCGTGAGCTTTATGGTCCGACGCCTTCCGATCTTGAGCGGATGTGCTGGACCGTGGTGCACGAGCATCATCATGCTGCGTTGCCGACGGAGTACGACATCCGGGAGGTGGATGAGGAGTTGTACATCGCAGTGCTGACAGCCGCTCGCCAGTGACACCGAGGGCAGAGACCCATCGCAAGACCCTGCTGGGGTACTCAATGCGAGACAGTCATGTTCCAAAGCATTGGATGTGATCGAAAAAGGGACGATGTTCTTCGCTTCTCTGCCGCTTGTCGGCTGCTTGTTCTGTTGAACGATTAAGAAGCTCATGGATGGAACCGTCACCGTTGAGACCCACCTCGGGTTGCACGTTCTGATGGCTCTCCTTCAAGCGTCAAACTTCCAAGGAATCCAGCAAGACCGCTTTGAGCGACGCAGCAATGTTTGCTTATCTGGTGACCTTGGCCTACGGCGATGTCGACGTCCCAACCCTGGCCCAAGTGGTGTTTCTCAGCGATCGGGAGGGAGAGGATGCCAGCTCAGTGGCGACGTCTCTGCTTCAAAACGCGGAGGCACAAGCTCCGCAGATGCCACGATTTGACTGGACGACCCTGAAGGTTCATGGAAGCCAGACCCTTAGCCAGGCTGACCTGGGGAGGTTGGTGGCCGCCGCAGCCAAGGGCCAGGTGGGTGTTGGTCGTGTGTCTCCCTTGAGGCTGCGCTGAAAGGGGTGTTTCATCCTGTGATCGGCCATTGGTGTTCAACAGCTGATGGATTTTTCCGTTGCTTAGTAAGTCCTATTGCTTATGGACTGCTGTTTCAGTCCACCCTAAAAATTCATCAATGCCTTCGGCATTGACTCAAGTGTGAGGCTCTTGTCAGTTCTGATGGAGAGCAATGCCTTTGCAAGGAAAGCGTCCACCGTTCATTGGTTTGAAAGTTGGTGATCTGGTGTTAGTGCAATCCACGCCCAACCCTGACCCTTCAGATACAGATTGGTGGATGGGGTGGATTGTTCGTTGTACTCATCGTTCCCAGTGCATTCATGGCACCACGATGTTTGAAGTGAAGGATGCCGACACGGGTGAACTTCGATCGGTGGATGCTGAGCATGCAACACGCTTGGTGCTTGCTGGCATGGACGCCACCAAAATGGTTCCTCTTGTTCCTGTGTCTTGAGAGCTTGTTCTGCTGGATGTTTGCAATCATTGGTACGGATGCATTCCAGCAAGCACTGCCCTGCTTCACGTCTGAGAGAATGAAATCTGGTCTTTCCGGAATGGAGCAGCCGGTCGATGGGTAGCAAGTCTGGATTTACGGCGCGAGAAGTGGAAGAGATCAAACGTCTTTACCTCGAAGAAGGTCGTTCCCATGCTCAAATCGCCAAGATTGTGGGGCGAGGGAGTGAACATTCCGTGCGTAATGCGCTTGTGAAGGCGCGAGTGAGTCGAGTTGGTGGTGAAGGTAAAAAGTTGGAGCGATTCAAGCCTGGGCAGATCTATGGAAAAATAACTCTGATCAAGCAGCTCGTGAAGTCAAAGAAGCTTCGTTATCACGTGGCTTGTGATTGTGGCTATGAATTTGATGTTGATCCCTATTTGTTGACACTTTCAGATGGCCACAAGAACCAAATCGCGATGTGTCAGCAATGCAAGGCTTCGCAATGACGGGCAGTCATTGGAGATGACGTTTCCCGGTGTTTGAGGGAGTGACCTGATGTGTTGAGGATGACCGCGTCAGGCAGCACTCCAACCACGATGCCCTTCAACAAGGTCAGCCAGAGAGTCTGTTGATCCGAGAGGCCAGGTGTCTGTTGCACATGTGTGATCACGCGTTGGTGCCGTTTTCTCAGCCATGGGCGCATCATGTGGGCTCTCCTCTGGTGAGCCTTCGGTTCAGCCCTGTGCATTGGGGACAAGCCGTGGCAACAATGTCCAAGGAGGGGTGTTTGTTGGCATCGCGGTATGAACAAGAAGCCTTGGTGGCAGCGCTTGAGTGCTTATCTGCTCGGCGTGGTCGACGAATATTGGGCGATGCGGGAGCCATCCCAATACCACGAGCACAATCCCCAGTGCGATCTGGAGCCCAATCCGACAGCATCGGAAGTTGCCGACTGAGGTTGCAGTGAACCGATCGCCCACGCGGATTGATTGATCGTTGTTGCTGGTACCTGCCAGAGCGCTTGGCTCTGGCTATCGATTGAACATCAGCCCAAGAACGGAGTGGTCGTATGCCTGTGATCAATATTTCCGGTGAAAAAGTCCCCAAGCTGGATCAGGTGTCTGAGTATTGGCCACGAACCATTCAGCAGTACTGGCGAGATCAGGAAGGCCGGCAGAAGTCCTTGTCGGCAAGGCTGCTTTCGGAGTCCATTCGATTGAAAGGAGCCTCAAGGCCTCGCAAGCAATGGTTTGCCAAGCGCCAGAGCTTCGTTTCTCCAGCTCATCGGTAGGCAGACGTGCTGAGCCATTGGGCTTGAGAGGCGTCAGCGCGGATGGTTGCCGGCCAAATTTGTTTTGGCAGCCTTCAGGGCTTCTTCGCAGGCAGCCCTGTCGTCGCGGTCGATGTCCCCATGTTCCCCATTCAACCGAGCCGTTAAAAAGGCAATCTCATCGTTCCAGTACCGGCTGTCTTTCGTGTCGTTGGGCATGGTTTTCGGTGGGGTCAGCAAGTTGTCCGCCTTACCATCCCAGCACCAGAGCGCGATTGATGGCTGTTGTTGTCCCCGAAGATTTCGACTACGACGCGGAGATTTCCTTCCTCGAGATCAGGGATCAGTTACCGCTCATTGACCCCGAGTGTCTTTCGCCAAGTGATGTGCTGGCCATCCTTCTCCATCTGTTTCAGCAGAAACCGGGCTTTTTGGATCGTGGTCATGACATCAACAACTCGGAAACAGCCTGGGTGAACGGCTATCTCTATCGGTTGCGTGCGGGCGCCGACGCCCAAGGGATGGAAGCGTTCCAGGTGGAGTGCATCGGGTCGAGCGTCGATCGCATGGCTGAACTGCGTTGAAACGGCGCTTGGGCGCTTGGCTGTCCTAGACCACTTCAATCTCGATTGGGCCGATCCGTGAGATCACACTGGTTGATCCCCTGGGCATTGGGATCGACCTCTTTCAGGCGCTGAAGAATGTTGCGCAGGTCTGCACCTGCCAGTTCACCATTGCTTTCCCATTTCAGGCTGGTTCCGCGGCGGTTGTGAACGGAATCGTGCATGGCCCCTTGGAAGTGGGTGAATTGTCGGCGCTCGTGGTCTCATGCGGGGAGAGCGTGGCCAATCCTTAAAGGAAGTTTAAAATGTAGCAACTGCTACGCATATGGCTGCATCCCGTGAACGTGGCTCCCTGTCTGAATGGAAGACCTGTTCCCCAGCTAGGCAAGCGGGTCTTCCTGCTGACACGCGGAGTGCCCCCGCTGTCGTCGTCGTTCAGCCGAACCCTTGCGCTTTTGCTTGACGGATCAACGGGCGCTGATTCCCCCTTGACCAAGACCTGACGCTCGTGCGCATCTCCCACGTGGGGAGCGATTTCAACACCTTGTTGCTGCATGCGCTCCTGCCACGCGGCTTCCTGGCTTGAGCCCGTTTCACTCTGCAGGTAGGCCGTCACACTGGCGTTGGCCTTGTCGTTCGGCGCAAAAAACAAGGTGCCTGGTCCGCGCCGTTGACGCGTCAGGTTTCGTCGCAGACGTCGTTGTTGCGTTCCCGCCCACAATTGCCCAGCCGCTGAGGTCATGTAGTCGTTGAGTGATGGCTGATCGGTGTGTTCACTCAGCGCCATGGACGTGCCATCGATGAAGTCGCTCAGCAGGGTGACCACAGACATCGCCAACGTTTTGAAAACGTCAGTCTGTGTCTCCGCCGGGGCGGAGGCCAAGTGCACTGCGCTTCCACCAGCCATCCAGTGATGAGCTCTGGGCGTCTTCGATCAGATCGGAGGCTGAAACAGCGAAATCAAGCCGTCTCGCAAACGCGACAATTTCAGCATCATCGTTGCAGATTGCGAGCTCTCGGCGAAGGGATGCGCTGTGTTCAAGGGCATGAACGAAGCGACGCAGTCCTTCTTGGCTCATCGCGACCAACCCTTCTCCGCTTGGCGTTCTACGAAGGCGGCGACGTCATCGATATCGGTGGCGCTCAACTTGCCCTCGAAGGCCGGCATGGCGTTTCTGCCATTTTCGATTTGGGTCTCGATAGCTTCGATTGGGTCCTGCAGGTAAGACTCCAGGTGGGCTTGGAGATCCTGCTGGCTGAGGGTTCGACTGGCGCGAATCACATTGCCACCACCCATATGGCAAGCCGCGCAGTTGGCGGAAAACAGCTGTGCCCCATGCTCGACGTCAGCATCCAGAGCTGCCGTCACTGGAAGGGCCGTCATCAAGCCGATGCATAGGCTGAGAATCAAGGCCAACACAGGGAAGGGGTTCAGCATCGTTTGCTGATCAACACTGCTTCAACACTATCGATCGACGGCCATAAGAAAAGATCTCAGCGAGATGATTCACTCTCTGAGATCTGAAGATGGTGATTTGAAGAAAAAGGCGGTGATCGAGAGAATCACTCAACGATCACTTGGCCAACCATGCCAGCACCGCGATGGGGCTCGCAGTAGTAGTCGTAAGTGCCAGCTTCACTGAAGGTTTCCTCCCAGGATTCGCCAGGTGCGAAGGCCAGATCAGGATGGCTCAGCTCATCGTGGCCTTCGAAAACGGCGTTGTGAGGCGCCATTTTGTTGTTCACAAACTTGACGGTGTCACCCGCTTTGATGGTCACGCTGCTGGGCTCAAACGCCAGCATGCCGGAATCGGCGCCGAGCTTCACTTCGACAGTTGCAGCGTTGGCGGAAGCCACGCCGAGGGAGCAGGCCAGCACGAAAGCCACGGCTGCGCTGAGAATGGTTTTGAGACTCTTCAGCATTGGATCTAAAGGGAATGAGTCAATTAAACCGCATGGATATGGGCCCTCGTGGCGGAAGTCCTGAATCCTGTAGGACGGCTTCAAGATCTGAAGCATGACTGCTGCCCCCGAACTGCTCCGGCTGGGTCACAGGGTCATGGATGAAATGGCGTTGCCGGATTGAAAAGCGATCCCAGGCGTTGACCTCAATGGGCAGAACTCGGATCAGGGTCTCAATCAGCCACGGCCAGAGCGGAATGCCGGGGGTCAGCCGCACGCCACGCCAGCGACAGAGGGTGGCCACGGCGTCGTTCACACCGATGGCGCGCTGACCCATCACAATGCGGCGCACCGCGCCTTGACCGGGTTCCGAATTGCGCTGGTGCGGTGTGGTGGCGAGATGACCGCAGATGGCAGCGATGTCTGCGGCATGGATGAAGTGGAAGCTGGCATCGGCTCGCAAGAACCGTGCCAGCCAAAGCCATTTGCTCGCTTCCGCCAGGCCTTCGGTGAGGTAGCTCGTCGGGAAGCGACTGGTGCCGTCGACGCGACCGCCAAACACCAGCGTTGGAAACACAGCAACGATCTTCTCTGCGAGCGGATGTTCTTCCAAATCCTTGAGGCATTGGGCCTTGGTTTGGATGTACTCCGTGCCGTAGGCCAGGGCTTCCTGCAGAGGTTGAAGATGCCGGTCAAGAATGCTCGCGGTTGAGAAATAGGTGATCTGCTCGATCCGATCAGGATCTAGCAAGCTCAGCATCTGCTTCACCGCCACCACATTCACCTGCTGCGCTCGTTCAGGGTCACCCCATGCCGTCGCCGTGTGAATCACGCGTGTCACGGTGGCCAACTCGGCGGCGAACCGGGCGGTATCCCTCAGGTCGCCGACTAAGAGCGTCACCCGCGGATGATCCGCAGGAATCGCGGTCAGCTTCTCCGAATCTCGGAGCCAAAGAAGTAATTCCGCATCACTGTGCTCGAGCAGCCAGGCCGTGGTGTATTGACCGACGCAGCCGCTGGCGCCGGTGATCAGGATGCGCGCCGGGGTTGAGGCCTGGCTCAAGCGAGAGCACCCACGCGGTCCATGACGCTCTTACCGGCCTTGAAGAAGGCGGCACCGTTCTCCTCAGGAGTGCCGGGAAGAATGCCGTGACCAAGGTTGAGGATGTGCTTGCGGCCGCGGGCTTTGCGCACGCAGTCATCGATGCGCGCTTGGATCGCTTCGGGTGTGCCGAACAGCAGGCCAGGATCCACGTTGCCCTGAACGCCGACGTGCTCCGGCAGGCGTGCCAGCGCTTCGGCCATGTCAACGGTCCAGTCGAGGGAGACAATGTCGACGCCGGTTGCCGCCATGCGTTCAATCACACCGGCGCTGCCGGAGATGTAAAGAATGAACGGGGTGTCGGGGTGGGTCTGCTTGACCAGATCGACAACCTTTTTCTGGTAAGGCGCAGCAAACGTGTCGTAGTCCGCTGGACTGAGCTGCCCTGCCCAGGAATCAAACATCTGCACCACCTGGGCTCCAGAATCGATCTGGTAACGCAAATAATTAGCGATTGATTCGGCGAAGTGGTCCAGCAGCTTGTGCAGGATCGCCGGCTCCTGGAACGCCATTGCCTTGATCACGGCGTAGTTCTTGCTGCTCTTGCCTTCCACCACATAAGCGGCCAAGGTCCAGGGGGCACCGACGAAGCCGAGGACGGCCGCTTCATTGCCGACGCTCTGGCGTAGACGACCCAGCACCTCACCCACGAAGGGCATGGATTCAGCCGGATCAAGAGCGTGCAGGGCCTCCACTTGGGCCATGCTGCGAATGGGATCGCCGATCTGGGGCCCTTTGCTCTCGATGATGTCGAAATCGATGCCCATGCCTGGCAGGGGCGTGAGGATGTCAGAGAACAGGATCACGCCATCAGGCTTGAAGGCGTTGAACGGCTGCATGGAGATCTCGTAGGAGAGATCCGGGTTCTCCGAGCGCTCGCGGAAACTGGGGTACTGATCCCGCAGGTCCCGGTAGATCTTCATGTAGCGCCCGGCCTGGCGCATCATCCACACCGGAGGACGCTCCACCGCTTCACCGCGGGCTGCGCGCAGCAGCAGAGGCAGAGAGTCGCTCATCAAGCCGAATTCAGGTCATTCGGAAACCTACCTGAAGAGTCCGTGCTCTCGGCCAGGTTTCTCGCCACGCTGAGCTGTTCGTCACATGGAGGCTGTTGTTAGACCTCGGTTGTTGACGACTGGGGGAGGAGACTGCGCTTGGGATCGTGGCGGAACACCATCAGGCTGAGCGGCGGCAAGCAGAGATCCAGAGAGTTCTCATAGCCGTGAATGCCCCATTCGTCAGTGGGCTTTCCACCCATGTTGCCCAGGTTGCTGCCGCCGTACTTGGCTGCGTCGGAGTTGAAGATCTCTTCGTAGAAGCCGGAAAGCGGAACGCCGACGCGGTAGTGGGAGTGGCTTTGCGGTGTGAAATTGGCGACGACCACCAGCCAGGTGCCGCTGGCGCTCTCTCGACGCATGAAGCTGATCACGGAATGGCGATTGTCATTGCAGTCGATCCACTGGAAGCCAAATTGATCAAAGTCATCACGCCACAGCGCCGGTTCTGACTTGTAAAGCGCATTGAGGTCGCCAACCATCCGCTGCAGACCCTGATGCGGCTCGAAATTGAGCAGATCCCACTGCAGATCTCCCCACACGTTCCATTCAGCACGCTGGCCGAATTCCATCCCCATGAAGATGGTTTTCTTGCCTGGATGCGTCCACATGTACGCAAGCAACGCACGGGTGTTGGCGTACTTCTGCCAGTCGTCACCTGGCATTTTGTGCAGAAGGTGGCTCTTGCCATGCACCACTTCATCGTGGCTCAGGGCAAGCATGAAATTTTCGGTGTATGTGTACCAGATCGAGAAGGTGATGTTGTTCTGGTGGAACTGCCGGAACCAGGGATCGAGCTCGAAGTAATCGAGCATGTCGTGCATCCAACCCATGTTCCATTTGAGGTTGAATCCCAGACCTCCGATATCCGTTGGTTGCGTCACCATCGGCCAGGTGGTGGATTCCTCCGCGATGGAGAGAGCTCCAGGGAAGTGCTGGAAGAGCACGTGATTGGCCTGCTGGAGAAAGCGAACGGCTTCAGTGTTCTCTCGGCCGCCGTTCTCGTTAGGAAGCCATTCCCCGTCAGGCCGTAGATAGTCGCGGTAGAGCATCGATGCGACAGCATCCACTCGGATGCCATCGATGTGGAACTGGTCAAACCAGAACACCAGATTGGCCACGAGGAAGTTGCGCACTTCGTTGCGGCTGTAGTTGAAGATCAGCGTTCCCCATTCTTTGTGCTCGCCGATGCGCGGGTCAGCGTGCTCATAGAGGTGGCAGCCATCAAAGAAGGCCAGGCCATGGCTGTCCCGGGGAAAATGACCAGGAACCCAGTCGATGATCACGCCGATGCCTTCCGCATGGCAGCGATCGACAAAGGCGCGGAATTCATCGGGTGTTCCGTAGCGGCTGGTGGGCGCATACCAGCCAGTGACTTGATATCCCCAGGACCCATCAAATGGATGCTCGGTGATCGGCATCAATTCAATGTGGGTGAAACCCCGCTCCTTCACATAGGGGATCAGCCGGTCGGCCAGCTCCGAATAAGTAAGCAGTCGGGCCCCTGGTTTGAGATCTGCCGCAGGTACTGGTGCGCGGGGGCTGCCATCGGCCTCGAGAAACGGCTCGTCTGCCGAGGCATGCATCCAGCTGCCCAGATGCATCTCATAGACGGAGATGGGCTGGTCGAGAGCATTTTTGCTGTCGCGTGTCTGCATCCAGCTGGAGTCGCTCCACTGGAATCCATCCAGATGACTGACGATGGAACTGGTGTCTGGCCGTACCTCGTGCTGGAAGCCGTAGGGATCGGCCTTCTGGTAGCAGTGACCGTTCTGGGTGCGGATCTCGTACTTATAGAGATGGCCTTCGGGCAGGCCTGGAACGAACAGTTCCCAGATCCCTCCGACGCGTTGCTGCATCGGGTGCAGACGTCCATCCCAGGAATTCAGGTCGCCGATCACACTCACGCTGAGAGCGTTGGGTGCCCAAAGGCAGAACATCACGCCTTCGACCCCAGCCCGCTCACAGCGATGGGCACCCATCCTGCGCCAGATGTGGTGATGGTTGCCTTCAGCGAAGAGATGGCGGTCCATCTCCCCCATCCATTCTTCTCGGAAGGCCCAGGGGTCGCTCTGTTCGTGGGTGATGCCTCCGCGTTCAACCCGGACCCGGTAGTGGCAATCGGGATCCTTGGGCAGCTCGACCTCGAAGATCCAGGGGTGGTGAGGGGTCGCCATGGCGATCTCCTGTCCACTGAGTAGCAGGGTGACCCGCTGCGCTTCAGGCATCCAAACCCGGATCACCCAGGTGCCGTTCTCCAAAGGCTGGGGGCCGAGAATGGAGAAGGGGTGGTCGTGTCGGCATTCTGCGAGACGCTGCGCGTCCTCAACCATCCAGTCGAGCACCGTGCTGGGCATGCCGTCTGACATTCAATTGGGCGGGAGCTTAAGCGGAAAATTCCCTCAAACTCCCTCCATGCCAGGGAGTCAGACCAGATCCGCTGAGAAGTCGACGTTGATGATCCGCCCCTGACTGTTGAAGATCACAAAGAGGTTGTCAGTCACTTTGCCGAATTCAATTGTCACCAGAACCAGTTGCTGCTCGCTGCCCTGGCTGGCTACAAGCGCACTTTTGACGTGCTTCATCCCCCCGAGCACCCGCTCCAGCTTCGACCATTTGCGTTCCAGGTCGGCTGGTGAAATTTCTTTCTGGAACTCCAGATCCAAGTAGTAGCGCGCTGCGATCCAGCGACCGTCTTGGAGATCCTTGACGAAGTTGAGTGCGGTTTGCTCGATCGGCAGCAGCGTGCCGACCCATTTCCAAGCCAGCAGTTTGCCGTCGTCATCCAGCACCAGGATCAGGGGGACTTCCCGGGTTCCTTCATTGGTCACGGTCACCGTGTCAACGGTGGTGTCGTCGAGACCTGGGTTGATTTCCACCACACGGAAGGAGTCGATGACCGGTGCGCGTTTCAGTCGCTCGCCGATTGCTTCAACGCTGCTGGCAGACTTCAGGGGTGGCGCCAGAAGGTCGTAAATCGCCTGGGCGTCACGCGTCTGAATCGCTCTCAGCAGCGCACTGGCTGACGCATTGGCCCGTGCCGCTGTCAGGGTGGTGCGTGTTGAGCTCTCGGCCTGGGCGACGTGAAGATCGGCTTTGACACTCGCCGCGGGGATGAGCTCCACCGTGCAGGTGGCCAGGGCTGCGGCCAGAAGACAGGGGGTGAGCTTCACGGCAATCGACAAAGTAAGCGCCGTTAGTCTGCCGGAGTCCGACCGGTCTGGGGCAACAGCAGCGGCAGCATCTGCAAGTGCGCTGTGTCCAGCTGCAACTCGATGCTGATCACGCGGCAGTCGGCAGTGGGTGCGCCGCAAGGAGCGTCTGGATGACCGGGATTCACGGCAATCGCCGGCCAGGCGGCCCCTGCAATGGATAGACGCAGGCGGTCACCAGGGTTCAAGCTGGCATGCAGCGCCTGCAATTCCAGCGTCAGGGTCCGGGGATGGAGGGCGTTCTGACCGATGGTTCGTAAAACACCTGTGCTCAGCTGCTGAACAGACTCGGAGCCAGCGGGCAATCGTGAAAGGGCCACGCACAGATCAAAGCCGGGTTGATCGGCAAAGCCGACCAGCTGCAACATCGGCCTGCCGCTCAGTTGGAGGCTTTGACCGAGCGGAGCACTGGTGAATAGCGCCACATCGCTTCGCTGATCAACAGATGCCCGATCGACAGGGCCTGCGGTCGGACTCAGGTGGCCACCGATCGCCGGGACGGGCCGCCAGGGGTCATGGACGATCACGACCTTGCCACTGCCGTTGGCTCCATTGCTGATCAACGATCCCTCGCTGGGGTCATGGCAGGCCAGGCCTGCGCTTCGGAAGGTCCAGCGAGGATTACCCGCACTGGGCTGGTCGGCTGGATTGGTGGTGTGGAAGGCCTGCCAGCAGGCGCTGGTCTGGTCCCAGAGGTGCACACCGGTGGCGGCGCTGCCCTCACCGGCAGTCGTTGAGGGGTGATCCTGCAAGTGATGCTGGAAAAAGCTCAACAGAAGGCTGCTGCTTTGCGGCCACCACTGGAGATGAGTGGCTGGACCGATGTGCAGATCCGGTTGGCCGCCCACGGCGCGGGACCGTTCCGCCAGATCCAGCAAGCCGCGCAAATGCGGATCCCACCAGCCGCCGAGCAGCAGCATGGGTGTCTGCAACCAGCGCTCAGGCACGGAATGCTGGATCCAAGCCGACGCATCGTGCGCTGACTGATGCAACCAGCGCACGGCCATGCCATGCGGGTCGTGCTGTTCCAAAAGGCGCAGGCCGTCCCGCAGGTAGCTGCCGTCCTCCAGGCTGCGGCGGATCTCCTCCCAGTGCGCCTGGTCGCCACGGCGATGCGCCTGCAGGGCCGCCAGTTGCAGCCCCCATCCCAACCCCAGATGCCACCAGTGCGCCTCCCCCTCGCAGCTCCAGTGATTGCGTTCATCCAGGCCACACATCGCCGGTGCCATGCAGTCCGGTGGTGGACAGTCCTCCGGTGCCAGCAACTGGGTGAGACCTTGATAGGAAAAGCCATAGAGGCCAATTCGACCGTTGACCTCCGGCAGTGCACGCAACCAGGTGAGCGTGTCGGCGGTGTCACTCGCTTCCTGCGAGAAGCCAACGAAGGATCCCTGCGAATCGCCTTGGCCGCGCACGTCCTGAACGACCACCAGAAACCCATGCCGGCACCACCACTGGGGATGGGGAAGGGTGACGGTGGAGGCGATGGCCCGGCCATAGGGCTGACGCATCAGCAGGGTTGGCCAAGGGCCCTCACCCTGAGGGCGCCAAAGCCTGGACACGAGGGTCGTGCCGTCTTGGGTCGTCAGATTCGCGTCAGCGAACATCCGGACAATTGATGCCGATGGCGTAAGTCACCACAATTTCAGCATCGGTGTTGCTGAGGTTGCGCTGACCGGCCACCAAGGCGATCGATTCAGGAGAAAGGGCGGACTCGCCTCGCGCATTGAACGACATGAACTGCTGACACAGCGCTCGTGCCTCGCTGGGGTTGCGCTTGACGCTTTCCAGCAAAGACGACTGTGCTTGCGTCGGCGTGCTGAGGGTGAGCAGGGATGCAACCGCTGTCAGGGCCGCTAGCCACAGGTTGTGGAGGGAGCGCATCGGGAACCTCCGTCCGAAACTATCCTCATTTGAAACTGATGAGACGGCCTTGGCCGTGGTTGGCGGTCAGTTCGTGTTTTGCCTGTCTTGCGCAAGACGGATCCAGCGCCGCGCGACAGCCAGGTCGACCACCGGAGGCCGGCCGCTCCGCAGCTGCCGCTCCAGCCGTCCCGTGCGGTTGACCACGTCCTGAGGGCTGGACCCTGCGATGGCTGCCACTGTGGCCAGCCCGGCATGCATCAACAGAGCGGCGTCGGCGGGGGCTAGGTCGAGGGCACAGACCAAATCGGCCATGCCTTTCACACGCTTGAGGTTGCGGGCTGTCGCTCGCCCCGAGGCGGCGAGACGGCTGATCCGAACCTCATCCAGCTCGCGGACCTGTCCCCAACTGGTCAGACCTGCTGCTTGGAGAGCATCGCGCTCATAGCGGAGGTTTTGCGGCAGGTCATGCAGCTGTTCATCCGGTTTCATCCGGCGGAGAAGCTTCGTGTGGTCTCGCCGAGAACGACTGGCTTCGACGCTCCGTCACCAGCGGGCTGCAGCTGCCGCAGGCGAACGGTCACTTCGGCGCTGCCACGACCTCCGGGACGCACGTTCTGGGCAAGTTGCTGAAGCGTTGGCTCAATCGCTTCACGGGGAAAGTCCGCGCTGGCCTGAGCCACGATCAGATCATCGCCGTTGTCGAAAACCACTGGAGCCCGGAGGGCGCCCTCGATCCTGACGGTGGGTGTGTAACTGAGGCCGAAGGCCCAGCAGCTGATCGCCAGAACGAACGTGAAGCTGGTGACCCCCACCAGGCGGAAACGCAGTCCCCATTTGGCGATGAAAGCCACCAGCGTGATCACCAAAGACACGGCACCGCCTTTGACGAGCCAGCTTGTGGCGGTTTCGAGTAGGTCCTCGAGCGGCATGGGCTGGTGTGCTTTGAGTGTGGTCTTTATATTGCGTCGACCTCGGGCTTGTTGACGGGCAGCGATGCGTCGAGGCGGAATCGTCACGCAGAGACAGAAGCTTCTTCTTTCCCTTCTGGGAGGAAGCCTGATTGGAGGTGGGACGCTCTGGCTCGTGGCCGATCGGGTGATCGCCACGCAATTCCAACGTCTTCGCCCCCTTCTCGAAACGCGGGTGTCCGAACCGCTTGGCCACCCGGTCAGCCTCGGTCGCTATCGGGGACTGGGTCTACAGGGCATCAGTTTCGGTCCCATTGCAGTGGAAGCGGGATCTGCCGATCAATCCACCGCAGCCATCGAGCGCCTGAGCATCGGCTTCAACCCGCTGAAGAGCCTGTTGCGGCTGCGTCCGGTCCTCCCCGTCAGGGTTCAGGGCGTTCAGCTGGAATTGCAGCGCAATGCTCAAGGGGCTTATTGGGTCCCTGGTCCCCTGCCGCAGGGAGGATCCCCACCGCGTCTTGATCTGCAAGTGCGCTTGGTTGATCCGGCCAGGATTCGACTTGCACCAGGCGACTTAACGGTCTCCGCGGCTGGCTGGAGTGGCATCCAGCTGGATGAGAGTCGTGCAAAGGCGTCTTTTCAGCTCATGCTTCCCGATCGAGGCAGGGTGATGGTTCGGGGAGAGGGGCGCTGGGATCAACCCGAAGTGGAACTCAGCACGCGGGTGGAACGTCTGCAGCTTGGCCTCTATCAAAGCCTGCTGCCTGACAATTTCCCAGCGCAGTTCAAGGGACAGCTTGGTGGCCAGGTGCGCGTCGCCTGGCGCGATGGCCGCGCCCACTGCGAAGGCGGACTCTCGCTGGTGGATGTGACGTTCAGCGGTGAACCCCTGGACCATGCCCTCCAGTCCCCGCAACTGCGCCTCAGTTGCCTTGGTGATCAGCTCTCAGTGCCCACAAGCCGTTGGGTCTACGGGCCCTACCAAGCCCGTTTTGGTGGCAGCGTGCGTCTCAACCGCTCCTTTGATCTGAAGGGGGCATTGGAGGAGCCCAATCAAGATCGCCGCTTGGCCTTTCAGCTCAACGGCGCTTGGCATCAGCCCCGTGTTCGCGTAGATGGCCGCTGGGCTTTGCCGTCATCGATCCCGCTGGATGGCCCCTTGCAGCTCGGTGCTGAGCTCCAGGCCGACTGGCGTGAGGGGCCGCGATGGACGGCCACGCTCGATCAATTTGACCTCAGGGCTCCCGGACTCGTGGTGGAGGCCAAGGGTGCGTTGCATCCTCGGCTAAACGTCAGCACCCAGCAGCTTCAGTTGGCGGGTCCAGCCTGGAAACGCCTGCCTCTGGTGCCCAAGCTCCTAGGAACAACGGCTCCTGTGTCCGGTGCCTTGACCCTGCAAGGTCAAAGCGTCCAACCCGAAGTGGCACTCAGCCTGCGGCAGACCAGTAATCCACTGCTTCAGGACTGGTCGCTCAAGAGTGGATGGACGGCTCAATCCGGTCTGCTGCGTCTGGAGCAATGGCGCAGCCCCGAACTGAATGCCGAGGCACAGCTTCCCCTGGTTTTGGCCAACGGTGGAATCAAGACCGGAGATTTGAAAGCGTCTCTGCAGCTGGAGGCCTACCCACTGGAGCGGATTGGTCCTCTGCTGGGGACCGTGATGGATGGCACGTTCAGTGCTTCCGGAGAGATCAGTGGTCCCCTCGATGCCTTGCGCCCGGATCTGCAGATCGCTGTGGTTCATCCACGCGCCGGTGCACTGCGCTTGATGGAGGACTGGAGCGGTCGGTTTGAGGGTCAATCCGGTGGCGGTGGCGTGTTGTCCATGGCCTCAGTCGGTTCTGTCATTCCAGGAGGGTTGGACGCTCAGTTCGGTTCTGACTGGCTTCCCGCTGACGTGCGGCTTCGCCGCCGCAACGGTGAGCTGCGTTTGCAAGGCACACTGGCGGACTACCGCTGGACAGCGACCAACTTCGCTGTGGATGGTTTGGAGCTGGCGTTGCCGCCCAGGCAGCGTTGGGAAGGCGTTTATGGCTTGCTGAGTGGCCAGGGCTCGCTGGGATTGCAGCCCCTGGCAATGGAGGCAGATCTCACGCTCAGTCGTCCAGGCCTGATGGGTGTGCAACTGCAGCAGATCCTCCTGAGCGGTCGCTACATCAATCGTCGCTACAGCCTGACCGGTGAACTGCTGCCTCCCGATACGGGACAGATCACGCTGGAGGGTGAAGGCCGCATTGGCGGAGCTGTTCAGGCGCAGACCGTTGCTCGGGGTGTTAGTGCCCGCTGGCTTAGCAATAGTGTGCTCAGCTTGCTGCAGCTCAATCAAGATCTGCCTCTCGTGAAAGGCACTGCGGCGGATCTAGGGACGCTTCTCGTGAACACTTTCGGCGGCACGCTGGATGGTCAGCTGCGTGCCCTGGGAGATGCGCGTGAAGCACTGCTCAAGGCCAAGACCGACTATCGCGACATCGAGCCCTTCCATCTCGAGGATCTCAGGGGTCAGTTGGACGCGGTCATTGATCTCCAGGGTCCTGAGATTGCAGATCTCAACATCGATCTCAAGGCTCGGGGGCATCTCTGGATCGAGGGAGACGACGCGGACTATGCCTTGCAGGTCAAGCCGTTCACGGCCCGTCTTGAAGGCCCTCTGGTGGGTGGCGAGGGCCGGTTTTCGCTGGCGCATTTGCCCTTTGCGCTAATGGGGCTGGTCGCACCAATGCCCGCGGCGCTTCAGGGTGCTCTCGGCCTGCGTGGCGCCTACCGGCTCAACGGTGCCAATTCGGAGATCACCAGTGAGCTTGTGCTCGAGGACGCCAAGGTTGGGGCCTACCCGATTGAATTCCAAAGCAGCCAGGTGCTGCTGAAAGATCAGGCCCTCACGCTGGATCTGTCTCTTACATCCCAGTCATCGTCCGAGCCGGTGACGGTGACTGGTCGCATTCCGTTGATCGCGGATCAGCCCCTTGATCTGCGGATTGTCAGCTTGGGTGATGGGCTGCGCTTCCTGACCGGTCTGACCAACGATGTGGTCACCTGGAACGAAGGGGAAGTGGATCTGCGCCTGTTGCTGGGCGGCACGCTCGGATCGCCCGAGGCCAATGGTTATGTGGTGATCAAGGACGGCGCTTTTGAGGCCCAGGGGCAGACCATCTCCAAGGTCAATGGCTCCATCCTGTTTGATTTCGACCGCCTTGAGGTGCAGTCGCTCACCGGTTGGTTCGCGTCAGGCGGTCAGCTCATTGGCAGTGGTGCACTGTCGCTGTTGAAACCAGCTTTGGAGCCAGAGCCGTTACGCCTCCAGCTGGACAAGGCCAGAATCAAGGTGCCGGTGGCTGATGTGGAAGTCGGTGCTGACCTGATCGTGACGGGTGCTCTGGTGAACCCCCAGATAGGGGGCCAGTTGGACATCAGCAACGGTGCGATCAAGCCGCGTCGCACCAAGGTAACCCGTGATTCCTCCGCATCGGATCAGGATCAACCGCCAGCAAAGACCGCCGAGGCTGGAGGTGAGGCAACGGCCACCACCGTGGAAGCGTTGCTGGAAGAGCAATGGAATTTCAATGAGCCTTTGGTCTTGCAGGGCGCTGAAGTCGAAGCGGACACCAGCCGTTCGATCAAGGCCGCGATGCCCAAGCTTCCTTTCATTGGATTCCGCGATCTGCGCGTGTCCTTCGGTCCCAAGTTGCGGGTGGAAGTCCCCTTCTTTGCCACGTTCAAGACCCGAGGTCTGCTGACGGTGAACGGGGCTTTCGATCCCAACCTGGAACTGCGCGGGGTGGTGCAGCTTTTGTCCGGACGGGTGTCGATGTTCACGACCACCTTCACCCTCGATCCTCGGGCCTCCAACGTGGCGGTGTTTACGCCATCCATGGGCTTAATCCCTTACGTGGATGTTGCTATGACCACGCGGGTGTCAGACAACGTCACGCTTCCGGTGGAGAACGATGCCTTCTCCACCACAGTGTTTGATTCCAACGGGCTGGGAAATCTGGGCGCGGGCGGACAACTGCGGCTGATCAAGGTGCTGCTGTTAGCGACTGGACCTGCCGATCGCTTAGCGCAGAACATTCAGCTGCGCAGCACACCGGCTCTCTCTCAGCCCCAATTGATGGCCCTGATTGGTGGTAACTCTCTGGCTGGATTGTCGGGTGCCGGTGCTGGGACGGCGATTGCAGCCGTTCTTGGCCAATCGCTGCTGTCGCCGGTGTTGGGCACACTCACGGATGCCTTCAGCCAGCGGCTGCAATTCGCTCTTTATCCCACCTACGTGACGCCAGTGGTTCAAAGTGAATCCGAGCGCATCTCGGGTCAGGTGCCTCCACAGCTGGCGCTGGTTACCGATATCGGCGTTGCTGTAACGGACCGCTTTGATTTCTCGGTTCTGGCGGCCCCCAATCGCAATGACATTCCTCCTCAGGGCACCCTGACGTACCAGATCAATTCCAATCTCAGTGCATCCGGGTCCGTGGATACCCAGGGCACCTGGCAAAGCCAACTTCAGTTGTTCTTCCGGTTCTGAGTCATGTCAGACCCTTGTGTGCTTGGGGTTGATCTGGGCGGGACGGCCATCAAGCTCGGACTGTTCAGTCTGGGCGGCGACCTGCTGGCGGAACATCAACTCCCGACCCCGCAACCGGCCACTCCGGGGGCAGTCTGCATGGCGATCGTTGAGGCCATTGGAGTTCTCGATCCCGATGGCCGCGCGTCGGCGGTGGGGATCGGCTTGCCGGGACCGATGGATGCCGAGGCCCGCATCGCCCGTGTGTGCATCAACCTGCCCGGCTGGGAGGAGGTGCCCTTAGCGGCTTGGTTGGAACCCCGCCTCAACCGCCGCGTCACCCTCGCCAATGACGGCAACTGTGCGCTCGTGGGTGAAGCCTGGAAAGGAGCTGCCAGCGGCTTTGATGACGTGGTGCTGCTGACCCTCGGCACTGGTGTCGGAGGTGGAGTGATGCTCTCCGGCGCCTTGTTCACAGGCCATCACGGTGCTGCGGCCGAGCCTGGTTTGATCACGCTGTTCCCAGAAGGACCCGCGTGCAACAGCGGGAATCGCGGCTCTCTGGAGCAATACGCCAGCATCACGGGTCTGCAACGTCTTGGCGCCGACGACCCCGCCGCACTGGCCGCGGCTGCATCCGGTGGGGATCAAGAGGCCCTGGCGATCTGGGATCGCTACGGGGAGCTGCTCGGGACTGGGATCAGTTCCTTGGTGTACGTGTTCACCCCCCAGTTAGTGCTGCTGGGCGGTGGCCTTGCCGGGGCGAGTGCTCATTTCCTGCCTGCCGTGCAGCGTGAGGTGACGTCCCGGGTTCAAGCCATCAGTCGTGAGGGGCTTCAGATCAAGGCGTGTGCCTTGGGCAATGGAGCTGGACGTCTGGGTGCGGCTCGCCTGGCGGTTCAGCGCTTGCTTTCATCTGCGCCACCCCAAGCGGGATGATGGTGCGTCGTCGCTGATCCATGCCCGTGCAGGCCGTTCCAGAACCCTCCCCGGAGCTTCTGTCGTTAGCGGTTGGATTGCGCCGGGCCGCGACTGACCTAGGCCAGACCAGTGATCAGCAGCGCCGTGACGCTTTGCTGGCCATGGCTCAGTCCCTCCAATCCCATGCAGAAGCAATCGTTGCGGCCAATCTTGAGGATCGTCAGAGAGCGGAGCAGAACGGCTTGGCGCCGGCCTTACTGGCGCGTCTGAAACTCGATGCCGCCAAGCTGGATGGGGCGATCGCCGGTGTGCGTCAGCTGGCGGAGTTGCCGGACCCCCTTGGCCAGCGTCAGTTGCATCGTGAGCTGGATGAAGGGCTGGTGCTCGAGCGTGTGAGTGTGGCTCTCGGGGTTGTGGGTGTGATCTTCGAGGCACGCCCTGATGCTGTGATCCAGATCGCTTCATTGGCGATCCGATCTGGAAACGGCGCGATTCTCAAAGGTGGTCGGGAAGCCGAGTCCACGAACAAGGCAGTGATGATCGCCCTTCAGGACGGGCTCAAGGCAACCACCGTGTCGCCCGATGCACTCGCGCTGCTCACCACCCGAGAAGACAGCCTGGCGCTACTGCGGCTCGATGGGTTGGTGGATTTGATCATTCCCCGCGGCAGCAATGAGTTGGTGCGCTTCATTCAGGACAACACCCGCATCCCCGTGTTGGGCCATGCGGATGGGGTCTGTCACCTCTACGTCGATGCCGAGGCGGATCCCGATCAGGCGGTGACGATTGCAATCGACAGCAAGACGCAGTACCCCGCTGCTTGCAATGCGATCGAGACATTGCTGGTGCACAACGCCATCGCTGCTTCGTTTCTGGACAAGGCCATTCCCGCTTTCCAGGCCAAGGGTGTGCGCCTGCTCGGCGACCCTGCGGCCTGCAGTCTCGGCATCGAGGACGTGGCGACCGATGCGGACTGGAGCACGGAGTATCTCGATCTGACCCTGTCGGTGCGAATCGTGGACGATCTCGAGACGGCGCTGGAGCACATTCGCCGTTATGGCTCTCGTCACACCGAAGCGATCGCCACCCGCAACCGCGCCACAGCGGAACGATTCCTGCGGGCCGTTGATAGCGCTGGTGTTTACCACAATTGTTCGACTCGTTTCGCCGATGGTTTCCGTTATGGATTCGGCGCAGAGGTGGGCATCAGCACCCAAACGTTGCCTCCCCGTGGTCCGGTGGGACTCGAGGGTCTGGTGACCTATCGCTATCGCCTGCGTGGTGATGGGCATATCGCCGCCGACTATGCCTCCGGTGATCGACAGTTCACACATCGGGAGCTGCCGGCATGACCCTGCAACCGTTGGATGTGATTCGGGTCGATGATCTGCGTCTCTGGGCCCATGTCGGCGTGCTCGATCATGAGCGTCGCGATGGTCAATGGTTTCGCGTTGATCTGGCTCTGCATCTGGATGTGAGCCAGGCGGCGTTGGCCGATTCGCTGGAGGCCACTGCCGATTACAGCCGGGCAGTGCAGGCCCTTCAGACCCTGGCCTCTGAGATTCGATGCCAGACGATTGAACATTTCAGTGAACGCATGTTCGAGGTGCTCGAACAGCTTTATGGCTCCATTCCGATCCAGTTGCGTCTCTGCAAGTGCCATCCCCCCATCCCTGGATTCGCCGGTACGGTGAGCCTCGAACGCTGGCGCCGTCAACCGTCTTGAGATGACCTCCTCGGTGCCGTCAGCCACTAGGCGTCCGTTGGTTCTTGTGCATGGGCTGTGGGATACCCCGCGGCTGTTCCGCCGTTTGGAGCGGCAGCTCGAAGCCCATCACATTCCATTGTTGGTGCCGCACCTGCCCCATCGCCTTGGCGCGGTGCCCTTGTGCAACCTGGCGGAACAGCTTGATGGGCACATTCGTCGTCAATTCGGCGAGGAGCAGACCATTGACCTGTTGGGCTTTTCAATGGGTGGTGTCATCTCCAGAATTTGGCTTCAGCAGCTGGGTGGTGCCCATCGCACCCATCGCTTCATCAGCGTCGGTAGTCCGCAGCGCGGCACAGTCACAGCGCAATGGATCCCTCCCTGGCTGTTTGCCGGGCTGGCTGACATGAAGCGGGGCAGTCCCTTGCTGCGGCGGCTGAATGACGATGTCGCCTCGCTCCGCCAGGTCGACTGTCTCAGCTATTTCTGTCGCTGGGACCTCATGGTGGTGCCGGGCTGGCAAGCTCATCTGCCGGTGGGGGCCGTGCACAGTATTCCTGTGCTGACGCACCAACAGCTGGTCAGTGATTCGCGTGCGCTTGATCGTTTAGAGCAAGCACTTCTGCGTGACTGATTGGTTGCTTCGGCGGTGACAGATTGTGTTCCAATGGTCACACTCTGGGGGTTCCATCCAGAGCCGCGTATGTGTTTTTCGGCCTCGGCAAGTTTCACAGCATCAGCTGTGCTGATGCCTCTCGGGTTGTATTCAAACCATCTGGCCAGTCGCCATGAGCGGCCGGATTACAAACCATTGGCCTTGGTGCCCTTTTTCTTTGGTGTGCAGCAGTTTGTCGAAGGATTGGAGTGGACGGCCATTGATAACGGTGGATTGGAGCCTCTTGGAACCATTGCTGCGAAGGGCTTTTTGTTCTTCGCCTATTGCTTCTGGATGATCTGGATTCCATGGAGTGCCTGGTCGATCAGTCGAAGTACCGACTCCAAAGGACTGCAACGGCGGCTCAAATGGGTGGCGATTGTGGCCACGGTGCTAGGGATCGGGTTTTACATCCCCGTGCTGTTTCAGGCCGATCTTGTGCAACCCGCCATCGAATCCGGTCGCATTCACTATCAAGTGGATACCGCTTGGCACAACTTTGTGAACACCGAACCCGTCGGGCAACTCGCGTACTGGGGGTTCATTGTGCTGCCACTGGTTGCATTGAGTGACCGCGCGGTCAAGTTGTTCGGCGTCCTTATCTTTGTGTCGATTTTTCTCACCTGGCTTACCTACAGCATCGCCTTCAATTCCGTGTGGTGTTTTTACTGCGCCGTGCTGTCGATCATGGTGATCTGGATTGTGAATCGTCCCCATCTCCGTCAGGCCTGAAGCCGATGGCTGAGCAGCTGGTGGCATCGCTGGAATCCATGGGTCAGCTCCTGCTGGCCATGGATACCGGCGTCGGTCTGTTGATTGGCGTGGGCCTGTCGATGTCGGCGTCGCATCTCTTCTCGTTGCTTGCCAATCGGCTCACGCCAACTCAGATCTTGCTGCATATGGCGGTGGACGGACTGGTGCTGAGCCTGGCGTTTCTGTTGGGAATTCTTTGCCACAGCCTGATGCTGATGCTGCTGGAGGGCGTCCCCCTTCAGCCGATCACCTTTGCCAACCGCATGGGGGCGGCCCTCTGGCCTGGGCTGTTTTATGTCCTGGCGGCGGCTCCTTACGTGAGTGATCTGATTGCGGTCAGCCTGCTGGCCTGGATACACCTCAATGTGCTGGTGTTGCTGCAGGTCGTTTACGGCATTCCACTTCTGACCGGTTTGGTGGTGGCCACTCCTGGCTTTGTGGTCGCCTTGCTGTTGGTCGGGCTGTTGTTTGCTCAGCGCTGGCGCACCAGCTACGACATGCTCGCCCGCGAAGTGGCAGACCTGACCCAGCCATGACTGCTTCGTCCTCCACGTCGTCCGCGACGGTTCAATCGTCTGCAGTGCAGCACCAGCGAAGGCGCCTCCGTCATGGTCGTCGCTGGCTGGTGGTGGCGTTGGTGTGTGTGGCGATGCTCGGCTTGCTCGGGTTGACGGCCGTACGTCGGGATGCGTCCTCCCTGCTGGCACCGGAATCACTGCTTGAACTGCTGACCTGGTTCGGTTCGGTTGTGGTGATCGTGACCGCCCTTGTTGGTGTGTATTCGGTGATGGTGGATTTCGTGTTTTGGGAAGGCTGGATGCATGGTCTTCCCGATCCCAGTCGCTTGTTTGCCGCAGAGGATGGGGCGCAAGGTGGCCATCGTCATTACCTGGTGTATCTCGATGGCATTCATCAGAGTGAAGAAAGTCATCCTCCGCGCGTGAGCGAATTTCTGGGATGTCTGGATGACGCCATCCCCGCCGACACGCTTCTGGTGAAAGGCATTGAGGCCTACACCATCACCAATGCAGGACTGCGCTCGACAACCCTTGGGGGTTGGTTCTGGCAGCGTCTCTTTGCTTTTCAGGAACAGCATCCCAATGGTTTGATCCGCTTCATCTGCGCTTTCTGTGTTCAGGCCAACAATGTGATCAAGGTCGGCATCTCGTCGGATCGTCGTTACGGTCCCGTGATGAATTACGAGCTCGCGTTGAAGATCGCGCGCCGTCTGGAATCGGTGGGATTTCAGCCCAGCAGCGCCGCTCGCATCGTTCTCGTGGGGTACAGCGGGGGTGGTGAGATGGCCATCGGTACGGCGGAGATTCTTCAGCAGCTTTGCCGCGTGCCCGTGCAAGTGATCACCGTTTGTGGAGTGTTCAGTGGAAACGGCGCTCTGGAAACAATCCGGGATGTGGCCATGGTGGTGGGTAGTCGGGATCCCGTGGCGGCGCTGGGTCGGATCGCGTACCCCGGCCGCCTGTCGCTGCTTCTACTTTCCAACTGGAATCGTTGGCAGCGGAAGAATCCTTTGCATCGCTATCCGATTGAAGGGATGAGTCACAACGGGGCCTCAGGACCCTTTTCGGTGGCTTACCGCGGTGAAGTGGTGAAAGCCATCTGCCGGGAACTGGAGCGATCAGACCTCACGTCATCCTCGACGTCTCCCCATTGAGGGCTCGCACGAGTGCGAATGGACTGTGGCGGGGCTGGCTGAGCCGCAGCCTGCGCTGTGCATCGGAGCGTGAGGCGTTGGAGTGGAAGAGATCTTGGGGCAGCTGCTCGAGGCTGTTGCGGTAGCGACCCACGCAATGCTCTGGTGCCTGAAGGCCTGCATCAAGCAGCTGCTGGAGCTGGTGCAGCAGTCGCTGCCGCCAGAGGTCGCCGAGGGTGAGAGGAAACAAGCTGGTGGTTCCGGTGATGGCCAGTTCCACCAAAGCGGTGGAGTCAATGCAGAAGCCCAGTGCTCCGTAGCCCCCCCCATGAAGATCACTCAACTGAGCTTCGCTGTTGTGCACGGCTCCCATGAGTTCGCAGAGATCGAGGGCCTCTTCCAGTGATTGGTCGTGCAGTTCACCCGTTGGATAGGCCACGGTGCCGTTGTTCCGATCGTTCTGCCAAGGGCGATGTTGATCATTCAGCGCGGCCCAGCCATTGAGTCCCTCAGTCCCCTGGTAGTACTGCAACAGCACGGTGTCAGCCTCCGGGCTCGGAGGCTTTAGCTCCATTTCCAGAGAGCAGTGGGGGAGAAGTGCTCTGATCTCCTCCCCATCCGCATCAAGAAGTCCGGTCCGATAGGGCACGGCCAAAGGAACCTGCTGCCAATGATCACTGTTGTGCGTGCTGGCACCGAGCCCGAAGCTGGCCACGCTGGCTCGGATTCGGCCGCGGCACTGCCATCCACGGGCTCGAAGTTGTTGGAGCAGGGCGCGTCCACTGCTTATTCCGCAAAACTGAAAGGGTGTGGATCCGCCGGGCATCGATGGCAATCGGTTGCTGCCAAGAGCGTTCAGCACCTGGGCCATCACCCGGTTGCGCTGCCTCGCACGCTCGGATTGGAGCGAGGAAAGCCCTTCGTTGCGCCAGCAGAGCGTGTTCCCGAGGGCACTGATCTTGGTGAGAGTGCCGCTGGGTTTTGATGTCTCCACCGGTCCCGCGAGATCCGTTGCCACGATTGTTTCGAGCTCGTCCAGGCTTTCGGGCAGCGGCACGGTGCGGTGGTCGTTGAGTGCCACCTGTCGCTCACTCCATCGATCGATGGCGCGACGTTGTTGGCGCTTTGGTGATGTGGGCAGCAGATGTTGCAGGTCATCCGCCAGCGTGGCGAGAAGCAAGGGACTGATCAGGCCTGTTTCCAGCAGCCCGCCGATCGTGCGCAAATGGTCTGGCAAGTTGGCCTGCCGCAGCTTCCAACGACGCGGAAGCATTAGCAGCAAGGGGATCAACTGTTGATGGTGGAGATCGCTGAGAAGGTCCTTGAGGAAGGCATCACGATTGATGCCGCGGCGCAAGCTGCTTAGCTCGAGCGCCTGGTCGAAGGCCAGTAGAGGTGCAAGATCTGTTCCGTCCTCGACGCGATGGCCCCATTCGGGGCTGAGCCTGAGCGGGTCATCTGCCATGGCTCAGGCCTCGGACTGATCAGGCCGTGGCTTGAGCCAGGCCGGTGTGACGAATGAGGGCTTCACTGGTGGCGTCGCGTCCGCGGAATTGGCGGTACACCTCGGCGGGTTTGAGACTGCCGCCCAGGCTGAGGATCGTGTTGCGGAACCGTTCGCCTGTGGCGGCGATTGCATCGTCTTGTTCAAGACCCACCTCTTCGAAGGCGGCGAAAGCATCGGCGCTGAGCACTTCCGCCCACTTGTAGGAGTAATAGCCAGCGGCATATCCCCCGGCAAAGATGTGGCCAAAGGCGCAGAGGAAATGATCCTCAGCAACCGGAGCCAGCACTGTGGTGGAGTCGGCGATCTGACGACGGAAGCCATCTGGGCTCAAGCCAAGATCGGGACTCCACTGACTGTGAAGTCGCAGGTCAGTCAGGGCGAAGTGCACTTGCCGCAGGGTGCCATTCCCTTGCATGAAAGTGCGGCTACTGCAGAGTTTGCGGTAATCCGCTTCGGGGAGTGGTTCATCGGTCTGCCAGTGGCGCGCCATGCCCATGAGGGTGCTGCGGTCAAGGCACCAGTTCTCCATGAACTGGCTGGGAAGCTCCACCGCATCCCATTCGACGTTGTTGATGCCTGCGGCCTGGGGATGGTCGACGGTGGTGAGCATGTGTTGGAGCCCATGACCGAATTCATGGAAGAGGGTTTCCACTTCTTCGAAGCTCATCAGGCTGGGGGTGTCGCCAGCTGGGGGCGTCTGATTGCAAATCAGGTAAGCGACCGGAAGGACGGGCGCGCCGTTGCGGTCACGGCTGCGACTGAGGCATTCATTCATCCAGGCCCCGCCACGTTTGCTGGCGGGACGGCTGAAGGGGTCGAGGTAAAACGCGGCGAGGGGCGCATTGTCCCGATCCAACACCCGGAAAAAGCGCACGTCTTCATGCCAGACGGGGGCTTCACCATCGGCGGCCTCGATGCGAATCCCGAACAGGCGTTCGCACAGTCCAAACAGACCGTCGAGCACGCGGGGAAGCGGAAACCAGGGCCGGAGGGCCTCCTGATCGAGGTCGAAGCGCTCCCGCCGCAGCTGTTCGGCCCAGTGGCTGACATCCCAAGGAGCGAGGTCGTCCGCTTCGGCAGCGCCTCGGTTGGCAGCACAGGCTCGCAACTCGGTGAGTTCTTTCTGAGCGACTGGCATCGCTGAGCTGCGCAGCTCCTCCAGCAGTGTTTCCACGGCTGGAACGTCGTCAGCCATCTTCGAGGCCAAGCTCAGTTCAGCCCAGTTGCTGTAACCAAGACGCACAGCCTGCTCGCGTCGCAGTTGCAGGATCTCCTCGATGAGGGGAGCGTTGTCGAGATCGCCGGTGCTGGCTCGACTCACATGGGCTTTGTAGAGCGTTTCGCGCAGTTCACGGTCCTGCGCGTGGGTGATTACCGGCAAGTATCGGGGCATGTCCAGACCCAGACGCCAGGGGCCATGCGCCGCGGAGGAGGCGGATCCATCGGCCGCGGTGTCGCCGGCTTCAGCCGCGGCTGCCGCCAGGATGTCGAGGGCGCGCTCGGGGACGCCACGCAGCTGATCGCGCTCGTGAATCACCAGGTTCCACTTCTGCGTTGCATCCAGCACGTGATTGCTGAAGTTGGTGGAGAGAGCGGCGAGCCGCTCGCTGGTGCGGTTGAAGGCTGCTTGCTCCTCACCCTCAAGACCAACGCCTCGATGCTGCATGGAGAGCAGTTCCGCATCCAGGATGCGCTTCTGTGTGGCATCCAGCGGTTGGGCGGGATCCGAGAGCAGGCGACTGAGGGCTTTGTGAATGATCTGGCTTTGACCTACGCGGTTGCTGAAACGAACCACTTCCGGTTGCTGGCGCGCATGGGCTTCGCGCAATTCCGGGGTGTTGCGCACGGAGGTGAGATGACTGACGACACCCCAGCTCCAGTTCAGCCGCTCGCCCAAGGTGTGCAGAGGCGACATCAAGGCGTCCCAGGTCAGCGGCGCCGGGTCGTTCAGGCGCTGTTCGAGGGTTGACTCCAGCGACTCCAGTTCCTCACTGAGTGTGGACAGGAGCGTTGGGATCTCTCGGTCGACCTGGTCCGCATCGATGGCGTCGAAGCGGGGTAGGCCTTCGCCCCGCAGCAGTTCCGAGGTGCTCATGGTGTTCAGCCGAGGGGAAGAAGGGCACGCACAGCCACAACCGTGTGGCTGGCCAGATCCGATGCGAGGGCATCGGTTGAGGCTTCATAAAGGTCCATGGCCACCCGGGGCCAGATGCCAATCACCAGGGTGGGGACGAGAAGGGTCAGACCGATGACCAATTCACGGGGGCGCATGTCCTTCACGAAGGCAAGCGCCGGAATCCTGGGACCGAAAAACACGCGACGGCTCATTGAGAGCAGATAGATCGGTGTGAGCACGAGGCCAATCGCCGCGAGAACGATGGTGGTCACCCTGAAGAAGGTGGTGAAGCTTTCCTGACTAGTGACACCAAGGAACACGGTGATCTCGCTGATGAAGCCACTCATGCCGGGCAGTGCCAGCGAGGCCAGAGAGCTCGCAAGGAAGAAGGCAAAAGTGATCGGGAGGGCTTTGGCTAAGCCGCCCATGTTGGGGATCGACAGGGTTTTGGTGCGTTCGTAGAACACGCCTGTGGTGAAGAACATCGCGGCTGCGATCAGACCGTGACTGACCATTTGGAGCATGGCGCCGCTAAGACCGAGCGCATCCACGGCTCCGATCCCCAGAAGCACGAAGCCCATGTGGCTGACAGAGCTACAAGCGATTCGGCGCTTGACGTTGTCTTGAGCGAAGGCATTCAGGGCGCCGTAGACGATGTTCACGATGCCCAGGATGATCAGAGCCGGTGCCAAGACCATGTGTGCTTCGGGCAGCATCTGCACGTTGAAGCGGAGCAGCGCGTAGCCGCCCATCTTCAACAGCACACCCGCGAGCAACATCGACACGGGCGCATTGGCTTCACCATGGGCATCGGGCAGCCAGGTGTGAAGCGGGAACATCGGCAGCTTCACGCCAAAGCCCACGAGGAAGCCCAGGTAACACAGCAAACCGAACGTTCCGCCTGGTGACCGCTGGGCCAGTTCCGTCAGGTTCAGGGTGAAACTGTCGCCTGAGAGGGCCAATGCCAGGCCACTGATCAAGATCAGTAGAGAAGCCAGGGCGGTGTAGAGAATGAATTTGGTCGCTGCGTACTGGCGGTTTTTGCCTCCCCAAATAGCAATGAGCAGATACACCGGCACCAGCTCAAGTTCCCAGGCCAGGAAGAAGAGCAGAAAATCCTGAGAGAGGAACACCAGACCCTGGGCTGATGCTTGCACCAGCAGTAGGCCGAAATACAGCCTTGATTTGCGCTCGATGTTCCAGCTGGCGGCCACGGAGAGCAGTGTCACCAGTCCACTGAGAACAACGAGAGGGGCGGACAGCCCATCGGCTCCCAACGACCACTCCAGACCGATAGCAGGCAGCCAGCTGACCCGTTCCACCAGCTGAAGTTCGCTGCTGAGTGGATCAAAGTGCTGGCTGAACACCCCCAGCATCAGGCCAAGATCTGCGAGCAAAACGCCAAAGGCGAGGTTGCGTGGGATCGGCGAGGGCTTCTCATCGTCACCGGGCAACAGCGGCATGACCAAAGCCGCTGCGACCGGTAGCAGCACGATCAGAGAAAGCCAGGGAAACCCGGAGTCGGACGCAGCCGTCAGCGGCAAGTTGGCGTCCATAACACTCCCGTAAATGTGATCGAACTTATCAGTTCCAGGGACTCGATTGGGTACTTCTACTCAGGTTTCGGCTCAGCCATTGTCCTTTGGCTGCCAGTGGCTGCCTGCCGTTTGCAGGCTGAGCAGGGGAGCGCGACTGGCGACGCCAACGGACTCCCATGCCCGCACCATGGCCTGGCTGATGGCAACCCCTTTCTCTTCGGAGCACAACGCCAGAATGCTGGGTCCAGCGCCGCTGATGGCGCAGCCCCATGCGCCTGCGGCCATCGCGGCTTCGCGCACTGCCTGGCCACCCTTGATCAAGCGCCAGCGGTATGGCTCGTGAAGTCTGTCGTGCATGCCATCGGAGATCAGGTCTCCATTGCCAGTGCGCAGGCCCTGAAGCAGCAGTGTGAGCGCACCGAGATTCACCACGGCATCGCTCACAGGAATGGATTTGGGCATGGCACGCCGGGCTTCACTGGTGCTGAGGCGGATCGCCGGAATCGCCACGACGGCCTTCACGCTGTTCATCCACTCGCAGCGAACCACCCGCCAGCGCTGTGAAGCGGCTTTGGCCGTCATGCAAAGACCGCCCAGCAGCGACGGCACCACGTTGTCGGGATGTCCTTCGATGTCGATGGCCAGTTCCAGCAGCTTTTCCCGACTCAGGGGTTCGCCGACCAGAGCATTGGCACCAACCAGTCCGGCCACGATGGCTGTGGCGCTGCTGCCGAGACCGCGTGCGGGAGGTACGGCAAGCCTGACGCGAGCTTCGAGCGCCACGGGTTCTTCACCTGCCGCTTTCCATACCCGTTGCGCTGCTCGGTACACCAGGTTTTCTGCGCCACCGCGGAGATGGGAGCCCTCCTGGCCTTCGATAATCAGTTCGAATCGTTCACCGTTGCCTTCGATGCGACGCATCGTGAACCGGTTGTTGAGATCCAGTGCTGCACCAAGGCAATCGAAGCCTGGTCCAATGTTGGCTGTAGTGGCTGGAACATCCACAACCACGGTTTGACCTATACGCGGCTGCGACATCCCCTTCGGTTCTTCTCAGGCCAGTGTCCCACCCGACTCCGCAAGATCACGCGCCCGGCAGGCGGCACTAAACAGTCCGGCCTCTGGATCAATCACCGCGCGGATGGTCATGGACTCGATCAAGGGGCGAAAGCGACCTTTGGCTCTCAGCGGTTCCAGGAACTGTTCGGATTGCAGCCCGTCCAGGTTTTTTTCAGCGGTTCCACCCCCAATCCAAAGCCCACCGACGCTGAGCTCATGCAGTGCCAGATCACCGGCCGCTGATCCATAGGCACCCAACCAGATGCGCAGCGCTGCCGAGGCGATGGGATCACCCGCCGCAGCCGCCTTGCCGGTGTGCGCCGGCAGATCTTCGTAACCGGCTTGATCGGCGGGGATGTGGCGCCAGGCGTGGGCGTGATCTGTCAAAGGATGACCAGCCGCCTGATCTTGCTGCAGTAGCCAGTGCATGACATGGCCGAGGCCGGTGCCACTCACGATCCGCTCAATCGAGAGGCGCTCAAGATTCAGGTCTTTGCGCAGCCATTGCGCCAGAGCCCATTCATCGCTGGTTCTCGGGGCGAACTCCCGGTGGCCGCCTTCGCTGGGCAGTGCAAGCCAGCCACCCGGTGCAGGTAGGCCCCGGGCCATCCCGAGGCCTGTGCCAGCACCAAGGATCGCAACGGCACCGTTGTCGTCGCCCGCAGGAGCTGGATTCATCCGCCCATGACCAACCTGCAGCACTACCTGCTGTTGTTCATTGAAGTGCGGTAATCCATGGATGAGAACGGCAAAATCGTTCACTAGTTCAAGTCGCTGCAGGCCGGTGGCGGCCTGCAGCGACTCCTGACTCATCGTCCAAGACAGGTTGGTGAGCTGTGCCGAGCCGTGACGCACGGGCCCTGCCACTGCAATGCAGCTGGTGTCGGGCTTGGAGAGATCCTCTGGAGCCTCCTTGAGGAAGTGAGAGAGCATCGACTCCAGATCACGCCATTCCGCTGAGACGTAGCGATGACTGTGGGCTTGCTCGAGCTGCCCCTCCACGTCTCGGTAGAGAGCTAGGAAGGTTTTCGTGCCTCCAAGATCTCCGGCCAGATAGGTCTTGGCTGCCATGGTTGGGGGGTCAGGCCTCACCCATCAAGGCTGATCCTGGCCCGCACAATCGGCAAGCATTGTCGTGCAGCTTGCCTGCGCTGATCAGAGAGTGGATATCGGCTTGGCTTGCGTCGAGGCTTCGAAGAAATTCAGTGGCAGCGGCCCCCAGGTGCTGCTGATCTGGCCCTCATCGTTGTGATGACCGGTGATCAGAATTCCCTCGCCCAGTCCATGCTCGATGCGCACCCTGACCGTGCCCATCTGTTGGTTGGCTTTGAGAAACACCGGACCGTTCTGATCCGTTCCCTCTACAACTTCTAAGGCAGACCATGCCAACGCTGTTTCGAGAGATCGAAGCGTCTGAAGCGCCTGTTCTGCTGATTGGGCCATCACGCCGACGGTGCACCAACTGGTGCCAGCGAGGACCTCACCCAGTTCCCCACGAAGCTTGGACACAACCTCAGCACTGAGGTCGGGGGCCGATCGCAGCCGCTCAAGATCTTTGAGGCATTGCACCGGTGAACGGCTCATGCGGAGAGCTGCAAGCCAGCAGCGCGTTTGGTGTTGGCAGTCGTTGCTGCAGCCAGGAGCTCGCTGACGGGTGTGACACCGAGATCTCCATCGCGACGGCTGCGCAGGCTCACGGCGTTCTGCTCCGCTTCCTTGGCACCGATGACCGCCAACACGGGGATCTTCATCTGTTCGCCGGTGCGGATCAACTTGCCGAGCCGGTCTCCGCTGCGATCGATCGTGGCGCGAACGCCAGCTTTGGTGAGTTGGTCCAACACCTGTTCGGCGTACGACTGCACCTCGTCGGTGACAGGCAGCAGACGCACCTGCTCGGGGGCCAGCCAGAAGGGGTAATCGCCTGCGTAGTTCTCGGTCATGATCCCGAAGAACCGCTCCAGCGAACCGAAGATGGCGCGGTGGATCATGATCGGCCGCTGCTTGCTTCCATCGGCCGCGATGTAGTCGAGTTCGAACCGTTCCGGCAGGTTGAAATCCAACTGGATCGTGGAGCACTGCCACATCCGGCCGATGGCGTCTTCGATCTTGAGGTCGATTTTCGGGCCGTAGAACGCACCGCCGCCCTCATCGATTTTGTAGGCCCAACCCTTGCGGTCCAGGGCTTCGATCAATCCCTTGGTGGCCAGGTCCCAGACGGCGTCATCGCCGATCGACTTCTCGGGGCGGGTGGAGAGGTTGATCTCGTAATTGCTGAAATCGAAGGCAGAGAGGATGCGCTCGGTGAGATCGAGGATCTTCAGGATCTCGTCGCTGATCTGCTCCGGCAGACAGAACACGTGGGCATCGTCCTGGGTGAAGCCCCGCACCCGCATCAGGCCGTGCATCACGCCGGGGCGTTCATAGCGATAGACCGTTCCAAGCTCCGCCCAGCGGATCGGCAGTTCCCGGTAGCTGCGCAGTTTGCTGGCGTAGGTGAGCACGTGGAACGGGCAGTTCATTGGCTTGAGCTGGTACTCCCGTTCGTCCACCTCCATCGGGCCGAACATGCTCTCGGCGTAGAAGTCGAGGTGGCCTGAGGTTTTCCAGAGGCTGATGTCGGCCACGTGGGGGGTATAGAGCAGCTCGTATCCGCCCTCGAAGTGGGCTTGGCGCCAGAACTCCTCGATCAACAGGCGCATGCGGGCGCCGCGGGGGTGCCAGAACACCAGACCTGCCCCTGCTTCGTCCTCGATGGAAAACAAGTCGAGGTCTTTGCCGATGCGGCGGTGATCCCGGCGCAGAGCCTCGTCCTTGCGGCGTTTGTGCTCGGCCAGTTGTTCGGGGGTTTCCCAAGCAGTGCCGTAAATGCGCTGCAACTGGGCCTTGGTTTCATCGCCGCGCCAGTAGGCACCAGCCACGCTTTCCAGCTCAAAGGCCTTGGCGTTGAGCTGACCCGTGTGCTCCACGTGGGGGCCGGCACAGAGATCCCACCACTGTTCGCCGAGGGTGTAGAGGGTGATGGGCTCCTGCAGACCTTCGAGGATTTCGAGTTTGTAGGGCTCGTTCTGGGCTTTGATTTTTGCCTCGGCCTCGCTGCGGCTTACTTCGATCCGCTCCAGGGGCAACTTCTTGTTGATGATCTTGATCATCCCCTTCTTGATCGCTTTCAGGTCGGCTTCCGTGAAGGGTTCGGGGTTGTCGAAGTCGTAGTAGAAACCGCTCTCGGTCCAAGGGCCGATGGTCACGCGGGCTCGCGGGAAGAGCTGCTGCACGGCCATGGCCATCACGTGGCTCATGGAGTGTCGGATCTTCAGCAGCTGGTCACTCTCACTCGTTTTAGGCAGCACCACCGTCGTTGAGGGGGCTGTAGTTGTTGCTGCCGCGCTGCTCACCGTCTGCTGCTCGTGATTCGCCATCCTATGGGGGTGCTGCCTGGCAGATGCAATGAAGCCTGGTCGGGATCCCGACGCCGACGAACTGCTGGAGTCGCTTCTCGACTCTCTGCTGAAGGATTTTGACCACTGGTTTCACCGGGGGCAGGAGCTTCTAGAGGACTGTCCGGATTCGGTGATGGGGCCGCTGGAACGTGAGCGCATGGCGGTCAGGGTTGAGGAGGGGCTCAGAGCGATCGAGGCCACGCGCGCCCTGGTGCAAGCCAGCCCCGAGGCGATGGCAGTGTCGATGGAAGCAATGACCCCCTGGCACCAATTGGTGATGGAGGTCTGGAGCCTGTCCGCGCGCGTCGCGCAGGCATCGCGATGACAGGTTCAGGCCGGTCGACGCGGTCAACGGGGCTGGTCAGCCTTGCCCTCTTAGCGATGTTGTGGCTTCGGTCCAGGGGTTGGTCGCTTCCACTGCCAGGCTGCCCATGGCGAGCATGGACAGGGATACCTTGTCCTACCTGCTTTTTGACCCGTTCGGTGATGGCCTCGCTGCACGGCGATCTTGGCGAAGCCCTCGAGCTGCATGTGTTCGGTCCACCAAGCCTGGCCGGTTTGGCCTGGATCGGCTGGCGGCAGGGCGTGAGAGGGCATTCGTTGCCCGAGCTCACACCCAGGCGCGCACGGCTGCTGGGGCTCGTGGTTGCCGCATTGCTGATCTACTGGTTGATGCGTCTTTGGGGCTGGCTGACGTTGGGGTGTCCCCAGCCCATCTGATCATCCTCAGGCACCCTGGCGCAGTTGGCTCAGGTTGTCGTTGTAGAAGGCCAGTAATTCGGCATGGGTCTTCACCGGTTGGCCATAGGCACTGAGGCCAGCATGCGTTGGGAAGGAAGCCCACTCGGGGGCCAGGCTGTTCATGGCTGTCTTTGTGAGGCCATATCGATCCACCTCCTGGAGTGCTCCGCGCTTCTTCGCCAGATGCAGCGCTGCCTGGTCTTGGTGCTCAGGAGCGAAGCTGGGAAGGCCCAGGCTGCGTGAAACGTCTTGCCAAGTGCCAGGAAGGAATTGATAGGCGCCGGCCGCTGCGGAGGCGTACCGCTTCACCACCACGCGATCCGGATGGCGTGAGAGGTCTTGAAATTGTCCGCCTCCGTAAAGGATGCGGTAGCCCAGATCCCTTCCTTCTTTCCAGGTGCCTTCGGCGTAGCGAATGGTGTTGAGCAACGCGCGACGTTCGGGAGTGATCGCATAAGCCCTATTGGAGGGCGCTTCAGACGTGGATGTGGATCGGTGGGGGCTCAACGCCTCGGCCACTGTGCGTTGATGCTGCTCCCGTTCGCTCGAGCGCTCTGCCTGCAGGCTCTGGCCCATGGACAGCACCAAGCCCAGGCTGAGGGCGCCAATGCCCAGCAGTTGAGGAGCTTGCTGTGTCAGAGGACGAATCTGTTTAGTGACGCGATGAAGCAAACGGGACGCTCCGAACCAAAGGAGTCGCCACCTTCGTCAACAGCCCAACCCTCTGGCGAGAGTGTCCCGACTCCCCTTGACGGGGTGCGGCGAATATGCATGGGTAGAAAAACTCATGCAAATCTCGCTTTAAGACTCGTAAGACAGGCCTGATGCCGCGCAACCCCTGGGTTTGTGGTCGTTGATACGAGTCGAGCTCTCAGCCGTCTTTAAGGATTAGGGAAACTTTTTAATTCCTTCACAACTGATCAGCTGGGGCTTAGGAAGCCCATGGACTGCCGTACGCGCTGAACATTGGCTTCTGCAACCGCGCTGGCCCGTTCACGTCCGTTGCGCAGAACCGCCTCCAGCTGCGATCGGTCGTCCATGAAGGCCTTGTAGCGCTGCTGAATCGGTTCGAGAGCTGCCACGGTGGCTTCTGCCAGGAGAGGTTTGAACTGCCCCCAGCCCATGTCGGCGCATTCCTGGGCTGCGGCTTCACGACCTTTGCCGCTGAGGAGGGCATACAGACCGAGCAGGTTGTCGGTTTCCGGCCGATCGGGGTTCCCGAATTCCAGGCCGCGTTCGGGGTCCGTCTTGGCTTTCTTGATCTTTTTAGTGATCAGCTCTGGGGGGTCAAGCAAGGTGATGCGACTGCCCTCGTTGGGGTCGCTCTTGCTCATCTTGCTGCGACCGTCGGTGAGGCTCATCACCCGGGCCCCTTCCTTGAGGATCATCGGTTTGGGCACTTTCAGGACCGGGGTCTCCTCCGAGCCAAACCGCGCATTGATCCGTTGCTGGGCGATATCGCGCGCCAGCTCGAGATGCTGCTTTTGGTCTTCGCCCACCGGGACGAGGTCGGCGTCATACAAAAGGATGTCTGCGGCCATCAACACCGGGTAGTCCAGGAGGCCCACAGAGACGTTGTCTCCCTGTTTCAGGGCCTTTTCCTTGAACTGGATCATCCGCTCCAGCCAGTTCAAGGGAGTGATGCAGTTCAGAAGCCAGCAAAGTTCGCTGTGGGCGGCCACCTGGCTCTGTACGAACACGGTGGATTTCTCTGGATCCAGTCCGCAGGCCAAATACAAAGCTGCGGTGGTCAGGGTGTCGTGAGCCAGGCGTTGCGGATCATGGGGAACCGTGACCGCGTGCAGATCCACAACACAGAAGAAGGTGTCGTGGTCGTTTTGGAGATCCACCCAATTGCGAATCGCCCCCAGCCAGTTGCCCAGATGCAGGGCACCGGTCGGCTGAACACCCGAGAGAACGCGCGGCCGCCCCATCAATCAGGCCTCGGTTGCTGCGTCCTTGGCGGGATCCGCTTCAACAGCCGTCTCTTCCGTGTCTGTTGCCGGCACATCGGTTGCGCTGGGTTCGATCTCAGCGTTGGCCTCGGCCTCGCTGCTGGGATCGGGATCCGGCTCGGCTGCTGCTGGCTGGGGCTTGGCAGGGCGAGCGAAGGGATCAGGTCGAGCTCCTCGTCCGCTCTCTCCCCGTCGTCCGCCCCGTTCGTCATCACGCCGGCCGCCACCTCGGTTTCCCTGGGCGCGTTGCTGAGCCACCAGCTCATCGAGCGTGCCGTCCTCGAGCATCTGGCCGAGGGTTCTGACAGCAAATCCCAGCACGGCCACGGTCGAGCGCAGATTGAAGGCTTCCTGCAGGGCGCGAACAGAGCGCATTTCGTTGTCGCTCAGCCTGATTCTGAACCCACCGCCTTCGCGGTTTCCTTGGCCCCGTCCTCCGCGGCCGCCACGTCCGCCCTCGCGGCCGCCATCACCCTGTCCGCGCTGCTGGCGGGAATCGCTGTAGGAATCAGTCATGGCCTGAGGCCTGGTGTCAGGCGCAAGTGTGACGCATCACCTCACGGTTTCAGGGGCTTGTTGATCCGTTTCACGCTCTGGATCGGTTTTCAGGCCGTCAAGAGAGAAATCGTTCGGTTCTCTGGTGCGCCGTGCTGAAGGTGAGCTAAGAAAGCTTCGTCAGTGGAAACCCAGTGCAGCTTCCGTTACCCACGATCCCTTCCCTGTCGTTGAAGGACGCGTTGGTGACTCCTCGGCTGTTGGGTCCTCTGGCTCTTTCCGCTGGAGTCCTCGTCGGTGGGCAATGGCTGCTGGCCGACGTCTTGCATCTCCCAGGCGGTGGCCTGAGTTTGTTGGCGGCAGGTGTCGGCATCTGGTGGTTGGCGAAGCCGCCAAAGCGCCCCAGCTTTCGCAAACCCGTCTCGTTGCAGGGATGGGTCAATCGCTGCGAAGAGGTGTTGCATCAGTTCGCCGAATTGGAATCGGCCCTGGGTCTGACGTCATTACGCGCGCCGCGTGAGACCGAGCTGCGACGCATTGAGCAGTTCGATGCGCCCCTTAGCCTTGGTGTGGTGGCGACCCAAGGAACCACCCTTCCAGCCACCGATCAGCTGCAAGGCGCGATGGCTGGTGTCCAAGCTCTGGATCTCTGCATCGCCAGGCCCCTTCCCGTCACCGCAACAGCGTGGTGCTGGCCAGAGGATTTGGAAGAGCTGGATGTGTTGCTGCACGTGCTGCCGCTTCCGCTCCGTGCTGCGGATCTGCTCTGGCTGGAACAGCTGTCCTTGGACCGTCCGGTGTGGCTCTTGCTGGAATCGCCCGGCTGCATGGAATCGGCCGATCAACTGGATGCCTTGCGCTGCCAGTTGCCCGAACGCTGGCATGCGCACCTGCTCGCTTGGTCGGGTGATCCCAGCCAGTTGCGTGGGGTGCTGCAACCGGTGCGCCAGCAGCTCATCCAGTCGGAGCGGGTGCGACAGCTCACCCGGCAGCGTCTGCTGGGCAATCTTCATCGTCAATGGCAGTCGGAGCTCGAAGCCCTGCGTCGAACGCAGTTCCGAGCACTGTTGCAGCGCAGTCAGTGGGTGGTGGCCGGCGTCGTGGCGGCCTCACCGGTCCCCAGTGTGGATCTGCTGGCCGTTGTTGTCGGCAATGGTCTGCTGGTGAAGGAGATGGCGAAGATCTGGGCCTGCCCTTGGAGCGCAGAGGTGCTTCAAGCGGTCGCCCGTCAGCTGGCTGTTGTCGCGTTGGCCCAGGGAGTGGTGGAGTGGACCGGTCAGGCACTACTCGGGCTGGCCAAGCTCGATGGCGGCAGCTGGCTTGCGGCTGGAGCGATGCAGGCGCTGAGCGCGGCCTATCTCACCCGCGTGGTGGGCGCCTCCATGGCGGATTGGATGGCATTGAATGCCGGTGTTGAGGAACCTGACCTTGAGGAGCTCAAGCGTCAGGCTCCCCTGCTGGTGGCTCGTGCTGCGGAGCAGGAGCGTCTCGACCTATCCAGTTTCGCTCAGCAGGCTCGGCAGTGGTTGAAGGACGGTCAAAGCTGGTCGACCACCTGAACGCGATCCAAGCCCATGAATTCCCAGAGCTGTCGCTTGAACAAGAGCGGAGACAACCACTCGATCGATTACTTCATGTTTGTTCATGAAGTGTTTATGAAGTTGACATGAATCAATGATTCGAGATGACTCGAATGATGTGATTCGTCAGAGAAAAATCAATCGCTCCATAACCTGAATCCGAATCATGGCTCTCTCCGTGGGAGTTCTGATTTTTATCCGTTCTCTTTTGCTTTATGGCTACTGCAATTCGCAGCGGTCGCCGCAGCGGCTGGGAAAACTTCTGTCAGTGGGTTACCGACACCAACAACCGCATTTATGTGGGTTGGTTCGGTGTGCTGATGATTCCCTGCCTGCTCGCAGCGACCATCTGTTTCATCATCGCCTTCATCGCCGCTCCCGCGGTGGATATCGATGGCATCCGTGAGCCCGTCGCTGGCTCCCTGATCTATGGCAACAACATCATCTCCGGTGCTGTTGTGCCCTCTTCGAACGCCATCGGCCTTCACTTCTATCCCATCTGGGAAGCTGCCTCTCTCGACGAGTGGCTGTACAACGGCGGTCCTTACCAGCTGGTTGTCTTCCACTTCCTGATCGGTATTTCGGCCTACATGGGCCGTCAGTGGGAACTTTCCTACCGCCTCGGCATGCGCCCCTGGATCTGCGTTGCTTACAGCGCACCTCTGTCAGCTGCCATGGCTGTGTTCCTGGTGTACCCCTTCGGTCAGGGTTCTTTCTCTGACGGCATGCCCCTGGGCATCTCTGGCACCTTCAACTTCATGTTGGTGTTCCAGGCTGAGCACAACATCCTGATGCACCCCTTCCACATGCTGGGTGTTGCAGGTGTGTTCGGTGGATCCCTGTTCTCCGCCATGCACGGCTCCCTGGTGACCTCCTCCTTGGTGCGTGAAACCACCGAGAGCGAGTCCCAGAACTACGGCTACAAGTTCGGCCAAGAAGAAGAGACCTACAACATCGTGGCTGCCCACGGTTACTTCGGTCGCCTGATCTTCCAATACGCCTCCTTCAACAACAGCCGCAGCCTGCACTTCTTCCTGGCTGCCTGGCCCGTTGTCGGCATCTGGTTCACCTCCATGGGCATCAGCACCATGGCTTTCAACCTGAACGGTTTCAACTTCAACCAGTCCATCCTTGATGCGCAAGGACGGGTGCTTCCCACCTGGGCTGATGTGTTGAACCGCGCCAACCTCGGCATGGAAGTGATGCACGAGCGCAACGCTCACAACTTCCCCCTCGACCTGGCTGCTGCTGAGTCCACTCCTGTGGCTCTGCAAGCTCCCGCCATCGGCTGAGGCTGAAGTCTGTAAAAGATTCAGCTTCGGTTGAATCGGAAAGCCCCCTCTCACGAGGGGGCTTTTTGTTGGCTGCTGGGGGAAAGTGATGGGGATTCTGCGATCAAACGTTGAGTCATCCCCGTTGCACAAATCAGCTTGATGAATAGAGTCAAAAAAGTATTAGTCCAAATCTTGCACCCGCCTCAGATCCTGAAATCTTTTCTCCCTCTGGCTGTTGTCGCAACAGCTTTCGTTGCACATCTGCCAGCCCATGCTCAAAGCGATAAAGAAGTGGAGCGAGGCTTTCAGGAATTTTTGGCAGGCGACTACGAAGCTGCGATTCTGACCTTTGATCGCATCATTCAAGAGAATCCAAATCATGCGCTTGCGCTGATGAATCGCTGTGGAGCTCTCACCCGGCTCGCCGAAGCCACAGCTGACGCTTCCTACTACGAAAAAGCATGGAGTGATTGCAACAAAGCCATCCAGATTGATCCTGCACTGGCCATTGCGTTCTACAACCGCTGCTCGATTCAGTTGAACCTGGGTGATTTCTCTGCGGCCGCAAAGGATTGCGATCGCGCCATTGAGAAAGCCCCTGGCTTCGCCCCTTCCTACCTGAACCGATGCAGCGCTAAAGTATCATTAGGGCAATATCAATCCGCACTAAGTGATTGCGACGAAGCATTGGCCTTGGATGCGAGTCTTGCTAAGGCACACGTCAACAAATGCGCTGCAAAACTGAATCTAGGACAACTCAAAGGTGCCCTTTTAGACTGCAACGAGGCTTTGAAGATTAATCCAAATCTTACAAATGCCTATGTGAATCGTGGCGCCATTGGCAGAGCTTTGGGAAAGCCTCAATCTGCGATCAACGATTATACATTAGCCATTGAACTTCAGCCTAACCTAGCCATCGCCTACGGTAATCGCGGCAATTCCTTTTCCGATCTTGGCCGCTATCAGGAAGCAATCCGAGATTTTGATCAGGCGATTCAGATCTCACCCAACTTTGCCAACTTCTACGTCAACCGCGCTATCGCCAAAAGTGGACTCGGCAACGAAGCAGAGGCTTGTGTCGACCTTGGCAGAGCGGCTTCCCTCGGCGACCAACGCGCATCTTCGCTCAATGCCCAATTTTGCCAATAATTCGTTCTTTCACTGGTTGTGAACCGACTCCATTGAAAAGCAAGTTTTTGACTCTTCGAGCCATTGGTGCGGCTTTCACACGCCTAATGCAGTCATTCCGGCGAAGTGATCGAATCTCTTCGCCAGAATTGGCTCACTCCTTTTAAATGAGCGCGTTGCAATTGGATGCGTGAACTCTCGGTGCGCTGATGGTTGATTAGGTGGCTGCAGTGGCGTCCATGTGCCGCATCAGGTCGATGCATTTGCAGCTGTAAGCCCACTCGTTGTCGTACCAGGCGACAAGCTTCATGAACTTCTCATTGAGGGCCATGCCTGCTTGGGCATCAAACACGGACGTGCAACTTTCACCCAGCAGGTCGTTCGACACAATCGGATCTTCGGTGTACCCGAGAATCCCTGAGAGTCCGTTTTGGGAGGCCCCCTTCATGGCGTGCTTCACCTCCTCGTAGCTGGCTGGTTGGGCCAGATTCACCGTGAGATCCACCACCGACACATCCGGTGTCGGAACGCGGAAGGCCATGCCCGTCAGCTTTCCGTTCAATTCAGGAATCACACGTCCCACGGCTCGGGCTGCACCGGTGGAACTGGGGATGATGCTTTGGCCAGCACCGCGTCCCCCGCGCCAATCCTTCAGCGAGGGGCTGTCGATTGGCTTTTGTGTGGCAGTGGTGGCATGCACGGTGGTCATCAGACCACTGACAATGCCAAAATTGTCGTTCATCACCTTGGCCAGGGGCGCCAGACAATTGGTGGTGCAGCTGGCGTTGGAGACGATGTCTTCACCGGCGTAAGCATTGTGGTTCACCCCCATCACAAACATGGGTGTCTCGTCTTTGGAGGGAGCACTCATCACCACGCGCTTGGCACCGGCTTCCAGGTGTTGCCGAGATGTGGTGTCGGTCAGGAAAAAGCCTGTGCTCTCGAGCACGTAGTCCGCACCCACATCTCCCCAGCGCAGCTGGCTGGGTTCGCGCTCCGCAGTCACCCGAATGATCGAGCCATTCACCACAAGCTGACCATCGACGACGTCGATTTCACCTGGAAAGCGACGGTGCGTTGAGTCGTAACGCAGCAGATAAGCGAGGTAATCAATGTCGATCAGATCATTGATCGCCACCACCTCTACATCTGGGCAGGCCATGGCCTGTCGGAAGGCCAGGCGTCCAATGCGCCCGAAGCCGTTGATGCCGATGCGGATGGACATGAAGGCGAACCCTTCTTCTTTCTTGATTTATAGAGAACATCTGAGAAGACAACCGCACCCTTTCTGGGGACGCAGACAGAGTGGATAAAAATCTGTGATTTTGCGCTGATGGATGCCGCTTCTGGTGACGAGGCCTGTGCGATCTGCGCTCTCCATCGCGATGTAGACCATCTCGAATCCCATGAGATCTGGCGCAGTGATCTCTGGTTGCTGCGGCATCATCCCGGCCCCGCACCGCTTGCGGGTTGGTGTCTGCTGGATGCGCGCAGGCACTGCGGCGGCCCCATGGAGTTCGCTCCTGAAGAAGCGAGGGAGTGGGGGCTGGTGGTGCAGCAAGCCTCAAGGCTGGTGCAGCGGGTGTCGGGTTGTGACCGCGTTTATGCGATTGCCTTTGGTGAGGGGGCTCGCCATCTTCATCTGCATCTCATCCCCCGTGAAAGCGGTGATGCACGCACCACCGCCTGGGGAGTTGCCGATCACTACCGCAATGTCGAGGAAGGACGAACCATACCTGCCTCCGACGCCAAGGTCCGGGACTGGTTGGTGCGAGCCAGAGCCATGGCACCAGACCTTTTCGACGAGTCGTTCGGCCGGGATCGCTAGCCGTTCAGATCGAAGCGATCCAACTCCATCACTTTGGTCCAGGCCTGCACGAAATCGGTGATGAAGCGTTGGGCTCCATCCCTTTGGGCATACACCTCAACGATGGCTCGGAGCTGGCTGTTGGAGCCGAACACCAGATCGGCACGACTGGCGGTCCAGCGTTCGGGGCCGTTGGCTCCGCTCCGGCCGACGTAGCTGTCTTGGATCTCACTGGTGGGTGTCCAGTGGATGGTCGCGTCCAGCAGATTCACGCAGAAGTCGTTGCTGAGGACGCCGATGCGGTCGGTGAACACGCCCTGGCGATTGCTGCCGCTGTTGGCTCCAAGCACGCGCAGACCCGCCAGCAGCACCGTCATTTCAGGGGCACTGAGCGTGAGCAGCTGCGCTTTGTCCAGCAGCAGCTCTTCCGGCCGTATCGGTAGACCGTTGCGCTGCCAGTTGCGGAAGCCATCAGCCAAAGGTTTCAGCGTGTTGAACGATGCGGTGTCCGTCTGCTCCGTGCTGGCATCAGTGCGTCCGGGCCGGAATGGAACTGTGATGCTCTGGCCCCCATCGGCTGCCGCTTTCTCCACCGCGGCGCAGCCCGCCAGCACAATCAGGTCGGCCATCGAAACCTGTTTGCCATCGCTGGCAGCCGCATTGAATTGTTGCTGCACGGCTTCAATGGCCTGGAGAACCGCCTGAAGTTGTTCAGGATCATTCACCTCCCAGCTTCGCTGCGGGAGCAGCCGCAGCCGCCCGCCATTCGCGCCTCCCCGGCGATCGGAGCCACGGAAGGTTGAGGCCGAAGCCCATGCCGTGGTCACCAACGCAGGCACTCCAACCCCTGTGGCCAGGAGCTGTTGCTTCAGGTTGGTGATATCAGCAGCGTCGATCAGCGTGTGATCGACGCTTGGAACCGGGTCTTGCCAGATCTGGACCTCCCCAGGAATTTCAGGGCCCAGGTAAAGAGCGCGGGGGCCAAGGTCTCGGTGCGTGAGCTTGAACCAGGCCCGGGCAAAGGCATCAGCAAAGGCTTCCTGGTCTTGATGAAACCGACGGGCCACCGGCTCCATGGCCGTGTCGTGCTTGAGCGACAGGTCGGCGGTCGTCATGATTGGAGCCGATGACTTCCCGGGCACGTGGGCGTCAGGAATCATGTGCTCAGGCTTCACGTCTTTGGCGACCCACTGCCAAGCGCCACCAGGACTTTTGATCAGTTCCCAGTCATAGGTGAACATCATTTCGAAATAGCCCTGGTCCCAGCGGGTGGGATTCGGTTTCCAGGCCCCTTCAATGCCTGTGGTGATGGTGTGCTCGGCTTTTCCGGAGTGGAAAGTGTTTCGCCAGCCAAGGCCCTGCTCATGCAGTGGTGCTCCTTCCGGTTCAGCTTCGAGGTGGGACGGTGCTGCTGCACCGTGGCATTTGCCGAAGGTATGACCTCCGGCCACCAGTGCCACGGTCTCTTCCACGCTCATGCCCATCCGCGCAAAGGTTTCCCTGACGTCTCGACCAGATGCGACGGGGTCGGGCTCTCCGCCTGGACCTTCAGGATTGACATAGATCAGGCCCATCTCTACGGCTGCTAATGGCTGATCCAGGTTTCCCTGTGCGTCAGTTCGATCGTGATCGAGCCAACCGGTTTCCTTTCCCCAAAAAACATCTTCCTCGGGTTGCCAGATGTCGACACGCCCTCCGGCAAATCCGAAGGTGCGGAAGCCCATCGACTCGAGCGCCACATTGCCCGTGAGGATGATCAGATCTGCCCAGGAAATGGCGTTGCCATATTTGCGTTTGATCGGCCAGAGCAGACGTCGTGCTTTGTCGAGATTGGTGTTATCAGGCCAACTGTTCAAAGGCGCAAAACGCTGGTTGCCATGACCGGCCCCTCCGCGGCCATCGCCGCTTCGGTAGGTGCCAGCGCTGTGCCAGGCCATACGGATGAACAGAGCCCCGTAATGGCCCCAGTCAGCGGGCCACCAGTCTTGGGAATCCGTCATCAGGGCCCGAAGATCGGCCTTGAGACCCTGATAATCAAGGCTTGCGAAGGCTTGTGGATAGTCGAAGTCATCTCCAAGTGGATTGGAGGCGGGATGATGCTGATGAAGGATGCCCAGGTTGATTTGATTGGGCCACCAGTGATCGTTTCTGGTTCCTCCGGCGGGCGTTACGGCACCGGTATGACCACTGAAGGGGCATTTCATGTCAGCCATCAGACGTTTTAAATCAACGCTCTTCAGAACCGTATTCAGAGCTTCTGAACCTGGCCATTCATGGCAACGATGTTCATCACGTTGACTTCATCCCCAGGAAATCTGCTTTGCCGATCGCTGTGCCGTTGTGCCGCAAGATGGCGTAGGCCATGGAGCAGTGGAAGTAGACGTTGGGGAGCAGGAAATCAGTGAAGAATTCCAGGGCTTTGAACTCCAACTGGCCGCCGCCGAAGCTGCTGGGGATCGGCATAATCACGGCGCGTTGTTCTCCGCCGAGAAAGGCTTCGGCCGGTAGAGCCCGCAAGGTGCAGAGGGTGGAGTCAACGCGGTTGATCAGGCCCATAAAGCTGGCTTCGCTGTCGGGCATTGACGACGGTTCTTCGCCGATCAGCCGCGCCGTGCCTCGGCGGGCGATGTCTGTGGCTGCCTGCACCTGTTGCTGCAGATCAAACATGTCCGGATAAAGCCTGCTCGACAGCAGAACCGACTCAGGAATCTGCCGTTGCTCGAGATCCAGGCTGGCTCGCTCCAAGATGTCGCGCAGGTTGGTGAGCACCCGTTCCAGCTGGGGGATCACGAGAGAGTGCAGATCGGTGCTCATCGCAGAACCCTGGATGGTCCGGTTCTAGCCGTAGGGGCCAAAGCGTGTGGCACAAGCTGCACCACAACGAGCCCCCAGTGCAACGGCATCGTTCACCGACCAGCCAGCAGCTAGCCCCGCTGTCACCCCTGCAGCAAAACTGTCGCCGCATCCATAAGACTCCACCATCGGAGCAGGGAGAGGTTCGGCGCTGAAACGGCCTCCAGGGATGAGCAGTCCGCCTGCGTCGCCCTCTGTGGCGATCTGCACCGTGGGGGTTGGCTCCAGGGATCCTGGCGGCAGTTGCTCACCGGGGTCGAGGCCACTGCCGATGAGGGCATCCAGTGGCAGGGAGGCTTCTTGCAGCACGGGTAAGCGCAGTCTGGGTGTCGCCGTCAGCACCTTCGCTTGACGAGCAAGCCGCAGCCCATCCGCATCGGTCGCGGACACAAACACTCCGTCGCAGTCCGCGAGCTGGTCCCAACCGAGTGCGTCATGGGCCATGGGAGTGAGGCGGTCGCCGATCACGGTGATCGCCCGGTCTCCTCCAGGATCCATCATGCTGATCCCTCGACGGCTTGGCCCGTCCCGCCAAGCCACGACGGGTTCAACTCCTAGCTCCTTCAGGCGTTGAACGCTGCGTTCTCCAATCGCATCACGCCCCAGTGCTGTGAAGAAAAGCACCGGCCGACCGGTTAGACGCGCCAGTTGCACGGCGACCACAGCGCCCGCACCGGCTGGCTCCTCGAGGGAACGGCTTGCCCGACTGATGCAGCCAGGTTGTGGCAGGGCATCCACCTCCAGAAACGTGACCCACTCTTGATGTCCCACCACCGCCAGGCGCAGAGATTGCAGGTCAACGACGGATGGTGTGGGAGTCATCGCTAGGGAATGGGCAGCAAAGATTTGGCGGCATCGCGGAGTTGCACGCTGATCTTGCCGCCGACCGAATCCACTTTCACGCCGCCATACACGTTCAAGCGCTCTCCATCTGGGGTCGCGACCATCAGCGCTTCACCGTCCTCACCGTGCACCATCACGGGTTGGGTGACCTCATTCACCGTGACGGGACCAGAGAGCGCGACATCCCCTTCCACCTGCACGGGCTCGCTGACCGCGACGCCCTTGGGCACAGCAACATCGCCGGCAACAGGAAGCGTTTTAGCGGCCTGGATCATCAAGGGTTCTTCGCCCATGACCCGCACGGGCGCCGTGAGCTGATCCACCGTGATGCCACCGACCAGCTGCACGGGCAGTGGCTGGCTCAGAGGCAGACCAATGGGGATGGGCTGGCGCAGGATCTGAATCGCTGCCACCGCGACGGCCCAGGCGGCCAAGGCCACGGCCAATGGCCAGCGGCTCGCCATCAGCAGAACGAACCAGCGCGGGTCTGCGCTGGATGAAGAACGGTCGCTGGGGTCGGCCATGGCGTGCTCTGGGCTAGACGGTCCGGTTTTAACGGGTTCTCGCACCAGAGCCATGGAGGAACGGCCACTTCGGCCAGCTCAGAGTTCGTATTCCTCTTCGAATTGGCTCAACAAGCCTTTGTAGAGCGCCAGGGTGCCCTCACTCTCTTCAGTGACGCCATCGGTGACGTAGAGCTGGGCGAGGTGAGTGCAGGCGGCGTGGACTCTGGAAAAAGCTTCAGCGTATTCGTTCTGGATGTCCTCTTCGCGAATGTCTCGGATCATGGCCGAGACAAATTCCACCTTTTTCTGGGCTGCTTTGATCTCACCCTCCATGTCTTTGCTGAGTTTGCGCCGCTTGCGAGCCATGTCTCCGATCTGACAGCCCTCAACCCTAGGGGTGAGGGCTGCTGAGTCTGCAAACGAATCAGAAACAGAACGGAAGGAACTTGGTGCTGCAGGCGGCGTAGCCATCCACCAGTGGACCGAGGCCGATCTGATGGATGATTCCCTGTCCGGTGATGGCTTCGGTGATCACGCCGATCACAAACCCGAGCATGGCGGCACGGCCGTTGAAGCGCTCAACACGCTCCAGCTGCTCGGCATGGATGGCATGGTTGGCGGAATCCTGAAACCACTTCTCGCTGGCTTGTTGGCTGGCCATGCATTAAACGCGAATATTTAGAAGTGTAACGGAAGGTTGCCTTTTTCTCGGTCGATCTCCCTCTTGCTAGCCCGAGACCCAATGACAGATTGGTCCCTGGCCATGGCCGATGGCCAGAGGTTGCCTGAGGCCTTGTTTGACGTAGTGGCGGGCTGCGTCAATCGCATTGGCGAGCGTGTCTCCATGGGCCAGGCAAGCGGTGATCGCTGCCGAGAGCGTGCAGCCGGTGCCATGGCTGTGGGGGGTATCGATCCAGTCCCCTGCAAGCCAGTGTGGTTGTCCGTCGTACAGCAGATCGCGTCCGCCGTGGGTCCGGTTGCTTCCGCTTTTAATGAGCACCGCTGATGGCCCCTGGTCATGGATGACGGCCGCCGCTCGTTCGACGGAACTGGCGTCATTCAGCTCAAGACCGCTCAACAACCGCGCTTCATGGCGGTTGGGCGTGAGCACAGTCGCCTGAGGCAGCAGCTCGTTGCGCAGGGCTTGGATTGCCTGTTCCTCCAGAAGCACAGCCCCGGTGCGGCTCACCATCACAGGGTCGATCACTTTCGGGATCGTCAACGGCTTGAGCATCGTCGCGGTGGCCTGGATCAGCTCGATATTCAGCAGCATCCCAGTCTTGAGCGCGTCAATGCCTAGGTCTTTCTGCACGGCGTCGAATTGCGCCTTCAAGCCCACGGTTGGCAAAGCATCCACCCGCTCAACACCGCAGGTGTTCTGCGCCGTCACGCAAGTGATGGCGCAGCAGCCATGCACGTGGAAGGCCATGAAGGCACGCAGATCAGCCTGCAGCCCAGCGCCTCCACCGGAGTCGCTTCCGGCAATGGTGAGGGCGATCGGTGGTTTGAGATGGTTGGGCCGCGTGGTCATCGCTGCTGGTGGCGTCAGGGTTTGTTCCAGATCACCGGTTTGCGCCGGTTGGGGTACAGCTCCTTGCACAGAGGACACACCCTGCCGTCGCATCCTCTGGCTGTGCAGTACTCCCGTCCGTAAAAAATGATCTGGAGATGAAGTCGATTCCAGTGTTCCTCGGGGAACAACGCTTTCAAATCCCGTTCTGTTCGCGCCACGCTCTCACCGCTGCTTAGCCCCCATCGCTGGGCGAGCCTGTGGATGTGTGTGTCAACTGGAAACGCCGGAACTCCGAAGGCTTGAGCCATCACCACGCTGGCGGTTTTATGCCCCACTCCGGGCAATGCTTCCAGTTCCTCGAAGCTTGCAGGCACCTGGCTGCCGTGCACCTCCACCAAGATATGCGCCAGTTTGTGCACGTTGCGCGCTTTGGTTTTGGCCAGTCCGAGCTGTCGGATATGGCCAAGGATGGCGTCCTCGCCGAGTGCTGCCATGGCTTCAGGGGTTGGCCCCGCTTCGAACAGTGCTGGCGTGACTTCATTCACCTTTTTGTCGGTGCACTGCGCACTGAGCAGCACCGCGATCAGCAAGGTAAAAGCATCGCTGTGATCGAGTGGAATCGGTGGTTCCGGGTAGTGCTCACTTAGTCGATCCAGCACCAGGGCAGCCCGTTCACGCTTTTTCATGACCTTCCTGATCGGGTCGCCATGATTGCAGCGTTTGAACAGGAGTGAGAGATTTGCCGCAGTCCAGGCCCTTCAGCCATGGCCTCCGCACAACGCAAGAGTCGTTCAGCATCCGAGCAGGCTTACCTGCGAGTTGTGGAGCGAGAAGAGAAGGCTGAAGGTGACGGGTCGCAAGCGCGCAAGACCGACGATCCCGGACCCAGCGACTCCAAGCCAAAACCACCGGAGCCTGCGCTGCCCGCAGACGACGTCGGCGACCTGTTTCGCCAGCACAGCCATCAACAGTCGATGGAAGGGGGCTGAGCTTGCATTCATGGGGTTACTGCTGAAACACCGCAGCACAGAGCTCTGTTGCGATTGGAAGATGGTGTGAATCACGACAACGGGGTTGCTGTGGCTGCCTACAACCCGTTCAAACGTCGTGATTTGGCCATGCTCACCACCAGCACTCGGCTGAAACTTCAAGCCATCCTCAGGCGCTTGGCCACAGGAACCAGCGTCAGCCTCGAGGAACGTGTTTACCTGCAGAAATTCGCGGACTGCGATCGCACCGTGGCGTCGTGGTTACGACAGGCCCGTCGACAACAACTCGCCGGGCACCCTTTCAGTGGCATGGATGGTTTCCTCAACGAGCTTGATCTCGGTGCTTCAGAGCCCAATCAGGAGCATCGGCCGGATCGCGATGATCTCGGCGATTGGTTTGGAGGAGCGGATCCCTGGTTGAGGCGCGACTGAAAGGTTCTGCTGCGAAGGTTCTTCTAACGTCAGAGCAAGCGGTTTTCCTTTCTGTGAACAGCACGGCGCGCGGGGTCATCTACGTCTCGGTCTGGGTGGTGATTTGGGGCACTGCTTCGTCACTGGTGGATTGGGTGTTGCTGAATGCCGATCTTTATGAGACCGGTAGCTTTGGCCAGGCCGCCACATTCATCGGCTACGGCGCTGCTGCAGCGGTCTTGGCCGTCAAGCTCTCGCAGCGGTTTTTGGTTCAGGCCCCAGACGATGACGCGAGTGCCGATTAATCCTTGAGCTCTCCAGGTGAGCGTCTCACCGCCAGAGCAGCGATCAAACCTGCGACAAACCCTGACGCGTGGCCGATCCAGCTCACGCCGGCTGGAGAGGCCCAGGGCACCAACCCCGGCAGAGCGCTTCCATAAAGCAAGACGGCCACCATGCTGAGAAGAATCGCGAGTGGACGTCGGTCCAGGAAACCAATCACCACAAGAAAACCCAGCAGCCCGTAGACCACGCCGGATAATCCATGGGCTCCCACAGGCCATACCAGCCAGATCGGGATCTCCAGAAGAATCACGGAGATCCAAACGGCGAGATAAGCCTGGGTGCCTCTGGCGAGCACCAGGTAGCTGAGCGGCAGGAAAACGAGGCTGTTCGCCACGAGGTGCCCCAGACCGGCATGGCTGAATGGGGCCGTGAATAAGGTCCACCATGGCGTGCCGGGACCCATGGCCAGATTCCAGCGTCCCGCGAACAACAACTGGTCCAGCAGCTCCTGGAGCCAGGCCAATCCCAGCAAAATCAGAGGGAGTGCTATCACAGCGAGCGGACTGGCTTCTGCAAGGCGATCATGACCACAACGGACAACAACGTGAAGTGAAAGGCTATGGATCGCCATCCGTGCCAGTGCGCTGACGGCGGATGAACGGTGCGACCGGCTATGACCAGGCGAGTGCGCCAAGCGGGTCATCGATGACCACCAGAGAGCAGGTGATCGTGATCGGCAGCGGAATTGGTGGATTGTGCTGTGCGGCGCTGTGTGCGCGGTCAAGCCTCGATGTTCTTGTCTTGGAGGCCCACGGCCATGCTGGTGGCGCTGCCCATGGCTTTGACCGGCAGGGATTTCAGTTCGAATCCGGACCGTCTCTTTGGAGTGGTCTGGGCCGTTGGCCCAGCAGCAATCCCCTGGCTCAGATCCTCAGAGCGCTGGACGAACCCCTTGAGGTGATTTCCTATCGCGAATGGGACGTTCTGTTTCCAGAAGGCCACTTGAGCATTGGCGTGGGCGCAGATGGCTTCGAACAGGTGGTTGCAGATCTGCGCGGTGCAGAGGCGGTCGAGCAATGGCGTCGCTTTGCCGAGGTTCTCAAGCCGATTGCCGCTGCAGCGGATGCCATGCCTCTTCTGGCGCTTCCTCCCGGTGGACTCGATGGTCTGGGTCCATTGCTGCGTCGCAGTGGAAAGCTGCTGCCGCACTTGCCGGCGTTACGCCATCTCAGTGGCGCCTTCGGGCCTCTGGTGGATCGTCACCTGCAGGATCCTTTCCTCCGGCACTGGGTGGATTTGCTTTGTTTCCTGATCAGCGGCATGCCAATGGCCGACACCAACGCGGCGGCGATGGCCACGTTGTTCGGCGAGTGGTTTGATCCTGAGGCCAGCCTTGACTACCCCAAGGGAGGCAGTGCCTCGGTGGTGGCCGCGCTCGTGAGAGGGCTCGAAAAGTTTGGCGGCAGCCTGCGTCGTGGTGCACGCGTGGAGCGAATTTTGGTGGATGGTGATCGTGCCGTCGGCGTTGAGCTTGTGAACGGGGAGCGGATCCATGCCGATCATGTGGTGAGCAACGCCGATGCCTGGAGCACAGCCGCTCTTCTTCCAGATTCCAGTGCACCCGCTTGGCAGAAGCAGCGCCGGCAGACACCGGCCTGCGGATCGTTCCTGCATCTTCACCTCGGTTTCGATGCGTCAGGTCTCGATGACTTGCCCATTCACACCGTTTGGGTTGGGGACTGGGAGCGGGGCATCAACGCCGAGCGCAATGCGGTGGTGGTTTCGATTCCATCGGTGCTTGACCCCTCGATGGCACCACCAGGTCATCACGTGCTGCATGCCTACACACCGGCCAATGAGCCGTGGGAGCACTGGAGCGGCTTGGAGCACAATTCAGCTGACTACGAGCGGATGCGTGAGCAACGCTGCTCGGTGTTTTGGCATGTGCTCGAGCAGCGCATTCCAGATCTGCGCAGTCGTTGCAAGCTCGTGATGGAAGGAACCCCGCTGACCCATCGGCATTTTCTTTCGGTGCATCAGGGCAGTTACGGTCCGGCGTTGTCGGCAGCCCGAGGTTTATTTCCGGGTGTTCAGACCCCGGTGAAAGGGTTGTTGCACTGTGGCGCCAGCACGTTTCCCGGGATCGGGATCCCACCGGTGGCCGCCAGCGGTGCGATGGCGGCCCACGCCATTGCCGGCACGGCAGCTCAGAAGCAGTTGCTGGAGAGCTTGTCCCACTGAGGCTGCTCAGCCAGAGCGGCGACCGCCGGCGAGAAGTGTCAGCACGGTGAGACCACCCAGCAGCACGCCTCCGGCCGCGGCAATCGCGACAGCGATCAGAGGTTGGTCCTTCACGGGTTGCTCGAGACGGGGGCGCAGGGTCTCATCCAGTTCATGCAGCTTGGCGTCGAGCTGCTTCTGCAGAGGATCGATGGCTTGCACCACGTGCTCACGCACGGTGCGAAGTCCAGTGGTGGCGGTCAGTTCCGGCTCGGCGACGGCGGCTTGACCGTTGCTGGAGACCTCATGCTCATAGGGAGGAACCATGGCAATGACACGGTGAGGGTTCCTCCTTTCACTAGCTACGGAGTTGAGGGTGGGGACGCGCTTTGTTGATGGTTTCTTTAGGTTCCGGTTGTCTTTGAACAGCAGGCCTTTCCCATGGTCGTGCCGGTGTTGAGCGACAACGAGCGTTACAAGCTCGATGGCAGTGATGACGCGCTCTTCTACAGCGAGCCTCGATTCGTCCAGCATCTGGATGAAGCGTTTCGCTACCGATTGACCCGGCTCTACCGAGACCGCATTCCCAGCTGCGCTGTGGTGCTGGATCTGATGAGCAGCTGGGTGAGTCATCTGCCCGACGATCAGCGTTACGAGCTGGTGATCGGCCATGGGCTCAATGCCCAGGAATTGCAGGCCAATCCACGGCTGGATCGGCATTGGGTGCAAAACCTCAACCTCGACCAGAGGCTGCCGCTCGAAGATGACAGTGTTGATTACACGTTGATCGTCGCCGGCTGGCAGTATTTGCAACAGCCGGAGGCTGTGGCTGCAGAGTTGTTGCGCATCACCCGCCCCAAAGGCCAGGTCATCTGCGCGTTCAGCAACCGCATGTTCTTCACCAAGGCACCGCAGATCTGGACAGATGGCGACGACCGTGATCACCTCCGCTACGTGGCCGAGGTGCTGATGGCCCAGGGGTGGTCTCAACCTGAGCTGATCGCTGAGGAAACTCAACGGCCAGGTCCACTGGGTTGGATCGGAGGCAAGGGCGATCCGTTTTTTGCGGTGATTGCAGGAAAACCGTTGCCTTCAGTCGCTCTCTGATGGCTCCAGGGAGATGCATTGCCACCCGCTTTGCCAGAGCTTGGTGTCGCGCAATTCGCTCCAGAGCAGACGCAGACGGACTTCAGGGCTAAGAACCGACACCAGCTCCACCCAGCGTTGAGGGCCACGTCCGCCCTGGAGCACCAGTCGAAAGTGCCGTCGTCCTGACCGCGGTGCGGCGCTGGTCCAGGCCTTCGCTGGCTTCCAGGTCACTTAGCGTTCTTGCATCTTTGGGTGTTCATGATGCTGGCGCATTGACCGACAGCGTCTGCATGGCACCTGGAGACTTGTTGAGACCGATTCCAAACAGATACAGATGAGCGCTCGCACCATCGCCGTCAGCGGCGCTTCCGGCAAAACAGGTTTCAGGATTGCGGAGGAGATTCTCGCGGCCGGTGATCAAGCCAGACTGCTGCTGCGCCCCGAGTCGACGATTCCAGCTTCGCTAGAAGGTTGTGAACAGCATCGCCTCGATCTGATGGATGGTGAGGCCCTGGATGCCTCTCTACAGGGAGTGGATGCGCTGGTGATCGCGACCGGTGCACGCCCCTCCGTGGATCTGACGGGCCCCATGAAGGTGGATGCCTGGGGCGTCAAGCGACAGGTGGAGAGCTGTCAGCGGGTGGGAGTCAAGCGCGTGGTGCTGGTGTCGTCGCTGTGTGCCGGACATTGGCGACACATGCTCAATCTCTTCGGCTTGATCTTGGTGTGGAAACGCGTCGGTGAGCAATCCTTGGAAACGAGTGGTCTGGATTGGACGGTGATTCGTCCAGGAGGTCTGTCAGAACGGGAAGAAGGTTTGGAGCAAGAGGGTGTGCTCTGGACAGTGGCTGATCAGCAGACCAGCAACTCCATCCCCCGTCGTCTCGTCGCGCGCTGTTGTCTGGAGGCTCTGGACACACCCGCGTCCATTGGCAAGATTCTCGAGGTCACCAGTTCCGCAGAACAACCTGTGCTGAGCCTGAATCAGGCCATGGCTTCCTGGTCATGAGGTGATGGAACTGCTCTCCACGGCAGTGGATCCATCAGCGCGGTTCGCCTGGTGCTGATGGCGGATTGGGGGTGGGCTGTTCGCTGTCCATTCGATCCCTGCAGGTGGAGCACAACAGATGTCCCTTGCGTTTCCAGAACACTTTCATCGAGCGTTCAATCGACTGTCCGCACATCAGGCACTGAAACAAGGGGGACATCGGCCAGGAATCATTGCCTCCAGCTTGTGTGTTGCGAAGGACCTGATCTGTTCGTGGCACACCTTTGTGCTGGAGAGCGCATGCCAGCTCAGTTGAGTATCGATTCCTAGAGCGTTGAAAGCACGCCTATGCGATGAAAGTCTCAACGGAGTTCCACTCCGGGACGCTCTTGGGAAGGAGCAAGACGGGCCGCCACCCGTCTTTTTTTGCGCCGTCCCTCAGACTCTTTTGGATCCGAGCAGGAGTCCGGGATTTGAAGGTGGTTGATCTGGCCGTAATCGGCGCTGGCCTGTCCGGCTGTGCCCTCGTGGCAGCCTTGCAGCGGCGTGGCTGGAAGGGATCGATCCTGCTCCTCGAGGCAGGTCGGGGACCCGGAGGTCGCTGTGCCACGCGACGACGTCGTGAGGACGACCGCTGGCGTCTTGATCATGGTTCTCCCACGCTGAGTTTCACGCAAGCTCCGCAGGGTGAATTGAACGACCTGATCGCGGGTCTGCAGGGAAGCGATGTCATCCGCCCCGATGACGCCCCTGTGGTTGGTGTTGATCACCTTGGGCGACAAGTGCCGTCACCAGACCATTTGCTCTTGAGCGGTCCTCGCTGGCGCGGCACTCCCACCATGGCGACCGTTGCTGAAGCGTTGCTCGCCCATGGAGGTGAGGCTGTGGAAGCCCGCTTTGGAGAGAGGATTACAACGCTCCGTCATGATGGTTCTGTCTGGCATCTCACCGGCGGTCACCACGCCAGAGCTCTTGTCCTGAGCGGCACGTTGCTGGCGCATCCCCGTTCGCTGGCCATGCTCGGTTGGCAGCATGTGCCTTTACGTGAGGCCGTTGCGGTGGGATTCGATCCCCAGCTCGACGCGGCGCTGCACCAGATCGCCGGCCTGGACGCCAGCGTGCGCTGGAATTTGATGTTGGAACTTCCAAAGGTCTCCAGCAACCACTTGCCGCGACAGATTTGGTTAACGGCTCAAGCCCAGGAGCGATTTGGCGTGGAACGTCTCGTTCTGCATCCCCAACAGGACCAGCGTCTGGGCCTGGTGGTTCATGGACTCGACGATGGCGCTGTGATTACGCCGGATTCGCAGCCTGAGCTGCTTCGGCGTCATGAGCAGCAGCTGATGGAGGCGCTATCCGACCTGGTTCAGCCCTGGTCTGCACTCAGCAACGCTTTGGCTCAAGCACGATCGCTGGGGGTGATGCGCTGGGGTGCTGCTCAGCCCTTGCATCAGGGGTTGTCAGCGGATCTGCAGTGGTGTTCCGAAGCGAGAGTTGGCTTTTGTGGCGACTGGATCGCAGGTCAAGGTTTCGGAATGGCCGAAGGTGCTCTTCAGAGTGCTTTGAATCTGGCCGAACGCATTGCGTGCTTTTCGATCGCAGAGACATGAACAATTCATCACAGGATTTTGAAGCTGTGGTGGTCGCCATGCCGTTCCCGCGTCAAAACAGGTCAAATGGTGTTGATCATGCAACGACGTTTTCAGCCTGTCCGGCTTCATTCCAGCGTTCATGACGACGACCCCTGTCAGTGCAACGACTGCGTGGCGCTCCGAGGCCGATTGGCCCAGATGATGGATCAACCCGGCGGCTGGAGACTTGAATCCCGTTCAGCAGCACAGATCAACGGGAAGGCAACACGTCACTGAGGCGTTGTAGTCGTTGCCCATTGACTCCCAGATCGGAGTCTCCAAGCCGTGAAATGGAGCGGGCCTCCAAGCTGTCCGTCTGGGATGCAAGCAGCTCAACGTCGTCAACAAAACCGAAGATCTTGCTGCTGAATGTGGCGTGCAGGTACGTCGCTTCGCGCTCAACAATTGTTGCGGAGGGGTCTGCCTCGATTGCTTCAGCCAAGGTGGCTAAGGATGTTTCTGCGTCGTTGACGGGCCAAATGGCGCTGGCGCAATGCGCCGGTCCAGGGCAAGGGCTGAGATGTCCGGCTTGGATGCCCAGGTCAGTGGGAACGGGGCCGACGAAATGGAAGAGGGCCAACATCAGCGGGAGCGTAATCGCTGAAAGAAACGTCATGGAAGGTCGGTGGTGGAGAAGTAGGGCACTGATGGCTCAGGAGGGATCGTTCAACTCCGGCCTGTGATCAGGTCCAGCGCACCGGGTCGCTGGACTTGAGGTGTTGCACGTGCTCGGTTGCATGGTCCAGCAGATCGCGGCTGATGGTGAGACAGATGCTGTCGATCGGGAGCGAAAAGCTGCTGCCGTCGGAATCAAATGGACCCTCCACATAAGCGCCGATGCGCTCCGCCATGAGGAACATCATCACGATCACCACACCGCCAACGCGAGCGTGAATGGTGGGTTCGAGGTCATGGAAATAAACCAACAACAAAACACCAAAAAACCAGGACAGCAGTCGCACGAACACGTCGTAAGACGGAGGTAGCGGGGTGTTGCGAATCCTTTCCAGGCCTCCGATGGCATCGGTGCAAGCGTTGCCAAGGGCCATGAGCTGCATCCGTCCAAATCCATCGATCAACCCCTCGCGGTGCAGGTCACCGATCCACACGCCACGGAGCGCGCCGAGCTGACGAAGGCTGGTGCTGCTCGGCAGCTTCAGATCCTTCAACAACTGGTCTTGGAAGGCGCGCAGATCGCGATGCCAGAAATTGCGCAGTTGGAAATTCAATTGCCACACCGTGGCCACTTGGAGACGCAACAGTTTGCGTTCCAGGCGTCCAGACGGTCGGCTGCTGTCGAGGTGAGCTCGCAAGGTGTCAGCCCATTCGCGACTGACATTCACCACACTGCCCCACAGTTTGCGAGCTTCCCACCAGCGTCCAATCGCTTGGGTGTTGCGGAAACCGATGAAAATCGATGCGGCGATGCCAAGGATCCTCACCGCGCTGGCACTGCCCGTCCAGCCGCGTGGAACCAACCCGTTGGCCACCAACACGCTGATCAGCAGCAGGAGAAGGAGGTCAAATCGCATGCGCCACACCAGTGTCAGCATGACCACGCCGTAGTCCCGGCGCCGAATCGCTGGAGGGTGTCCGTAATCTCCGAGCTCAATCATGGGTTCAGTCGCGGCAACTCCCTTTCTCCGGCGATCATGACTGCCGCTGTGCTTGGCCGATGCATTCCACCTGGACAGAGCAGTGGTGGCCTGTGGCATACCTGCGCGATCTCCAGCGCCATCGCCCCAACCGGTTCACGCTGCTCGAGCGCGATCTTGTGCTCTGGTGGGATGCCCAAGCCAGTGATTGGCGGGCCTTTGAGGATGTCTGCCCACACCGCCTGGTGCCTCTGAGTGAGGGACGGATCAATGCGGCCGGTCAGCTGGAGTGCCCTTATCACGGCTGGAGTTTTGATGGAGAAGGGCATTGCTCCCGGATTCCGCAGATGCAGGAGTCCTGCTCTCCGGGTGGACGCCGTGCGAGCTGCCGAACCCTGCCGACGGCATCCGCCCAGGGACTCCTGTTTGTTTGGAGCGGTGACCCCGATGGGGCCCGCGTGGAGGATCTTCCGTTAGTTCCCTTGCTCCAGGAACAGGGAGAGGGTTGGGCTGATGGCTGGATCGTTCAGGACACCTTCCGCGATCTGCCGATGGATGCACTCACTCTTCTTGAGAATGTTCTCGATGTGAGCCACGTTCCTTTTACCCATCACCAAACCGTCGGCCGGCGTGAGAATGCTGCTCCGGTCGAAGCGGTGATCTCGTCTGAGAGTTGGCGTGGATTTGAAGCGCTGTGGGAGGAGGGGCCAAGACGCGGAAAGCTGGGTTCACAGCTCACGCAGTTCCGGGCACCGCAATTGATGTGGCATGACCTGAATGCCAAGGGTTTCGCGCGGATTCTCACCGTGGTTTACGCCGTGCCCATCCGCCGTGGTGAATGCCGTTTGTTTGCTCGCTTCCCCTTTCAGTTTTCGTCATTGTTGCCGCGGATCCTGATCGGACTGCGGCCGCGTTGGTTGCAGCACATTGGCAACCACAAGGTGTTGGAGGATGACCAGGTGTTCCTCCATTGGCAGGAACGTGTGCTCGAGGCCGCTGGCGGGAGCTCTGAGGCCCAACGCGCCTTCTACTTGCCGACCGCTTCGGACCGTTACGTAGCCGCTTTGCATCGCTGGGTGAACACCCATGGAGGCGAGCCCTTCGCTGGACAGGCTCTCCCACCACGCCAAGCGGTGGAGAGCTTGATGGATCGATACCACAGTCACACCGTGCATTGCCGCAGCTGTTCCACAGCCTTGATCTGGGTCCGGCGACTGCAGCCTTGGTGTTGGGGACTGTTGTGGATCAGTGCTGTGTTGGTCGGTTTGGGTCAGCTGGGGTGGCTCAGCTATCTGGGGCTTGGATTGGCCTTGATCGCGTGGGTCATGGAGCAGCGCTTCAAGCGCTGGGAGCGTGGCCTGACGCTTGGTGACGGGCAGGCTCCGCGCAATCATGGTGGTTAAACGACGCGGGAGGTGCTCCAGCGATGATCCGTGTGACCGCCAACTGTCCGGAGAGCGTGATCCTGGCTCTAGGTGCACGAGATTGGCCCGTTTGGGCTTGTGAAGTCAGTGTCTTTCCATGGCATTACGATCAACGTGAAACCTGTCTGTTGCTAGAGGGAGACGTGACCGTGACTCCAGATCGAGGTGAGCCGGTGCGATTTTCTGATGGTGATCTGGTGGAGTTTCCTGCTGGACTCTCCTGCACCTGGGAGGTGCATCATCCGGTCAGGAAGCATTACCAATTCGGTTGATCGCGGAATGGTCTGGGGTCTTTGCCGCACGCTTCGATCGTGTCTACGTTGCAACAGATCCGATGGCACAGATCACGTGCTGATCACGATTGACGATGGCGATTCCTGAGCGCACGCGATTTCGGATTTTTGCTCTCGGCTTTTTGTTCTGCTGGGCATTTTGATTGCGCTTGCCTTCCCGATTGGCATCTCCGTGATCATGGGTCTGATCTATTGCTTTGACAGCAACACGCTGAGTTGCACCGATGCCTTTGTGCTGATGTTTGCTTTCTTGGGCTGCTCATTACTGAGTGCCTTGGGAGCATCCCGCATGTGGACCAAGGCCAGCCGCGTTCGAGCCAAAAGCTGATCGTTTGTATCCACGACGCTTATCAGTACAAACACCTAGTCACAGAGCTTTACAAAGTGACTAGCGTGCTTCGCATAACTTCATGGGCAATGCGATGACCGATTACACGTCTGCCATCTATGGCCTAATCGCGTTTGTCGCTGTGATCACAGCTGGAGTTGTCTACGTGCTGGCCCAGCCGACAGATTTACCCTCCCTGAAAAATTCCAAGGACCCGCGATGAGTCGTGATGCACGCATCCTGACTCCAGAGTTTCAGTTGTAAACATGGACAGTGACTTAATGGAAATTTTCACGGCAATTGCGATTCTTCCTTTTATTGCTGCCTTGGCGATTGGTGCTCGAGAGGCAGAAAAAAATGACCGCTAGTGCGCCATGTTGACGTTGCTTTTCTGTGGCGCCCTGGCGTTGTTCAACGTGGCCTTGATCAGCTTTGTTCTTTTCTTTGGCCGGCATTTTCCTTGAAACTGCGTCGCGCGTTCAGCAGTTGAAGTGCCGTCAAAGTGGAGTTCATCGCAGCTGGGTTGATTTGGTGTTGATCGGATAAACGATGGGTATTTGTTGATGCTGTGTCTTCTCTTGTTGCAATGCGGCATGATCTAAATATCGGCGTCTGCATTCCATTGGGGGCAACATGGCTGCCAACCAACGCGCAGCAATTCGCGCCAGAGCAGGTCTGCAGTCGATTCTCGTAAGTGCAAGCGGGTGGTCAGGAGAGGATGCTGGTCTGGAAAAGGTCGCCCTGAATCCACGAACACCCTGGGGTCGCGTTTTTGGCTCTTTTCATCATCGTGGAACCGCTTCGTTTCCTGGGTGCGGGGGTCCTGGATCCAGCCGTGACGGGACATCGCTTGCGTGGGGTGATGAGGGATTCACGCATCCACTCCTCGGCCTTAAACGGTGCGTAGGGCGAGCTGGGAGCCATGGATCCGCTGCTGATACACCTGTTCTATTCGGGTAGTACGCATGTGTCAATGCACATGGCTGCTCCGTTCCACGGTTGCCTCAGTTGCTCGGTGTTGGCGCTGATGGTTTGCGGGGTGGTGCAGGCCTGAACGGGCAATCCGCGCATCCGGCGCCGCAGCAGCCTCGTTGGCTTGTCTTCATCAAGCCACCCTAGAAACCAATGGGATCACAACGCCTGGCGTTTCCGCCTTTGACGGATTGGTCAACCGTGTGAGCAAGATCACAGCTGAGGTTGATCGTGATCAGGACCGGGATTCTTGATTCCTACGAGAGTGGGTGTGTACAGCACGTCTTGGCATGCAAGACCACACAGGAGCCAGAACCATGCGAGTGATCCATTGCTGGTTTTGAAGCCAGCTGCCGGGGAGCCTGACGCTCAATTGATGAGCTGAAAGTTATACAAAACCCTCTATGGGAAAGACAAGGCAGGTCGTGTGGTTTCCTGATCGATCCCCCGGCATCACTTTTCGATCAGCATCCCCATCCCGGGATGATCCGTGGCAAATCCCGCTGCTGTAGCTAAGGAGAACACACCTGGCTTGCAAACTGTGCAGCACTATCTGATCGTCTGGACGTTTCCGACCGTGGAAGGCGCCTGGCACTCATGCCCTGGTTTTGCGGACTACATCAATGCTGGTGGTCCTGGTGACAGGTTTGATGGCTTCGAGTTGAAATATCGCGTTTGTGAGCCCATCAGCGGAAGTGGTGTTGCCATCGCCGTAGCCACTGATATCGGCAAGGTTTGGGCTCACCTGGGTCCTTGGATCAAAGGCTTCGGCATTCAGTTTGAGGTCACGGCTGTCGTTTCCGATGCCGAGTTCGCAGCTCTATGGCCTGGTGTCGAAGCGGCGGCGGCGGTCGAGTGATCTGGCGTGCCTTGAAGCCAATCGTTTGGTTCAGGGCCACCGTTGGAGCATGATGAAGAGAATCGAAAGGTGACCGTCATGCTGACCGGTGGTCCGTCTTGCCCTCTCCATTTAGGAACCCTCGATAGTCCCGATTACTGGACTGATGATGCGTTGATGGCGGCAGTTCGCCCTTTGTCGGCGACTGAGTTGCATCGCATGGCTCTAGGTCTGCAGCACCTGAAAGAGCGTCGCGATCAGTTTGATCCAGCACAGTGCTGAGATGATCAATGTTGAAGCTCTCGTCCCTGAAGATGGCTCCAACATCTGTGAATCAAAACTCAGTATCAATAATCACCTGACGATCTAGCACATAAGGATTACCAAGAGAGCACATGCTTGATTGAAATGACGCGTTTTGTGATGCGAAACGGGGATGTCTTCGAATCATCGAAGGATCCGCGCCATTTTGATGCGTATTGCTACCGCAAGGATGGCGTCGAAGAGACGTGCATCATGTTGTCGGATCAATCGGAGATTCAATTTCTAATGCAGATGGGCAATGATGCGCATCTGAAATTTGACGCCGTCGAGTTGGGCTAACGGCTTTTGCCAGTCTGCTGCGCTGGCTTGTGTCGGTGGCGGGGGCACTTTGATGTGGGTCAAAGCACGTCTTGTGCCGTTCTTCGATGTCGTTGCTAGCAGTGAAGGTGTGAGTGATGTTGGAGTGAGTGATGTTCTGCATTCAACGGCAGGAAGCCCCCGATCAATGGGTGCAGGAGCTCTGTTTCAAGACGGAGTTCAAGGCCTACATGTGTGCTCGGACCAAGTCCTTGGCCACGATGAACACCTACCGAGTGATTGATCCTGTTCTCAACGAAGTGACAACGGTTGTGCGCGAAGGCAAGGGGTTGACTCACTAGGGCGAGCGCCATCCCTCTCCTTGGGTGGTGCTTTCAGAGCTCGACGACGTTGAATCGTCGTCATTGAACGTGCTCGTTTCGGAGGTGCATGTGATGCTGCTCCATGTCAACGCAGGTCATGGAGTGATGCTGTGGTCGATATCGACATCCCTTGCTGTGTTGAGATTGTCTGATTGATTGCAGGGAATCTTTTCGACAAGGCCTTCATTTTCGGTTGGCCATCAAGTTTGTGGAGATCCCCCAGCTTTGAAGATCTTGCGTGGTCTCTTGACGAGCAACGTCAAAGCCCTGGGTGGGGCGTCTGACTCTTCACCAGTGATCAGTCAAAGCAGTTGATGTTGTTGATTGGGGCCTCCAGCCAGGCCAATGCTTGGATCGATAATGAATTGAGTCGCCGTGCTCCTGGCTGGAATCAGTCACCTGTGACCGGAAGAGCGGCGTCCTTCGGTAAATCGCCTTGGTGGATTTCACCCAGCATGATGCCGATGCCTGCACCCGTCACAGTGATCATTGCAGCCACTAGCAAAAGCCAATGTTTCGCTTTCATCGACCATCAGAGCAGTGGTTTGTTGGGGCAGCTCTCCTGAGGGCAAGAGAGCGACACGTTTCGTTTTAGCCGCACTAAACGATTTTTTCTCGCCCAGACGTCTTTCAGCACACAGTTTCGCTGTGATCGTTGGCAGGCTGATGGCATGAAGAAGCCTCCGGATTCCTTGTGAAAAGGTGGATCTGATAGTTTTGCCGTCGCAACGACGGCTTGGGGTGGGTAGGACCGATCGTTCTGGCTTGCGATGCTGTGACCATTACCGTCTTGATTCATGTGGCCGTCTATTTCGCTGGATCCAGTTGTTCTTTGTGCCTACGGTGAATCAGCCTCCATCCAGGTGTCATCGTGATCAGGCATCTTTTGCTGTTGCAGTTCAAGCCCAATACTGACCAAGATCGTATTGATGCAATGTTTGGTCAGTTTGTTCGGCTTAAGGCCAGGATTGATGGCATTGAATCGATCGAATATGGTACCAATCAAAGTCCTGAAAATCTAAATAAAAGTTATACGCATTCTGTTGTGGTGACGTTTTCAGATTCGTCGGCTAGAGATCATTACTTGGTTCATCCAGATCACAAGGCTCTCGAGGCTGTCTTGCTCGATCTTTTGGCTGATCTGATTGTTTTTGATCTTGAAGCATGAATCCTGGGTCATTCGCTTAGGAAGGGTTTGCAAGCACGACAGCGGATTGCGGTGAAAGACAGGGCGATGCGGTGTCTTCATCACAGCTCCACAACGTCTTGGCAGTGGTTTGGGCTGCGGGTAACGCCAATGGGTGGATTCGGCTTCGATTAATCCACACCTCAAGGCCTTCAGCCTGTGCAACTAACCCATCAGTTCCGACGGCTCTCCAGCTCAGATCTCCCTGCCGAAAGACCGAATACGTTCGTCTGAGATCGGCTAATTCCTTGAGGTAAGCCCTGAAATCGGCATTCCAGGCTTGTTTCCACGGGAAAGCTTCTCGGCAGGCTGGTTCTGGCCCGCTGGAATGTTCTGAATCGGGACCGCCAGCGAGACCTGTTTCTGTGCCGTAGTAAAGGCAAGGCGCTCCGGGTTGCAGAAACAGCAATAACAGCGCCAGCTTCATCGCTTTCAGATCGCCATTGAGGCTGTGCAAGGCCCTCGGCACATCGTGACTATCGAGAAGATTCATCTGCGCGCGGTTGACCTCTGGCCTGTAGGAACGCGTTGTGTTGCTCCAGATATCGAGTAACTCCTCGCTGCTGCGGGCCTGGAGGGGATACTCCGGATTTTGGTAGCCCTGCCTTAAGGCGTTGTTCCCCGTCCAACCGAGGGTGCTCCAGCCGATTCGGTAATTCATCACTCCATCGAAATGCTGCCCTTGAAGCCACGAATGGGCATCGCCCCAGATCTCTCCGACGATCCACGCATCAGCATTCACAGCTCGTACGACGCGCCGGAACTCCACCCAGAAATCCTTGGGTACTTCATCGGGGACGTCCAGACGCCAGCCATCAATTCCCTTGTCCAGCCAATGGCGCGCGACCGACAACAGGTAGTCCTGAACCGCTGGGTTGCTGTGGTTGAACTTGGGCAGGTCTGCGATGGACCACCAGCAGTCGTATCCACAGTCTTCCCCTTCTCGCGGATAGGGGTTGATGGGCCATTTTCTGATGTGAAACCAATCTCTGTAGGGCGACGCTTGACCGTTCTCCACAACGTGATGGAACGCCCAGAAGCCCCGTCCGCAGTGATTGAAAACACCGTCGAGCACAAGACGCATCCCTCTGGCATGCACTGCAGTGATCAGGGCATCGAGGGATGCATTGCCACCCAAGAGGGGATCAACTTGCATGTAGTCGTAGGCGTGATAGCGGTGATTGCTTGCTGAACTGAAGATGGGTGTCAGGTAGAGGCAGGTCACTCCCATCGACTGGATGTGATCCAGTGCATCGATCACCCCGAAGAGATCGCCACCATGGAACCCCTGTTCCGTCGGGTCGCATCCCCAAGGTTTGAAAACAAGGTTGCGCTGTTCACTGACGCGTCCACTGCGGCGGAAGCGATCGGGGAAGATCTGATAGATCACAGCTTCTTCTACCCAAACCGGTGGATTGTTGAAGGTCGCCACTGCCTGCAAAAGTTTGCGTCCTGATGAGCTTTGGTTAGCAGCTCATCCAATCGACGGCCATAGGACCTGTCGTCGATCGCCGATCGACTTGTGGAGTGGATGAAATGCTTCACCTTGGCAAGCTGCAGGTTCAGTGGACTGCATCGCGCTGGAAACATCCCCCCAGCAAAAAAACCGTGCCGGACAAGCGGTTTCGCGGTGCCAATGAGCGCCGTTACCCACTCACAATGGATCGAAACCAACGTCGCTCTGAAACGCCCCGAATCGTGGGGAATGAACGGTGCAGCATCAGAATTCCTTCAGGTTGATGAATTTGTCCAAGGAGATCCGCTGTGAACCCATCAAGTTGCTTTTGGCGTTCACAACGGTTGCTCAGGCCGTGGTCCCGTGCACCATCGGATCAGCAACGAATGCCGCTCCTCAGCCAGAAAAGGCGGAGGCCGCCCCTTCCGGTTGGAAGAGACGGCCTAGCTCGCTCGTTTGTGCATCGTTCAACCCATTACGTCGAGTGGAAGGAAAGGGTCGAAGCTTCTGGCTTGAGGCGCCCTGGGGCCATGCGCTCGCAGTGTTGGGTCGAGTTCTCCGAGGGCACCTGAAGCGATGCGAGTGGAGCGTCGATTGGCGTGGCGGACCATTGCGTGCCGACCAAAGGACCAACCCAGGTCATGGTTGAGACTGTTGGAGCAGGGGCCAGAAAGTCAGGCTGCTTCTGCAATCTGCGCCGGTGGAGTGTCGGCTGTCATCAGCACCTCCGATCTCGATGGACTTACTTTCCACCCTTACGGGCGACTTTGGCATCGGTCGAATCGCGCATTGCTTTCTGCGCGCAAACAATCAAAAGTGGGTGTGGCGTGCACAGAGATTGTCAGGCTTTGCGCGTCAGACCACATTGCAGGGCCTCGAGCTCAGCGCCTTGCGCACAGAAATCCATTGCGGCGGGCTTGGTTCAGATTCCATTCCCCCAGAACAGGAATGGCTTCGCCTGTTCCAAAGCTTCGGAACGGCCAGTTCGGCTGCGTGTTGCAACGATCCTGGTCGCAGACGCAGAGATAGGTGTTGGCAGTGTTGCCATTCCGGCGCCACTCGTTGAAGATCCACGACAGCGGCACATTGCGTTGTTGAAAGGCTTTGGTGGCCGGCTCCTGCGCCCGGGCAACCGAAACAGCGAGTCCTGAGAGTGACAATATCGCTGCCACGCTCATGACACGGACTGGCAGGAACGTTTTCTGAGGCATGACGGATGAGCAAGCGTTGAGACGACATAGGTCTTTGGTCTTGCTCGCGTCAAGGCAGGCGGAGATCAGCGATGTGCTCGGCATCAGCATGGAACTGTTCCGACGATGCATTCGCGGCGTTGCGGTTGGCGCCAGAGCTGACAGTTGGATTAACCCGGGTGGCTGAACTGTTGCCGCAACAGGGCTACAACGAGGTCACGCTGTGGTTTCCTTGATGGACAAACTCGAACGCTTCAAGCTGCTCTCCAATTCCATGCCAATCGAGAAGAAAGTCGAGCTGTATCAGCAGTTTGTTGCCACTCCAGAAGCAGGGATTGAACGCTTCATTGAATTGGCTGCTGCAGCAGGGCTTCGGTTGGATCAAGCAGAAGTCTCTGAATGAACTAAAGCGATCGACATCGAGGATGAGTTCGATGAAGTTGATTCGGATGCTGTGTCGCTAACTGCGATTCTTGGTGGACAATTTATCGATTCCAGTAACCCTTCGTCGGGTTTTATTGATCTTGCTTGATCGCGAGCATTCAGGAAACAATTGCGTCCCATGCGCAAGTGGCTCTTTGGTGGATCACTTCAGCGCGTTTGACCTTTCGATGCCGCTGTCGGCCGTTGCGTTGATCAGGCTCTAGCTTCATGCTTCAAGGAGGCAGCACCACCGACATCAGGACAGCGAAATTCAGAACGCTCAGTCAGTTGTCGAGCAATCAAGGTTGCAAGCCATGCCGATGGTGACTATAAGAAAGCATCTCTAAAAAAAGAATGGCACCTTCTGTCGGATTTTCTACTGGTTACGTGTGTAGCGAGTGTGGCTGTACTTCCTACGAGACTGGCCAGATTCGTGTCTCTGGTGGATTCTGGAGCAGCTTCTTTGACATAGGTAATAGGCGCTATAACGCAGTCACATGCACCAATTGTGGTTACACTAAGTTTTATCGGAGATCGGTAAGTGGAGTGCAGAAGGTTTTTGATTTCCTTGGTAGCAACTAATAAGCGGCCGTCGACAATTCATTTGTGCTCTATCCATTTTGGGCTCCCTTCCTTCTAGACCAACTCAAATGCAATGCCGATAGAAGCGAAAAATCCGAATGTCAGCTAGAGGAGCACTGTCCAGATGTATAATCAATGTGCAATTGGCTCTTAGGTCGATGAATTCTGGCCGTTTCAGTTGTGGATACTGACCCTTGCTATGACCAAACGAATCTTTCACGTCCTTGAATGTCAGACGAGCAACTCAAGGCTGCCTCGAACACGTTAAAACCGTACTAGCCTTCTGAAGAAGCTAAAGCAGCTGCTGACGCTAACGCTGTGGTGGTGATTGCAAGGGAGGCTGGATTCTTGATCTCTACCGGTGATTTGAAAAAAAAGCTGATTCAGCTCCTTTCAATGAGGAGCTAGAAAACGCGGTGGGTGGTGCTCAAGACTCGGTACCGGTCTGTAGGTGCTGGGGCATGCAAATTTAACTTGGCTATAGTGCAATTCTATTCAATTGTTGCAGATGCCTCTGTCGAACCTTGCCTCGATCAGGCTGAAGCTCCACGCGATTTTGCGCCAGAGATTGAAGGGAGATGCATCAAGAATACCCATGTGATCAGTTCTGGCGAAACACACATAGACTCCTAGACAAGATGACCTATCTTCGCTCTTATCTCAACGACATGCTCAAGAAGCATCCTCGAGGAGAGGACTTTAAATTGATTCGCAAGGCAGCAAGGAGAGCAGGCAATCTTCATCCTCGTGAAGCAACTGAATTGGAAACTGTGTCCCTCGGCATCTTGCAGCTTGTCTCACTATTCTTCCCATTGTTTTGGACCGCTTCTTTTTACAATTCGAATTTCAGACTTCCCGATGACAATGCCTCTCCGGCTCCTCCTGATGAAAAGAAACTGCGAGTCTTCGCGGAATTAAAAATACAAGTTTCAGAATTTATTCGATCATTGGACAACAGTGAAGAGTCGCAATGGCTTGCTCAATATATGGTGGACGAAGGGGCTGCTTGCTGTGATGTCGTTCAAGACATGTTCAAGGAATACCTGGCGAATTGCCAGATGTCTGAATCCGATGAAGGCAACAAGTAATCACCACTCATCAGCAATGCAAGTAACGTTGAAACGAGGAATTTCAGCTGATTGCTAGCAACACTTCAACGTCAGTCGGATGCTGACTTACGACTAAAACCAACACCGGCGATGGACTGCGAGATTCAGTCCCGGCCGCCGTGTCACCAGGGCTGGATCGCGTGCACGTGGAATTGACAGTCACCCGAGTGGATGCCGATTTTTGCCACCCTGCCGTTGATAGCAGCCCTTTTTTGTTAACCGGGTTGTCAACGCACCGATGAAAGCGCCTGAAGCACTGATCAGACGAATTGGCAAAAACCCTGACGGAGCTGCTAGACGGTTAGTTGTGCTGTTAACGCAGCTGGGCGACTTCGACTCGATGGAATATGCCCAGGCGTTGGTGCCGGCGCTGCCCAGGCTCGAGCAGGCCGGCATCCGTCCTCTAGCCATCGCCATTGGTGATCAGGCAGGAGCCGATCGTTTCTGCGACTTCACGGGTTTTCCGCCAGATCTGCTGCAGATCGAGCCTGATCACCAGTTGCATCGTGCGCTGGGCCTTTCAGCGGGGCTTCAGGCACCCGGAGGTCCCTGGCCGTCGTTGCTGTTGATGTGCGCCGGCATTGGTTCTCCTGGAACCTTGAAGGAGGTGTTGCGGGGTTATACCGGTGATCGCTCTGCACCACAGCGCTTCGATGATGATGAGCAGGTGACGACCGGGGTCCTGCCATCCTTCCCCGCCGCCTTGTTTCGGCGTGCGGGGGGAGGGGGCTTCCAGCGTCCGTTTGAACTGGCCACGGTTCGTCTGCGCAACATGAACGAAGTGCTGCGGCACTGGGGCACCTATGTGCCCGATGATCGTTTCATCACGCAGCGGGGAGGAACATTCCTTCTCGATGACGACGACTCACTCCTGTACGTCTATCGCGACCGAGGCATTCTTGGATTCTCAGAGTCGATGGCGCGGCCGCTGGCCTTTCTTGACCCCTGGCTAAACGATGCCCGTTGATCAGGGTCGTGTGGACCCAATTCCTCCATGGAGACCGTTGCTGCGCGGAGCGCGCCAGCGTGAAGGACGCGCCGCAGGATCGGGCTGGCTGCAATTGGCCAGCGTCGCTCACGACGGCACACCCCGGGTGCGCACGTTGGTGTTTCGGGGTTGGAGCCCATCGGGTGATCTGGAGCTGCTCACGGATGCCCGCAGCGAGAAACCTTCTGAACTGATGCATCAGCCTCAGGTGGAGCTGTGTTGGTTGTTCCGCAAGGCACGAGAGCAATTTCGGTTGCGTGGCGCGGCGGCGTTGATCACCCCTGGGCAGGACCCCACAGGTCTGGCGGATCATTGGCAGAAACTCTCTCCCCACGGTCGCAGTGTCTGGGCTTGGCCGAATCCTGGGGAGCTTTTGTCTGAAGCAGGGCCGTGGCCTCGGGATGTGGTCGACGGTGAAGCTGTTCCGCCACACCTGTTGCTCTTGCGTATTCACCTGTCTCAGGTGGAGCAGCTTGATCTGAAGCCTCACCCGCATTGTCGCCGCCGTTGGCAGCGTCACGACCACTGGTGTGAACAGCGGCTCAACCCTTGAGGGTCCAGAGAGCTAAGCCACCACCACGGCCACGGGCTGCCATCCATCCGTCGTTGCTGCGACTGATCAAGGCAAAAAAGGGCTCACGGCCTTGTGTGGGGCTGGGGAGCATTCGTTTCAGCAGCGTGAGCTGTCCAAGCTTCAGTTCCACCTGCTCGAACTGAAACACCAGCAGCGGGCGCCTGCCGCGCAGATGGCCAGGCCCTTGAAACTGCAGGCAGAGCGGCCCCAGGTTCACAGCATTGCGTAGCTGAAGATCAGCGTTTCGGCCCGCTGAGATGTCCAGACAGGCTCCAAGGCTGCGCAAAAACCAACCACTCAGGGCGTTGGTTTCTTGGCGACCTCTGGGCCAGATCGTCGTCAGCTGCCAGCAGCCAAAGATGTCCTCGCATTGGAGGCCAGTGCCCCGGTGACGGGCCCGATCTTCAAGGTCCTGCAGCTGGCGGTGATCGATGGTCACAGGCGATTCACTTCAGCGGTGATCATGCAGTGATGATCCGAGACTCTCATGGTTGCCCTCAATCCCGCCACGGCTCTGAGCTGGTCTGAGTTGGAGGCCATGGCACCGCCCGCTGCGGAGCGGGTCGAAGGACCTGCCAATGCGCAAGCCACTCTGCGTCTCTTTGGTCAGCCTGAATCGACGGTGCGCGTCACGCTGTTTCGGGATCACCATGCTTGGTGCCCCTACTGCCAGAAGGTTTGGCTTTGGTTGGAATTTCGCAGGATCCCCTATCGGATCCGCAAGGTCACCATGCGCTGTTATGGGCCCAAGGAGCCATGGTTCACAGCCCTAGTTCCATCGGGGATGCTTCCAGCGCTGGAACTGGATGGGCGGCTGATTACGGAAAGCGACCGGATTCTTGAGGCACTCGAGACGACTTTCGGGCCCGTTGGTGCTCCGATGGGTGATCGCCGCGTACGCGCCTTACGTGATCTTGAACGGTTGCTGTTCCGGGCCTGGTGCCTCTGGTTGTGCACACCAGGCCTCAATGAACGCCAGGAACGTCAGGCCCGCGACCAGTTTCAGGCTGTGGCACGACAGATGGAGGACGCCCTTGCGGCCGGGGGTGGCACCTGGTTGGATCCCGATGCCCCTGAGGGATCAACCCCGGGCACGGCCGACCTGGTGTTCATCCCCTATGTCGAGCGCATGAACGCGTCGTTGGCTTATTTCAAAGGATTTGCGCTGCGCCAAGCGCATCCGGGAATCGATCGCTGGCTCTCGGCGCTTGAACAACTGGAGACCTATCGCGGTACCCAGAGTGATATGCACACGCATGCCCATGATCTGCCGCCGCAGATGGGTGGATGTTGGGCGGATGGCAGTGAGGACCAGCGCACCATGGCTGCTGCTGTGGATGCTGGGCAGGGGCTCGGTGAGCTGGAGAGTCGCTGGGCTCCGGCGCTGGCTGAAGGGCTGCCGCGAGAGCGGGCGCTGGAGCGCGTGCTGCGTCATCGGAGCACGCTCTTGGCGCGCAATCCCCTTGGCGACGGGTTTGACCAGCCCCTGCGAGCGGCACTCACGGCTTTGATGCTGGGTCGGCCGGTGTCTCCCGAGCCTGGATCGGCTGCCGCCTTGCGCTACCTGCGTGATCGCATCTCAGTGCCTCGAGACATGCCGTTGCACAGTGCCCGTGCACTCAGGCGCGCTCTGGAGTCCACCGCTGTTCTGGATGGGGATCAGCAACCGGCACCGCTCCCGTTCGAGCATCGCTTCGATCAAGACCCTCGTCCGTTTCTTTGATCAGGCTCACGCCGAGGGTGCAATTGATGGCACTTCATTGGTGAACCAACGCTGGAGGCCCAAGCTCCGTCGACCGCATCACCGTTCGTGCCGGAGGGGTGACATGCCATGGGAGGACCAGGCACCTCAACCCGGTGCTTCGATGCCACCGTTCCACCATGCGGCGCCGATCTGTTAGCCGTTGCTCAATCAAGCAAGGTGGAGACTCCTCGATGGATGGGCAACGCATGCCATGTGATGGTGTCGCAACGAAGACCGCCTCGACCTCGAGTGGTGAACGCGGGCGCAGCACCAGCAAGTGCAGACCTGGTCAACAGACCTTGGCGTTGCCTCTCTCCGGACGGTTGGATGCGCAGAAGTTGAAACGGGCGCACAAGCGTCTTGCCGTTCAGCTGAACCAAGCGCGTGACGTGCTGCTGCAGGCCCAGAAGGAGGTTAGTCCTATCTGATGACAACCATCGCGCTATTGGGCACCGGTCGTCTCGGTGCCGCCATTGGTCATCGCCTCCTGGAGGTGGGGATGTGCCTCAAGGTGTGGAATCGGGATCCTGATCGCTGTCGATCGCTGGTCAGTGCCGGAGCACTGCATCGCGACAGCCCTGCTGAGACGTTGCTGGATGCCGACACCGTGGTCACCGTGCTTCGGGATGGTCCGGTGACCTCTGCGGTTGTGCAGTGTCTTGGGCCGCTGCAAGGGCGCACTGTGATCCCCATGGGCACCATGGGGATCAGTGAAAGCGTGCGCCTCTCAAAGGACGTCAAAGCGCAGGGCGGCTGCTACCTGGAAGCACCTGTGCTGGGCAGTCGCCCGGAAGCGCAGAAAGGGACGCTGCTGGTGATGGCTGGCGGTGATCCAGAGGTTTTTGAGCTTCAACGTCCCTTGTTGCAGCAGCTTGGTTCCGATCCGCTGCACATGGGCGAGGTCGGTACTGGAGCCGCCGCAAAGTTGGCGCTCAATCAACTCATCGCCAGCCTGACCCATGGGTATTCGCTGGCCCTTCGACTTGTGCAGGCATCAGGTCTGGAGGTGGAGCGTTTCATGGAGGTGCTACGTCCCTCCGCTCTGTATGCACCAACGGTGGATAAGAAGCTCGGGCGGATGCTGACGGAGCACTACGGGGATCCCAACTTCAGCACCAGCCTGTTGCGAAAAGATCTGAATCTCTTTTTGCAGGAATCCAAGCGGGCTGGCGTCGATGCGTCTGCCCTGGAGGGGTTGGCGCTGCTGCTTCAGCGCGCTGAAGGTACGGATCTGGATGCAGGCGATTATTCGGCGCTGCACGCTCTCACCAAGATCAACTCAGATACCAGCGAATGAGACCCATCACTTGACCAGCCGGCCCATGGCCGGTGGCGAGTTCACCCACCACAGCGGCTGCGAAGCCGACCATGGCCGTTCGCCCGTTAAGGCGCTCCACGAATTCCAGAGCGGAGGTGTTCCAGGGGCGTCGGGTGGTCAGGCTTTCGCCAAAAGCCTCGATTGGTTCGTAGTGATACTGCGGATCAGCCATGGGGGCAGTTGCCAGCGGAGCAGTGGAGCTTATGCAACAGAGCCGTTGATCTGAATAAGGTTTTGATCTCAGGATGTTTTTATGTCGTGAACGCCGATCGTCTCCGCACTCTGTTTACCAAGCCCTACGGCATGGCTGCTCCGACCGAGGCGCAATGGCGTGAGCTTTACGACGACAACGTTCATTTCCAGGATCCCACGCAAGAGCGCACGGGCATCAAGGCCTACATCGAGGCCCAAGAGGGGCTGATCCAACGCTGTGACGACGTTTATTTGGTTCCGAGCTCCATCGCCGTGGAAGGCGACACAGCCTTCATTGAGTGGGAAATGGGGCTGAAGATCAAAGGAATCGAATTCATTTACCCCGGTGCCAGCCGCCTACGCATCAATGGCGAGGGCAAAGTCTGCGATCACCGCGACTACTTTGATTTCGTCGGGCCCACCTTTGAGCCTGTGCCGGTGATCGGCGGGTTTGTGCGTTGGCTTTACAAACGCTTTGTGGACTGACTGCGACTGAACTTCCAAAACGCCAGGGTGGTAGTCGCAGCACCGAAGCCCAAGAAGAGCGTTATGAGAACTTCACTCGTCATGTCAAGCACCCGTTACCTAATTTCATTATGGTCGTCTCCGATCCCGAGCGTGGATCCCAGAGTTGGTAGGTAGTTTTACTCATCTTGTTCTGATCCTGCCGCGCGAGCTCGCGGAAGGACGCGGTGAATCCTTAATTTTTCGTCATTAAGTTTTTGCTGTTGTGCTCAGAACTGTCCTTTCAAAGCCATTTCTCGCTGACGCTGGCCTCTTGATCCTCCGCGTCTTTACCGGTGTTCTGTTGATTCACCACGGCTACGAGAAGCTCGCCAACATCGAGAACTTCGCTGATGCTTTCGTCAGGCCCTTGCATCTGCCGTTCCCGATCACCCTTTCTTACATCGCTGCCTTCTCCGAGATTGGTGGCAGCTGGCTGATCATTACCGGTTTGCTGACCCGCTTTGGAGCCTTGGCCATCTTCGGAACCATTTCCGTGGCCATCTATCACGCGATCGTGACGTCCGGATTCAATATCTATCTCCTTGAGCTGCTTGGTCTTTATGTGGGTGCAGCGGTTGCCATTTTGGCTGTTGGTCCAGGGCGTTTCGCCATCGATGAATTGATTCTCCGCCGTTTCGACCCCGACGTTCGGTCTCAGACTGATCGTCTCGAAGCTGCCTTCGCCTCCACCGAGCGTGCAACAGGTAATTCCAGCACCTCAGTTGTTCCGGATGGTGTGAGCTGAAAGTCTGCCAACCCTGCTTCAGTACACCGACTGAGGCAGGGTGAAGCCACTTTGCATGTGCTCGAAATCAAGCAAGACCCAAGTCAACCAAATCACGAGTGCAAGCACCCCTGAGACCGCAGCAAAGCGAGCCGCGCTGCGTGCGAGTAGTTCCAGCAGGCTGATCTCCTTCATGGACGATTGGTATCGATTTTCATTGTGCTCGATTTTGGGGAGTGCTGATGGCTTTTGACCTCGACACTCCTACTGCCAGCTTGCTGGTGTTTGGTGTTGCCTTCGCAGCTCTGCAGGTGTGGTGGATCGGAGCTCTGCTTCTGCGGAATCGTCGCCATCGAGGGGAGCGTCCCCTAAGCAGCGAACAGTTTCGCCGTGATCTTGAACGTATCTTTCGTCAAGAGTCCTGAAAGGTTGCTGCGACATGTGCGGCCGTTTCGCGTTGTCCAGTCCCGTTGGCGATCTTCCGCACCCCTTGCGTGAGCGACTGGATGCTGAGCATCGCCGTCATTATTCTCCGCGCCAACTGATCTCTCCAGGCGAACCCGTGTTGGCTTTGCGTCGTGATCAGGCAGGTCCTGAGGCGGCTTTGATGCTTTGGGGGTTGATCCCGAGCTGGAGCAAAGATCCCACGAGGGGCCCTAGACCCATCAATGCTCGCTCCGAAACGGTGGCGGACAAAGCCAGTTTTCGTGGTGCCTGGAGACATCGTCGCTGTCTGATTCCAGCCAGTTCCTTTCTGGAGAAAGGCCGCAGAATCCAGCGTGTCGACGGCCAGCCGTTCTGGTTGGCTGGCCTCTGGGAGCGTTGGCTGGGAAGCGACGGCAGTGAAGTCGACACCTGCACGATCCTCACCACCACTCCGAATGCCCTGGTGAAACCTTTTCACCAACGCATGCCCGTAACGATCCCCCAAGGTCTGGAGGAGGCTTGGATGGCACCTGCTGATGGGCATCAGCTGCGTGCGCTGGAGCCATTGCTCAACCCATGGGACCCATCGGAATGGCAGTTGGTGGAACCAGAGTCTCAGCAAGGACAACTGTCGCTGCTGGGATCCATGGGGTTGTGATCATCACCGCACGTCGTTTTGAAAGAAAGCTCGCCAGTGCAGCTCCTGCTGACACGCTTCAGGGGTCCCTTCTTGGGGGAAGCTGGCGATGAAGTCTTTGTCGTGAGTGGGCTGGTAGGGGCCTTGCTTGAGTTCGAAGATCACGGAGTCAGGTTCAAGAGCCACCAGGGTGTGGAACTGATTCTCCGCCAGTTCGATGCCTTTGACAGGACCGGCGGCGCGCAGGATTTCTGTCTCGAGTAAAACTCCATCCTCATTCAGAACGAGCAGGCCGATGGCGCCCTGCAGCACAAGAAAGCACTCGAAGCCGGATCCCTGCTGCTCGCGACAATGGCGATGCGGTCGCACGTAGGTGCCTGGCTGCAGCACATTGAGAAATCGCTGGACCACATCCGTGTCCTGATGCAGGTTGTGGTTGCATCGCAGCCGATCACGCTGACGCGACTGCTCCGCCACTTGATTGAACAGCGATTGATCCAGACGCTTCAGATCAGCCATGGCCACTACCACCGTTCTTCTCTGAGACGACGCAAGGTGTTTCTGGGCATCATCCGGTTGTCGCGCAACGTGGGCTTACTGAGTTCCGATCGTCGAGCCCTTGGGTGAAAGCTCACCATCACCATGCCAATCAGCAACAGCAGAATCACTGCTCCTGCCCGGAGAGCCTGAAACATCAGCTGCTTGCGTCGGACGATCCCAAATCAGAACGCACCACACCCTGTTCAAGGGGCAGCAGCTCTTCATCGTCGGCCGCACGGCTGCGCACCGGGGCGTTGAAACCACGCGCTCGCGGGTTCTTCACTTCGAAAGGCCCAGGGGTGCCGGCGGGGATGGCCAGGCGAAGGGCAAAGGAATGATCGCCAGGGTCGACGTCACCGATCGAGCCGACGCGCGTACGGTTCTGCAGCACCGGTTCACCGCTTCGATCAAGAATGCGCGCGTAGACGTCTGTATCAACAATTGGATTGCGACCTGGATTGTGGACAGTGCCGCTGAGCACATAACAGCTGGCACCTTCTGGGCTGGTGATGTTGGTGCGTCGACTGAGACTGCTGGTGCTGGGCTGAGCTCCAGGGTCAGACGCGTCGCATGGCATCAAGGCCACCGCATCGAGACGCAGGTCAGCTGCCCAGGCCGGAGGAGCGACCAGAAGAAGCGCAGCGATCAGCAAGGAGGCCAGGCTTCTCACAGCGGCAACGGAGCTTGATCTTTGGACGCTATCAGGGTTTGGGCGGCCCAGTCAGCAGTGTCGCTTCACGGTCGCTAGAAGAAGTCCACAGTCCGTGCACAGCTCTTTCTCCGCATGCAGAGTCCTTCGTCGATGCGATCGGTCAATCCTGGTGGACCTGAAGGAGGCCTGGTCGCGATTGTCGCCATTGTGCTGGCGGCACTTCTGCTCTTGGGGCAGGCGCTTTTTGTGGTCCCTGCTGGTGAGGTGGCCGTGATCACCACCCTGGGAAAAGTAAGTGGGGCTCCTCGACAGCCGGGACTCAACGCCAAGCTTCCTTTGGTGCAACAAGTGTGGCCCTTCAGCATCCGCACGCAGGTCAAGCCTGAGAACTTTGCGACCCTCACCAAGGATCTGCAGGTCATTCAGGCCACAGCAACGATCAAATATGCCCTGCGCCCTGATGAAGCAGGCCGTGTCTACAGCACCATCGCCAGCAGTGATCGCGACGTTTATCCGCGCATCATTCAGCCGTCCCTGTTGAAAGCGCTCAAGTCCGTGTTTTCGCAATACGAGCTGGTGACCATCGCCTCGGAGTGGAACGACATCTCTGCGTTGGTGGCCTCCACTGTCGCCGATGAGCTGGATCAGTTCGACTACGTGAAAGTGGTTGGTCTTGATCTCACAGGCCTGGAAATCGCCGAGGAATACCGTGCCGCCATTGAGCAAAAACAGATTGCCGAGCAGCAACTGCTGAGGGCGCAGACCGAAGTGAAGATTGCTGAGCAAGAAGCGCTCCGCTACGACACGCTCAACAAGAGTCTTGATGACCAAGTGCTCTACAAGCTTTTCCTCGACAAATGGGATGGGCAGACCCAGGTGGTTCCTGGTCTGCCGGGGGTGGCTGGCGGTACGCCACCCGTGATTGTCGGCAGGCGATGACGGGCCAGATGTCGTCATGAAGCGGCGAGCCGCTACCGGGATCGCTCTCGTGTTGCTGATGGGGGTGATCACGCACTGTGCGGCTCACATGCGCGTAAGGGTTCGCCATCGCGTCCTGCCCCAGCGAGGCCCAGGTCTTTTGGGTCCACCACCAACACAGCGACTGCCAAGACAGCCATCGCGCCAACAGCGATCCCCCAGTCCACGGGGGACTCTGATTTGATTCGACAAGGTTCGGGGAAGAAAAACCGATGGAATTCCTTCTCTGCTCTCTACGGGGTTAGCCGTGGGGAACCCCCCTTTGGAGGTTCTTCATGTCCATGAAACAGCTGGAGTCATTCCTGGCCCGAGCCAACGGCAATGACGACATCCGCCGTGAAGTGGAGCGGTGCGGCGGTGACACCGCTTGCGTCGCCAAGGTTGGTTTGCGCCACGGCCACAAGTTCTCAGCAGCGAATTACACCCGCTGGCAACGAGAGCACGGATGAACCACAGGCCGCCTCCGGGTCAGGAGGCGGCCATCGTGTAACGGCACCTTCACGCAGCTCACGGCTGACCCCCTGAAGTCTCTAAAACCTGTGAGTCTTGAAATGCGAATGGTCCATGGAGAACAGTTTCAGCCGGGAATTGGCTCGTTCGCTGGCTGTGATGCTTTTGGAGATGCACGCTGAGCTCGAGGAGTTCGCTTTTCAGATGGATCGAGCACCACAAGTGATTCCCACTGGCAGCACCTTCGCGGTGGAGTCCCAGGCTCAAGCCTGATCAGGGTCGAGCGGTAGCCCTCGCCACCCCAGAGCGAGCTGTCGAGCAGCGAGGAGCCCTGGATACAGAAGATTGGCTCTTCGGGGATTCCGGAACAGGCCATGGAGCAATTGCAGCAGGGGATCACTCGGAGTCAGGTGTTGGCACAACACAGCAATGGCGTCGCTGCCATGCCAGATGCGTTCTCCTTCCATCAACACAGCTCCATTGCTGAGGTTGAAGCCTCGGCGGCGCAACATTCCTCGCAGTTCGTGGTCACTGCGTCCATCGCGGATGGTCAGATCAGGCAGCCCTCCGAGTAATTCACTGCGGCGTGCGAAATGACGGCAGAAGGGGCAGCCACCGTCGTAAACGAGTGTGATTGGCATCGCGACATCCTGGCTGCTGGAAAGCTTTTGCGTGGATGTTCTGGCCGTCTCTCAGCTTGAAGAGCCAGGCGGCGTTTCCGAACGGCTGCACCCCAAACAGTAAGTTGATCCGATCGACTTATCCGATCGCATCGGCTCGAATGGCAGACAAGGAACTCCTCAGAGAGGTAGCGCTTGAGCTCTGGGGCTCAGTCAAGAAGCTGCGTCCAGGACTGCCCAGGGAGTCACGCCTGGAACTCACGCTCAAGGCCCTGATGGTGATCGGTGATCTCCAGGATCAGGTGCAGGCCGCTGTCGTTGTGGGGGTGATCGCCGAGCAGGAACCCCCTGAAAGCGAGCCCCAGGGTCAGGATGTGACTCAAACCGCTGATTCAGGCTCAGAGGTGGAGCAAACTCCGGACGGCCGTCGTGTGGTGCGTCGTCGTTCCCGTGCTGCTGGCTGAGTTCAGGCGGATCGCGCTGCTAACAGCAGAGATTCACCACGGCGGTGAATCTCTCGGGCGAAATCGGTCCAAAGCCCTTGTCCCCAGTATCGAAAACAGCTGGTCTCCAGCAGCAGCAGATGCAGCAGCGCATCTCGGTAGAGGTCTGTCGTGGTGATCGATGGCTGTTCGGAGCGCCGCGTATCGAACACCTGATGGAAGGTTGCGCTGAGCTGTTGCATCGGCTCGAGCACGTTCTCGTATCCCCTGACCCAACTGAGGTCATTGGTCCATGAGGCTCCCTCCATGGCCAGGGACTGGTCCTGCTTTTGCAGCGCGGCAATGGCGTCGTTGAGATTGCTTGGCTTCGTTGCCGCGCCGAGATGGGTCCAGAGTTTGTGTTGATGCACGGCCTGGATTTGGGGCAACGCATCCCATGACACCTGCAAGTCGTCGAGTGCCTGCAGGTATTCACTGCCGTTGAGGGCCGCTGTGGCCACGCCTTGATCGCGGATGCGACGGTTTGCCTGTCGGAATGCATCCGGAAACTCATTCATCATCACGCCGCCGTTTTCGCCATCTGCGATCTGGGTGACCAGCGAAGGCACTTGCACGCCTCCGATGCATTGACGCTCAAGCCCAAGGGCTTCTGCGCACGGTTGCATCTGGCCAACGAGTTTGGTGTCTGATCCCTGGGTCTTGATCAGGGCGATCATGCTGACTTCGTCGCCTGTGGATGAGCGAGCCATGAGCCGATTGGGCACATAACGCTGGTGTGCGCTCAGCGTCGAGCCATCCCGTTGTTCAACGCTGTGTTCTTGAACCATTAACCACCGGTATCCCGCATCGCGCAGGGCATGGAGCAGTGCAAACAGGGTGTCGGGATGGTTGGGGAGATGCATTTCTGGCAGTGAAAAACCGCGAACGCGGCGAAGGGCATCGTTTCCGAACAGCCGGGCGAATTGGTGCTGCCAGGCCCTGATCTGCAAGCTCAGATCGGGGATGGGTGTGGATGGCGCGACGGCATGTCCCCAGAAGCTGCCGAGCCATTCCACATGCTGTTGCATTGCGTCATTACAGGCGAGAAATCGCAGAGATTGAATGATGTCTTCTCGTCCCATCTGCGCAAGCCCCCAGAGGAGATTGCCGGAGTAATCGAGCATGATTCGTGGCTCACATCCTTCCTCGATCAGTTCGGGAATCAGATCAGCCATGCGCCGATAGCAGTGCGCAAAGGCTTCAGCGTTGTGGTTATCTCCTTCGTCTGAATGATCGAACATGTATTGCAGGTGAGAGATCAACTCTCCATGAGGGCCGGCTGGCACCGTTGGCTGATGCATGTGGAGGGCGCACGCGAACGCCGAGCGCAAATGCCTTGTGTCGTGGCTCTCTGATGCCTGCCAGAAGTATTCGCGGTTCTGCATTAAGGATTGGATGGACTGTTCTCGTCCGCAGATTGATAAATAATCAGATTGTTCTGCCATGGCGGATGAGGTGTTGAGTCCTTAAATCGTGCAAATTTTGCTCATGAATAGACCCCCAGGATTCAGTGTTGGCTCTGAATCCTGGGGGTTGTTGCCAGCCAGATTGGCTGGTCTCGAATGACCGCCCCATTCCGATGAATGAAACGGCCTAGCTCGCTCGTTGATTCATTGGCTTCCTGTCTGATGCTGAGCGTGAATCCTTGGTTGAATCCGTTGCGAAGGACAGTGAATGAAGCAAAGGAAAGGGTGAGCAGAAGCGAACAATTCGGCTGTGGGCGCCTGGGGCCAGGATCCAGTGGGATCAGAACTGCATGGATCTGTGATGGTGATCCTGACTGGTGCAGTCTGGCGTTGGTTGGGGGAGCGCTGGAGCAGGGGCGAACAGTCGAAAGGCTTCTCAGGCTTGCTCAGGTGGAGTGTCAGCCGGCATGCGGTACCTCCTGTTGTCTTTATTCAGTGTTGATGCTCTGATCTGATGAGGCAATCGGTGCAATCGCGCATTGCTGTTTCACATCAGCTGGGTGATGGTGAAAATGCTGTGCTTGATGGATTCGCGGCACATCAGGCCTCTGGATTGTTGCAGGGCTTGGATGATTGAAGGCTTGGATGTGTGAGCTGGTCCCGTGCCGGTGATGGTCAGCTGTATTCCGGAGCCCAGCCGGCTTCTTGATGCCACGTTGGTGTCCACAATCTGCAGCGCCTGGTCAGGTGCTCTCCATCGGCAAGACGTTGCTGACGCAGCCGACACGCCACCAGCGTGTGGCAATGGGCATCGACGCCGTGGGTGAAGTGCTGGCATGTCATGCAGGCTTCACTCCCACGGAACGACAACAGCTCATGCTCGTCCACAAAGGTCCATTCCTCCATCCCGTCGATGCATAGTACGTTTGTACTAGCCGAGGATCGGGTTTGATGTCAAGTGCCGATGCACGAGATCCGTCTTCGTCAAGAAATGGAAAGCAAGGTTGTGAGCTACTGGGAATGATCCGAAGCTCCGTTCATGGGATTGCTTCACTGTCCGCTCTGCATGGGCCTTGCCGTTCTCTCGGCGGTTCGTTTTATGGCCCACGTCGTGCTGGCCCTGCAGCTGGAGATGCAGCGCACCCAACGAACTTCGCACCCAGCTGATCTGCTGGGCACCATTTTCGGGCTTTAGGTCTTGCTGCACTTGGCTGTTGTCTCGCCTAGAGCACTTTCGGCTTCCTTCGGGCGCACTGAAGTCAAGACGTCCTTGATGTAGTCCATCCCCCAGTCGAGTGTGTGCACCGGTAGGTCGTAGCACTCGGCAAACAGTCGACGTCGAGCGCTTTCCAGGCGTTCGTGGCCGATCGCTTCGAGATTGGCTCTGGAGGCCCGGAAAAATTCGCTGCGATTTGCGCTGTCGTTGCGTTTGATCCCGTTCACATAAAGCGTTCGGATCTCAATGAGAAGCTCCTGCGTGGTGCTGTCGAAGCGAAGAGTTTGTTGTCCTAGGGGGATTTCCATGCCTTTGATGCAACGCATCGAGAACCGCATTGCCCTGCGGGTGTCCTCGGCATTGAGCGCATCGGCATGGCCCTCCCGAAAGAGGAGCTGGATCATCCCGTTGCTGCACTCCAACACCCGGAGGATGGCCAGTTTGTCCAGTTCGGCAGTCGGGATTTGGCGAAGCAGCTCCGGCCAGCGGCCCTCGCTCATCGCTCCGACACCACCCACGCCGTGGCTGCGCGTTGTCGCAGGTACAAATCAGCGAGTTCACGAGCCAGGGACTGGAGCTCGTGCACATCGGTGGTGGAATCGATCATCCGCTTGAGCGACTCGGATTCGAACTGCTGAGAGAGGTTCAGCTGCATGGCACAGCAATTTAGTTTGCGTATCTTAAAAAAACTTCATGGCTTGTCGTGTCGGCTTGGTTGTTGGGGTTTTCGGTCATTCGGCGTCGGATTCGCGGTTGGCGCGTCAGGCCGACAGGATGTAACAAGTTCGTTACAAAGAGTCATGACGTTGGGGGAACTCTTTTTGAAAAGCCTGTCGAGTGGCGTGATCACGCAGGGTGAGGTCGACTGGCTGGCGTCTCATCAGCATGAGTTTTCACGCCACGAAGAGGCCGCGGCGATTCGTCTGGGTCGGTTGATGGATGAGGGGGTGGTGAATCTCGGGTGTCGGGTGACGCCTCAATGGCTTCATCACCGCGACGTGCTGGAGCACTGGATTGAGCCGCTTGGTCGCCGCCGCCACGCTGTTCAGAGCTGATTCAATCCTGATTCCGCTGCCGAACCCATTGCTGATGCGTGCGAACGCGTTTGCGTTTTGGGTTGTCCGATTCAGGCTCGGATGCATTTCATGAATCAGTGAAATGATGGGCAAGGTGGGTGCTGTGGTCGGAGTTTTGCCATGGGCGTCGACTCTGTTGTTGGTTCGGTGGTCGGCAGGCCTGACTGTGCCCTATTGCTTCCTTCCATGAAACGTTCTCGGTGGGCCCTGAGCGCTCTGATCGTTGCGATCGGGATGTGGTCATCTGGGTCCGTTGATGCTGCTCAGACGCGATCGAATGCAGCAACGACATCTGCCGACGGCATCGCGTCGAACACGCTCAGCCTTCAGATCGGCAGCGATATTGAGGTGATTGGTGATACGCGCAATCGCTTCGCGACGCGACGTTCGTTGATTGCGGGTTTGTCGGTGAATCAGGCCATGGCACGCCTTGCTGAATCGTTTGTCGGCAGCCCTTATCTCGCCATGTCTCTTGATGTTGATGGTGCTGAAAAGCTGCGTCTCGATCTCACGCAATTTGATTGCATGTTGTTTGTTGAGCAGCTTCTGGCTTTGGCATGGTCGCAGTCTTTTGATCAGTTCTCTGCGCGCACGCAGAGCTTGCGCTATCGCGATGGCGATGTTTCCTATTGCAATCGTTGGCATTATTTCCAAGACTGGGTGGATTCAGCTGTCAAGCAGGGAATGCTGGAGGCTGATTTCGCGTTAGAAGGAGAGGTTTCGCGATCATTGTCCTTGAATTTCATGTCATCCAATCGCGCTCTTTATCCCAAGTTGCGATCGAATGTTTTGTTCGATTGCATCAACGCTCTGGAAAACTCCCATCGGGTTCAGCAGCGGTTCATTCCACTAAGAGCAATTGAATCCGTTCTCCCCAGTCTTCAATCCGGTGATCTGTTCGCGATCGCAACCCGTGTGGAGGGCCTCGATGTCAGTCACACCGGTGTGTTGGTCAGGTCAGGTTCAAGAATGGATGCCATCCATGCTGCCCCAGGCGAGGGAGTGATGCGTTCCCCTGGGTTGGCCCGCTACCTGCGTTCGGTCCCCGACGCCATTGGTGTGGTGATTGTGAGACCCACAGCCTCGGCAATCGGCACCCAGCATTCAGACAACGTTTGAGGTGAGTGATGCTCGCCTTGCCGTCTTCGTTCTGAGATGGAGCTGGGGCCTCGGTCGAGAAGGTGCTGCACAGTCTCACGCCGAAAGCCACTGCAATGACACCTTGCGTTGCCGTGGTCCATCCAGTTCCACCAGCAGCACGTCCTGATACTGGCCCAGTTGCAACTCTCCATTGCAGACATTCACGGTCACTTGGTTGCCCAGCAGCAAAGCCTGCAAGTGCGCATGGGCATTGCGTGGCTCATCGTCAGGGATGCCTGGGCGAAGATGCAGGTCGTCATGCTTCCAGTCATCGCCCGGAGGAGCCATCCGGCTGAGCCACCGTTTCAGGTCCATCAGCAGCCGTTCCTCCAGTTCGTTGATGATCACGGCAGTGGTGGTGTGCTGGCCTGACACGACCACAGCGCCATCGCGCTCACCATGCACTTGCACGAATTGACGCAGCGCTGCAGTAAGTGGCAGATACTGAAAAGGTGCCTCGGTGCTGAGGCTGAGGAGCTGGGAGGTCATTCCGTCATGCTGGCCTCTGGTCTGAATGATTGCTCCAGGAAATCCCACATGGCTCTACTTCCCCGCTGACATTGGAGGATGTGGAGCTACAGCCTGGTCATAGCAACGGTCGGTAGTGATGTCTGTATCTAATAAAAAAGCCCGCTAAGAGTGCGGGCGATGGTGCTAGGTATCGGAGGCTGATTGATGGGATTATTGGCGTGATTGAAGTAATTAAAAACCCCTGTCAATGCAAGGGCTTTGAGGGCGTAGGCTCAACAACCACCCCAATCATTAACAATTGACATTCGCCTTTGTTGGGTTTGAAAAGTGACAAATTACGGCCGACCTCCGAATGCAACGTCCACCTGCTGCACCTTCCAGCTCCTCATCTGACACTTCTCCCGTTGTCGATTGCATTGATTGAATATCTTCCGCAGTAATTGCAAACCCTGCGTCATTGGCGATTTCAAGAGCAGCTTCAGGTGAGGCTGCTGCATTGAGCTTTTCCTGAAGGCTGGTATCGCCTTTGACCTTCTCTAGAAAGGCTTTGAGTTGCTCTTCTGACATAGGAGGGCGTGGAGCTACAGGCTGGTCATAGCAAGGGATAGCTGCAGTGACTTTGGCTAATATTTACTGCGCTCAATCGTGCCAGGTCTAGGAGGCAGGTGAGTGGGCTTTTGGGTGTAATTGCAGAAATAAGTCGCGTCAATGTAGGAGTGTTAAGTGTGTAGACTGGTCCACAGCTAGCCTAATTGTTCACTGACACATAGAGTCACCAAACCAACACCATCTATCCCGTTGTGCATCATTACCAGCGGCTGCACTTTCCAGTTCTTCATCTGAAATTTCTGATTGAGCTTTCTTCAAGTCATTAGCAGAGATGCTAAAGCCAGCCTCTGTCACAATCGCAAGAACTGCGACTGAAACCCGGCCCTCATCGGATGGCCCGCTCCAATGTCTTGAAAGCCTTTAAGTCGGTGCCGGGAGCTAATCCGCTGCCCGGCAAACGGACCCTACGTAGTTGCTGAGCTAACGCCAAGAGCTTGGGCACTGTCCGTAGTGCTCATCCACTCGCCTGCTGTTAAAAGGGGCTACGCATGTTGTTGCGTGGATTGTGCGCAGTTTCTGCGCTGCGCGTATTTGCCAGCGTATAGATGTCGTCACGGATCCTTTAATTCCTGTCCCTTACTAGGTTTTCGAGTATGGCTCTCATCCCCCGCTGGCAATACATGACAGAGGAGAGCAAGGCGTTGGTGAAGCGTGGTGTGGTGAGCCTGCTGGTGCTGCTCGTAGCCGTCTTGGTGTTGCGAGCTTTGTTGCCTTGGGTGCTGGTGGCACTGATTGTCTGGTTTGTGTGGTCGTGGGCGCGTCGGCGTTGATTGCCACCGCTTGCCGCTCTAGGTGGCCTTGGCCACTCTGTGGCGAGAGGTTGGCGACAGCATGGTCTCGGATCAGGATCAGGCGCTGATGCGTGAAGCGATCCGTCTGATGCGGGACGCTGGCGTGGTGCACAAGACAGGTGGGCCCTTCGGTGCTGTGATCGCCAAGGACGGACAGATCGTGGCCGCAGCTGGAAATAGCGTTGTGAGGGATCTCGACCCCAGTGCTCATGCTGAGGTCAACGCCATTCGGGCGGCTTGTCAAACGCTGGGGACCTGGGACCTCAGTGGTTGTGTGTTGTACACAAGTTGTGAGTGTTGTCCGATGTGTTACGCAACGGCGTATTGGGCTGGCATCCGTACTGTTTTCTATGCCGCGGCTTGGTCGGATTACAGCGATTTGTTCTCCGATCAGGAGATCAATGAGGACATGCAACGGGCCAAAGACAAGCGCGAAATCAAGCTCACGCAGATTCTTCAGGGTGAGGCGTTTGACGTCTGGAAGGAATTTCGTTTGCTCCCTGATGGGGCTCGCTACTGAAGGCGATGGCTTTCTCGAATGACTCGGAATGGCTCGATTCGGGTGATTTCGTTTACACCATCCACAGTGTGATTCCTGTTGAGAAAAAGCAATCTTTTGAGCTCTTGCAGCATCAAATGAATGAGGCGGCCTGTGGTTTTGATGGATACTGCGGACAGTCGATCTCATTTCAGGACAAAGACGATGGACAGCATGTGCTGGCCACGACACGGATCGTTTTTCAAACCCTCAATCAATGTTTGCATTGGTTGGACAGCCCAGAGCGGCGGCGTTTGCTGCACCAGGCCGAAACTCTGATGGATTACCGCTATTACGGGACGCTTGAGGCGGATTCTTTTGATCAGTGGATTCAGGCGAGACAGCTTGAAAAGGTGCCAGTCTGGAAGGTGAATCTGCTGGTCTGGCTGGCCCTCTATCCGTCAGTCATGGTGTTGATCTTGCTGGGCAATTCAACCCTTGCGACACTCCCGCTGCCGTTGAATATGTTGGTCAGCAATTTCATCACCGTGCAGCTGACTGGGCATTTTCTAGTGCCTCGGCTCAGTCGTCTGTATGAGAACTGGTTGCACACGTCTTCAACGCGCTTCACCTGGTTAGGCATTACATCTGTTCTGCTGGTGCAGCTGTTTTTGTTGACGCTGTTTTCGCAATGGCCGGGAATGCCTTGGGATGCCTCAGACCTCAGCCCCCATGGGTTTGTGCTGAGCGTTGTTCAATGCGTGTGTTCATGGAATCTCGGCTGATCACCACCTCGTCAGACCATGGAGAGAGTTGGTTGACGTGGGATGCATCGACGTCAACCTCTGCCGAGAAGAGCCATGAGCACCTGCGCGAGCATGTCGGGTTCTGACAGCATCACATCGTGACCAGCTTCAAGGATGCGCGTGGTGCCCCCCAACCGCGCCGCATACAACAGGTTGCTCTCCAGCCCTAGGGCCTGGTCGTCCCTGCAGGCGAGGTAATGCCTGGGGCAAGTGAGGGTGGACAGGTCGAATGGGCTCTCTTCCAGGTACACGCCTAGAGGCTGGGGTGTCAGTTGGGCGTGATAAGCAGCGGCTTGGCTCTCATTCAGGTCGTTGAAAAACAGCTTGCGTGTGACGTCCGCATGCAGGGAGATACTTTGATCGTCTGATGCCTCCGCAAGTTCGAAGTAGCTCGGACGACGGCTCTCCGGAATACGGTCGATGGCTCGTTCTCCGGGCTTGAGCACCAGTGCGGCCACCATGACCAGCTGATCGAGAGCGATCGGCGCTGTTGCCATGGCTTCAGCGATGCCGATGCCGGCCAGTGAATGGCCGACGAGAACTGGGGGTTGAGGTCCGCACCGCTCCAGTTGATCGCGGATTGCTTCGCCGTAAGCCTGCAAGGTCACTTGATCGCGCGGCGTTGGATCTTGCCCATGTCCTGGCAGATCGAAACTCACCGCTTGATGACCTTCACGCCGGAGTACTTCAGCACAAGCGTCCCAGCACCAACTGCCATGAGATCCACCATGCACGAGTAAGAACACAGCCATGGACTCTCAGGTCAAACGTTGCATGAAAATTCTGATGTGATCGGTTGGGATCAGCTCGTCAGTGATGCATCTGAGAGGTCAATGAAACCATTCAGAAAAGGCATCACTCCCCCTGTGATCCTCACGCGCTCGCCAGCGAGTTGGCAGTGAAGGGATCCACGCCGCTTCGACAGTTGCCGAGCATCAAGGGTGCTGCGTCCCAATCGCTCAGCCCAGTAGGGAATGAGGCTGCAGTGGGCTGATCCGGTCACGGGGTCTTCATCAATCCCAATCCCCGGTGCGAAAAATCGGCTGACAAAATCCACTTCATGGCCCTGAGCCGTCACGATCAACCCCCGACCGGGCAGTGATGCCACAACTCCAAGGTCTGGTGTCAGCCCCTGAACCGTTGATTCATCGGCGACAACAGCGATCAGGTCTTCTCCAAGCAGGCAGGCCAATGGGGTGACCCCCAGAGCGTTGCGTATCCCTTCCGGTGGATCGCAGGGCTTGGCGCGTTGGATTGGAAAGTTGAGCGTAAGACCTTCACCCTGACGCTCAACGACCAGTTCTCCGCTGTTGGAATCGAACTGAATCTGATCAGATTCATGGTCTTGCTGAAACAGCACGTAGGCGGCGCCGAGCGTGGCGTGACCGCAGAGATCCACTTCGCAGCTGGGAGTGAACCAACGAATCCTGTAGCACCCGTCAGCTTCCACCACAAAGGCTGTTTCAGAGAGGTTGATTTCCGCTGCGATCGCTTGCATCAGTGCGTCGGGTAGCCAGGCATCCAACATGCAGATGGCAGCCGGATTGCCTTCAAATGGGGCATTAGCAAAGGCAGCCACCTGCTGGATGGGAATGGCCTGGTTCATGACGTCTGCTTGCTTTGACGGCGTTCCACCTGTGTGAACACGAGCCAGGCCAGGGTGGCCAATCCACCTCCGGCCCAGTCATTGCGCAGCAGTTCCACGAGAGCAACCGTGCTCGCTGCAATGCGAAGACCGCGTAACAACAGCTGTTTGAGCGAGGGTGCTGAAGGTGTGTTCTGATCCATCCAACTGATGGCTCTTTGAGCCTTCTTTAAAACACTGGATCCTCCTTGCCTCCACCCGAGAGGATGGTTGTTTTCACCTGACGCATTCATGTCAACGTTTCTAGTCACCGGCTCTAACCGGGGGATCGGTTTCGAGTTTTGTCGACAACTGCAGCGGCGCGGGGATCAGGTGATCGCTGTGTGCCGTGAGCCCTCAGACGAGCTTCAGGCACTACCTGTACGCATTGAAGCCGGTTTGGATCAAACGTCTCGGGATGCACCCGATCAACTGGCTCGCAGGCTTGAAGGAACGGTGTTGGATGGTGTGATCCTCAATGCCGGAATTCTGGAGACCATCGCTTTCGATCAGCTGGATCCTGATGCCATTCGCCGCCAGTTCGAGGTGAATGCTTTGGCTCCGCTGATGTTGGCTCAAGCTCTATCTGAATTGATGCCGGCAGGTTCCAAGTTGTCGCTCATGAGTAGCCGGATGGCGTCGATGGATGACAACACGTCTGGTGGTTCCTATGGCTATCGGATGTCGAAAGCAGCTCTGAATAGTGCAGCAAAATCACTGGCCTTTGACCTGAAACCGCGTGGCATTGCTGTAGCAATTCTGCATCCTGGATTGGTTCGAACACGCATGATCCGCTTTAATCCCAACGGAATTTCTCCAGAGACCGCTGTTCGAGGACTGCTGCAAAGAATCGATGCGCTTTCCTTGGAAACGTCAGGAACATTTTGGCATGCCAATGGTGAGATTCTTCCCTGGTGACCCGGCTAAAAGCATCAAACGAGACCGACGATTTTTATCTCTTCTGGACTCATTGAAGACCTGTTTGGTTCAGGAGCTGATCGGCAATTCCTTCCGCATCTTGAGGCCAAATAGCTGTTTCACGATACAACGTTGATAGACGTGTATTGTAATTCTGAATCGAAAGTATTTTTGAGGTAATTGCGTCTTGATATTGTTGAGCTAACTGATTAAGTGCTGTGATATCAGTGAGACCTGCATTCATTCGGGCCACTGCTGCAATATATGCAATTTTAGACGAATCAGCTGCTGCTTTCGCAGTCATGAACTCAAGCGTTGCAGAATCAAGAGCATTGATTGTCGTTCTCACGGTTTCAGTGGCACGATTACGAATCGATTCTGCTTCAAATTCAAACGCTTTGGATTGATTAAAGTCAAAGGATGCATTGGCATCATTGACGCCACCCTGATAAAACGTCCATCGAAATCCAATCAACGCGGAAATATCATAGTTCGAATCTCTAGACCAAACGCTGGTTGTTGTGTAGCTATCTCCATTGATTCCTGCCCCAGAGCTCTCTAATTCAACGTCTTGATTGCTGTTGAGCGAGCTCTCACTCCCTAGATAATTTGCGTTGGCAGATAAATATAGCTTCGGAAGCGTACTATTTAATTGTGAAATGCCACTCCATTTTGATCCTTCGGAGAGTTCAACTGCTTGAAGGACTCGATCATTATTTAGCCTTGCCAATGCTATTGATTCATCGAGACCAAATGGCCAGTCTGCTTGAAATTTGCTTTCTCCTTTGGTGATAATAAAGGTTTCTTCGGGGAGTGAAACGAGTCTAGCCAGTGTGCTAGAAAACTCATAATAGGATTGGATAGACTGAATCAGTCGTGAGAGAGTGTTGTAATACGCTGCATAACTTTGGCCCAAATCCTGAAGGCTGACACGACCTGCATCGAATCTGGCTCTTTGGACTTCAGCGGAGAGCTTCTGCGATTTAGCAATGATCGTGTACGAGGTAATGAGATCTTTTTGGGCTAATAATTGGTAGTATGTCGTTTGTATTTGACTGACGAGGTCTCGAGAAAACAAATAAAATCCATAGCGTTGAGCGGAGTAAGACGCTGAAGCTGAATTGATGGTGGGTTGCCGGCTAAAGTCAAGAAATTGCCAAGTCACCTCCGCTTGAACCCGACTCGTTGCTCGGGAGTTGGTTGTGTCTGTCGTTCGACTCCTTCGAATGGTTCCAAGCGGATTCGATTGAGATGGATCAGTCTCCTCTCGACGGTCGTTGAATGATTCGCCTCCATTGATGGTGAAGCTTTCGCTGGAAATGGAAGCAGTTGGATTCCAGGATCTGGTCGCTGCGGTCAGTCGATCTCGGCTGGATTCCAGATCACTCAGTTGTTGTTTGATTTCTGGGTTATTCGCAAATGCAAAATCGATGCACTCCTTCAGCGTGAATGACCTCGCATCTGGATAGTTTGTGCTCTTATTTAGAAAATTTTCGACTTGTTGCCAGTGTTGGGTAGAAATTGTCTGTAAAAGCTCTTTTTTAAAGAATCCTTCTGGTGCATCACTCAGTTGATCTAGGTTTATGGATAAATCATACGCATGAGAAGTAGACGCAAGTGGGACCAAACAAAGTGCCGCTATCGAAGCTTTGAAGGCCATCTTGATCGATAACATGGTAAAGAAAAGGTTTCGTCTCATTGGATTAATCCACCTCTGTTCTTTGTGAGCGGTATTTTTGCATCACCTCCTTCATATAATTGGAGTTTACAAGGCTGTTTTCGAAAGATCCTTCGAATTCGATTTTACCCTTTTGAAGAACAATAATGTGATCGCAGCTTTGGATTGCTGTGATCCTGTGTGCAACGACGATGCGACTGACGCCAATACTTTTCAAGTTTTCGACGATAACGCGTTGGGAATAATTATCAAGCGCCGATGTCGATTCGTCTTCTAATAAAACCTTGGGTTCGCGTAAGAGAGCACGGGCAATGCCTAGGCGCTGCCTCTGGCCTCCAGAAATATTACCAGCACCCTCGGACAAGATTGTCTCTAATTTCATGGGCAAAGCATTTATTTCTTCTGATAGATTAACAAGCTCAAGTGTTCTCCAGATTGTTTCATTTGATTCGCCCAAACCAGATGTTAAAGCATCTTTGATTGATGAAACTGGAAGAACAGTTGTTTGAAGGATTGTTCCCATCTGTGACCTGAGATGCTTGATATCAAGTTCTGATAATTCGTGCCCATCGATAAAGATTGATCCAGATTGAATTGGATAAAAACCTAAGATGATAAGGATAATTGTTGACTTACCACATCCGCTGGGGCCAAATAAAACATTAAATTGATTAGGGTAAAGCGTGAAACTTACTTTGTCTAAAATTATATTGTCAGACCCTGGATAAGAAAATGTGACATCTTTAAATTGAATAAGACCGTTAAGAGTGATTTGCTTTTTAATGGTATTCAAACCCTCTTCTTGTTTTTGATGAATTAGCGGCATAGCCCGCTTGAAATCGACCCAACCTTGACCCAACACCGTATTAAATAGATCAACAAGCTGTGTAAACTTCGTTGAAAAACTAGAAAAGGCGCTCGAAAAAATAATAAAAGTGGACGCCTGTAATCCGAGTTCGTTGATATCACTTGAATTGAGTAACCGGTAAATTAAAACTGCGTAAATCAAAGACAAGCCAAAATTATTTAAAAAGCTCGATATGATTGAATTGTAGCTAGAAAGAAGATTGACATTAAAGCGAAGAGAAGTGAAAGAGAATATTGATTTACTCCATCGTTCGATAATTGATCGTTCACTCCCAGAGGTTCTAATTTGTGCAATATTATTCAATGATTGCAATGTCTCATCATAGAAATTAGCTTCTTCTTCAACGAAGCTTTTTTCGTAAACAATTTGACGTCTGAAAATACCAGTTTGTATGCCTGCAATGGTGATGATCAATCCAATCGCAAAAATACTAAGTTGCCAATCATAATTAATCATCAATCCCATGAAGCCAATCAAAGATATGATATTGATGATTGTCGATAGCGCTGATGATGATAATGACCTAAGTAGGCTGTTGACTGAAGTAACACGCGATGATAAGTCGCCAATCTTATACTGATCTAAAAACGAGATGGGATAGGAAAGAATTCTTTGGTAGATTGGAATCTGAATCCTGAGACTTAATTTTTGTGTAAATCGAAGTAAAAAGAACGACTGAAGCCATGTCATCAACGATGAATAGAGAGCAATCACAACAGTGATTATGAACGTTGAAATGATCCAACCGATGTTTCCGCTTGGAACAACGTCTCCTACCACTCTGGATGTGATGATTGGTGAGAGAAGTGATAGCCCTGTGACGAAAACTGAGATTAAAGCAGCGAATATAAAATCTCTTTTGACAGCAGGGAATGAAAATTTGAGGAGTTCCCAAAAAGTATCGAGATTTTCGGGAAAGATTGGGAAAATTTCGTAAACAGTTTGATCATCTTCTTGCTCAAACTTTTTTCCGTTAATGTAGGTATTTAGTGTCGTATCGAAGATCTTTGTTTTTGATCCAATTTCATGGATAATAACGAGTGAGCCATTTTTTTTATTGATAGTAACGAGAGGAATCTGTTCATATTTACCGTAGTCAAGACTAATGTTTGAAGGGCGATAATAGAACCCATTAGACTCTAATAAATCTTCAAGAGTGTTACGCGACTGGATTATTTGCTGTTGGTCAAGACCGAATAACTCCCTGAGTTTATTAATTAAGTTGTATGCTTCATCTTCGATAGTGCTCTTATTGAACGACTCATGATCCTTTTGAGTTGACACATCCAGGCTAAGCAATGACTGAATTGCTTTTGATGATGCTTGGATCTCATTGAAATTATTATTTGCCATCATAGTGCTCAATCTTCCTGATCGATGAGTTGTTTGAAAAGTGAATTATCAACTTTCATCAACTCGTTGGGGTGACCAGATTCTTTGATGTATCCTTTGTCTAAAACAACAACCTGATCAGACAGCTTTGCAGTAAGAAGTCTGTGTGCGACTGCAATCACGGTCAAATTTAAGTTCTTGATGTTTTGTATAACCATTCGCTCAGTTGGCACGTCTAATGCACTTGTAGCCTCATCAAGAAAAAGTATATTGGGTGCGGTTAGTAACGCTCTAGTAATTGAGAGACGTTGTAATTGTCCGCCACTTAAACCGTTGCCATTATCGCCCAAATATTGAGAGTATCCTTGAGGCATATTCATCACAACGTCGTCAAAACAAGCGATTTTTGCTATTTCCCTGACATGATCAAGATCGTAGTTATCGTTATACATGGTTAAATTGTCATAGATTGTTCCGCGGAATATGTTGGTTTCTTGCGAAACATAAGCGAACGACCGCCGAATTGTCTCATCGTCATATTCCATCCAGTCATGATCACCGTAGAGAATCTGCCCTTTAGAAGGTTGATAGAGACCAACCAAATTTTTGATGAGGGTCGATTTCCCCGACCCACTTGGGCCAATGATACTAATTAACTCTCCATCCTTTATTCTTATATTGATGTCAGTTAAAACATTTGGAGACAAGGGTGAAAATGTCTGATCTACGTTAATGACGCTAATTGATTTTGGCTTGTTAATTTTAAGTTGAGTTTGCTTGTTATCAGATTCGAAATTAAGCTTCGAATCAACTAATTGTGATTTGTACTGATCAAGGGATCGCACCTTGGGGTCATTTTCAACCAATCTTAAGTCTTGAAGTCTTCCAAGCTCAGCTTCAGCTTGCTGGAGTTGATCCAAAAGATTTGAAACGCTGAGTAGAGGGCCTGTGATTTCGTTGCGTAAAACTTGGAAAGCCATAAATCCAGCCAAATTCATGCTTCCCTGCATCACCAAAAAACCTGAGAAAGCAATCGTTCCGTAGTTATAAAGTGTATTTGATAAATCTGTGAGAAAGTCAAAGGAATTCATTTTGCTCTGAACCTCTTGGCTTTTCTCTAAAATGGGACTATAAAAATCTTGATACGTCGATAAATATCTGTTTTCAAGTCCCGATGCTTTGATCGTTCTTGTATCACTCAGCATTCTCACTGTGATGCCATAGACTTTGCCTAATTCAACCTGAATTGATCGATTTGAATCAATTAACATACTGGCAGCAATCGATGCTAGTGTAATGTTAACCAGTACATAAATTAGAGATATGACCGTCAATTGCCATGAGATTAAAAGTAAAAAAGGGATGATTAAAGCAGCTCCGATCAGGCCCAGGACGAATATTAGGAACTGATTGATCAATGTGTTGGCAATGTTCTCAGACAGTTTAAGTCTGCTTGCGATGTCACCAATGAATCGACTCGTGTAAAATTGATAGTCGACTGATAATATTTTGAAGGATATTTCGACAGATAATCGTCTTTGAATGGAGAGAGCAAGTCGTCGGACGACATTCAATTGAACACTAGTCAGAGACGCTGCCAGAATGACCATCAACAATGACAACCACATAATGGGAAGCCCAAGTTCATACCTTTGGTCCCCTAAAAATGATTGAACAAATGCACCCGATAATCCAGGTGTTGCAAGTGATGTCACGAGCAGCGCAGTGGATATCAATAAGAGAAAATAAATCGAAACTTGATAGCCTCCTATAATCGGCAGAAAGTTGAGAATTTCCCGCTCGGGCCGCCCTGATTTCTCGAAAGTATCTTGCTTGTTAAACTGTAAGAGTAAACCTGAAAATTTATTGCTCAGCTCCGTTTCACTGACTTTGTATTTACCTCCACCAGGATCAGCAATGCGTAAAAACTTTCCATTCGTACTTTCAAAGACGACAAAATGGTTGTAATTCCACCAAGCAATGCAGGGAAAATCTACTTTTCCATCTAGGATTTCTCTTGGTCTTTGTTTGCCTACTTTTACATTGAGGCCGTAGTGAATTGCAGCTTTCTTGAGGTTTAACATATTGCTACCATCTCGACTGACTCCGCATTGATAACGAAGATCCGATAATGGCAAATACTTACCAAAATATTGGAGAATCATTGATAATGATGCTGCTCCGCATTCAACCATCTCGTATTGAAGAACGAGTGGAACTTTCCTTCGGAAGAATGCTGGTATTAGAGTTTTTTTCATGGCTGATTAAGTTCTAAACGGATTAACTTATCCGGAGGTGCGATCCCGATTATTTCTCTGAGTGCTGGTATCAGCATTTGGATTGGCGTGCTGACTCTGGTCGTGATTTGGGTGGAGAGTAAAAACCCTTCTCTTGGAGAGATCGGAGGGTTACTTCTGTTATTCCAAACATATCGACCACTTTTGTCGCGCACGATTGAATTGGTCTCACCGTCGAGGATCGGTACCGATGCTGTTGTGCTCGCTTCCTTGCGTAGTTTTGTGAGATCTCTCGTTTTTAATCTCACATTCACCTGGTAAACACTTCCCTGTGGGCTAACCACAGTCGCCAGGCCTTGAGAATTCAACCTCGAAGCCAGTGTTGCTGTGGTGAAAGGGATTGATTCAAGTGAGTCTATTTGACCTTTGATTCCACCGATTTCGGCTGAACTAAAGCCCAAAGGCGTCAAAATGACTTCTTGGCCAATGTCCACCTGAGTTGCAGCACGCTGATCGATAAAGACAGGGATTACGGATGGCTCTGAAACATTTGACCAACTGACGGTCATAATTTCTGAACCAGGTTGAACAAAGTCCCATTGACTTGATGTAAATGATTGAACATAGGCAGCATCAAATGCAAATACTACAGAATCTCTCAGGAATTGAGATAATGAATCGATTAGATTTGATTGATTATTCTTAATTTCAAGCTCTAGACGTTGCAAATTTGATGACAAGTCAGAGACTGCAATTCTCGATTGCGTTGTTTCGGCAAGGGCTTGATTCAGCTCGAGTTGAGATACGAAACCCTCTTTTACGAGTGGTCCGAGTGGTTGTATCAGCGCGTTCTGTGACTCCTCAACTTTTTTACTGAGCGCTAAAGACTCTTGATTGATTTTGATTAGATTTTGGTAATTTGAAATCGACCTCTTAAGGCTGAGGAGATTGTTTTGAAGTTCTTGCCTTGCAGACGGTTGGTCGATGATTGCAACAATATCGCCTTCGTTCATTTTGACAGTGTAGTTGCCACCTGTTTCAAGCCCACCACTGAATAAGCTCATTGGCATACGGCTTGTTTGGAGTTGATTCAAATAGTCGAGGATCTGTTCGGTCAATACAACTGATTCTTCAAATGTTGTGGTTTTGCTGTTGGTGTTAAATGCGTAGGCTCTTTGGGACCAACTTGGAATCATATATTCAACTTCTTTGGTCTGTTTGTTTTGTGTAAACGGGAGAAGGATCCTCCCTGCTGATTGAGACTGATAAGTGAAAAGACCGTCAACTGGGGCGAGAACGCCAAGTCCATTGACCTGCACTGGGATTGGTGCTGTGAAACCCCAAACTGCAGTTATCCCTGCTAACCCTATAAAAATTCCTCCAGCAATGACATTGGGAGAATTGAGAACAGCAGTTGTCGAAATCTTCCTAGGCACTTTATTTTGCAGCTTGTTATCCATGCGGAAGACTAATTTGCGCTTGGCTGCAAAGCCATATTTTTTATTTTAGCAGAGAATTTTGTGCCTGCAAGCTTGCTTGCTCTCCTTTTTCTTTGCCGCCATTGGTTGTTGTCTCATTCATTAAGGTTGAATTTCTTGCTTGTTTTGTATTGCTGACTTTTGGCGCCTTGTTTTTAGTTGTTGCTTTCCGGAGGCACAGGCTTTGATAAGTTTGTTTTCATTCTCTAGAGATTCACTGCAACCCTGAATTTTTAATCTTTTTGGGATAGATATTATAGTATCCATATTTGCATGTATCACTGAGCTGTTGTTCGTCCTGTCCCCTTCGTTTTTGAGTACAAAAACCCTTGCGTGCGTCTTTATATTTGGTTTAGAACTGAGACAATAACCCTAGAGGAGGAAGTGAAAATGCTTTCTCTTGCCGCATTCAGCCTTCTGGTCTTGCTGAATCTAGTAGTGCTCGATCATCTTGCCAGCAAGATGGTTCGGCGCTATGGAGAGTGGCGTCAAGCCAAGCGATTTGTTGGCGGGCATCCTGAAATGCAGGGTGTTGATCTTCAGAATGACCCCTTGGTGCATTACACAGCAGATGCTGCCCTAAAAGCTTTCGTTCTCGATAATGAAGACCCTGGCGAAGATCGTCCCTTCATGTCTGGTCTTTCTGGCGATTTTGAAGACATTGACTACGACTGAGTCGGCCTTCGTTGCGCAGTAGCTTCCACCAACGCTCTGATGAGCTTCCATGCTGTGCTGATCTTCGGCCTTTAATGCCAAGCTGGAGGCCTTCGACGCTGAATTGAGGCTTGGCCTCATCACCATGGGTTTTGATCCTCGTGATTGGTCAGCGACATCTCATGACATCCCAACCGGGAAGGCTCGCGGCGAGCGTGTAACGAGCAACGTTGAAGCCCTCCTGCGCGAAAATGATTCCCTTCGCCGTGAAGTTCATCGCCTTGAGCTGGAGCTTGATCATTGTCGACGTCGCCAATGGCAACGACCGCGGCGAGAGCCTTTCTCACGTGAGTCATGGCAGCAGTCGTCAACCCAGTCTCCGCCGAGAGTGACAGCGACGCAGGTTCAACGTTGGGGTGCTTCTCTTGCTGATCAGAGGGGCTGGACCGAGCTGAGAGCCACTGGCTTGGTTGCACTGATCGATCAGCTCAACCGTGACAGCTTTCATGCTCAGCTGACGTTGCAGCAACGGCTTGATCGCTTGGTGACTGGATTGGGGACCGACCTTTTTGCTGCTGTTGGTTCTCGTTCCAGCAAACGTTCCATGGCCGTTCTGGCTGCGTTTGCCCTGTATGGCGTTCGAGCGAGTGAATGGTTGGATGAAGATCCTGCCCGGGTTGTGGAGGAGCTGCACCAACGCCAACGACGTGAGCGAACAGCCAGGTCCGGTCGCCGAACACGCAGTGATCAACGCAGAACCGACCGCGATTGGCGCGAACGGGATCCACGAATGGACGCGTTGTCTGTTCTCGGCCTTGACGCGTCAGCGACGCAGGATGTGATCAAGCAGGCATTTCGCCAGCTTGTGAAGCAGCATCATCCGGATGTGGGTGGATCAGCTGAATCCTTCCGACGCGTGAATGATGCTTATCAACTGCTGATGTCTTGAAGCCACCTCTGCACGCAGTTCACACATTGCTTGGTTGACTCGTAGGGCAAAACGTTGCGTCCGTCGATGGTCTGAATCACAGCATTGTTCAGTTTGGAGTTGTAAGTGTTCAGTCGCTCCTCAACATCGTCCCAGTTGCTCGAGCGACCGATCCCTGTCGCTGAACGGCCAAAGACCACCAGGAACGGGACGTTGACTGCTGTGAGAGCGGGTTCCCAGCCACGTCTCCAGAATCCCGCCAGAAAGGAGAAGACGGCCCAGCGGGTGTCCATCTTTTTTGAACCCTCATGGAGTGTCTCAATCCACTCCTCATCCACATCATCCTGACAAGCAAACAGATTGTTCTTTGAAAAGCTGTTTAGAAAGCTCCGTCGTCGTGCATAGCGATAGAAGAGAGTCCCAAGCGTGCCATTGAACAGAACGTTCCAGAGTTGGTTTGATCGTTGCGTTGGAAACGTGTCCCTCAGCACCCGCCATCCTGGGGGACTTATCGCAATCAATCCGCTCACCAATTGAGGAGCTTCGGCCATAACGGCCAGGGCAATTGGTAACGATGCACCTTGAGCTACGAGGATCACAGGCGGTGAATTCCGTCGCTTCAGTGGTTCCAATAATGCTGTGGCCCAGTCCTCCGGAGTCAGTGGCTGCCTGGGACATGCTGCGAAGCCGCATCCAAGCAGATCAGGCGCAATGAGCTCGCGCCCATCGCCCGTCTCAGACCAGTGATCGATGAAGCGATGCCAAAACTGAGCTGAAAGTCCAACGCCGATGGGATGAATCAGCAACAGCGGAGACTTGGCCGAAATGTTTTGATCCGTCATCACACCTCGACATGAGGTCCATCATGTCGAGGTGATGACGTTGACCGCGTGACTTCGCTGATGGTTGCTTGATCTTCAGCAGTCTTCAGGACGAGGGCAGGGCATTAAGGGAAGGCATTCACCCGAGGGGTTTAACCACTCTTCGAACTCACGACGAATGGCTTCCGCTTCCGATGTTCGCTCCATGCTGTTGAGAAGCTTGCTGCGTTGACGGCTGTAGTCAACGGCAGCACCAATCAGTTCAATCGCCTGTTCGCTGGTCATGAGATGGGTGCTTTCTTCACAACATGGTTGGCAGACCACTCGAGTTCGGTAGTGGCAAAAGTGACCATTCCATGCATTGATTGGGTTATGGCACCGATGCCAATCGGGATGACATCCAAGACTTGCGCACGTGTCGCCATGACGACGAGACAACGATGCGTTCTTAGGCTCCGCGCAGAGCGAGTTGAATTATGAATCCCAAGCAGGTGGGCGCCCTCAGGCGAGCAGCGATCTATTTCGTTGTTGGATATGGCGGCCTGGCAGTCGTTAACAATGCCGGCATTGCTCCCGAACGGATGTGGATGGCTTATCTGCCTCTCTTCATAGGGGTCTACTTCTTCGCCCGTTGGGCTGATGCGCGTCTCGCAGCCATGGGCAACAACAAAACCGATGGCTGACCATCTCGCTGTTGCCTTGCTTTTGATGGGGGCAGTGTGCCTGCCAGTTGCCGATTAATTCCAATAAAAAACCCCCGCAACTCGTTGCGAGGGATTGATTCGTTGGCGAGAACACCCTCAGCGGTCACGCTTGAGATAAGGCAGGTCGCTGGGCCTGGACAGGGTGTAAACCACGGCGGCAGTGATGGCGGCACCGAAGGCGAGCATCGCGTAAATCCAAATGGAGTAGTCCGTCATCAGCTCAATCCAAGAACGCCAAAAGTGATCTGGCTCAGCACGCCATGACCGGTCAATGCTTCGGTGGCAACGCCAATCACGAAACCCAGCATCGCGACTCTGCCGTTAAGTAACTCAGCTCGAACGAGGCGCTCACCCTTGATTTGGGACGCCGCTGCATCCTGAAACCATTGATCCTGCGTTTGAGGTTGTGATGCGGAATTCATGAAACCCTTCTGTGTAAAGCAATGTTAAGTGCTTGTGTGAAGGAATGCAACGCTCTGTCGGGTCGCGCTTCAAGGCCTGGGGCGAAGTCGTCGCTAAGGGGGCAGGTACTCAGCGATCGACGCCTGGGGAGGCTGGTTGTTTGGTCGTTTGAGTCCGTCAACTTCGTCTTGCAGCATGCGCATGTGTGTGGCCATCTGCTGAGTCAGGGCTTCGCGCGCTCCCCGGTCTTGTGCGTCTGCGCTGTTGCTGAGTGCGGATCACCAAGGGATCGCCGCATTGCTGCTTCGACGGCTTAGCTAAGGCTCAGGCTGAAGCTCCTCGCCTTGGCGATCGCTTCAAGCTGGTCCAACAGCTCTGCGAACAGATCCAGGGTGACGGATCGAGTGAGGTGGATGTGTGTTCAAGAGAAGTGTGTGGGATTGGATGTGTGTAGTCGAAGGTCGTTTCAATGGATTGTTCGCTGCGGCCTGCCGTTGGGAAGCGGTCGACCGGTTGGCAAACTGGTCAAGAACAATTGTCACTGTGACAGTTGGCTTGCCATATTTGTTCTGTGAGGAAAAAACGCCTCACGGGGTGGAAACAAGGCAACACTCCCTTGAAGCGTTTTCAAATCCCTGCCTTCGGCGGGGATTTTTTTTGTCATTCTGCAGTCTCTTTCGTCTTTGGTTGAAGCGGTGTGCACCCTTCAAAGCCAGGATTCTGAGAGCGGCTGCAACATGCCGTTTGCGTCGTATCGACGAACGATCTGGCGTCGGTCACCTTCGATGCCGATCCAGCGGAGGCCACAGACCGTGGTGTCGCCAGTGGAGCGTTGTCTTGTGTCGAGCAGCAACTCCACATCGGGTTCCGGCCTCCAGACGCTCCAATCTCCTTGTTTCTCCATCCGGCATTGAACTGGGATTCGAGGAGGTTCTGGTGGCGTCGCCCCCTTGGCTTCAATGACATACACCACCTGATCGAGGCCGCTGGCGCCATGCCGCACGACAATCCGGCGGCGCTCTTCTCCTCGCACGACGCACATTTCCCCCACCCAGTTGAACGGTGTGATGGAGCTAGGCCCCAGTGTCCATCCCCCGGCTGGGCTCACCTGCATGGTGTAGGGAAGCTCGAGGAAATTCATCGAGCGCTGTTGGCCGCTGTTGAGATAGGTGAGCTTCGTCTGGATCACCCCGTTCACATCTTCCACACTCAGTGTGGTGTTGAATCGATCGTTTTCGCTCCCATCCGCACGCAATCGGATGAAGCATCCCTGCCAACTGCCGCTGTTGTGTTGCAGTAGAGCGGCCCTGGGGTCGTGGTTCACCATCGTTGGATCATTCCCCATGGACCGTAGAAAGCTCTGGGAGTCTGGTGCGAGTGATGCTGCTGATCCTCAGGCAGGCAGCATTGAAAAACCACCCTCGGTGACACCTAGCTTGAGATCCTCTTCAGGTTGTACCGATGGGATTGATCGGCTGGTTGTTGCAATGGCCTGTTCGGGGCTTCGTGTTGCTTCTTGTGGCGGTGATGCCGCTGGGCGTGGAACTGTCCAGTTTTCAATCGGCACTGACCTCGGCTGTCGTCATCGGTCTGCTCGGGACCTTGTTGATTGTTCCCTTGAAACTGGCACTTGCGTTGCCTTGGGCGTTGGCCAGCTTGGGTGGCTTGATCGCACCGGTGAGTTGGTTGTTCGACTGGATTATCACGGTGATGTTGTTCGCTCTTGCTTCATCACTGGTGGATGGATTCCGCCTCAAAAATGGTCTTAGCAGCGCTCTTCTCGGAGCTGTGGCTTACAGCGTGCTGAGCACTGTGTTCATCCGAGTTTTGGGACTAGGGGATGTTGGCTTGCTCAGAGCGGCTGGCGGCTGAACGCTGATGCTCGTTTTGCCTCCACACCAGTCTTCGTGGCGAGTCAGCATGAAAAAGGCCCTCCCTCGGAGAGCCTGATCAACGACCATCACCGTTGGCAGATGAGGATCAGTCTTCGCTGCCTTCTTCGTCTTCTGCACCCATGGGAACAAGGGTCACACCTTTTTTCTTAGAAAGTTTGATTGTGAACTCGTCGCCAGGCTGCAAATCAAGCATGGCTGTGTAGGCCTTGCCCACCAGGAGGTTGCCGTTGCCTTGAACAACAGCTTTGTAGGACAACTTGCGCCCACCTTTGCCGACGCCTGCAGAACCGCCACCAAGATCAACTCCCTTGGCGTTGAGCAGTGCTTCGTAAAACGCTGTGAAGTTCACACGGTCTGAACCGTCTTTCTTCTTGGAGACATAGCCACACGCTGTGGCCAAATCGGTTTTACTCACATCTCCAAGGTCTTTGACTTTGGCAAGCAGTTCAGCACCAGTGAGCATGGGAGAAGTTTGGGTCTTTCAATTGAAATTAAAGAAGAGGATGCCTCGGTGTCAATGCCCGCGATATCGAGTTGTGAGGCAGTGATCAGTCATTTTGCTGGTCTTGATCCTTGCTCAACTCTGCCCTCATTCGTCGGCGATGAAGTCTGCTCTTGCCTGCTCTTCTGGTTGGACCGGCGCTGATGGATTCTTCGTGCTCTAACTACATCAATCAACCCTGCATCCGGCTCCCCCAATCACAGGACAGTCGCCCTCAAGATCGATCAGCTGTGCTGATGGAACTCACATGGTGCATTGGACGATGCAGCCTCTCTAGACATGGCGACGTCGTGGTTTCAAGCAAGACCCGCTTGATCTGGTCATGAACTCATTATTTGAGTCTGAGCAATGTCAGACGGTATTGACTGTGAGCTTGTTTCGGATTCGGCCCAGCCTTCAGACCCCTAAGAAGGGATCAAGAGGACGGTTCGGGTAGATGCTGATGGGGAGATCGCCAAGACAGAACGTCTTCAGACCGTTTTCATCGGCCGCTCAAGGATCTGTTGTAGGACCAGCACTGCTGGAAAGCCGCTCGCTTCTTCGTTTCAAGGGTTGTTCAAGCACTTGATCAATGGTCACCAAGGGGGTTTGGCTTGGTTGTTCTTGTGTTGACCATGGATGCGACGGGGATCACAGTGATGGACACTCTTCGCTGACGTCCTTCTCATCCACACGCTTCACCAGCTGTTGCACTCGCGACACTTGAATGGAGAGTGGAGATGATGTTGTTTGTCGTGAAATGTTCCACTGCGTTTTCTGTCTTGATGCAGATTCTTGATCCAGACAGATTCTTGGTGTGTTTCGACAGGTCGCCGCACCATTGAAGTGTTGAAACTGAGTTCAAAAACAACTCAACCCCAGGCCCCCTGGAGTGAAGGGGATCTGGGGAATGAGTCCTGAACATGGTGTTCAGATTTTGGAGGCCGATCGTTTCCGGGTGGAGACGACGGCCTAAATCGCTCGCTTGTGCATCGTTCAACCCGTCACGTCATCCGTCGAAGAAGGGTCGAAGCATCTGGCTGTGGCATCCCTGGGGCCATGACGTCCAAAAGTGGGGCTATGCAGCTCCGGGGCACCTGCGGCAGTACGCGGCTGCCTTGACGATGCAGTGGAGTGTCGATCGACCTGGCGCACCGGATGTTTGCCTGTCGAAGGACCAGCCTCACGGGTGGGTGGAAACTGTTGGAGCAGGGGGCCGAAAAAGTCAGAAAGCTCCTGCGATCTGGTTGGGTGGAGTGTCGGCTGTCATCAGCGCCTCCGATCTCGATGCACCCAGTTTTGGTGTTGAGGCCTGCAATAGCAATGAGCATGAAGGCGCATTGCCTGATTCAGTGCGACTCCCTGAAAGTGCAAATGGCGTGCCTGGTTCTGGAATGGAGCAATCGCACCATCAGCTTGTCCGTGCAGCGGCTGCCCTTGTGGTTCCGTTCATGCTGACGTCCTGCACCGGTGGTGAAGCGCTGAAACGTTTCTCGTTCACAGCCGAAGCCATGGGCCCCCAGGTCGCCACTATTGACCTGCCTCGGGACGGGACGTTGAGCTTCTGGAACAGTCTTGATCTCGGTTATGAAGAAGGCACCTCTGTTGCTTTCAAGCTGTCCATCCAACGTCCGGGTGACCCGCAACCCACTGAGGTGATCTGTGATGCACTTACGCCATCGATGACCCTCATGTCCTCGATGGTGCAGGTGCAAAATCGCATCAACCAATCCTGGAAACTGGCTCGGATGCGCTGTGGATTCGGTCCGGTTCCTGAGGCCCAGCAGATGCAGGTGAGCGCTGTGCCGGTTGTCTCTCGACCTGTTGAGATCAGACGGCTGGATCTTGAGTTGAAGCGCTGAGATTTACGCTCCGGCGATTCAAACCTCCTCAGGAGGCGGGGTTCATGGCACTGCAACTTCGCTCAGCTGATTTTCTGCATAACGACGGCAAGACCTATTGCATTCGTCGCGCGACCCACGAACAGGACTTCACGATCTACGAAAAACGTGAGGGGGAGTGGGTTGACAGTGGCCTGGATCAGGCTGTGAAGGAACTGAACTTTGCTGAGTTCAAGCGCCTTGGCTTGTTGATCAAAACGATTATGGATGCCGACCGTTGGATCGATTAGTTCGCCGCGGTTGCCGGTACCGCTGCTGCAGAAAGCCTTGTTGCCAGTTTCTGTGAATTAATATTTAGCGCAAGCAATGGCTCGTCTGAACTATTAATAAGTTTTTTGTGTGACGTCGCGATCGCAAATGCCTGAATCCCGATTATTTCATTAATCCACATGGCTGCTGTCAAGTACAAGCGGGACTTCACGCATCAAGACCCTGTCTCATTTGCGCATGCAAATACCAATGATGCGGCCAAAAGTGCCAGTTCCAACAAGGGCAAGGCAGCCACATCTCCCGCACAATTTAAAGAAAATCATTGCGCGTCTTTGGGCATTGATGCTGGTCCCCGTCTGCACGAGATCTGCCCCTTCTCAGCAGTGAACCACTCCTATGCAGCCACTGGGAATGGTGCACTTGAAGCCGCCATCAGTGCTGGTTACAAGCAGGTTTTTGGCAACATCGGAATCACCGGGAACCAGCGCCTGGCGTCTGAAGAGGCTTTCCTGCGAGACGGCCGCACCAGCGTTCGCGATTTCATGGCAGGGCTGGTGAAGTCAGATCTCTATAAGCAGAAGTTCTTCCATGCCGTTTCGCCGATCCGCGGCGTCGAGCTGACGATGAAGCACCTGCTGGGTCGTCCTCCGATCAGTCAGGCCGAGATCAGCGCTGCCATTCAGATCATTGCTGACCAGGGCTTTGATGCCTTTGCCGACAGCCTTGTGCATTCCGAGGAATATTTGGAAACCTTCGGTACTGACACGGTTCCTTATCTGCGCGGCTTCAAGTCCGAAGCACGGGCAGCCTGCTCCACCTTCGTTGGCATGGCCGATCTCACGCCCGCGAACGGCAGCTCCGGAAACATCATGTCTTCCGGAAGCCTGCTGATCAGGCGTTTGAACAAGGATCTCAGCATCTTTAACGTTGCTCCAGGTTCCGTTGATGGTGGCGGCTTCTGCTACACCCAGGCCGTCAAGAACGCCAGCAATGCTGCCTATCGCCGCATGTATGGCGGCAAGTTCAACTACCGCTCCTGATCCATCGGAGCGGCGAGGCCACCAAGGCAGGTTGTTTCGACTTGTTCTGGGGGCCTCGCTGGTGCAACGTTGATGTGTCGTGACAGATCCCATGGTTGATCCCGAGCCGATCACGCCGATGACCGCGTTGACGCTGGATGCCAACGGAAGGCTTTCTTATATGGCTGAAGATGGCAGTCGCAGGGTCATCGTGGCCGACCCTGATCTGTTTGATCGACTGCAGCAGCTCAGCCTCAATCCTGATCAGGAGTGAACCGCAGCAGCGTCTGAACTGTTGTTCGACAGATCATGGTTTTTGTTTGGGGATCAATCGGCGCTTGATCGATCCAGCGTCCTGCCAGCTCGATGTCTTCGTAGGGATCATGCGTTGAGAACATGATTCGATCGGCATCAAGCGTGTCGATCGAACACTTCAGGGCAGTGTTATCGCAGACGCTCGAGGTGGCGATCAAAAAGTGTCGCGAGAAGATCTCGCTCGGTGGATTGCTGGCGGCTTGGCGATCGCGCATGGGTGGCGGCGTCGATCGACCAGCCCCAGGTGGCCCCGTCCAGTTCTCTCACCATCGAAGCGGGTTGGTCGGTGGTTGAGGCTGTCTTGTGAGGGATCAATGGTGCTGGCAACTGCAAGTGCGTGCGTTGTCGTTTGCTGAGAACTAGATGGAAGGGCCATTCAGTCCACCGTTCAAAGCCGGAATCTCCAAAGTTCAGGCCTGTGATTACAGGGTCTTGCCCTGGTGTTCAACGGGACGAATGGCAACCAAGTCGTCAAGATGACTGACCTGTTTCAGGCTTGATGGAGCGAACTCATGCTTGCTCGATGGAAATGATGTAAATCGGTTTATAAATAGAAAGCATTGCCACTTTCTTTGTAATAAGGAGAGTCTCTGTAGTCGATGGAATGACCTCCACAGAATTCTCGGACCATGGTGTTCAACTCACCCATGATTTCGTTGCTGGAGGTGTAGTTGGCCGGATCAACTTCGTTCCAGAATTCGTAATATCCATCCTTGCAATCAATCCAACCTGCCGAAGGCAAGGTTTTCCCGTCTGACGTTGTCGTGCTGCCTTCCAGGACGTAGCCAACAGCGAAGCGTTCAGTTGGCTTCTCGTTGACTTCGATCAATTTATAAGTGAGAAAGCCCCGTCCATTCAGGATGGTGACGACGCCTCCACGCCAATCGTTGGCTAGCGCAGGGGACGACATCGCGGCCAAAAGCAATGCGGCAACGCTGAACAAGAGACGTTTCATCGCCAAGACGGCTCCTTTTTTCGTTACTAGCCAAGGCTGAGATCATTCGCAGGTTCTGTGCCGCTGTGCAGGTTTGGCACAACGTTCACTTGCTCTGCTCGTAACCAAATGTGAAGCGATCCCGCAGTCGCCAGTCATCCATGCAGAAATGCAAAGGTGACTGATTGCAGGGCTGCAAGGTCACAGCGAAGATGGCGTCCCCCCAGACCTCCATCTTCGTGTAGATAGCGATGGCATTTGTAGCGTCTTGAACGGTTTAATGCATGCTTCCGTCGCTTTCAAGTCGTCGTGTTCAAGTTCTCGCAGTTGCGACGTCGCAACAGGCCTCGCAGGTTGTTGATGTGTGATCGGAAAGCTTGGTCTCGCTAAGACACCGAGTCAGAGCATGGTTGGAGCTGGCGGTTCAGACCAGAATTGGTGCAGTCGTCAGCAATGGTGCTGATGGGTTCAGTCCGCCTCGAGCTAATCCGCAGTTATCGCATCGGCGATCCCGGCATTGGTCTGAATGAACCCTCGGGCCTCACGCTCAATGCGGACCGCACAGCGCTCTACACCGTCTGTGACGACACCAAGGCGATCTTTTGCGTCGACCTCGAGGGTCAGGTGTTGCTGCAGCAGTCGTTCTTCATCAGCGCGGCTGGCTTGGAAGGGATCGCGCTCAGTGCCGATGGCAAGCAGCTGTTTGCGGTGCAGGAAGAGACCAATGCGGTGCTGATCATCGATATCGCAGGACGCTGTGAGCGGCACCAGCACCCCCTGGCCGCGATGGCCAATTACGACTCCGTTGCGAAGCATTTCCCGCATCGTCCCGATAACAAGGGACTGGAGGGGATCACCGTCAACACCGTGAACCAGCATGTGTTCGTGGTGAAGGAGTCCCAGCCCGGGTTGCTGATCGAGCTGGATGCGGAGTGCCGCACGATCTTGTCGTCGCGCTTTCTCAGCAAAGCCAACGGTTTCTCCCATCCGAAGGTCGGTCCAGACAAGCTGGATTTTTCTGGTCTGAGCTACGACCCCCGCAGCGACAGCCTGTGGATCGTCAGCGATCAGGGTCGGTGCCTGTTTCAGTACGACTGGGTGCAAGACGTGGTGCTTCAACGGCTTGACCTGGAGATCGGCGAGGGCAAGCGCCGGTTGGTGCGCAAGGCCGAGGGTGTCGCGATTGATCCCGAGTGTGGCCGTGTGTATGTGGTGAGTGACCGCGATGCACGGCTTTATGTGTTCAAGCTTGCTGCCGTGGGTTGAGTGGGATCACGGCCTGCTACGCAACTGTGCCATCACGTCTGGAGAGGCCTCCACCAAGGCCAGCAAGCTCTCCACTGGTGGCGGTGTGGTCCGATCCGTGCGCTAACAGCATCAGCGTCACGAGAAGGAGCCAGCACATCGTTAGTTTCGTTGCCGCCGTCCCTTTCCCCTGCGGCGCGTCATCAGATTGTCCCTTGACTCTGCTCCATGTCTCACGCTGAACCCCGCCGGCTCCTGCTCACCGGAGCGAGTTCGGGCATCGGTCTTGAGGCGGCCAAACAGATGGCGGCGCGGGGGCATCAGCTCACGATTCTTTGCCGCAATCAGGCCCGTTCCGACCTCACCCTGCAAGCTCTCTCAGGTGCCGCGCAAACCCTGATTTGCGACTTGGCGGATCTCGATGCGGTGAGGGCAACCACGGATCAACTGCTAGCGCGCGGTTGGCCTCTGGATGCTGTGGTGCTCAATGCCGGCCTCCAGTACGCCGGTGAGCGTCAGCCCCGATGGAGCGCTCAGGGGATTGAGCTCACGTTTGCTGTGAATCAGCTGGCGCACCAGGTGTTGGCAACGGCCCTGCTGCCTCTGCTGAGGGCTGCCTCAAGGCCGCGGGTGGTGATCACTGCTTCGGAAGTGCACAACCCGGTCAGCGGTGGCGGAAAGGTGGGAAAGCCTGCTGGGCTTGGTGATCTCAGCGGCCTGCATCAGGGCGCTGGTTGCCCGATGCTGGATGGCAGCCCAGTGTTCGATGGCGACAAGGCCTACAAAGACAGCAAGCTCTGCAATGTGTTGTTGGCTCGGGAACTGAACCGGAGGCTTGAGGGCGCCATTCCGGTGATGGCCTGGAGTCCGGGGTTGGTGATTGCGCGTGACTCGGGGGGCTTTTTCCGCTACAGCCGCCAGCAGAATCCTCTGGGAATGGCAGCGTTTGCGTGGGTGGCCCGCGATCTGCTGCGCCTCACGGAATCACTGCCCCGTGCCGGTGCCTTACTGACAGCGCTGTGTCTCGACGATGGGATTGCCACGCCGGGATTCAGCTACCGCAGCAACCACTTGGTGCGTCCTGGAGTGCATCGTTTTGAGCTGGTCGACACCAGTGCTGAAGCCACTGATCTCGCCAAGGCGGCGGCGCTGTGGAATGGCTCGGAGGCTTTGCTGGCCAGTTTGTAGGGGTCTGCGCGATCAGTCCAGCTTTTGGCTCGCGAGTGGGGTGAATGCTGCGATGTCGTCCGCTGTCTCGATTCGGAACGGATGGCTGACGGCGCCGATGCGATCAAAGCGCAGGGAGTTGGAAGGGGGTGTCAGGCTTGCGGCGCAGGCCTGTCGGGTCGGCAAGGGGTCGTTGCTGTAAAGCAGGCTCAAATGTGGGTCCAGTTGGTAGCTCAGTGCATTGGCGGAGCGGTGGCAGAGGTTTTGAGACCAGGCCTGCAGTGCGGCTTGCGCAGCCTTCTCACTCTGTTCCACGCTGAAGCGGAGCATCAGGCTTTGCGTGAATGCGGCACCAGCTTCGATCGCCTGTGGCTGAAGCTGGAGTGGTTGATGCTGTTTTGCAGCAGCGATCAGGTGTTCGATCGCCAGATCGAAGCTGTCGAGATGGTCGCTGTAAAGGGTGATGTGCGGCGGCAGCCAGCAGCCATTCAGCTGCTGCTGTGCGCAGTCAGAAATCTGCTTCAGTGCCGCTGCTGTTTGCTGATCGGGCATCAGCCAGTACGACACGACCTGTTTGATATCCAAGTGGTTTGTGTGTTCCTGCCGTCGCAATCATGACCGCGAATGTTTCGTTGCTGTTGATACATATCCTCGTTTGATGACGTGATCCCAAAGAGAATGCGCCAATTGTTCGTGATTTTGGTTGGGGTGAATGACTGTGGTGGATATCTGCGTCAAGAACCGATGGCATCATTCACAATCACGATGATCGGCAAGGAATCCGAGCAGTCTTTCACGTGTGAGGGTGATCAATACATCCTGGATGCGGCCGAAGAAGCCGGGGTTGAACTTCCCTATTCCTGCCGGGCTGGAGCCTGCTCCACCTGCGCTGGCAAGGTCATCTCTGGCGATCTCGATCAAAGCGATCAGAGCTTCCTGGATGATGAGCAAATGGAGCAGGGTTTCGGTCTGCTTTGTGTTGCCTACCCCAAAAGCGATTGCAAGATTGAGGCGGAGGCGGAGGAGCAGTTGTTCTGAGTGCGGTTGGCGCCTAGTCGCACTGCTTCACGAACACCACTTCCTCTCTGGGGGTCGCCATTGTTTTGGCGATCTTGCGGGCGGCTTCAAGGTCGAGGGCTTGGATGATGTTGCCGTTGCTGATGGCGTTGGTTCCCTGTTTGGCAAAAGCGACTCTGAACTTCCTGACCTCGTGCATGAAGTGAAGGTGAATTCCTCAGCCTAAATCTTGGCTTTGTTTTGGCTGGAGACTCTCCTGCTGGCATCAAAAAAAGCCCCACCGGAGTGGGGCTTGGAGAGTTGGCGAATGCCTGAAGGTCATTTGCTGGTGAGCTTTTGACCGCGATAGACGACGTTGGCCGACTGATTGCGCTCAGCGGGAGCGTGGTTGACGACGTACTTCTGGCCGCGATAGGTCAGGGTCATGAGGGTTCCTCGAAGCAAGCTCAGGTCCCCGTTCCATGGCCTGAGTCGAACTGCGCCTCACGAAACGTGAGGTGAACGTTGTAGGTAGCGGTTGCTACAGACTTTTTATAACGCCTTGGTCAACCCCCGTGTTGTTCACGCGGATACACAGGGGAGACTTGTTACGCGGGGCTACATCACGCTCATCGACAGGAATTGATCGTCGGTTTCGGTCATGGCCTCGTTGTCGCCGTGAAACCAGCAGCCATACATCAGATGGATGATCCGGCCCACTTCGAGGTCGCGGTCGGCCACGTCTTGCCAGACGCGTTGGCTCAGCTCCTGGTCAGCCAACTGAAACTGGGCCTTCACAAGGCTTCGGGTGATCGAGAAATAGGTCTGACGATCGTTGCGTGCCTGGCATTCCATTGAGGCGCTGACGGTGTTCAGCAGCGGCTCGGTGGGCTGGACGGTGTTCTTGTGCTTGTTGATCAGCATGGTGTCTCCGGGTTCTGCGATGGCAGAGAGAGGCTCGCGCTGGGCGCCAATGAAGGACCTCCCTCTCAGATCGAGCGGCGATCGTGCTGTGGTGGAGTGGCATCCGTCATTGGATCCTCCTGTATCAATCAATACAGAGATAGATCCGCAGTCGGGGAAAAACAATCGGCATGAACACGCATTCGAGCCGGACGCTGCCTTGCCCTGCCGCTGGTGGGCTCGATCCTTTTTTTTTCAGGTGTGGCGGTTGGATCCGATCCTCCAATTGGGACTGACCCTGCTTGTGCTGGGCATCGTCGTTGAATCAATCCCCTCCATTCGCGCGGATCACCGTGCCTTGCAGCAACGATTCGCAGGGCCACCGCAGCAATCCAGCTGACAGATGGCTCTGGTGCGTCGCCTTCACGATCGTGTCTGGCCCCGGTCGGTCGCTCATGCGCTCCTGCCTTTTGCTGGCATCTATTACGCCATCACCCGTCGCACATTCACACCGTTGCTATGGGATGTCGTCGCGCGATTGGTCGTGCTGCTGATCTCGACTGGCTTGTCCTTCATGGCTGTTGAGTTGTTTCCTTGTAACCCTGATTCATTGGTCTTTGGAGGGCTGTCAGACGCCGAGAAGCTGAATATCTGGATTCAAAGTGCTGTGGGACTGGTGTTGATCCTGGTCAATGTGCTCGCCTGTCTTCTGCCTGTGCGCGCTGCCCTCCACCGCACGCAGGCGGATGCCCGTCGCCGTCTGGATGCCCACGCTTGATCCCATCACCCAACCGGATCCTCTGCCTAGGGTTAAGCACCGGCGTGGATCGATGACCATTCCCTTCGGTGATCCGGAGCCGTCTGACGCTCTCCTCAACAAATCGGTGGCGTCCACTCGGCTGAAGACTTGGTTGCAGCGCCGGCTGCGGCAGCTGGCTTTGGAACAGCGCATTCAAGATGCCCGCGCGCTGCGCAGTGAATTTCTGGTGGATTGATGGATCGGGTGGTGCGAGCGCTCAGGCTCGTTCCACTTCCAGAGTTTTTGCGTTCTCTCTTAAGACCCCAAGATTGCCGTGCATTCCAGGCGTTCTTGGCAGGCATCACGACGTTGCAATCGCAGATTGATTACTTGGGCGAGATAACGCGCATCGTCGCTAACGCCGCAAAACCGCCCGGACCCCCAGGTGTGCAGCCAAGGCAAGCCGATGAAATAAAGACCAGCGCTTTGGGTGACGCCGCGATCATGGGCCGGCAATCCACTCCCATCGAAAACGGGCGCCTCAATCCAGCTGAAGTCGCTTCGGTAACCCGTGCACCAGATCACCGCGGCAAGGGGCTCTGAGGTCAGGTCAATGCCGGGATCATCGATCGGAGGGGGCTGCCAACAGGGGGAATAGGGCGGTTCGACTGGTGCATCAATTCCTTCCTGTTCGATCCAGCTGTCAATGCTGGTGCGGATGCGGCAATACACCGCATCGGCTTGATCGAGGTTGGTGGCCAGGTCACCAGCGAAACCAATGTGTTCGCTGGAGATGGTCGAGAGCCGGCCATGCAGGCGCATGCCTTCCTTGGCTCGTCGACGCAGATCAATCTCACGCCCACCATCTCGGCCTGTGAGGTAGTGGTTGGTCTTTGCTCGCACCGAGCGTGGATCCGTGTGATCGCTGATCGGCATGGCGTAGTAGCCCATCCGATCCAGCCAATCCACAACGTCTTTGCCGCGATAACGGCGCGGAGAACGTGGGGCACGTCCCACACTGAGGTGCACGGAACGACCTGCCAGGTGGAGGTCTTCAGCGATCTGACTGCCGGATTGACCATTGCCGACAACCAGCACTGGACCATCGGGGAGTGACGTGGGATTGCGGTAAGACCGTGCATCCAGTTGAAGAACAGCCGCTGAAATGCGTTCGGCGCATGGATGGCGTCGGGGAATGTGATAACCCCCGGTGGCAACGATGACGTGTTCGGCTTCGATGACTCCCTCGCTGGTGTCGAGCCGATATCCGTTCACGATCGGTTGCAACCGTGAGACGGCAACGCCCTCGCGAAGGTCAGCGTTGACATGTTGTGCGAAGCGTTGCAGATACTCCACAATCGACGCCTTACCCATGAAGCCGTCGGGCTCATCCCCTTTGTAGGGGAAGTCAGGCAAACGGCATTGCCAATTCGGCGTGACCAGGCAAAAAGAATCCCAGCGCTGTTGGTCCCAGGCGTAGGCCACACGATTCTTTTCGAGAACCAGCGGTCGGATTCCCTGCTGCTGCAATGCGTAGGCAACGGAAAGGCCCGCCTGGCCTGCACCGATGACAACAGCTGAACGTCGCTGCGGTGGTAATTGAGGTTGCGCAACCACTAGCAGCGATGTCTTGAAGACAGCTTTAAAAACATCATTTCTCAGAAAACAAACAACGCTGTAGTGAAAAGCACTAAATCGCCAACCGAGCGGCGTACTTACGTCCTCGTTTTGGTTGCAATAAGCACATCGCAGATCACGGCGATGCAGCCACGATTAAGTTGCTTATGAAAACTTTACATGCCTACCGTAGATCGTCCCGCCAATCAGCCTGGCGACTTTCTCGTTGATTACGAAGAAAAGGTCTTCCCTGATGTGAAAGCTGAGCCGGGAGAAAAAGCCCTAATCACGTTCCACACCGTGGCGTTTGAGGGCTCGATTGGCTTAGTGAATCTGCTCCAAGCCAGTCGTCTGATCAACAAAGGCTTCGAAACGTCGGTTTTGCTCTACGGACCTGGTGTCACGCTGGGTGTGATGCGCGGTTTTCCCAAGCTGGGTGATGCGGCATTTGATGGTCATCTGAACTTCAATGCACGCCTCCAGAAGTTCATGGATCAAGGCGGAAAAGTGTATGCCTGTCGGTTCGCCTTGCAGGCTTTGTATGGCCATGGTGAAAAAGCATTGATGCCTGGAATTACGCCCGTGAATCCTCTTGATGTTCTCGACATCGTGTTGATGCACCGCAAGGAAGGCGCCTTCATTCTTGACACCTGGACGCTTTGATTCCTTCCTGAGGCTCTCCACTGTGACCACCGTCAAAGTTGCTGCCGCGCAGATCCGTCCCGTCCTCTTCAGCCTGGACGGATCGCTCCAAAAGGTGCTGGATGCCATGGCTGAGGCCGCGGCCCAAGGGGTGGAATTGATTGTTTTCCCTGAAACATTTCTTCCTTACTACCCCTACTTTTCATTTGTTGAGCCGCCGGTTTTGATGGGGCGATCCCATCTGGCTCTCTACGACCAGGCCGTGGTTGTTCCCGGCCCAGTAACCGATGCTGTTGCCGCTGCTGCTCGTCAGTACGGCATGCAAGTTCTGTTAGGCGTCAACGAGCGCGATGGTGGAACGCTTTACAACACGCAGCTGTTGTTCAACAGCTGCGGCGAACTGGCTCTGAAGCGGCGAAAAATCACGCCGACCTATCACGAGCGAATGGTCTGGGGTCAGGGTGATGGCTCAGGCCTCAAGGTTGTGCAGACGCCGTTGGCCCGTGTCGGCGCGCTCGCCTGTTGGGAGCACTACAACCCCCTGGCCCGCTATGCCTTGATGGCCCAGGGAGAGGAGATCCACTGTGCGCAGTTCCCCGGTTCACTGGTGGGACCAATCTTCACAGAACAGACCGCCGTGACCATGCGCCATCACGCGCTTGAAGCCGGGTGTTTCGTGATCTGCTCCACCGGGTGGTTGCACCCCGACGACTATGCGTCGATCACGTCCGAGTCGGGTCTGCACAAGGCGTTTCAAGGGGGGTGTCACACCGCAGTGATCAGTCCTGAAGGCCGTTATCTGGCGGGTCCCATGCCGGATGGTGAGGGGTTGGCGATCGCTGATCTGGATCTTGCACTGATCACCAAGCGCAAACGGATGATGGACAGCGTCGGGCATTACAGCCGCCCTGAACTGCTCTCGTTGCAGATCAACAGCTCGCCTGCGGTTCCCGTTCAAGACATGACGACATCAACGGTTCCTTTGGAGCCGGCTACTGCTTCCGATGCCCTGTCATCGATGGAGGCACTGAATCATGTCTGAGCTTGGTCGCCTGGTGACTGAACTGCAGGTGCATGGTGTCCGGGTTGATCCTGTCCAGGGCAACCCGGGACGACGGGGAGGTGCGGGTCCCTCCGATCACCGTGCCTTGAATCTTGATGGCACCACTGTGATGGTGCCCGTTTACAACGATGCCTCCGCATCGTCTCCTTACAAATTGGCGTCATCGGGCGCTGCTCTTGCGATTGAGGGACCTGAGCAGGACTGCTCTCCACAGATCTCCACTCCACGGGAGCCAGCGTTTTATGGGCTGAGCACAGCCGATGGAATCCCCTATCGATCGATTGCCTTGCTGCACAGCAAGGATGTGTTGGCGACCACGTTGCTGCAGACCTGCATTCGCTTCCGGGATCGATCCCAGTCGTGTCAGTTCTGCGCGATTGAACAGTCCATCGAGGATGGGGCCTTGGTTCGCAAGACTCCTGAGCAGGTTGCGGAAGTGGCGGAAGCTGCTTTTCGGCTGGATGGGGTTAAGCAACTGGTGATGACCACCGGAACCCCGAACAGCGATGATCGTGGCGCCCGTCTGATGGCTGAAACCGCTGAAGCGGTTAAACGGCGGGTGAATCTCCCGATTCAGGGTCAGTGTGAACCGCCGGAGGATCCGCGCTGGTACCGGCGCATGAAGGAGTCTGGAATCGACAGCCTCGGCATGCACTTGGAGGTGGTGGAGCCGGATGTGCGGCGTCGGATTCTTCCAGGAAAATCGGAGCTCAGTCTTGAGCGCTATTACGAGGCCTTTGCGGATGCCGTTGCGGTGTTCGGTCGGGGTGAAGTGTCGACGTATTTGTTGGCCGGCCTCGGTGATAGCAAAGAGGCCTTGCTGACCTGCAGCCGCCGTTTGATTGAGCTCGGGGTTTACCCCTTTGTGGTGCCCTTCGTACCGATCTCCGGAACACCGCTGGAGAGCCATCCATCACCCGACAGCTCCTTCATGGTCGATGTGTATCAGGGTGTTGCCGCGATGCTGAAAGCGGGGGATCTGCGATCCGATGAGATGTCTGCCGGTTGTGCCAAATGCGGAGCTTGCTCCGCACTCTCGTTGTTCGAGCAGGTGCCGTAGTCATGGTGTCTTGTCTTGATCCCAGCAGCACCGGCATTGGCCGCAGCATCAGTTCCGCACCGCATCTGTTCATGCCGTCGGTGCGCGGCGGCATCGGCATCGACGCCGATGACTTCCGACTATCTCCCACCGCGAGTTCCGATCGGTTCACCTTTCATCTTCTGCGGGCTGACTCGTCGTTGACTCAGGGCTATTGGTCGTTGCGGCGTGGCATCTTCTGCAGCGAGCAGCATGTGTTTGAAGAGTCAGATCGTGATGAGCTCGATGCCATCGCCTACCCCATTGCGGCGTTGCATCACAGCTCAAACCCCGAGCATGAGGATGGCTCTGAAACCGATGTGGTGGGTGTGGTGCGGATTGTGGAGACAGAACCACGACTTTGGTATGGCGGGCGCCTGGGAGTGCATGCCGATTTCCGCCGCCATAACCAGATCGGAAAGGGGTTGATCTGGAAGGCTGTGACCACTGCCAATGGTTGGGGATGTGATCGTTTCCTGGCCACGGTGCAGATTCAGAACGTGCGCTTCTTCCGCCGCTTGCATTGGTCCTCGATCAATGAGCTTGAGATCCGGGGAATTCGCCACCATCTGATGGAAGCGGATCTCAGCTACTACCTGCCCTCACGTGAGCGACGGCCGATCGCCTCCCATCACCTGTCAGCTGCGGCGTGAATGACGTGGGCCTTGTGAGAGCTTTGCGCAGGACCAGTGGCCTGTTGGCGAAGCGCGATATTCGCTCGGCCGCTGACACGTTTTGCCACCAGCCCTTTCCGCAACTGGGATTGGCCGGAATGCTGGGGGATGACACTGCTGTGCTGCCCGCCCAGGACGGTCAACTGTTGTTGGCCTGTGAGGGGATGCATCCCGGTCTGGTTGAAGAGGACCCTTGGTTTGCCGGCTGGAGTGGGGTCTTGGTCAACCTCAGTGACATCGCGGCCATGGGTGGCCGTCCCCTGGCGCTAGTGAACAGTGTCTGGAGCACCAGTGCTGATGACATCAGCGCCTTGATGGAGGGAATGCGATTCGCGTGCGATCGCTTCGACGTCCCCATGGTGGGTGGCCACTCCAACCAGCAGAGCTCCTATCAGGCGCTTTCGGTGTCTGTTCTGGGTGTGGCGGATGGCCCCGTCTTGTCTGCTCGCGCCGCACGACCCGGTGATGAGCTGTGGATGGTGGTGAATCAAGCCGGAGGCTTTTATCGCCACTACCCCTTTTGGGATGCTGCGACCCATGCTCCGCCCGAGCGCCTTCGTGCGCAGCTTGCTCTGCTGCCGTTGCTCGCCGCTGAGCGGCTGGTGCATGCCGCCAAAGACATCAGCATGGGAGGCATCACTGGCACGGCCGTGATGTTTGCCGAGGCGTGTGGTCATCAATTGATCCTCGACCTCGACGCCGTGGAACGTCCTGAAGGCATCCACGACGAGGCCTGGCTGACCTGTTTCCCGAGCTTTGGCTACCTATTGGCTGTGGATCCCTCGCGCACGGCCGACTTGGCGCAAGTGGCATCGCGAGATTCGACGCTGATTTGCTGCCGTATCGGACACTTTGCCTCGGGTGATTGCAGCGTGGTTGTGAACCATTCAGGTGACACCCATCATTTCTGGGATGGCACTGATGCACTGACGGGTTTTGGCTGTGTTCGATGAGACAGTCACCGGCAAATTTGCCGTGCAAGATCATTGAATTGACCATTGAGCCATGCCTGAAGTTCGCTTTCAACTGGAGTGGCCAGACGGACAATCCAGCACGTTGTATTCGCCATCGACGGTGATTCTCGATTATTTTCGTCCAGGCGATTCGCTGTTGGTTTCTGAGCTCGAAGAGCGCGGAGTTCAAGGGCTCCGTGCGGCTTCTGAACGGGTTCGTGCTCGTTATGGTTTTGCCTGTACGCGCGCAGACGAAGAAGAATCTCAGCTGCGCCAATGGGTCGCTCGCTACAGCTCCGATGACACGGTTCGTGTCACCGGTCAGCAGACCTGATTGTCATTTTTCACGGATTATTTTTTCATGTCTGGAAAACCCCCCTTTCCCCCGTTCACCCTGGAAACAGCCAGCCAGAAAGCACGCATGGCAGAAAATGCTTGGAACAGTAAGGATCCTGACAAGGTCTCACTGGCTTACACCGAAGACAGCGTGTGGAGAAATCGCAGTGAGTTCATCCACGGACGGGCCGAAATCCTGGCGTTCCTGCAGCGCAAATGGGCCAAGGAGCTGGACTACAAACTGATCAAAGAAGTTTGGGCCTGCAGCGACAACCGGATTGCTGTTCGCTTCCAGTACGAGTGGCACGACACGGAGGGGCAATGGTTTAGGGCCCATGGCAACGAAAACTGGGAATTTGCCGAGAATGGTTTGATGCGCCGGCGTGAGGCCAGCATCAATGACGTTGCGATTGCCGAAAGCGACCGCCTGTTCACCTGGGGTGATGGCCCGCGGCCGGATGATTTTCCGGGTTTGACGGAGCTGGGTCTCTGAGTTGATGGAACGATTCCGTCATCCACTGCCGGAGGCGATCATGTCGATCGCAGACCTGCGGCTGTTCATGGAACACCACGTGTTCGCGGTGTGGGATTTCATGTTGCTGCTCAAGACCTTGCAGCAGCACCTGGCGCCATCTGGTCTCCCCTGGGTGCCGCCCAGCCACCCCGAGATCGCAGGTCTGGTGAACAGCCTGGTGGCGGAAGAGGAATGTGATGTTCTGCCCGAAAGCCTCGGTGGACCCTTGCCTCTTTCGCATTTCGCGATCTACAGACGCGCGATGGTGGAGATCGGCGCGGACACTGCGGTGATCGATGCGGTGCTCGAGCAGGCCTCGGGCGGTGATCTCGCCGCTGCTCTGCACCATCCGGGGATTCCAGCGCCGGCGGCTTGCTTCCTGCGCACCACCCAGGCATTGATCGCCTCTGCTGAAGTGCATGCGCTGGCGGCGGCGTTTGCCTATGGCCGAGAGCTGTTGGTGCCTGATCTGTTTCGTGACCTGCTCGATCGTTTGGTCGTGTTGGAGCTGCCCTGCCCCACCTTGCGCTGGTACCTCGAACGCCACATCGTTCTCGACGGTGACAGCCATGGGCCTTTGGCGGAAACGATGGTGCGCACCCTGGCTGGACACGACCCAGCCGCGCATGAGTTGGTGCAGATCGTTCGCAGCCAGGTGCTTTCCGATCGTGCTGCGTTCTGGGATGCAATCGCGCTCCAGCTTCGGCTGCGCTCTCCACTGGATCGCTCGGCGGGCATGATTCACGCCATGTCTGTGCCTGCATGAGCTGATGCCAGAGAGCGCCAAGCCCGATGCGTCGGGGGCATCCCATGCGTCATCTCATGCGGTGGTGATCGGTGCTGGCTGGGCAGGTTGGGGTGCCGCCAAAGCCCTTTGTGAGGCGGGGGTGCGCGTCACCCTGCTGGATGGCATGGCCGATCCCACCGGGACCACGCCGTTGACCACATCCAGTGGCAAACCGTTTGAGGCTGGCACACGCGGCTTCTGGAAGGACTATCCCAATATCAATGCGCTCACGGCGGAGCTCGGTCTCAAGGAGGTGTTCACCGACTTCACCAGCAGTGCCTTCTGGTCGCCCGAGGGGCTTGAGGCCACAGCGCCGGTGTTCGGTGATGGCCTGCAGCTGCCCAGCCCGTTGGGGCAGGCCTTTGCCACGATCGACAACTTCAAGCGACTGCCGGTGGCCGATCGGCTCAGCATCGCCGGTTTGCTGGTGGCGATGCTCGATCTCCATCGCAGTGACGCGGTGTTCCGTCGTTACGACGCGATGGATGCGCTGACCCTGTTCCGCCAGCTGAAGATCAGTGAGCGGATGATCGATGAGTTCCTGCGGCCAATCCTGCTGGTGGGCTTGTTTAAGCCGCCGGAGGAACTGTCGGCGGCAGTGACCATGGAGCTGCTCTACTACTACGCCCTCGCCCATCAAGACTCCTTCGATGTGCGTTGGATCAAGGCCAAGAGCATCGCTGAGCAGCTGATCGCACCCTTGAGTGAGCGGCTGCAACGGCAGCATCAGCTGCAGGTGATGGGCGGCACGCTTGCCACGGCCATGCATCTGGAGCCAGATGGCCAGAGGCTGGCGTCGGTGAGCACGCGATCGCTGACGACAGGCCGTGATGGCGTGATCGACGCTGTGGATGCCGTGGTGCTCGCGGTGGGCTCCAAGGGCATGCGGGCGCTGATGGCCGGTTCACCGGCCTGCGCGGCGGCAGCACCGGAGCTGGTGACAGCGGGTGCTCTGGACGCAATCGATGTGGTGTCGGTGCGGTTGTGGCTGGATCGCTATGTGCCGGTTGCCGATCCCGCCAATGTGTTCTCGCGCTTCAGCGCCCTGCGCGGCTCGGGTGCGACCTTCTTCATGCTCGACCAGCTGCAGCAGGGGGATCAAGCAGCGCTGTGGGGTGATCAGCCGGTGCAAGGCTCAGTGATCGCCAGCGATTTCTACAACGCCACCGCCATCGCCGAGTTGAGCGATCAGGCGATCGTCGACTGTTTGATGCAGGAGCTGCTGCCAATGGCGGTGCCGGCCTTCAAGGCTGCTCGCGTGGTGGATCAGGAGGTGCGCCGATATCCCGCTTCAGTGTCGCTGTTTTCGCCGGGAAGCTTCCACCAGCGTCCGCCGCTGGAAACCTCACTGGCGCCGGTGGTGTGTGCCGGCGACTGGGTGCGCATGGGCTCGCGTGAATTCGGCGCCAAGGGCCTCTGTCAGGAGCGGGCCTACGTGTGCGGGCTGGAGGCAGCGAATTCGTTGCTGCGGCGCGGGATCGCGCAGAGCGGTGCTGCCGCCCGCAACCGCCGGCATCCGGTGATCCCCATCCGCGCCGATGAGCCGCAGGTGCTGCTGGGCCGGGCCCTCAACAAGGTGGTGATGGATCCGCTGGAGGGCTTTGGCATCCGTTGGCCCTGGTTGGCATCGTGACCTCGACGTTCCAACGCCTCCTGGGGCCTGCTAATCGGATGAATGCTGCGAAATGGTTTGACGCCCTGGGCCGTGTGTTGATGGCGGCGGTGTTTGTGAATGCGCTGCCGTCCAAACTGACCGACTTTGCCGGAACGGCTGCGTTCATCGCCTCCAAGGGCATCCCGGCCCCGCTGGCTGCAGTCCTGCTGGCGTCTGCGATTGCGGTGCTGATCGCCGGATCCGTGCTGCTGGTGTTTGGGCGCAACACAATCCTGGGTGCATCACTGTTGCTGGTGTTCCTGGTGCCCACCACGCTGATCTTCCACACCTTCCCCGTGGACCGCGGCTTTGTGATGAACCTGGCCTTGATCGGAGCGCTGATCCTGGCGATCACCCGCTCCTGCGGCAATGCGGTGCCCAGCTTCAACCACCTGCGTGCCAAGGGCTGACGCCTGCGTCAGTCGCCACCATTGCTATGACCAGGCTGGTGTTGCGAAGCCCTCCCATGTCTCTTGAGCAACTGAAGGCTTTCCTGGAGACGGTGAAAGGCGACACCAGCCTTCAGGAGAAGCTCAAGGGTGCGAAATCAGCGGAGCATGTTGTGGCCATCGCCAAAGATCATGGGCATGCGTTCAGCATCGATAAATTCACGGAACTCAGCGATGAAGAGCTCGATGGTGTGACGGGTGGCGGGATTCACATGTGTTGCAAGACCACGCACAACAACACGCACGGTTGAGCCAAAAAAAAGCCCCTGGGGTCCCATCCCCAGAGGCTTGGTTCCTCTCTATGACTCGACGGAATTAGCTTCCTGCGGATGCTTGCTGGTGGGGAGCAGGAGAACCGCCCCTTTTGGTTCGGTCTTGACCACTCACCCCAGACAACCGCCCTCGGTTGGCGACAGCAGTGGTTAACGTTTCTTCATATTTGGTTGGGTGATCCGTGCTGTCAGGTCTTTTCCCCCTTGCCTATGCCGCCGTCGCCACGTGTTTGCTGCTGCAAGCGTTCCGGATGATGCGCCTGTCGACGTCTGCTGTTAAGGCGCCGACCGACCGCACTGGGCTCAAAACCGTTCACCCGGAATTGCTGGATGAGAACGGTGTGATGACCAACGAGGAGCTCTGGGCCGTGCGCTTTTCGCACAAGGAAGGTGTTGTGTTCCCGGAGGGTTGACCATGACGATCGACTCGCGCTGCAAAGAGCAGCGGAACGTTGCTGACAAGATCTTCATGGACTTCAAATACACGGCGCCTGGTTCTGCCGATCAGGTTCGAGCCCTCAAAACGTTGAACTTCCTGATCAGCATGTGGGGTGATTTCCTCTCCAACGAAGAAAGACGGATGAACTCAGTTCTGCTGCTCAAAGCGAGGAGCTGAAGCGCCCAGTCTTGTTGGGATTCGTTCATTGCAGATTGAATCCATAGACAGTTGCAAATTCATCCTGGAATGGAGACGTTTTTAAGACCTCGCTGATTCCCAATTCATCCTGCCAATCGGTGATTGGCCTGTCCCAGCCCTCTTCCCAGCGTGGCGAGAACAGTTCAGGCACCACCTGGCCCACTGCAATTCCAAAACCGATTGCATCCCAGATCAACCTGCGCTCACTGGGTTCGTAGGCACCCCGCAGCATCCATGAGGAAAGAATCCCGATTTGAGAGGGGTTTGATCCAGTGCTTGCATAAAACGCGGTCGCAGCAGCTTCACCGGCCACGGTGATCGGAAGACCAAGAATCGTGTGGTGAATTTCATGCAGGCGTCCAGATCTGGTTAGCGCGAATTCTTTGTCGGTTTGGGAGTCTTGTATCTGCGATTGATCAACTAAAAAAGAAAGCCCAAGTTTCTCCAATCGTCGATGCACACACCATCCAAGGCTGCCTGTGGGCATGGCGGCCATGTCTTCAAGATCTGGCCATCGTTGTGAAGGTCGATTGGCCAGGAGTTCCTGAACTTGTGGGATGGCGAGGATTCTTTCAAAAACGTCTTTCTCCAGTTGGGATTGGCCTGGAATTGCAAAATACCGGCCGTGTTGAAAAACTCTTTCAGGCTGCTTGGCTGTCTGCAGAATTGATATCCCGAGCTTTGCGGCACCCTTGGAAAATGATGAGCGCGCGAAATGCTTTTGTGCTGTGGTCATCCGGCGATGAAGCTTTGCAATCAATGTCGCTGGAACCCCAGAAGAATTGCTCCCCCGAATGGGTGATTTATTTCTGAGACTTTGCTGAGTCACTAGTGCCAGCGCCTCGGCGCCGGCAGCAGATGTGGATCAGCCTTGTTGATCGCTAAACAGTGGAAAGCCCCACCACAGGGGCGGGGCTTTCGGGATATCTCTGGCGCTGGTGGAACGGTGATGACGTCTTTTTCTTGTCCTTCACCGTGCTTTCACGATGGCCCGGTTGGCGTCTTGAACATGTGATCCCACTCACCTGGTGATGTGAGCTTGGTCACGGGGTGTTCTTGGGCTGACCTGTCTGCAGATTTGCCTTGGCCGGCAACTCCCCCTCACGCACTCGCCTCAACACCTCTCGGGCAATCGCAAGGTTGATCGGATCAGTCGCAATCCCCTGGGCTTCAGTTGCCAAGCGTTTGCGAATCGGAGGTGTGTTGTCAGCAGGCATGGCTCCACTGTCTTGAAGCGGACGCAGAATCACATCCCTCAGTTGAGGGAGTGGTGCGGATGCATGCCTCCATCAGTTGAGGGATTCCTGTGGATTGGGGCCTCGAGCCATTGCCATGGCTACCTGCAAAGCAGGAGTTGTTTGTGCAGAGATGGCCAAGGGTTATGTGCTGCATGAAGGGCCGAGCCCCTTTGATGGCCAGCCGATCGTCTCGATTGCCACGTTGCATTCGAGCAACCGTAAAACCGGCGACATGGTGCAGACCTGGATCTTGCCGCGGGATCTGCATCCCCTCGATGCGGTGAAGACAGGGCAAGACAGCGCCATCTGCGGCCAGTGCCCCCATCGCGGTTCAGGCACCAAACGCACCTGTTACGTGAATGTGGGCCAGGCGCCAGCGAACATCTGGCGCACTTACAAAGCTGGTGGCTATGCGCCGATCAGCTCCTATGAGGAAGCGGTGCAAGGGCGAGTCGTGCGCTTTGGCGCCTATGGCGATCCAGCCTTCATGCCGATCACGGTGGTGGCCAACCTATTGATGTTTGCCAAAGGCCACACCGGTTACACCCACCAGTGGTTCCAGGAGTTTGCTGCCGACTACAAGGGCATCTTCATGGCGTCGGTGGATTCGGCAATCGAAGAGGAGATGGCGCAAAGCCAAGGCTGGAAAACCTTCCGCGTCTATGCCCCTGACCTGCCAATCGAAGGTGCTAAGACCTGCCCGGCGCAGCTCACGGACAACCGCGTGCAGTGTGAGCGCTGCCTGCTGTGCAATGGCAAGAAGGCCAATATCGGCATCCATGCCCATGGCCGAGCGGCGAAGCAGGTGGCTGGTTTAAAGCCAGCTCTGCATCGCGCCAGGGCCGTTCAGCACTAAGCGGCCAAGAGCGTTTTCAGTTGCTCCGCGATCTCCGCCGCATTGTTCTGGCCAACAACCTTGAGGATCCGCTTTGCCGCCTCCTTTGGGTCGTTGACCATATAGATCGACTTCGATGCCGTCTTGCTCGGTGGCAGCAAACCAGCAATTCGAAGCGCAGTTGTGGGTCGAACCAACCCATCGAGCAGTTGCTGGTAGGCGTCTTTCACCGCTGCCTGAGTCGTACCCCGTTGGTTACAAAGCTTCGGGCTAAGTGAATAGCGGTGCAGCCTGTCGAGAACAGCGGGAATGGAATTGGGCCGTGGCTTCGTTGGCTCGGGTCCATCAACCTCCTGGTCCAGCTGAAGAGAAGGGTTGTGAATGGCTTGTTCAATCACTTGCTCCACTTCTTCCCAGTGCTCGCCGTAGGTGCAGGCATGGCCTGCCGTGATCTTGCTGAAGCTGTCTGAACAGGCTTCGAGCGTTACAGGGTCAAGGATCTGCACCAGTGCTTTGGCGGCATCAGCGGACTGCTCGAACTCAATCGAGTTGGTGAGGATGCGGAAGAGTTCCCCTGGGGCCAGCTTCAGACCACCATCCGAAAAGTCCGCGCCACACCAATCCACAAAGGAAGAGAACGACGCGACGGTTCGTTTGAGGCCATCGGAAGAGAAAACCCCAAGCTTCTGCCAGCCACGCACCTTGATGAAGCCGTAGAGCTTCGCTGCCAGACCTTCAAGGCGACCAAAGCGGAGTTGGTCCCGCAGGGCCCAGTAGTTGATCGTGTTGACGCGGCAGTCGTAATCAAGGGTTTGCAGCCATTCCGCTTTGGCAGCGGAAAGTTGTTCGTTGTTGTCTTTCATGGGTCAGCTCGCCATGGAGTCATCAACGGATTGGTTCCCCACCTGTCCCTTCGCTTGATCGGCTTGGTCTTTGGCTTTGTAGGCCGCATCCCAGAAATTGGTGTCTCCAGCTGCCTCCAATAGGGCAATGAGCTTGACGGGGTGAATGCCAAGAGAGTTGGCATAAGCCGTGAGTGCTTCCACCTCCTGAGCGGAATACTCCTTACCGCCAAAGATGTGGACATCGCCTTCGCCTTCGGCGCTCAGACCCTCGACGGTTGCAGGGGTGTGCTCACCGCGCTCTGAAGAGTCACGCGGTTGCTTTTCCTCCTTGAGTTGGCGATGCGTCTGAATCGCCTCATGGATGCGCTTGGCGTATTCCCGCAACCGTTCATCGCCGTATTGATAGAACACAGCCGTTTGATCCAGCGGCGCCTCCTGTTCATGCCGAAGGATGCGACCCAAGACCTGGGTCCAGAACAGAGGAGCAGTCTTGTTCGTGGCATAGACCAAGACACGCAGGTGCTTGATGTCGACGCCTTCGGTGACCATCTGAACCGTGATCAACCAGCGTTCACGACTGGGCGTGGTGTCTTGTTGGAAGCAGCGCAGTTTGTCTTTGGCTTCCTCCACATCCCCGTGCACAACCACAGGCTTCTCGCCGGTGAGCTCCTCAACCAGGCGGCCCATAGCATCGGCATGCTCACGCACCTGACAAACGATGAGACCACCAGCCCACGGGTGCGTTTGGCGAATGCTTTGAAGCGTTCGATCTGCCGCAATGATTTGATCGCGGATGTACTGGGTATCCGCTTCAACGGCAAAGCGATTCCGCTGGTTCATCAGCTTCTCGACGTCCCCTTCACTGAGGTCTGGATAAATCTCCTTTAGATCGTCATCGAAGGTGTGATCGAAGTCAGTGGTGGTTCCATCGGGTGAACTAACGCGCCACTGGACGCGTCCACTCCAGGTGGGGAAGTCGACCTCACGGACGACACCATCGGTAAGCGCATCGTCGTAGCCATAGGAATAGGCATGGGATCCCTTGAGATCCAGCTCTTCAAGGCGCTCTGAAATTCGGACATAGCTGCACCAGGGGATGCGGGAGTGATCACTCCTGAAGGGCGTACCCGTCGTCAGCAGTCGAACCGTGGACTCCTCAAACGCCAGCTCGAAGTTCTCCCCCCAGCTGTTCTTGTCTGACAGGTGGTGGATCTCGTCAGCGGTGACAAACGTGCGGTGGGACTTGGTCCAAACAGCGATCTGACTGGTGCGGGTCTCGGATGAAAGCTGTTGATAGGTGAGGACAACGCCGTGATGGACATTGAAATTGACGTTGAGAGCCGTTCCGCCGTAGAGGCGCAGGCCGAACATCTCAGCCACCTGGACGAAGTCGGAACGAAGCTTGTCGGATGGAACAACGACCGTGAACCAGTCGCACAGACCGGTAGAGATTAAATACTTGGCAACGGCCAACTGAGCAATCGTTTTCCCTGATCCTGGGAATGCATTGAGGATGAACGCCTTCCTGTCGTTGGGTTCGAGAAACGCCTGGGTTCCAGCAAAATCAAGGAACCGCTGGGCAAATTCCTGCTGCCATTTCCGCAATTCAATTTTTTGAGGCAGATACTGTTCAACTGGATGGGTGGTCATTTTGGATTGATGGCAAGGGATACAAAGGGCTTGTCCGTTAAGTTGTTCTGTGGGTCCACCTTTGGACCAGGGCTGGATGTGATCGGCTTCCCACTTGGCTGGATTGAGTAAGCAACCACACATGGCGCAGCGGCCATTGGATTTGATGTAGAGCTGCGTACGCTGCAGCCCAGCAAAGAGGCGATTCATCAATCAGACCTCCAAGGCAATCTGCGATTCACCCGAGAGAATCTTTTTGCGTCGTTGCTGGCGGCTGACGTCGAAGATCTTGGTGGCCGATGCACCGCCTTCAACGATTTGTTCAACGGTGATGACTTGAACCTTGGGGATCACATGGCGGCCATTGTTCTGGCGTACCTCCCCAAGCCGCTCGATTCGCTTGAGGGTGAACTCATCGGGCATCGTGAAAGCAACCAAAAATCCAAGGTCTGCCTTGTGCTGCTTCATCAGACGTTCCAGCCGATCCACGTCTGTTACTGACGGCGGCTCATCGTTTGAGGTGACATAAATGGCCGTGCCATCAACGGTGCGACTATCCCGCCAATCCTTGAATTCACGAATACCAATCAGGCGGCCACTCTTTTCTTCATGGGGTGCAGCCTTGAGATTGAGGATGGCCCAAGCGTCGTATTGCGTCCGGTCTGCATCACGAAGATGACGTGCAGACTCCAGATCGAACGGCACTCCAATCACTGGAATGTCGTCTTCCTCTAAGTCGAGATTGGCCGCAAGCCTTGCAGCTGTGCATGCCACTGCATGGTGCGTGACATCCATACCAATCCAGTTACGGCCAAGCTTTGCAGCTGCCTCGATGGTGGTGCCCGAACCCATGTAAGGGTCAAGAACGACATCACCTTCGTTGGAACTGGCTTTGATGATGCGCTCTAAAAGGGCTAGGGGTTTTTGTGTCTGATATCCAGTCCTTTCCTTGTTTCCAGGCCCGCCAAGGATCTTGATGTCATCCCACCAGTCAGTTAGCGCAGGTCTTCCACCATCAAAATCAGTTTCTCTCATCCCTTGTGGAATTTTTCCAGCACGAACGGCAGCTTCATATTTAGCCCTATCAAATACAACCACCATTCCACGTGCATTATTGGCGTTGTATCCTCGGTTCATGGCGCTTTTGTATGTTCTGAGAGATCCCTCCGATGGCTCTCCTTTTTGAGGATTCCATACGTATTCGTCTGATTTAGTGAAAAAGAGAATAGTGTCGTGCTTCTTGTTAAAATAGCTTGCCTTTGGTGTCATTCCCCTGTAGCACCACGCAATATCATTTTTGAAATTGCCACCACCAAAAATCTGATCCATCACCAGCTTCAAGTAATGACTGGCCGTCGGATCCACATGCAGGTAGATGCTGCCCGTGCTTTTCAGGACTCGATGCATCTCAATCAGACGTACTGTCATCGCTACCAAATAGGCAGGCAAACCATCATTGCGCTTGAAGGTTTTCATCAAGCAGTTCAGCAGACACCAAACGTTTTTGTTTCGATCATTGATGTCATTCAGCCAGCGGATCTGCTCTGGACCCCATGACCAGTTGTCATCAAATGCTTTGGCCTGTGCTTTGGCGCCAAAGCTGCAGTTATAAACACGCTTGGAGTTATAAGGCGGATCCAAATAAATCAGATCAACGCTTTCACTCGGTAGCGTTCTGAGCGTGTCAAGATTATCGCCATAGCAAAGGCGATTGACGTGTTCGAATGTTGTTGCTTTTTTTGTTGCTGTAGCGGTTGTCATTGGCAAGCTTCTGCTTGCATTCATCTTCAAAAAGTAAGCTTGTTTTTAAATCCCCTGATTGAGTGATCTTTTGGGTTGGCGTGATCCCTCAACTGAGGGATCCCTTTGTTGTTGTTGCATCCGAAGCTCAGGTCACCTCCCCTGGATTGGGTATGCCACTGCGGTTGATTCCCAATGAGCAGTTGGTGCTGGAGCGCATTCCTGACCCGGAGGCAGAGCTTTGGGGATGGGAGCGTTTCGCCCACACCATCAACGGCTACGAGGTGATGGGCGGGTTTGAGCACTGTGCCGATCTGGCGAACTGCAGAACCCCAACCACGCTTACTGAGCTGCGCTGTTGCTTGTTCTTTGAGGCACGGCGCGAACGCCACAGCGGTGGCATGTCCACCAATGAGGAGTGGATTCGAGAGCTGCTGCGAGCGATTCGCCGGAAGGTGGAAACAGGCGAATTGGATTGAGCTGTAAGGCCAATCCCCCCAAACTCAGGCCAAGCGATCACAGGCCGATGACGGGGGATGCACAGCAGGCATCAGTGGAAAGGCAGCTCCCTTGCGCTGTCTTCCTCGATGCCCTCAGCCTCGGGCCCGTGGATCTGGCGCTGATCGAGCAGAGGTGTGCACTGACGGCCTGGCCATCCACCGCAATCGATGAACGCCTTGAGCGGTTGCGTGACGCCGAGATCGCCATCACCAACAAGATCCCTCTGGATGGGGAGCTGTTGCGCCAGCTCCCGAAGCTGCGCCTGATCTGCGTGGCCGCCACCGGCACCGATCAGATCGACCATGCCGCCTGCAAAGAGTTGGGCATCCGCGTGCACAATGCCGGCCGCTACAGCCGCGCCTCGGTGGTGCAGATCACCTGGGCTTTGATTCTCGAGCTCTGCTGCGCCATGGATCAGCGGCGGCGGGATCTGAGCCAGGGCGTCTGGCAGCGCAGCCCGGTGTTTTCCGTGATCGAACCGGAGTTCGACGAACTGGAGGGGCAGATCCTGGTGGTGCTCGGCGCCGGAGACATCGGCCGCGGCGTGCTGGCCATCGGCGAGGCCTTCGGGATGCAGTGCATTGGTCTCACCAGCCGCAGCAGTGATGTCGAAGTGGAAGCGGCCTTGCGTCAGGCCGATGTGCTCAGCCTGCATGCGCCGCTCACACCGCAGACCCAGAACCTGATCAATGCCCAGCGGCTCAGTTGGATGAAGCCCACCGCCCGGCTGGTGAACATGGCCCGCGGCGGGCTGGTGAATTGCGACGATCTCTGCGCTGCCCTGCGCAGCGGCCAGATCGCTGCTGCCGCTCTCGATGTGCTGCCGGTGGAACCTCCCGGCTCTGAACTGGAGGCCTTGCTGGATACCCCCAATCTGTTGATCAGCCCTCACATGGGCTGGAGTTCCCGTCAGGCCCGCAACCGTCTGGTGCAGACCCTGGCGGGACATCTCCAGGCTTACGTCTTTGCTGAAGCAGCCTGATCTCCGGCTCGGCACAGCCAGAGGCGGATGAACAACCCCTGATAGAGCTGCACGGGTGTAGGCCAACCGGCTTGCTTCAGCGCAGCAACGAGCCGACTGGGATCAAGGGAAAACACCACGCTGTTGCGGCTGGCCTTCATCGCCTCAATCTTGTCCGCGGGAACGTCGCGATCCGCCAGGCGTTGCCAGGCCACCTTGAACACCTCGCGTTGACTCTCTTCGTCGTCCGCTTCGCTGTACGAACTCAGCAACAGCACGCCGCCATCCGCCGTGCACTGCGTCAGTTCATGCAACATCGCGGCTTGCTCTTCGCTGGGCAGCAGGTGAACCACGTTGTGGCACACCACCAGATCAAAGCGGGCGCCCTTCAGTTCGCTTTTGAGCGCCTCATCCAGCGTGGAGAGCAGCAAGCGGCAGCGGCGGCTGCCGGGGTGATTGGCAACCGTTTTGCGGCATTGCTCCAGCATCAGCTCACTGGGCTCGAGCACCGTCACTGCAGCGTCAGCGCAGGCATTCAGTAGAGCCGGAAGCGCATCGCCAGGGCCAGGGCCCACCACCAGCACCCGCTGGGCATCGCTGGCTGTGGCCTGGATTGCTGCTCGGGCGATTTCGTGCAGAACGTCGTGGCCGGGGATCGTGTGCTGAATGCTCTTGCGGTAGGTGCGTCCGTACTCGCCATCGAAATCAAGGGAGGGCATGGGCCTCTGCGTGAGCAGACCCAAGGATGGTCGCGGGAAGCTTTACAGCCCACCGCGCTGCGCCGACGCCTTCCACCGAGGTCTTCGACCTGCACTCCACGCAAGACCTTCCACGGAGTGGTACAGAGGTTTAGGCCAGCAGTCGCCTCGACTTGAGCGACGTCGACTGCCAGGAGCGTTCTCTGCTTGCCAGACTCTGTGGCATGCCGAACAAGGACCGCCCACTCGTTGATCGCCATCCGCCCAAACCCGGCGGAGAAGGTTGGCTGGTGAACGCGCAGCAGCAATTGGTGGTGCAGTTCAAACCCGACAACCCAACGGTTCACGCGGAATGGGTGTCCGTGCGGACGTACAGCTGGGTGCCACCACATCCACCAGTGCCGCAAACCCGACGGCGAATGCTCAGGCAAAACGCGATTGATGCGTGGAAGCAGATGCAGAAAACTGGCTGGCAGCAGTGTTCACCGCCTGTGCGTTGACTGATCCTTCATGCGGGCGATTGCCAGAAGCTCTCCTGAACCACATCGGATGCAAGAGCAATCCAAGGGGATGACAGCGGTTGCACACGTTGCTTCCCCCTGAGCACGCCTTCTCTGATTGACCCATGACCTACCGCCTGAACATCGGGTTCGATGAACGTCTCGATGAACCACCCTGTGACCTCCTTTGGAGTGCCATGACACCTGAGGCAGCAATCTGCGAATGTAAAAGGGACTACCCAACGTGTCGGGTTGAACTAGTAGGAATCTCTTAGGGCTGAACATTTGGCACCCCCATACGGGTGCCTTTTTCATGTCTGATTCAGGATCCTTCCTAACCTTGTGGAAGCAAAGTAGCCATTAGATGTCTCGCAGAACAACGGCCATTGCTGCAGCACTGTCTTTGCTTGCGCTTGGTTCTCCGTTGATAACTGGTTGTACGAACATATTGTCAAACCAGTATCTTGGCCAGGGTGTTGAGAAGTATGAGGAAGGAAATTATCAAGGTGCCATCGCTGATTACACAAGGGCAATAGAGATTGATCCTCAGAGTTCTGCTTCTTACTACAACCGTGGTCTTGCCAAGTATCACATCGAAGATCTTCAGGGGGCAATTGCTGATTTCACAAAGGCAATAGAGATCAACCCTCAGTATGCTGACGCCTTTGTTAACCGTGGCAATAGCAAGGACGAATTAAAAGATTATCAAGGCGCCATTGCTGATTTTTCAAAAGCAATAGAGATCGATCATCAGGATGCTATCGCCTATTACAATCGTGGCAATGCTAAGGCTGATTTGGATGATTATCAGGGAGCAATTGCTGATTACAATAAGTCAATAGAGATTGATCCTCAGAATGTTATGGCCTATTACAATCGTGGCAATGCCAAGGGTAATTTAAAAGACCTTCAGGGAGCAATTGATGATTACACGAAGGCAATAGAGATCAATCCTCAATATGCTGTTGCTTACGCTAATCGTGGTATTGCACGAGAATTGACAAATGATCTCAAGGGAGCCTGTCAGGATTGGAGAAAAGCAGCAGAACTTGGACTGGAGCAACCTGCCGAATGGGTGAAGGAGCAATGTTAGAGGCTGTTCCTGCAGTTACAGGATTAAGTTCTCGCTCTCAATTCACCAGAAGGCAGTTCTGAGAGGGAGCTTTTTTTGTGTCTGATCCCAGAACTTTCCTGTCCTGTTGGAAGCAGTGCACGGATTAGATCTATCGCAGGTCGTGTGCCATTGCCAACTAGAACTGGAAGGATACTTCCGCTGACAAAAATCCACTTTCTGGCCATGTAACAGTGGTGCTTACTGGTTTTCCGTCTTTCATGACTGTGTCACAAACAAATCCATCCTGAGTGGGTGTTCCACTTTTCAAGTCGTAGTGGATTTGTCCAACACATTGGTAGTTGTATCTGAAACCATATGCATCGATCTCCTTCACCGTATCGTAGTAAGTGAGGGTGTTTGTGTTTGGGTTCCAGGTGGCATCATCACCAGTCGTGATTGACGGTGGTGCACTCAACAAACTAATGACTGCGGTGAACGAACCCCTTATCGTTCCATCTGCTTCTGCTGCCAGTTCTTCCGTTGGAGGTTCTGGTTCAGGCGCCAAGGTCGATGTTTCTGCCTGTGGCGATGCGTTCTTTTCGACAGCGCACCCTGTGAAAATGAGCAGGGCACTACCCAAAACAATCAATGTGGCTTGAGTCATCAGAGATTTCCGCGTCCTTGAGTTGCTCTTCTGACATTAGAAGAACTTGAGCTACAGCCAGGTCTTAGCAACGGATGGCAGCGGTGTCTTTCAGTACAACAAGCCCGCAAAATGCCGGCGATGGGGCCATGGATTGGAGGATGTCTTGATGGGACTGGTCAAGCTAATGAAGCAATCATCACTCCCTTCGGTGGCATTGGGTTTGATGAATGCGAATTCCAACGACACACACTACTGACACGTCCGCACTGTGCATCCGACCCCAGCGCATGTGTGCATGTGTGAACCTCCAGCTAATGCTTCCAGCTCATCGTCCGATAAAGATTGCATCGTCGCGATGCTTTTCATGTCGTCTTCAGTGATGGAGAATCCCGCTGCTTTTGCGATGTCGACTGTTTCCTTAAAGGAGGCTGCCCCTTTGCATTGATTTTGTAAGTCGGTATCTACTTGAACCTTTTCTAGGAACGCTTTGAGTTGCTCTTCGGACATGAGAGGGTTGGTGCTGCAGCCTTGACTAGAGACAATCGGCATCGACGACTCAAACGGTCAGGATATGTGCATCAATGAGCCTTTTCCGCATGGGTCGTTTGCCTGGGGGGCGCCTCCAGGGCATGTCATGCGCTCGCTTCGTTGGTAACTTGCATTGATCCCTGGAAGCACAGTAGTGAACGTCGTTCAATACATCAAAAACAAGTTCGATCCCACCAGGCCGATGGGTCGGAAGAATTACTTTTGGACTAATTTTATTTATCGAGCAATTGTCATAGCGATAATATTCTTGTTTTACTTGATTGGAGCTTGGTGGGTGATAGCACATCATTTTCCACACCTTATGCTGTTGGTCGTCGACGCACCTAGCCTATTGCTCGCATTCAGAAGAGCGAGAGCCGCCAAAGTTCATTTCATTCTTGTTTATAGTGCTGGCATAATGAGCGTTGTTTATTATTTGTTGTCAACATCAATTCCCTTCGTTCCCAATTTAATAGCCGGTTATAACGTCGGTCTGTCGATAGCTCTTCTCGTTCTGGTGAACAAAGTGGAGCCAGTCACGCCTTAGACGCTCATCTTTGCATCGGGCACCTCATCACGCAGTGTCTGGAGATCTGATCTGGCGAAGGGTTCGACCAACCAGCACTGGGTGTTGCGCTGGATGTTGAACTGCAACGAAAGGTGAAATCGGTATCGAGCGGAGCCTCTCGGTCCACCTGCCAAGGAATGAGAATCGTTCCCGCCTTCAAGCTGTCGTTGTGACTGAAGCGCTGAAATTCCCCTACTCGGTTCAAGGGCGTGGAACTGTTGAGCCCATGGGCAATCACTGGTATCGGGTTTGCGGTCCTGCGGGGTGCACGATTGTGATGGGCCTTTCCAACGCTCTTTATTTGAGCCGGAATGTTCCCGAATCAGTGACCGCAACCGACTCTTAAGCACTTCAGGCAGTCTGGTTTCGGTGATCAGCGGCCCAAGGATGGCCCAAGGATGTCCAATAAAAGCTGTCCGCCACCCTTAGAGGACGGCTGCTCCTCGAGCAAGACGCTCATGAGAGCTAGTTAGCTCTTGAACAATTCGTTGGTCATGGTGCGGTAGCGCTGCAGTGACGGTCCAGGCTGACGCTTGCGGCTGGGCAGGTTCTTCCCGGCAAGCAGATGCTCAGGCGCGTAATTCACCAGCAGTGCTGCAGGTCGCTGCTCGGCTTCTGCAGCCAGTTCCAGCGCAATGGCTTCGGCGGTGGTGAGCACGCTGGCTGGCTTCGCCACGTCGCTGCTGGCGTCCGCAACAGCCATGTCCGTCGTCGTGGACTCCTCCGTCAGGCTGCTGGCCTCGGTTGCCGTCTCTTGCTCGAGGGGCAGAGGCCTTAGCAGAAACAAGCCCACTGAGAGGGCCAGCAATGAGGCCACGGTGCCACTCAATCCAAATTGCACGCCGTAGAAATTCCAAACCGTGCCGGAGATCGCCAGCCCGAGCACGCCCACACTTGCTGCACCAGGGCCGCTCAGTTGCTTGATCAGTTGCATGGCGTGCTGAATTGTTGTGCAAATCTTGTCGCGTTTAAGTCCCAACCGCGAGAACGAAGGGACTGGTGGTCGCCAGGGCAACGCCAGTGGCGATCACTCTCGCCAATCCATTCCTCAATCACGAGGGCTCTCCCTCGAATGAGGGATGTGGATGCGTGGACTGGCTGCCTCAATAAGAGGGGTGAACCTTTGCCGGCATGCCTCCTGCCTACGACCTCATCCTCAAGCGAGCAGATGGCTTGATCACGCGCACGATTCATGCCTCGAACGCGGCTGAGGCCTGGCGCTTGGCGCGGGAGCACTATCCCGAGAGCATTCGGGCGGTGGTCTGTCAGGACTCAGATGCGGCTGAACCGCCTGGCCACCGCTAAAACGACACCAAAGCAGACGCCCTGCCATGGAGCTACGGCTTGCGTCGCGCACGACGCATCAGGCCCTTGATGCCGTGAGTGAGTTCTTTGAGCAGGAGCAGGTGGTGGCTTGTATGGGTGACCGCTTTGCCTTGTGCTGCCTGTGCATGACCGAGCCGATTCGCCGATCGGTGGTGGGTGCCGCCACCACCGAAGACGAAGGTTTCGAGCTGGTGCAACGCCACAGGCCTTCGGTGCTGATTTGCAGTTCTGATCTCGAGAGTGGTTACGGCATCGACCTGCTGCGGCGGGTGAAGCGAGAATGGCCCAGCTGCAAGCTGATGATCCTGCTGGTGCGGGAAACCCAGGCCGTGGTGCAGGAAGCGCTGGGAGCATTTGCGGATGCGGTGATCTTCAAATCAAGCCTTGGCACTGGTCAGGGGGATTTCGTGCAAGCGTTGGCAACGCTCGCTGACGGTGGGGTGTATCTGCCGGAGCAAATCCGCAAGCTTGGCTCAGAAACACCGCGTCCGGATCTGCCGCCGTTGATTGAACAGCTCAGTGAGCGCGAACTGGAGGTGACCGCTGCTGTGGCTCGCGGCCTCACCAACAAAACCATCGCTGCCAGCCTCGGGCTCTCGGTGGAAACGGTGAAGACCCATGTGGTGAATGCCATGGGCAAGCTCGGAGCACGGGACCGCACCCAACTAGCGGTGCTGGCACTGCTCTACGGCTTGATCGACCCGATGGGATAACCGCTTGTCAATAAAAAACCACCGCGACCAATCGGTCCTGCGGTGGCCGGGTGATGGGGAGCGCACAGTGTGCCGTGCGAGATGGGTGGGGTCAACACTACATATGGTGTGACCAGTTGAGCGCAGACACCACAAAAAGTCTTTGTATCCGACAGAACAGTGTTGTGGCGCACGCTGCCTAACCTTCTGAAGCCGAGTGATGGGGATTGCGCGGCTCAGGATCGGTCCAACCTTGATTGCACGCGGCTGAAGGGCGCATCAAAACCATCAAACGGCCACACCTCCAGGATGTTGAACCAATACGGGTTCAAGCAATGTTGATTGCATGTGCCGATGGAGTTGGCCAATCTGCTGACAAGCCAGCGGTTCCACCTCGGAATGAGTCAATCCTTTCAGGGTCGTCCAACGCTCGTTGACCACGTTCTCGCCATCCGCGAAGAGATCAAGCTTCTCGAAACATCCGTGGAAGCACGGGAGAAGGTCCTCCGGGCGATTCAAGCGACCGATCTCTCTAAGGCGCAGACGATCGAGCAGGCCATCAGCTTGATCATTAAGACCTACTCCACGGATCCGCGTGGGTGAGCGGAGGGCCAATGTGCATCAAAAAAGAGCGGTGTCCCACCACCGCTCTTCATGAGGTCGCGGTCTGAAAAAGACAACGACCGGTTGCAGCCTCGTTGATTGGGCTCGCCAGTGCATCCCGTCCCCGGGTACGTTACAAACCGTAACACAAACTGTCTCGGGTTGAGACTTCCAAGGCCAGTCCCGGTTGTGTGCGCTAATCCCGATTCGGCGTGGTGGTTCCTGAAGGCGGCGTCAATATGGCTCCGTGTCACCACAGCGAGCAAGGAGGCCCAAGCAGGCTTCCTTTTTGGTGTCTTCAGCGCATGCCCATCACCTTTCGGAAAGCCATTCGTCGCTGAGTGGTGGCGATCAAATCTTCGATGGTTGGTTGGGCGCTGAGGTTTTCGCTGGGGGAAGAACAGCTTGATGGAGACGAGAGAAGCCGTCACGGCGCAGTCCGCGGCGCCCCAGCTGTTGCCCACGCGGCAACACTTACGCTTTCTGATCGGGAACAACAAAGTCGAAGCCCAGGGTGGACTTGGCGAGTGCGACCACTGACTGATGAGAGAGCGATCACCAGGCGCAATGATCTCTCCAGCGTGGTGCCCCGCCAGATGCAGCAGGATCAGGACCGCACCGGATTCGCAGATGGTGACCGGTTGGTCGCTGCCGATCGATACCTCCACAGCTCATGGGCGATCTCTTTTCTCTCCATGGACCAACGCCACAGTGAAGGGACGTTGACTACACCACTCTCTCGACATCTAAGTGCTAATAACAAATAGCGTGATTAATTCTTTGCACTACTGATTCGTATACCTCTTTCAATCTCTCTTCTCGCTAGCCGGCAAGTGTCACTACCGAAGACCCACGAATCTAAACATTCTTAGCCGCCACCCACATTCAAACAGCTCAAGTCGAATCCACCGGCCGCGCCCTCAAGCAGCTCATCTTCCGAAAGCTCATCTTGAGATGTCTGTAGCTCTTCAACAGAAATCGTGAAGCCTGCTTCCTTGGCAATGTCCACTATGGCAGCAGAGTCGGAGACGCCTTTGAGCTTTTGTTGGAGTGCTGAATCTGACTGTATTGCTTCCCAGAACGCTTTGAATTGTTCTTCTGACATGAGTGGTCTAGATGGATCCACTTCCTAGCAAGATCGGCCGTCATCGACCGTTCTTTGTGGAATTGTCAAAACACAGCTGCATCTGTTGAACCACTTCCATCACCACTCAGGCTCAAGCCGTTCAAGCAGGCTCACCGATTCAAGAAGTCCAAGCACAGGTCAAGCAGGATGGTTTGACTCGCAGCATTGCTCTGGCGAGGTGGAGGCATGCGTCTGTTCACCGCCGTCAAGCTTGATGCTCAGGAATGTCTCCGAAAGGGTTGAAGCCGGAGGTTTTAGCAACGATCAACCTTAGGGGTTTGTTGAGACGGAAGCAATCCGCGTGAATGACAGGATTAATGCGTTAGTAGCGGTAACGCAGGTAGCAGTTATTACGCTGGGCCTGATTGTTGAACCCCCTTGCCATTTGTTGTTGTTCGCGTGAGCTGATGCCACTGCGCATAATGTCTCGCTCCAGCAGACTCAGCACTTGCTCCACCTGGGGTCTGCTATAGCCGCTATCCAGCATTGCGCAGGCGACCGATGCGGCACCCATGCCGAAATCCTCCCGGCCAGCCTGTGCTGCAGGTGCCAGCAGGCCGGATGAAGCGACGGATAACGACAACAGAAGCAGGAACGAGCGCATCACCATGAACAAGCTCACGTCACCGTAGGCAATCCGCAGCTGATCGTGCTCAGACAATCACGCCCAGTGCGTTTGGCTGAAGTCAAGACACTGCCAATGACGATTGGCACGGTGAATCGTCATGGCCTTTACGTTCTTTTCTCTGAGTGATTCAGCACATTGGAAAGTCATCAGCTTGTTGATTGCCGATAGATTGCGTTCGACCGATCGTTGTGAAGCACCATGTTGGCTGGTTTTCGATCGATAGCCTTAGCGGCAGCTCTCGTTAGTCCCTTGCTGCCATGGCCATCCGTTGCCAAAGCAGGGTCCGTGAGTTGCGGCGAGTTACCCCCTCATGGTGAATGGTGCGGCTATCACGTGATGACGACGGACTACGGCGATGTTTACAAAATCGACTACCGCAACGGCAATGAATCCGAAAAACTGACCATCGTTTGTGATGGGCGTTACGTGGTGGATTGGGAAAGTCGCGGCAATCTCGAGCAGGGACAGGCGGACTGGGTTGCGACCGAATTCTGTGCTCTTCCCAGCGATTGACCCCACGCTGCAAGCTCAACGTCTTGTCGCGGTTACCAACAAACCGTCGCGGGGTGTGGGGCTTGGAATGAGTTGAAGGGAGAAATCCTGATTGGGTTCCAACTCGAGCTTCAGCGTCCGCAGCAGGCCAACGGCCATCAGTCGAATCTCCAATTCCGCCAGCGCCTTTCCCAAGCAGACGCGCTCACCGCCTCCAAACGGTAAGAGGGTCTGCTTGAACGAGCCATCCAGATGGCGTTGTGGTCGGAACTGCTCCAGATCATCGGCATCGGCATGGGTGGAGCTGCTCAGCACCACTTGAATCACGCGGTCTTCCGGAACCTCGACCTCACCGAGCTGCACGGCTTGCCGATTGCGCCGGAAGAAACCACCCACCGGTGGGGTCTGCCGCATCACCTCCAGCACCGTGGCGTCAAGCCGCGGGGAACGCTGACTGGCTTCGAAAGGCCACGGTGAGGTGCGCAGTTCTTCCAGCAGCCAGGTCTCGACGGTTGGATTGAGGAGCAGGGCCCGGAACAGACAGCTCAGGGATGACGCCGTTGTTTCGTAGCCGGCAAACAGCAGCAGGAGCAGCTGTTCGGCCAGATCATCATCATCGAGGGGGATGCCGGCTTCATCCAGGCCCCCACTGAGCAGATCCAGTCCACCGCCTCTCGATTGGTTGGATTGCAGAACGGCTGTCAGTTGTTCGAGCAGCCTTTGGCGTGCTGCCATCGCCTTGGCAAAGGGCGTGCCGGGGATCGCCATGGGAATCGAGAACAGGGCCCGCGTCCAGATTTCAAAATCGGTGAACAGAGCGTCACGGCGGTCCGCTTCTAGACCGAGCACGGTCGTGGCAATCACCGCAAACGCGAAACGGCGCATCCGAACGGCCAAGGGCACCGCTGCTTTGGCGGCGCACAAGTCGTCGCCGAGCTGCTCAACCAGCGTCTGGATGGATGGGGTGTAGCGACTCAACGCTGCACTGGAGAACAGTTGGCCCACCACGCGGCGTCGCGCCTTATGGCCTTCGCCGCTGCGGTTGGCCAGAGAACGGCTGCCAAGCAACTGACGGACGCTTTCGGGCCACCAACCCTCCAAGGCTTCGCTCTGCTTGAGCAGATCGGTGATCGCCCGTTCGCCACGGATGAACACGATGCGCTGAGCCAGCAGCTTGGTTTCGAACACATCGCCGTGGGTGTCAAAGCGGCGCTGGGCAAATGCCGGATCGTTGAAGAAGTCCAGGGTTTCCTTCAACCCCGTCACGGCTCCTGTGCTCGGCAACGTTGCGGCGGTCATCAGTTGTGCTGGGCCTGGCTGCTGCAAGCTATCGACGGCTCAGCGTGTTCCGCTGCGACCGATCAGATAGGCGCTGAACGCCAGCATCAGCACCCCGGCGCAGTACTGCAGCAGTTCAGTGATGGATGTCACCTGGAAACTCACCATCACCTTGAAGGCAGTAACGATGAGGGCCACGATGATGACCTTGGTGAGCTTCTGTTTCAGCGCATCGAGTGAATCAATGTTGAGCAGATTGTGGCGGCCTTGTGAGTGATCCTGCTGGCGTGGATCGATGTCGGAGATCACCAGTTCGTAGATGCCATACCCGAAGATCAACAGGGCAATTCCGATCAGGTAGTAATCAATGCCACCCACCACCTTGCCAATCAGCAGTGTGCTGTTGGCACTGGTGAACCGTCCGCGCAGGATGCTGTTCAGCACGCTCAGTTCGGCATAGGTGCCGAACACAAAGCAGCTGACGCTGCCGAGCAGGCTCATGATCACCGGAATCAGCGTGATCAATCGAAACTTCCAGATCAGCGCTTCGAAACGTCGCTCCAGTCGGTTGGCGGGCGGTTTGGCCATCGGGCGAATTCTCAAGCAGTGGTCTGCGACATCGGCGCGCGCGGTGGTGCCGGCGGTCGCAGCAGTCCGGGGAGTGACATCGTGATCAAAGCGGATCCCACCGCTAGCAACACCAGGAACGGCAGGGGTTTCACCAGCGGTTGCCGCTCCATCACCGCGCCGCAGCTGGAACAGACCGGTAGGGCGCCTTTGGGGGGATGCAGCACAATCGCTGGTCCGCAGCAGCACTCTCGACAGCGAAACCGTGGCATGGGTCAGAAAGGCGAGTGACCCGCAGCAGGGCTCAGTTGATTGCGACAATCATGCGTTGCCGCCAGTGGTCACGCCATGCCCCTCAGTTCTTTGGTGCGTCTGCTGCAGACCTCCCCACTGAGCGGTGAATTGTGTGAGCGGCAAGGCCGTGCGGATCGCTTGCTGTTACGCGGTGGAGGCCGTGGTGCTCGGGCTCTCGTGGCCAGTGCCCTGGCGCGTCATCAGGACCGGCCGTTGCTCGTGGTGGTGCCGACACTGGAGGAGGCCGGTCGCTGGACGGCGCTCCTGGAACTGATGGGTTGGCGCAGCGCCCAGCTCTATCCCACCAGCGAAGGGTCGCCCTATGAACCCTTCGACCCCACCAGTGAGATCACCTGGGGACAACTGCAGGTGCTCAGCGAGTTACAGATTGAAGGGCAGAGCAGTGATCTGGCGATCGTTGCCACCGAGCGTTGTTTACAGCCGCATCTGCCGCCGCCGCAGGCGCTGGCGGATCGTTGCCGCACCCTGCGCAAGGGCGACACCCTGGATCTCGAGGATCTGGCCACCAGCCTCACTCAGCTGGGCTACGAGCGGGTTTCGACCATTGACCAGGAAGGCACCTGGAGTCGTCGCGGTGACATCGTGGATGTGTTTCCGGTCAGCAGTGAGCTGCCCGTGCGGCTGGAGTTCTTCGGTGATGAGCTCGACAAGCTGAGGGAATTCGATCCGGCCAGCCAGCGTTCACTGGATCCGATCGACAGCCTGCGCCTGACGCCCACGGGCTTTAGTCCGTTAATTGCCGAGAGTCTGCGTGACTCCATGCCGGATGGACTGGAGCAATTGCTGAGTGAGCAGGCGATCACAGAGCTTCTGGAGGGGGGGACCCCAGAAGGCATGCGTCGCCTGTTGGGCCTGGCCTGGCAGCAGCCCGCCTCCCTGCTCGACTACCTGCCGGCCGACAGCTGCGTCGCCATTGATGAGCGCCGCCATGGCCGATCCCATGGGGAGCAATGGCTGGATCATGCCCGCGAACACCATGAGGAATTGGCGTTGCCAATTCCGCCCCTGCATCGCGATGTGGATGAGGCCATGGCCCTGGCGGAGGCGTTCACCGGTTTCGATCTGGCTGAACTCCAAGAGAGTGACGCGCATCCCAATGCCTTCGATCTCAATAGCCGTCCTGTGCCGGCCTATCCCAATCAGTTCGGCAAGCTCGGTGAGTTGATCAAGGGGTATCGCCAAGACAAACAGGCGGTGTGGTTGCTGTCGGCCCAGCCCAGTCGTGCGGTGGCGCTGCTGGAAGAGCACGACTGCATCAGCCGTTTTGTGCCCAATGCCGCGGATGCCCCGGCGATTGAGCGGTTGGTTGAACAGGCCACACCCGTGGCCTTGAAGATTCGCGGCACGGCCGATTTGGAAGGTCTGCAGCTGCCTGCCTGGCGCGTGGTGCTGATCACGGACCGCGAGTTCTTCGGGCAACAGACCCTCACGAGCACTGGTTATGTGCGTCGCCGACGCAAGGCCGCCAGCCGCACGGTGGACCCCAACAAGATGCAGCCCGGTGATTTCGTGGTGCACCGCAACCACGGCATCGGTCGCTTCCAGAAACTTGAAAAGCTCGCCATCAGTGGTGAGGTGCGCGATTACCTGGTGGTTCAATACGCCGATGGCATCCTGCGGGTTGCCGCGGATCAGCTGGGCAGCCTCGGTCGGTATCGCGCCAACAGTGACGCCCCGCCGCAGCTCAGCAAGATGGGCGGCTCGGCTTGGGTGAAGGCCAAAGAGCGCGCCAGCAAGGCCGTGCGCAAGGTGGCGCTGGATCTGGTGAAGCTCTATGCCGAGCGTCATCAAGCGCCTGGTTTTGCCTTCCCGGTGGATGGTCCCTGGCAGAACGAACTGGAGGATTCATTCCCCTACGAACCCACGCCTGATCAGTTGAAGGCCACGGCCGATGTGAAGCGCGACATGGAAAAGTCGCAACCGATGGATCGCCTGGTGTGCGGCGATGTGGGCTTTGGCAAGACCGAAGTGGCCATCCGGGCAATTTTCAAGGCGATCACCTCCGGCAAGCAAGTGGCCATGCTGGCTCCCACCACGGTGCTGGCGCAGCAGCACTGGCGCACGCTTTCAGAACGCTTTGCTCCCTATCCGATCAAGGTGGCGCTGCTTAACCGCTTTCGCACTGCCAGTGAGCGCAAGGCGATTCTTGAGGGTCTCAAGAACGGCACGATCGATGCGGTGGTAGGAACCCACCAGCTGCTGAGCAAGAACACCGTGTTCGACAAGCTCGGACTGCTGGTGGTGGATGAAGAACAGCGCTTTGGCGTGAATCAGAAAGAGAAGATCAAGGCACTCCGTAAGGACGTGGATGTTCTGACCCTCTCGGCCACGCCGATCCCCCGCACGCTCTACATGAGCTTGTCTGGGGTGCGGGAGATGAGCCTGATCACCACGCCACCACCCTTGCGTCGGCCGATCAAAACCCATCTGGCGGCGCTGGATGAGGAAGCTGTGCGCAGTGCCATTCGTCAGGAGCTCGACCGCGGAGGCCAGGTGTTTTATGTGGTGCCTCGCGTGGAGGGCATCGAGGAGGTGGCCGTTCAGTTGCGCCAGATGCTTCCCGGACTGCGCCTGCTGGTGGCCCATGGCCAGATGGCCGAGGGCGAGCTGGAGAGCGCCATGGTGGCGTTCAACGGCGGTGAAGCCGATGTGATGCTCTGCACCACGATTGTGGAGAGCGGCCTCGATATCCCCCGCGTCAACACGATTCTGATCGAGGATGCGCATCGCTTTGGCCTGGCACAGCTTTATCAGTTGCGAGGTCGGGTGGGACGCAGCGGCATTCAGGCCCATGCGTGGTTGTTCTACCCAGGCAATGCCTCGTTGAGCGAAGCGGCGCGCCAGCGATTGCGCGCGATCCAGGAATTCGCTCAGTTGGGCAGCGGCTATCAGCTGGCGATGCGCGACATGGAGATCCGGGGTGTCGGCAACCTGCTCGGTGTTGAGCAGAGCGGTCAGATGGAAGCGATCGGTTTTGACCTTTATATGGAGATGCTGCAGGAATCGCTCGCTGAGATTCAGGGGCAAGACATCCCTGCTGTGGATGACACTCAGGTGGACTTGCAGGTCACGGCGTTCATTCCGGCGGACTGGATCACCGATGCCGACGAGAAGATGGCGGCTTACCGCGCGGCGGCTGAATGCGTCAGCAGTGAGTCGCTGGTGGAGCTGGCGGCCATTTGGGCGGATCGCTACGGCGCCCTGCCGGGACCTGTTCAGTCCCTGCTGCAGTTGATGGATTTGAAACTTTTGGCCAAACGCTGTGGATTTTCTCGAATTCGTCCGGAGAAACCGAATATCGCGCTGGAAACCCCGATGGAGGAGCCCGCTTTCCGCTTGCTCCGTCAGGGATTGCCCCAACATCTGCACGGGCGCTTGGTGTATCAGGCCGGTACAGGCGCTATCGCCAAGGTGATGGCGCGCGGCCTGGGTGTGTTGCCGATGGAGAAGCAGCTGGACGAGCTCAAGACCTGGCTAGAGCAGATGGCTTCTCAGATTCCTGATGCTGATGGCTTGACGGTTGAGCAGCGCGAACAGCAGCAAAAGGACCGCAACGAGGCTGTTCTCAGCGTTTGAGCAGTCAGCTGCGGTCGTGCGCAAACGCTGAAAATGAGAAGCCAGCGACACATTGCGCAATTTTTCGTTACCGTGTGCGCAGCTTCGTTGGGCCTGTGGGCGAATTCATCGATCCAATCAGCAGCGGTTCCTTCGGATTGCTCTCCAGTGTCATCGGCGCTGCGGCCATCGGCATATACGCCCTCTGGGATGACGATTCTCAAAATAACGACGATGACGATTCCACCCCGGGTGGTGGTTTGATGCAGCCCGTTGCTTGATCGGGTTCACTAGGCCTTGATCGTTTTTCTCTGTTGGTAACCACCACTATTACGAGTGGTGGTTTTTTTGTGGACATCCGCGGTTGGGAAGAGCCCTGACCCGGATGAGTGCCAGCAAAGACTGACGTGGTTGATGACAACAGAGTTCTGACGTCAACCGTTCTGTGTTGATAGAAAGCAACGCATGGTGATGTTGCGAGAAACAGGAATCAAGCTGCGATGAAACCAGCGTTCACGCGGCATCGGCTTCAAGAGTCTTTGGCACAGCACCAGCAGTGCGACCGGTTCGGCTGGGGCCCGGCGCATCGGCCACTGACCAGATCGTCGGTAGAGAAGATGGTGCAAGGCGTCAATTTGAGACTCACTCAGCGGAGACCAGCATCCACCCCAAGCACGATCTGTTGCCTGTTCACAGTGCAGTGTGAAAGAGAGACCATCCTGGGTCACGAGTTGGATGTCCACTGGGGGTGGAGAAGGGAGTGCTTGATCGAACAAGAATTCCGCACCCGCTTCACTTAAGGCAGTGAGTTTGGCTCGATGCCCACTCAAGGTCACCGGTTCATTCCAGGCAAACCAGGGAATGGCATTGTCACGATCTCGGTCATGGCAACAGCGCCAAGCCGCCACCAACAACAACGTGTTCAGTGAGCTCCAGATCAAAATTGCTATCTGAGTTGAACTCGATGTCAACGCAACTGCCTCACCAGTTTCTTTCGCGAATAAGACAGATAGTAGATTCAACAAAGCTACGATTTGGAGAGTTAGAACACCCATTAATAGCTTGGGAGTTACGCTGCTACTTGTTTTAGATTGAAGAGTCTTAGGGGTGACTTGAAAAGGTTTTGGTCGTCCTAATAACGTTGTAAAAACCGACCCAAAGAGAGGTAGCAACACCATCCATCGATACAATTCAGGTAACAGTGCCGTGCGGCTATGTCCAGTGATCCATCGCGTTAGCAGTAATTGAGCGATCACGAGTGGTCCTGCTGATTGCAACAGTCCATCGCTACTGATACGCACAGGTGTCACACCAAAAATTCCCACAGCGAGAGGCACGATCATCAAGATCATTTGTGGGAAGACATTGAGCCAATGCAAAATTCCTTCCAAATAGGCCACTCTCTGCCAGAAGGTCAGTCCAGGAATTTTCAGTGGGCTGGCTCCGGTGCGTAGAGTTTGCAAGGTTCCGCTGGCCCAGCGACAACGCTGACGAACGAGCGCTTCTGAGGTGAGGGGTGCAAGTCCTGCGCTGAGCTTTTCGCGCAAAAAAAGGCAGCGCCATCCTTGCGCTGTAAGCCGGATACCTGTCGCTAAATCCTCGGAGGGGGTAGCGGTTTCGAACTTGCCAACGTTCATCAATGCCTTGCGTCTGACCACAAATGAGGTGCCAGCGCAAACCACAGCATTCACCCCTTGTCGAGCAGGTTCGATCCATCGGTAGAAGCTTTCCTCATCGGGAAGCATCCAACGTTCAAGCCCCAAATTGCGGATGATTGGATCAGCATTCATGTAGGTCTGTGGTGTTTGCACAAGCCCAACATCAGACGTCTCGAAACAGCTCACTGTGCGTCTTAGAAATGATTCCACGGGCACGACATCAGCATCGAAAACGGCAATCAGGTCCCCTTTGAGTTCAGGTAAGACATGATTGAGGTTTCCAGCCTTGGCATGATCATGCTGTGTTCGACTTCTGTAGACGCAGCCAAGACGCATGCAGAGTTGTTGCAGTTCTGATCGATTGGTCTCATCGAGGAGCCAAATAACAACGTGTGGGTAGTCAAGGGCGATGCAACCACGCAGGCAACGCTCGATGACGTCAAGAGGTTCTCCGCAAGTGGGTACGAGGACATCAACAGATGGGTTGTCACCGTCATTGAGCACCTCTGGTCTGTTTCCCAGATTGAGTGGCGATGACCTCTGTGGCGCCAAGCTCAAGAACAGCAGCAAAAGCCAGTGACCTAGAAGCCAGAGTTCTGCGACGAACACCACAACACTGAATGTGCTGATCCAAGGCCCGCTGAGGTTGAGTGTTGCCGTGATCCTCCAATGCAGATAATGAAGGATCAACAATGCAAGCACCATGACAAGCCAAAAACGGCGTTTCATGGTGTTTGTGGTAAAGGTGATGCCTGATCGGAGGGTTGGGGGCAGGTTCGGTTGTCAAAGTTACAGCTGTAAATCGTGGATTTCTGCCAACTCAGCGGGATTTCGAGTAAATCACGTGGACCGCTGATCCCCTGTACGACAAAGATCAGTGCTGCGAAAATATTGAGGCTTAAATGGAGGCGACGCCAGCGTATGTTTCTGTAAATTGCATAGCGCATCGCCAGTGATATCAGCATCAAGCCGGTGAGTACGATTCCACTCCAGTAATGGGACTGCCAGAACTCAGGATCCAGTGGATTATCACTGCGACGAAACACTTCCGGTTGCATTCCAAGCGTCAGGATTCCGATCCAGCACAACAGTGCGAAGGTAGAGCGATAGATGAGTTTACGAACGTTTAGGAGGGCAAGGAAAGCGACGATGCTACCGACCAAGACCAGGAATAATTGAAAAAGACGTCCTGGTCCGCCGGAAAATTCGGCCAAGGGATTGGCTGTGGTGATCACGACGACTTCAGCAAAAAGAACGATTCCTGTCACGGTCGTGGTCAGCCATGTTCCAAGATCGGCGTGATTTTTTCCGACTGCTGCTGGGAATGTCTGTTTCAACACCCGTTGGTCACGTGTTTGTCGCGCTGCCCGCAACACCATGCCAAGAAGGGGATACACAACCACAACAGCGAGTGCTGGGTGAATCAGCCAGAGCCAGTCAACGAATTGCATTGGATGTTGCAGATGAACAATGGAACCGAATCGCCGTCATGGTCAAGGGAACGATGAAGACCATTCAGACCTTGATTCACTGTTGAATTCATCGTACAAATTGAGATCACCAAGCGAGGTTGTGTGAGCAGTCACCACTTGAGCGTTCTGGTGACTTCGGACGTGCCATCCACACATCACGGATTGTTGATTCAGAATCCAGAGCACTCGAGTAGGGAAGAATGCGCCTTGTCGTCGTTGCATTGCTTTTTGCAGCCTTTGCACTCGCATTCGCCATCCATGCTCGAGGCTCGGCCGCTGTCCCTCAGGACTACACCACCCACATTGGAGTACGAGTCCCGCCTCCTGAGGCTGGTTGCCTTTTTGTTGGCGGAATCACCACCGACGCCGGCAAGCCTCTCAACGTCTATGCCTGCCCGCCCAAGGTGTCGGATAGGCGGAGTCGCTAATCCGTTATCCGTTCAGCTTTCTGTGGTGTCTGACGGGCCTTCCTCCCCGTTGCATTGACTCCAGCATCCCTTTTTCGAGAGCAGTCAATTTAGGGATCTTGTCGTCTAACGCAGCATGCGCCCGGGCTCTTGCTGCTGCAATGAATCTTTCTGTCTTGTCACCACCTTCAGAGGCCATGGTTGTGCCGTAATCAATGCCTAAGGTATGCATCTCAAATGCGAACAGTCTGCAGCTACAGAAAAAATGTATATCTGCGACGGGATTGGTTCGCTGTTGACTTGCCCGGAAGTCAAACGGTCCGGCCAGGCTTTGACGAAAGGATTTTTTGACCCGGCCCAATCGGTCGTGTCGTGTTTCGAAGAAGTTTCGAATTCGTTGAGTGATTTTATTGCTTAGAGCTACAAGTATGATCAATTTCGATTGATTGATGAGGAATTTCCGTGTGGATATCTCTAATGGTCTGTGGCTGGTACTCGGAAAGGATGTTTCATCAAGGCCGATAATGGTTCTGTTTCGTGATGATGATTTGAGCCCCTTCACTGTTGATATTACGATCAGATATTGAACCAGGTTGGTGTCACGCAGTTGCCACCATCAATGCCTTCCAATTCTTCTTCGGAGAGGGATGATTGTGTTGCCATACAATCAGCTTCAATCGTGAAACCAGCCTTTCGGGCCAGTGTGATCACCTCCTCGCTCTTGGTGGCTGCTTTGAGTGCGTTTTGAAGATTTGGATCAGATTTCGCTGCTTGAAGGAATGCTTGGAATTGTTCGTCAGGCATGCTGCGTGGCGACCACTCCATGCATTGCTAGCAGTGATGCGCTCGTTTGTCATTTTCAAGGGATTCACGACCTATTGCTGCTTGAGCTTGGCATCGATGTCGGTTCTCAGTGTGCGGTTTTTCTGTTGCGAATGGAACTGAGATCCAGTTTTGATGCAGAAGGGTGATGCACCATTCCTCCTGTGGAGGATCGCTGATTCATAGAGCGCAAACATGCACAACTTGTCGGCATGCTTGGCTCATGGTGGGTTTGTGGATCCAATGGTCCGCTCCGTGGGAGGTCGCAGGGTCATCGGTGTGATCTCCCCGGCTGTGCCTTGAACAAACAGGAAGGGTTGGGCTTGTCTCCCCTATGGCTGAAGCGCCGACTGCAGGTTGGCTGAGCCAGGCTGATAGGCCTGGCCGCGTTCCGGGGATCGCAGGGCTTTCAGCAAGGTCGTTTCTGCCGCGCGGTATTGGCTGTCTTTGCTGGTGCCGAGCTGTTCAAGGGTGAGCGTGCGGATTTCCCTTTCGCTCAGTTCGACAGGCACATCCGGGAGGATGCCGTTCTTGTGAATATCGGTGCCCTTGGGGGTCAAATACTGGGCGATGGTCACGGTCAGGCCGGAGCCATCGGAAAGCCCACGCACGGATTGCACGAGTCCCTTGCCAAAGGTCTTCTGACCCACCAGCACGGCGCGCTCATTGTCCTGCAGGGCCCCGGACAGGATCTCACTGGCACTGGCTGACCCTTCATTCACCAGCACCACAACGGGGCGATCCGTCAGTGCACTGCCCGTGGCCCGGCGCACATCCTGAATGCCATCGCGCGTTTTGGTGCTGACGATGGTGCCCTCATTTAGCCACTGGCGCGCAATGTCGATGCTGGCTTCCAGCAGACCTCCAGGGTTGCTGCGCAGGTCGAGCACATAGCCCTGAGCACCTTCGGCCTCGAGTTCGCGGATGGCCATCCGCATCTCTCTGGAGGCATTGGCGTTGAACTGCTTCAGCCGGATGTAACCGATCTTGAAGCCGTTCTTGGACGTGTTTAGTCGACTGTCAACAGCCTGGATCTCAATCCGCGCCCGCTCGAGGGGCACGTTCACCACTTCCCCCTTGCGGCGTAGACCGAGGATCACCTCGGTGCCTTCCTGGCCCCGGATCAACTTCACCGCATCCTCGGTGGTCATCCCTCTGGTGGACTCACCATCGATCGTGACGATCACATCCTTGGGCTGAACGCCAGCCCTCGACGCCGGCGTGCCTTCAATCGGCGACACCACCAGAATTTCCTTGGTGTCTTCGTCAAGGGAGATTTGTATGCCGACACCGCTGAGTTCTCCAGAGGTGTCGATCTGCATCTCCTTGAACTCTTTCGGGTCGAGGAAACGGGTGTAAGGGTCATCGAGGCTGGCGAGCATGCCTCGGATCGCTTCATAGGATTCATCTGGTCCGGCATAGCTCCTGGAGAGCAGGTCCTTGCGCAGACGGGTCCAGCTCTCGACGGAATACTTGCCGGTTGAATCGAGGTAATCGCGGTAAACGATCTGCCAAACCTGATCAATCACCTCCTTGGGACTGTTGGTGATCGACGAATTGGAGGTGCTGGGCAACCCAAGACCAGGGGCTGCCACGGCCACGGCTGCCGTCAGTCCTCCCGCCCCAAGGATCATCAGCAGCCCCCGATGACGGGAACGTCCAGAGCGGGGGGTGACGGTGGGCATGGATGGCCTTCAGGACCGATGTCTCAGATTAACGAGATCAGGCGGGGTCCACCCAGCGTCCGTCGTCCTTAATCAGCTGAACCAAGGCGTTGACCCCTTCGGCTTCAGGCACTTTGCGAATCTCTTCCCGACCTCGGTAAAGAGCGATGGTCCCAGGGCCCTTGCCCACGTAACCGTAGTCGGCATCAGCCATTTCGCCGGGGCCGTTGACGATGCAGCCCATCACGGCGATGTCCAAACCGGAGAGATGCGAGGTGGCGTTTCGAACCTGATTCAGCACCTCCTCAAGATTAAACAAAGTGCGACCGCAGCTCGGACAGGCCACGTATTCGACCATCGTCTTGCGCAGGCCGATGGCCTGAAGGATCGAATAACAGACGGGGATCTCCTTCTCTGGTGCCTCTGTCAGCGACACGCGGATGGTGTCGCCCAACCCTTCGGCGAGCAGGGTGGCGATGCCTGCGGTGCTTTTGATGCGGCCATAGTCACCGTCGCCAGCTTCCGTCACGCCGAGGTGCAGCGGATAGTTGAATCCCTCCTTGTCGAGAGTGTCGGCCATGAGGCGATAGGCCGCCAGCATCACGGGTGCCCTGGAGGCTTTCATCGAGATCACGATGTTGTGGAAGTCGAGTTCATCGCAGATGCGCACGAACTCCATGGCCGATTCGACCATCCCCTCGGGCGTGTCGCCATAAGTGAACAGCATCCGCTCGGCCAGCGACCCGTGATTCACGCCGATGCGCAGGGCCTTGTTTTCCCGCTTGAGGGCTTCCACCAGCGGGGCGAACGTTTCCTTGATGCGTTCGCCGATGGCGTCGAACTCCTCCTTGCTGAAATCCTGGCGGTTGGGATCAGCGGTTTCGAAGACGAACAGGCCGGGATTGATCCGCACCTTGTCGACATGCTTGACCACCTCCAGCGCGATCTTGATGCCGTTGTGGTGCACGTCGGCCACGAGCGGCACGGTGCACCCCTGCTCGCGCAAGCTGGATCGGATCTTGCCCATGGCCTTGGCGTGGGCCATCGAAGGCGTCGTCACCCGCACGATCTCGCAGCCGGCGTCCACCAGCCTGCGAATCCCCGCAACCGACCCTTCGATGTCGAGGGTGTCCTCATTGATCATCGACTGCACCACCACCGGATGCTCGCTGCCGATCGGCACATCACCCACCATCACCGTGCGCGTCTGACGACGGTGAATCACCGTGTCGTAACGGGAGTTGCTGGCAACGTCACTGCCGGTCTCGGTCGTGCTGGCCAGGGTGCCGGTCATGGATCGCTTGGAATCTCAGCCAAACCCTCGCATAGCCGTCACCGCAGTGACGGACGTTCGCGGCATAGACGACGCCTGGCTTCCTTGAGGTCCTGCAGGGTGAGGTCCTGGGGACTGCCGGGCTCGCGGGAGCGGAAACGCAGTAAATAGGAGGGATGGAACACCGGCATGAAGGCCCGTTGGTCCTGGTCATGCCATTGCCCACGACGTTGACTGATGCCGCTGCGGATCCCCAGCAACGCCCGAAGAGCCGTGGCACCGGCCAGCAGCACCAGCGGCGGTTTGATCAATGTCATTTGCTGCTCAAGCCAAGGCCGGCACTGGTCGATTTCCTGCGCCGTCGGTTTGCGATTTCCCGGCGGCCGGCACTTGATCACATTGCAGATGTAGAGGTCCTGTTCTTCATCCAGTCCGGCTTCAGCGATGAGGCCGCTGAGCAGTTGCCCTGACCGTCCCACGAAGGGCAGGCCGCGGGCGTCCTCCTCAGCCCCCGGGGCTTCACCGATCAGCATCAGGCGTGCCTCGGGATTACCGCGACCCACCACCACCTGTTGGCGTTTCTCCGCCAGCCCGCAGTGGCGGCACTCGGCGCAGCAAAGCTCCAAGGCCTGGAGTTCAGCGGAGATCGGTGATGTCATGGCTTGTCGTGTGTGCCGGGTCGACTGGGAAGCACCAGCAGCAGAAACCGCTGCCCCTCGGGATCCTCCATCCAGCACTCGGCGCCAAACGGCTCCCGCCGCGGAGATTCCGTGCTTCGTCCTCCCAGCGCCATCACCTGCTCCTGCCAGCGGGTCAAGGCCGCCAGCGGATCGGCATCCACTTGTCGCTGCAAACATGGCGCCAGCACGGAGCCTGACGTTGGCCAGGGGCGGCTGCGGGAAGGGGTATAGATCTGCAAAGTGCCGCTTGGCTTCAGCGGCACGATCCAGTGATGGTCGGCCAGTCCCGAGCGAACGCTGGTGTTCAGCAGCTCGGCATAAAACCCGGCCAGTTGGCGTGGCTGTCGGGACGCCAGGATCCAGCTCAGCGACGTCACCTCAGCAGCCATCACACTTCGTTCGTCGGGTTGCATTGTCTCGAAGCCCAAGGTCTCGCTGCGCTCTTGGTGGTCTGGGACACCACATCAGGCAGGATGTTGAAGCTCGTATTTGCGCACCCACCGGAGGGTTGCCGCGCCGATGTCCCGCCCGCCATCCCTGTCCAGCCGAGCAGAAGCCCTGCAGCCTTCGCTCACGCTGGCCATCAGTGCCCGGGCCAAGGCTCTGAAACTGGACGGTCGGGACATCTGCAGTCTGAGTGCCGGTGAGCCTGATTTCGGGACCCCTCACTTCATTGTTGAGGCTTCCATTCAGGCCTTGCGCGACGGCCTCACCCGTTACGGACCCGCTGCCGGAGACCCTGAACTGCGGGAGGCCATTGCCCGCAAGCTCAGCGCTGAGAACGGCATTCCCACCACGGCCGCCGAGGTGATGGTGACCAACGGTGGCAAGCAGGCCATCTACAACCTTTTCCAGATTCTCCTCAACCCCGGCGATGAGGTGATCATTCCTTCGCCCTACTGGCTGAGTTACCCCGAGATGGCACGGCTGGCGCAAGCCCGACCCGTGCCGGTGCCCTCTTCGGCTGAAAGCGGCTTCGCCTTGGATCTTGAAGCCCTTGAAGCGGCGATCACCCCGGCCAGCCGTCTTTTGGTGGTCAATTCACCGGGCAACCCCACCGGCAGGGTGCTCACCCTCGAGGAACTGAAAGCCCTCGCCGAGCTGGTGCGTCGTCATCCGCGCCTGCTGGTGATGGCCGATGAGATCTACGAATACCTCTTGGATGATCGTGTGACCCACCACAGTTTTGCTGCGGTGGCACCTGATCTGAAGGATCGCTGTTTTCTGGTCAATGGTTTTGCCAAGGGCTGGGCCATGACGGGCTGGCGGCTTGGTTACCTCAGCGGCCATGCATCGGTGATCCAGGCGGCGTCGGCTCTGCAGAGTCAGAGCACCAGCAACGTGTGCAGCTTCGCCCAGCGCGGCGCCCTCGCGGCGATCGAGGGTTCACGGACCTGTGTGCAGGAGATGGCGGCGAGTTACAACGCCCGCCGGCGTCTGCTCACTGAGGGCCTGCAGGCCATGCCCGGGATCACGCTGACTCCGCCCAGTGGGGCGTTTTATGCCTTCCCCCAGCTGCCCGAAGGCTGCCCGGATTCGATGACGTTCTGCCAAACCGCTTTGGAGCAGGAGGGTCTGGCCATTGTTCCGGGTGGAGCTTTCGGCGATGACCGCTGCGTTCGGCTGTCCTGTGCTGTCTCGCGTGAGACGATCACAGATGGATTGGCTCGACTCGCACGCCTATTACCTGCAGGCTGAGCGGGCGATCCGTGTTCATTCCTCTTGATTTGCTAATCGATGCCGACACGAGAACGTCGGGCCGTTGCCCTGCTGGCTGTTTTGCTTTGCCAAGGGGTAACGGTCCTTCCCGTGGTTGCTCAACCCACTCTCAAGGTGGGAGCCATCCCTGATCAAAACCCCGAGCGTCTGAATCGTCTGTATGGCCAGCTGGCCGATGAGCTGAGCGAACGCCTCGACGTCAAGGTGCGTTACGTGCCCGTCAGCAACTACCCGGCGGCCGTGAGTGCCTTCCGCAGCGGTGGTTTGGACCTGGCCTGGTTCGGAGGCCTTACCGGCGTGCAGGCGCGTCTGCAGACACCCGGCGCTCAGGTGCTGGCCCAGCGCGACATCGACGCCCGTTTCCGAAGTGTTTTCATCGCCAACACCAATTCTGGTCTGCAGCCCATCACCTCCATCAATGGCCTGACCAGCCTGCGCGGCAAGCGTTTCTCTTTTGGTTCGGAGAGTTCCACCTCAGGCCGGCTGATGCCGCAACATTTTTTGGCCAAAGTGGGGGTGACCCCCAGTCAGTTCAGTGGTGGCCGGGCTGGATTCAGCGGCAGTCACGACGCCACCATCGCCGTGGTGCAGAGCGGTGCCTATGAAGCTGGCGCCCTCAATGAGCAGGTGTGGACCTCGGCGGTGAACGACGGCCGGGTCAACACCGAGAAGGTGGAGGTGATCTGGCGCACCCCGGAATACGTCGATTACCACTGGGTGGTGCGTCCCAATCTGGACCAAAGTTTTGGGGCTGGCTTCACCGGTCGCCTGCGTCAGGCGATCCTGGCGATTCAACCCACCACGCCCCGCCAAACCACGATCTTGGAGCTCTTCGCCGCCAAGCGTTTCATCCCTGCGGAGGCCAGCCAGTACGAACCGATCGAACGGGTGGGCCGCGAACTGGGCAAGATCCGGTGACATCGCTTTTGGAGCTGGAGCAGGTTCAGCTCGCCGGACCCCACGGGGATCGGCTGAGGTCCCTGTCTCTCCAGCTCCAGGCTGGAGACCGGGTCGCCCTGCTCGGTCGCAGTGGTGCGGGCAAGAGTTCCCTGCTAGCCGTGATCAACGGCAGCCTGAGGCCTCAGACCGGTCAGGTGCGCTTCAGGGGAGTGCCGTTGCCAAGTCTGACCCGTCGCCAACGGGCTGAGATCGGCACGCTCTGGCAGGACCTGCGTCTGATCGATGAACTCAGCATTGGTCAGAACGTCAACGCCGGTGCCTTGGCACGTCATCGCCTGGGCTGGGCTCTGGCCAATCTGCTGTTTCGAATTGGCACCGATGCCAGCCGTCACTGCCTGCGGCAGGCCGGACTGGAGGAGGCTCTGCTGGGGGATCAGGCCCTGGATCGTCCTGTGCGGCAGCTCTCGGGTGGTCAACGTCAACGGGTGGCGTTGGCACGTCTGTTCCGCCAACAGCCGGCGTTGATGCTCGCGGATGAACCATTGGCCAGCCTGGATCCGGCCATTGCCGCTGAAGTGCTTGAACGGTTGCTGGCGTGCGACCTGGATGGAGGGCTGTGCAGCGGCGCTGAGGCCGTCGTGGTGTCGTTGCATCGCCCTGAGCTGATCGACCGGTTTGATCGTGTGCTCGGACTCCGCGATGGAGCCCTTGTGATCGATGCATCGGCCGCGATGGTGTCGACCGAAGACCTCAAAGCCCTGTACGCCTCATGATCCGGGCGCTTCGGCCGACGGCCCCGGCCCTGGCCCTGTTGCCGGCTCTGGCACTGGTTCCGGTGCTGATCGTTGTGCTTCAGGCCGTTCATGGCGGCGGTGGCGAGATCTGGGCAGCCTTCTTGATCGGTGCCGTCCGGCCCTCCCTGGATCCAGTCCTGATTGGGTCCTTGCTTAGGGCACTGCAGGTGACCTTGGCCACGGCGCTCACAGGCTGGGGCTGCAGTCTGCTGATCGGCGTGGTTCTGGGGTGCTTGAGTTCAGAGCGTCTCTGGCTCACGTTCCGCTGGCCGGGCTTGCCAGCAGTGCTGTTAAGGCGGCTCCTGGCATTGCCGCGTTCGGTGCATGAACTGATCTGGGGGTTGCTGCTGCTGCAGGTGTTTGGACTGCATCCCTGGGTGGCCGTCGCAGCGATCACCATTCCCTATGCCGCCCTCGTGGCGCGCGTCTGGCGTGATCAGTTGCAGAGCCTGGATTCTTCCAAACTGGAGGCTCTGCTTCAGGCTGGTGCGTCGCCACTCTCGGCCTGTTTCACCGCCTTTGCTCCGGCCATGGGTGGCGTGTTGATGAGCTACGGCGGCTACCGGTTGGAGTGTGCCCTGCGCAGCGCCACGCTGCTGGGGGTGTTTGGTCTTGGTGGACTCGGAACCGATCTTGAGCTCAGTCTCAAATCACTGCGTTTTCACGAGCTCTGGACGGGGCTCTGGCTGCTGGCCCTGGTGAGCATTGCCCTCGAGCAGGGATTGCGCCTGTGGCGACTGCACAGCGGTCAGGCGCGATTGGCGCAGCGGCAGGTGCTGGGTTTTGTTGCGCTGGTGTTGATGGCTGTGATGGTCGGTGGCCTCTGGTTGGCGCACCTGTTCCCTGAGGCCGGCCCTCTCCTCTGGATGCCGGTGATCTGGCCGGATGGCCGCGCTCTGCTGGAGGCCGCGCAGGAGCTGCCTTGGATGCCGATGATCTGGGAAACGCTGTTGCTCACCGTGCTGGCGGCCGGTATCGCCATCGGTTTGCCGCCGCTGGTGCTGCTGCTGTCGACCAGTCGGCTGTGGCGGTCTTGCCTGGGGGCGCTCTGGAGTCTTCTGCGCTTGATCCCACCGCCGCTCACTGTGCTGCTTCTGCTGCTGAGCAACCGCCCGACGCTGGCCATCGGTGCCCTGGCCCTGGGCCTGCACAACGCCGGGGTGATGGGGCGATTGCTGCAGGAGGGATTGGATCAGCAGGACGATGCCGCTCGCATCGCCATGCGCAGCAGCGGTGCATCAACACGGGTCAGTTGGCTGTATGGCGTGCTCAGCCCACGCAGTCCGTCCCACCTCGCCTACGGGGCCTATCGCAGTGATGTGATCCTGCGCGAAACCGTCGTGGTTGGTCTCATCGGTGGCAGTGGACTGGGATGGCAGCTGCTCGAGTCGCTCAGCTCCTTCCATTGGGCTGCCGTCTTACTGCTGCTGGTCAGTTACGCCCTGATCACCCTGTTCGGTGAAGTGCTCAGTGATGGTTCCCGGCAGCACTGGCTGCAAAGCTGAGCCCATCCCTTTAGAGCAGCGACACATCGATGCGGGCTCCCCGGCAACTTGTAGTGATCGGCGACAGCGGGGTTGTCGGCTGGGGGGATCGCGAAGGCGGCGGTTGGTGCGAACGGCTGCGTCGGCACTGGATGGAGCTTCCTGATGCTCCGCTGATCTATGGCCTCGGCGTGCGCGGTGATGGCCTCGAGGCGGTGTCAGCACGCTGGGAGCGGGAATGGACGTGTCGTGGTGAACTGCGGCGTCAACAACCGGAAGCGATCCTGCTGGCGGTGGGTCTCAACGACACCGCGCGAGTCGGTCGTCCCGATGGCCGTCAACCTTTGGATGCTGAGGCGTTTCGCTTCGGGTTTGAACAGCTCCTACGGGCGATTCAGCCGCGGGCTTCGGTGTTTGTGCTGGGACTGACGCCAGTGGATGAACAGGCCATGCCCTTTGCGGGTTGCCTCTGGTACGGCAACCAGGACGTGGCGGTGCACGAAGCCCAGATTGAGGACGCCTGCCTGGAGGTGGACGTGCCTTTCCTGGCTCTGCATGGTGCGATGCGGGCGGATCCCGACTGTCTGCAGTGGATAGAACCCGATGGCATTCATCTCAATGGTTTCGGCCACGCCTGGATTGAACAGCGCGTGCGTGCCTGGGATGCATTGCAACGCTGGGCTGGATTGGAAACACGCACGCAACCCACACCCTGGTGATGGTCGCCAGACTCTGGAGAACTGCTGCTGAACCATGCACCATCCGCTTCGGCTTGTGTTGGCTGCCCTTTTGCTGGCCTGGCTGCAGCCTGCTCGGGCTGAGCAGGGTCTGGTGAATTGCGAAGCCTTCTCCAGTGGATTCACCACGCCGGATGGTTGCATCGATGGATCGCAGCCCAGTTCTGGTCCGATTCCCACGGATCAGCCTGTGGTGGAGGGCATCGCCGATGACTGGCCTGATGGCGAGATCGGTCCTGAGGCCGGCATTGAATTCTGAGCGAAAGGCTTTGTCCTGCCTGCGATCAGCTGGGATTCGCTTAGTTGGCTGATCCTTCCGGGTTGCTGCGTGAGTTGTTGAGGGTGCTGGTCAACGTTCCTAAGGGCCAGCCCAGGTTGCGCAGGTGCCTCACCAGGCTGCGAGAGGCCTGATAGAAGCCCTCTCCGTAGTGATGGCCAAAGCCGATTTCTTTGAGGGTGAGCAGGAGCAGTCGATGCTCTCGCTTGGTGCCCTCGCGGGCTTCCATGAGCTGGAAACCACGCTCCCGAAGTTCCTTGCGGGCTTGGAGGGTGAGGTCGTCGTGGAAGCCCAGTTGCAGCACGTGGTCGACTTCCCTGTAAGCGGTGAAAACCCTGGCGCCGCGGTGGTTTTCCAGAAATTGATAGCGCTCGGTGACGGCGATCATGGCATCCATGCAGGGCGCCAGCAAAGCTTGTTCGATGTTGGCGGGATCAAGCTGATCAAGCTGCGCGCTGTTGAGGGTCATGGTGCAACGTTGGCGGCGGCCAGGCGTTCTTCGCAGGCCCGTTCGTAACTGGTCACAGCGCTGGCAGGGATGGAACCGTTGCTCTTCAGCTGCCGGACGGACAGCTCCACGCATTGGAGAACAACGCTGGTGAGTTCGCGCCCCTCACATTGAGCCCAGCTGCGCAGCAGCACGTGCAGGCTCGGGGGGACCGAAACCGTCAGCTTCACCTGGTTTTCCCGCGCAGGGGCCATTCGGAGCGTTTGCTGTCGGATCGAATCTAGCTTGAAGTGTCTTTAAAGTCACTGTGCAGTATCTGGTGGGTTACTGCGCGGTTGCTTCACGGTGATTGGGTTGGATTTGTGCTGCACTGTTCGCGGTGTCCGTCATCAGCGCCTCCAGGTGATCATGCGGTTGTTGGCGGGGAGCAGGGCGATCTCGCACAGCGTCAGACCCACGGTCGTTGCGTGCTCGATCACGGTCGTTTGGTCCCGCACGCCCCAACGGGAGTCGCGTTGCTGCAACGACGAGTCGAAACTGCGGTTGCTCTCGCTGACGTGGGCGCCATCCACGCAGAAAGGTCCGTACACGCTGAGGGTGTTGCCTGGTTGCAGCAGCTCTGCGGCGTTCTTCAGCAGCGCAAGGGTGCACTCCCAGGGAGCGATGTGCAGCAGGTTGATGCACACGATGGCCTGGGGTGCAGCGCTCAGGTGCTGCCGCCAGTGGTCGTCACGCACGTCGAGGGCCAGTGCAGCTGGCATCGTGTCGTTGAGCCCCTCATGGCGGATCCAGCTGTTAATGCTGCGGCAGTGCTCTGGATCGGGGTCACTGCATTGCCAGGTCAGCGCGGGAAAGCGCTGCTGAAAGGTCACGCCATGCTCCCCCGAGCCGCTGGCCAGTTCCAGCACTAACCCCTGGCTGGGCAAGTGGCGTTCCAGTGCGTCTCCGATGGGAATGCGGTTGCGCTGCGTGGCGGGAAACAGCAAGCGTTGGTCGGCGGCTCCGCCTTTCATCGTTCAGTCGTCACAGCAGCTGCTGCGTCTTTGGCAGCTGTCGGTGAGTCCTTGCAGCCACTGCTGCAGCGCTTTCAGGGCTTCCGGACGGAGCCGGTAATAGACCCAGCGACCGCTTTGGCGATCACTGATCAGGCCAGCTTCTCTGAGCACCTTGAGGTGAAAGGAGAGTCGCGACTGGGACAGCTGCAGGTTGGTGGTGAGATCGCAGACGCAGCGCTCGCCAGCACCCAGCTGCTCAATCACGTTCAGCCGGATCGGGTCCGACAGCCCCTTGAGCATGCCTTGGGCCTGGTGGGCATCCAGTTGCGAAGCAGTTTCCACCGTCGTTGACATGGTCTGTGCTCTGTCAGGTTTCAGCCTAGAGGTGCTGTGCTGGGGCGATGCTCAATGCTCAGGAGGCTTGGTTTGCCCCTGAATCGCTCTCCAGGTAAACGGTCTGGCTTGGGAAGGCGAATTCGATTCCTTGCTGCGCGAACACTTCCATGATGGCCAGGTTGATCGCCTGCTGATTGTTCAAGGCGACGGTGTAATCACGCGTGTCGATGTAATAGGCCAGCTCGAAATTCAGGCTTGAGTCGGCGAATTCCGTGAAGTGACAACGGCCGAAGCTGCTGTGCTCCTGCCGGTCGATGATCTCCTGGATCATTGAGGGAATCGCTTTCATCTGCTCCACGGTGGTGTCGTAGGTGACGCCGATGGAATAGAGCATCCGCCGTTGGGTCATCTCGGCGAAGTTTTGAATTGTGTTTCCCGTGAGTGTGGTGTTGTTGACCACCACCAGCTCGCCGCGGGTGCTGCGCAGATGGGTGGAACGCACGCCGATTTTCTCCACCGTGGCCGACGTTGACCCCGTGCTGATGAACTGCCCGACGGTGAAGGGTTTGTCGAGCAGGATCATCAGGTAGGCGAACAGCTCCTGCGCCGGTTCTTTGAGAGCCAAGCCAATGCCGATGCCGCCGGCGCTAAGCAGGCCCCAGACCACCGTCATTTTCACCCCCAGGCTCTGAAGAAGCACCAGGATGCCCACACTCCACACCAGGGCTCTCAGCAGCGGCAGCAGGCTTTTCAGCAGTTGCTGAAGGTCTTCCCCGCCGGTGCGTCGCGCGGCGCTGGTCAGAAAGCGTGCACCCACCCGATTGGTGAAGCGCACCAGCACAATCGTGATCAGGGCGCGCAGGGCGATGGCATAGGCCGTCTTGATGTTGCTGGGAAGGTTGAGATCAATTTCTGTGAGCACCAGCACAGTGATCAGCCCGATCGGAATCACGGCATCCCCCAGGGCATTGATCAGGAAGTCATCAAAATCGCTGCTGGTTTTCTGCGTCAGCTTGGGAAGCACGCGCCGCAGTAGGTACGACAGCACCAGGGTGATTGCTGCGCCACCAAAGACCGTCCAGAGGAGATGACCCAGGTTCATTGGCGATGCTGCCTATCTGAAAAAAGTCTGCAGCGCTGTGCCGACGCTTGCAAGAGAACTTGCATCAAGTCTGGTTGATCAATCAAGATTGGTTGATCTATGGGGCCGTCGGCCCGACTGATCACCATGCGTATCGGCATCAATGGCTTTGGCCGCATCGGCCGCCTGGTGCTTCGGGCCCTCTGGGGGCGGCCTGGAATCGAGCTGGTGCACGTCAATGATCCCGCTGGCGATGCAGTGACAGCGGCCCACCTGCTCGAGTTCGATTCCGTGCATGGGCGCTGGAATCGAGCCATCACCAGCAGCGCTGATGGCTTCAACGTGGAGGGATCAGCGCTCACTTGGTCGAGCGAAAGCGATCCCACCGCTGTGCCCTGGATCGATCGTGGGGTGGAGATGGTGCTCGAGGCCAGCGGCGTGATCAAAACGCCGCAGACCCTAAACCCCTATTTCGAGCAGGTGGGTTTGAAGCGTGTGGTGGTGGCCTGTCCCGTGAAGGGTGTGGTCGCCGGTGAGGACGCGCTCAACATTGTCTACGGCATCAACCAAAACCTTTATGAACCAGCGCGGCACAAGTTGGTGACCGCTGCCTCCTGCACCACCAACTGCCTGGCGCCGGTGGTGAAGGTGGTGCATGAGAGCTTCGGCATCGACCACGGCCTGATCACAACCATTCACGACATCACCAACACCCAGGTGCCGATCGATGCCTTCAAAAGCGATCTGCGTCGGGCCCGTTCTGGCCTCAGCTCGTTGATCCCCACCACCACCGGCTCGGCCAAGGCGATCGCGATGATCTTCCCTGAGCTGAAGGGCAAGCTCAACGGTCATGCCGTGCGCGTTCCTCTGCTGAATGGATCGCTCACCGATGCGGTGTTCGAGCTCAAGCAGAGCGTCACGGCAGAGCAGGTGAACGCAGCGTTCAAGGCCGCGGCAGACGGTCCGCTCAAGGGAATCCTGGGCTATGAGGAGCGCCCGTTGGTGTCGTGTGACTACACCAACGACAACCGCAGCGCGGTCGTTGACGCCCTCTCGACAATGGTGGTGGACGGCACCCAGCTGAAGGTCTACGCCTGGTATGACAACGAGTGGGGCTACAGCAGCCGCATGGCCGATCTGGTGGCCCATGTGGTGGGGCTGGAGTCATGAAGCTCTCTCCCCTTCAGCAGTACGGCATCGTCACCGCCAACTACTGGGCCTTCACGCTGACCGATGGAGCGCTGCGAATGCTGGTGGTGTTCCATTTCCATCAACTCGGCTACTCCACCCTCGAGATTGCGTTTCTGTTCCTCTTCTACGAATTGTTCGGGGTGATCACCAACCTCTACGGGGGATGGATTGGGGCCCGCTACGGGCTTCGGCTCACCCTCTGGGTGGGCACGCTGCTGCAGGTCCTGGCATTGCTGATGCTGATCCCTGTCGCCGCCAGTTGGCCGAAACTGATCAGCGTGCTCTATGTGATGACCGCTCAGGCCATCAGCGGAATCGCCAAAGACCTCAACAAGATGAGTGCGAAGAGCGCCATCAAGACGGTGGTGCCGGAGACCCCGGACGATCAGCAGCAGGGGCAGAAGCAATTATTCAAGTGGGTGGCAATCCTCACGGGATCCAAGAACGCTCTCAAGGGAGTGGGTTTCTTCCTCGGAGGGGTGCTGCTGACAGCCTTTGGCTTCAATGCTGCCGTGGGCTGGATGGCAGCAGGTCTCGCTCTCGCCTTCCTGCTGACGCTGGTGCTCACGGGAGAGATCGGAAAGATGAAGTCCAAGCCGGCCTTCTCCTCGCTGTTCTCGAAATCCCGGGGCATCAACGTGCTGTCTCTGGCGCGCTTCTTTCTGTTTGGTGCCCGGGATGTGTGGTTTGTGGTGGCCTTGCCGGTGTTTCTCGAGGCTTCCTTGGGCTGGAGCTTCGGGGAGATCGGTGGCTTTCTCGGCCTCTGGGTGATCGGCTACGGCATTGTTCAAGGATCAGCGCCTGGTCTCAGACGTCTGTGGGGGCAGACCACCTCTCCGGGAGTGTCTGCCTTGCAGTTCTGGAGCGTACTGCTCACCGCGATTCCCGCTTTGATCGCTGTGGCGCTGTGGCGTCAGGTGGATGTGTCGCTGGCCATCACGGCTGGCCTCGCCGCCTTCGGAGTGGTGTTCGCCATGAATTCGTCGATTCACTCCTACATGGTGTTGGCCTACACCGATACGGAGAACGTCAGCCTCAATGTGGGCTTCTATTACATGGCCAATGCTGCCGGGCGCCTGGCGGGCACGTTGCTCTCGGGGGCGGTGTTCATGCTTGGTAGAACCGAAGTCGTGGGCATGCAGGCCTGTCTCTGGGCTTCATCCTTGCTGTTGTTGTTGTCGGCACTGACATGTCGGGAGTTGCCGAGGATTCACCCCATCGGCCTCAATTCGGCGTCAGCAACCTGATGCCTGCTTGATTCTTGTTGTGGCACCGTCTCCAACTGGCTTTGGAAGCCTTGTGAGCTGCTCGGCCATGCGCCACTGTGAAATGGCTGGTTGGGTTTGAATCTTGAGTCATGGTGGGCTCCGCAGCTGATGCTCTCAATTGGGTGATCAGTTTTGACGCGATGCGGGTTCGCCGTGAAGTGGACCAGTTGCGTGCTCGCTTTCCAGCCGCCAGCAGCCATGAACTGGCTGAGCAGGCGTTTAGTGACGCAAGACTTCAAGTGATTGCTGCCGGTGCCGTCATGGGGTTGGCGGCCAACCCCGTACTGAGCCTTGCGGGTGCCGTGGCCGATCTCTCTGTGACCACCCGCACGCAGGTGTTTGCAGCCGCCTGCGCTGCGGAGTTGATCCTTCCCGGCTTCCTGGACCGTGACTCGGCTCGGCTCGAGTTGCTGGTGCCTGTGTTTGGCACCAGTGTGCTCAGTCAGCTTGGTGTGGAAGTCGGATTGCGGATGGCTCAAAGTGCCACCCGTCAGGTGGTTCGACAGTTGATCGACCAGGGAGGTCTTCAGTTGATCAATGCAGTGGTGACCAGGGTGTTTGGTCGGCGGGTCACCCAGAGAGCGCTACTCACCAAAACGGTCCCGCTGGTGGGTTGCGTGATCGGCGGTACCTGGAATGCCATCGAAGTGCGGATGATCCGCAACCGGACGCTTCGCTATCTCTCCGATCAGGCCATGGACAGCATTGAACTGGTGGACGTGCAGGTGGTTCAAGCTTGATGCCACTGCCAAAGCCAAAGCCAAGGCCACGTTCTGTTTGGACGCTTTGACGTCACTCTCGATCCCCAGACTGCTGCTGAGCGGGGCCATCCTCAGCGCAACCCTTAGTGCAACTCTCAGTTCAGCAGCCTGGGCTGAGCCCCATCCGCGTCAAGCCGTCATGGTTCTGGCAATCAACAATGGTCAGGGGGTACTCGTCGACCTTGGTGATCAGGGGCGTGCGGTGCGTTTGGCGTGTGTTCAAGCGCCACTGGCTCAGCAGCAGCCGTGGTCTCGCTTGGCGATCCAGCAGTTGCAACGTCTGCTTCCTGTAGGCAGCGAGGTCGTCTTGGAATTGCGCGCCAGGGATGTGTACGGCCGTCTGGTGGCCCGTTTGCTCATGCAGGACAACGATGTTGCTCAGCCTTTGCTCCTTCAAGGAGTCGTCTTCGCCTAAGACGGCTATTTCGGCCGTTGTGATGACCTTCCCTATGTCGCTCTGGAAGCTCAGGCCCAGAACGCGTCCCCTGGAATCTGGGGAGTGTAGGGAGGTTTGGAACGTCCTTGGGATCTGATTGAAGCCGCGGGCGGCATGCTGACGCCCTGATGGATCCTCACAATGGTTGTGATGGGCACAACCAAGTGCATTGCGCTGCTTCTTAATTAGGTGAGAACGTTCAATGCGATGAGCTACGAACCCGGAAGCCTTGAATGCCGTCTGCTGATTGATGCCAAGCAGTACGTCGAAATGGCATTGGGGTCTCTCAACACCCTTCCCCAGAGCGACCATATTCAGCGTCAGTTGAAGTCTGTGCATCAACAGCTTGAAGGCATGCACGATCTCAAGCGCACGATGCCGATCACAACGCCTTGATGAGCGCCCGTCATGGTGCGTGACGGTTGTGTCGAAACACCTCTGGGGTCTCACACAATGAGCTTGGTCATCACAAGGCGATGTTCGAAAACAAGAACCGACCTGCTTGGCTCAATTGGGTGTTTCTAGCCATCTTTCTTTGGTCAAGCTGGCAGCTTGCTGTGGGTTGGTACGCCAAGTTGAACGGCTGATTCGCTTGAGCTTCAAACAACCACCGACTCCGACACATCCACTTGCGGTTGGGTCGTCGGTGGCGCAGCTGGAGAGGTGATTTCCGCTGCTGGTCGGGCCGCCGAGCGGTTGAGTTCCCGTTCCAGAGCTTCAATGCGACGTTCGCGCAGGCAGTGACGGCAGCCGCCCGTGGTTTGCAGATGCTTTTCAGGGGTAATGGTGATTTCCTGAACAGGATGCTTGCGGCACCGAATTTTCACAGGGCTTTTGTAGCTGCGCCACTGAATGCCTGAGTAGTCGAATTGGTCTCCGAAGCGCTGCTTGGCACGCTCCAAGAAAACCTGTTGTGTGATCCTTGCTCCCATCTGTTCAATCTATGAGCTGAATTTGAGGGCAATCCAGGTCTGTTATCCGTCTTCACTCACGCTTCTGCCCGCCACGCGCGAGAGTGCCCGGCGCGACGGGAGTGGTCGGCATGCTCAATGACGATGCTGCTGAGTCCATCAACTGGACGCATCAGCGCACCTGGCTGAATCCCGCCACCAGCCGTACGTGGATGGATCGTTGTGTGCAGCAAATCCCATGGGATCAGCCTCAAGTGCGTGTCTACGGGCGTTGGCACCGGGTGCCCCGGCTCACAGCGTTTCTGGCTGATCACAATGTGGCTTACCGTTACAGCGGAGCGCTGCATCGTGGTGAAGGCTGGCCGGCATGGTTCAAGCCCCTGCTTGAGCAAGTGAGTCAGCGCTGTTCAGCTCCCTTCAACGGCTGTCTGTTCAATCTCTACCGCAACGGTGAAGACCGCATGGGCTGGCATGCGGATGATGAGCCTGAAATTGATGATGACTTTCCGATTGCGTCCTTGTCGCTCGGCGCAACCCGTGATCTGCAATTTCGCCACCGCGTGACTGGCTGTCGCCACGATCTCCCCCTGGCGAATGGCGATCTGCTGCTGATGGATAGCTGCTGTCAGCAGCAGTGGATGCATGGATTACCGATTCGCAAGCGGGTGTGCGAACCGCGTTTGAATCTCACATTCCGGGTGTTCCGCCAAGCGGACGAATCAGCAGGCTCCAGAGCGGCACGCTGATCAACGCCAACACAGTGCTGCGCAGGATCAGTTGCGCCGGTGCTGCCACGTTCACGTGCTCCGACTCCGCCATCAGCAACACCGAAATCGCCGTGGGAGCGGCTGCCTGAAGCACAAGTGCCTGGCGTGCAACGCCGGGAAGTGGAAGCGCCAGGCTGATCAACAGCATGAGCGCTGGAAACAGCAGCAGTTTGCAAATCAGCGGCGTGGTGAGGCTCACGTCGAGGCTCGGGGTGTTCTTTGAGGCAATGCTTCCTAGACGCATGCCTACCACGGCCAAGGCCAGCACGATCACGGCTCGTGAGGGCAGCCACAGTGCATCGCTGATCGCAAGGTGCCAAGGGGTGACCATTACGATCAACGCGCCGATCAGCCCGCGAGTGGCTGGGCTGGCACTGAGGTGTCCGAGCAGGTTTCGCCACCTGCGGTCTGGGCCGCTGGACGCTGGCTTGCGGGTCAGCCAGAGAGGGCCGAGCCCCCAGGCCAGCAGCGTGGCGCCGAAGTCGTAGCCAATGCTGATGGGTAAGGCGTCAGACGGCAGCAGTGCCAGTGCGGCTGGGATGCCGAAGTACGCCGTGTTGCCAATGCAGCTGCCGAGCTGTAACTCGGGATGGGTCAGGGCTACTGAGAAGGGTGTCGCCAACCGCATCAGGGTGAGCATCACCGCGATCACTGTGACGGCCACCATCGCCATGCCCAGCAGTGAGCCGTTCAGGCCGCCATGCAGCAACAGGCCCATCAGACTGACTGGGACGCCGAAGCGCACCAGTGGTGTGGCTAGAGGTGCAATCCACTGGGGTCGCCAGCGGCCGATGAAGGCGCCGCCGATGAGGCAGGGACCCATCTCCCAGAAGAGGTTCAGCACCGCAGACCTTCCAGGACATCCATTTTAAAAAAGCCTGGGTGATGTGCCAAAGTTGTAATCGTCCTTGTTGGAGGAGATGGTTTGGGTGTCGCCGCTCCTAGCTGTCTGATTCCGCAGCATCAACTTCAACTCAGCAACGCCCTTTCGGAGCGTTGCCAGTTGCTTCAGTTCGAGCTGGCCGATCAGGTGGCCACCCTGCCGCTCGGCAATGAACGCTGGTTGCAAACGGAACGGGAACTGGCGGCCGCTGAGCAGGCGTTGGCCCGTCTACGTGGCAATTAGGTCGATTCGGCACCGTAATAGCTGAGCGGAACACCGAACGTCACAACAGCATGGGGATCGCCGGGCAGCAGCGCAACAATGGCCAGCTCGCGGTCGTCATAAGCCTCCTTGGATTTCACCACGAATGAGGCTGCGTCCGTGGCGCTCCACAAGGGAGCCCCACCGCGGCGTTCGTCGCGATACATCTCAAAAACAGTCGCGAACTCCTCGCCGATGTCCGGATCCTTGCGCATGGTGTCCACGGCAGCGTCATCGCTGCTGGATTCCACCAATTTGAAGAGTTGCCGCATCAAGGGGTGATCAATGGTCGTGGAGACCCGCACCACATTGCCGACGCTGCCGACCCCAGTGACATGAAAGGATCGCCGCTCGGTGCGAGCATCGATTACGGCGACGGGCAGATTCAAGTCCCACTGTGGGCGATTGGCCACGTCGCAAGCGAGTTGCTGGAGCGCTTCAGCGTGGTCTTCGCAAAGCTGCTGGACCTGTTGTCTCTGGTCCATGGCCTGTCACTGATGCGGATGGGCAGCGAGCTCAATCGCTCGGCTTCCAGGGAAGCAGAACTCCAAATAAAGGCCTGCAGCGTCTCGCTTGCGACCTTCCTTAATCAGGAACGACACACGGTCTCTCCACCAGGTCGACACCACAGGATCGATTTCATTCGATAGCGGTCCATTCCATGACTTCTTCATGGGGGCGTTGCGTCTTTCGAACGTTAGGAGCAGTGGAAAGGAGCGTCACGGCATCGTCGCGATGGATTGTTGAGGATTGAAGACGCGAGGCGCTCAATGGGCCATCTGATTGAGGAAGCGCCGGCTGCGTTCTTCCTTGGCTTGCGTGAAAAAGCTGTTGGCATCGCTGAGCTCGACTACACGGCCGGCATCCATGAACAACACCCGGTCGGCCACCTCACGGGCGAACCCCAATTCATGGGTCACGATCACCATCGTCATGCCATCGGATGCCAGCTGGCGCATCGCATCCAGCACTTCTTTGACGCGTTCCGGGTCGAGGGCGCTGGTCGGCTCATCAAACAGCATCAGCTCAGGGTCCATCGCTAGGGCTCTAGCGATCGCCACCCGTTGTTGTTGGCCACCACTGAGTTGCGCAGGGTATTTGTACGCCTGATCTGCAATTCCCATCTGCGCCAGCAGGCCATGAGCGCGCTCTTCGGCAGCGATTCGGGGCACCTGGTTCACCCGTCTTGGCGCGAGGGTGATGTTGTCGAGGATCGTCAGATGTGGGAAGAGATTGAACTGCTGAAACACCATGCCAACGCGCCGCCGGATGCGCCGGATCTGGCGTTCATCGTGCTCCGCATCCAGGCTCAGCCCTACCACCTCCAACTGTCCACCATCGATCGCCTCCAGACCGTTGAAGGTGCGGATCAAGGTGCTTTTGCCGGAACCCGATGGCCCCATCACCACCAGCACTTCGCCGTGCTCCACCTCAAGGGTCACGGCATCCAGGGCGCGTTGCCCGTGCTGGAAGCTCTTGGTGATGGAATCGGCGCGAACGGCGACAGTCATGAATGCTCGGCTGGGGTGGAGGGTGAGGCGGTCTTGACTTCCAGTTGTCTGGCCAGCAAGGCCATCACGCTGCAGATCAACCAATAGAGGCCGCCCAGCCAGACGTAAGTCTCCAAATACCGGCCGATGTATTCAGGGTTGGCCATCAAGCTGCGGCTGATGCCCAGCAGCTCGACGAGGCCCAGAATCGCCATCAGGCTGGTGTTTTGCAGCAGGCCGATGGCCTGGTTGGTCAGGGCAGGCACAGCGATGCGCAAGGCCTGGGGTAGCACCACCAATCGCTGGGTTTGCCATGGACTTAGGCCTAAGGCCTGTGCGGCTTCGGTCTGGGTGTGAGGAATGGCCTGGAGACCACCGCGCACGTCTTCTGCCACGTAGGCAGCTGCGAACAGGGCAAAAGCGATCACGGCACGCAGCACCCGGTTGATTTCGATCTCCACGGGTAAGAAGAGCGGCAACAGCAGCTGACCAAAGAACAGAACGGCAATCAATGGCACAGCCCGCAGGCCATCGATGTAAAGGCGGCTGAGTACACGGGGCAGTGCCAGATGACTGCGGCGTCCCAAGGCCAGAAGAATGCCCAGAGGAACTGCAACCAGACCGCTGGCACCGGTCAGCATCAGGGTGAGTGTGAGCCCTCCCCAGTCCCGAGAACTCACAGGCGGTAGGCCGAATCCACCTGAGAGCAGCAGCCAGCCGATCGGCAGCATCGCCAGCCATCCCAATGACAAGGTTTGGCCGCTGAACTTCCAGGGGGAATGAGCAACTGGTTGCAGCAGCGTGGCAACGGTGATCGCCCCAAGCAGCAGAAGCCAGAGCATGGGGCGCCAGCGCTGCTCAGCTGGGTAGCTGCCCACCGCAAAAAGGGGCAGGTTCTCGCTCACCACTGACCAGTCAGCGGCAGTGAACAGCCAGGCTCCTGTGGACCAGACCACCCAGGCAATCAGAACCAGGATCACCAAGCTGAGGGCTGTTTCCAGCGGATGACTCCTGGGTTGCCACAGGCGCCGGCGTCTGGCGTTTCGGCGTTGCGCCATCAGCTGCCGGATTGTTCAGCCGGAGCGCGGAACAAGTTCAGCGCAGATAGAAATAAGGCTGCACCAAAGAGGGTCCCGAGGGCCCACAGGCTGTCGGAAGGCCATTCCACGACCAGCAACACTCCGAACAGTGCCGTGAGGATTCCATCTACCACGATCAGTCCGGAAGCAGGGCCGGACGCCGTGGCTCCGGAGGCTAGTTCCATCACGCCTTCCACCAGCAGCAGCACCCCTGCGAACAGTGTGAGGCTGATTTCGCTATCGATCGGGTCGATCAGGATGAAGATCGAACCACCGATGTACAGCAGCGCAGACAGCACGCGGAACAGCTTTTCTTGAGCACCGTTGACGTCGCCGAGCCTCAGCAGCTGGCCCATGCCTGCTGCGAAAGCGATGCCGCCGATTCCGATCGTCAGCAGCGTGGCTGAGGCAAAGGGCAGCAGCAGTGCGGCCACTGCGGCGACGAGCAGCAGCACCGCTGCGATGCGTCGAGAGTTCATGGAGAGCGGGAAGGTGCGCGGATGTTACGTCCGTTGGCCTGGAACCATCACGATTCGGTTGAGGATCTGCATGCCTGCGTTGATCAGCAGGTTCAGCATCAGAAAACTGAGCAGCAGGATCAAAAAACCTTCGATGGCTCTCCCCGTCTGGGTGATGGCGGTGTCGCTGACGGCATACAGATCGGCATATCCCACCGCGATGGCCAGGGTGCTGTTCTTGGCGAGATTCAGATACTGACTGCCCAGGGCCGGAAGGATGGCCGGTAAGGCCTGGGGCAGCACCACCTTGCGCATGCCCACGCTCTCGCTCAGGCCCAGGCAGCGGAAGGCTTCCCATTGACCCGTCGGAACCGCATCCAGACCACCACGCACGATTTCGGCGATGGCCGACCCAGTGAATACGCTCAAACCAACGAGCACGGCGGCGAATTCCACGCTCAGGTTGAGCCCAAGGATGCCAATGCCCTGATTCGACAGACGGATCAGGGCTCCAAGGGGGGCCAGAGGTTCTGAGGGAAGGCCCAGGAAGGCCACGAAATACCAGAAGAGCAGCTGCAGCAACAGTGGGATCTGGCGGATCACACCCACATAGACCGCCGCGAGCCTGCGCAACAGTGGATGAAGGCTGCGCCGTGCTGCACCAGCGCTGACCCCTAGGACGGTGGCCAGCACCATGCTGCAGGCGATGACACGCAGGCTGTTCAGCCAGCCCATCACCAGAGCCCAGGCGGTGCTGTCGCCGGGTTGATAGGGCAGTGGGTGTTCGCCCAAAGCGAACCCTGCCGGGCGCCAGAGCCAGCGAAAACTGAGGCCGAGCCCTGTCCTAATCAGATTCACCGACAGGTTGTTCACCAGGATTCCCACTACGGTGAGCACCGCGATTGTCAGCAGAATCTGGAACCAGGTGGAGCGACGCAGCTTCATTGGAAGGGAGGGGCTGTCAACACACCGCCCTGGCTGGACAAATTGTTGAGACCGCGCGGAATCGGCACCACACTGTCGGGGCCGAGATGTCGGTTGTAGATCTCCCCGTAATTCCCTGTGCTGCGGATCACTTCCACCATGAAGTCGTCGGGGAGGCCGAGCTTGCTGCCCAGATTCCCTTCCACCCCGAGGAAACGCCTGACTCGGGTGAGATCAGGATTGTTGGTGGCCTCCTCCCGCTTCGCGTCCACATTGGCCTGAGTAATTTCCATCTCCTCCGCCGTGATCAGGCCAAACACCACCCAGCGCATGGCATCGGCAAGGCGTTGATCGCCTCCGGATGAGCAAGGAGCCAGGGGCTCCTTGCTCAGCACGTCGGGAAGAATCACATGATCGTCGGGACGTTCGAAGCCGGAGCGGGCCGAAGCCAGCTGGGATCGATCCGAGGTGAACGCGCGGCATCGACCCTGCAGGTAGCCCGCCACGACCTGATTCAGGTCTTGATATTTGATCGGGGTGTAAGGCAGTCCCCGCGCTTGAAAGGCATCGTTGAGGTTCTGCTCAGTGGTGGTGCCGGAGCCCACACAAATGGTCTGTCCACCCAGATCCTCAAGGCTGCGGATGCCGCTGTCGCGACGAACCAGGAGCCCCTGGCCGTCATGGAACACCACCGGAGCGAAGCTGACGCCATTGCCACCGGCCGCATCACGGCTGAGGTTGAAGGTGGTGTTGCGCGACAACAGATCGATTTCTCCGGTGCGCAGGGCGGTGAAGCGTTCCGGTGCCGTCAGCGGCCGGTACTGAACCTTGTCACCATCGCCGACGAACGCGGCAGCGAAGGCCTTGCACAGATCCACATCGAGCCCGGCGTAGCGTCCATCGCGTTGCAAAAAGCTGAATCCTGGGATCTTGCCGCTAATGCCGCAGCGCAGTTCTCCACGGTTGCGGATCTGGTCGAGACGTGAGGCGCCGCCTTCCCCAAGCGTCGCGCAACCACCGAGGGCGAGCACCGCGCTCAGCAGAGAGATCACCGGTCGTCGCGCTGTCATGACAGTGAACATCGAGCCGCAATCCTGTCAGAGCTTCGGACGGGTTGATGTCACTTTCTGCCGACGTTCTCGAAACTCTCTAAGTTCAGCTCATTGTTAATCAGTCGCACCGTAATGTTCCATCGCCTGCTGGGATCCATCCCCGCATTGGTGATGGCGATGGTGAGCATCTCAGCGCCTGTGTCTGCTTGGCAGGTGAGTGATCGCGAGGCTTACAACAACAAGATGGCGCTGCTCAGCGTGATCCTCGAAGGAGCCAAGCAACGAGCCGTTGAAACGGATGATCTGCAAACCCTGTGCCTGGTGATGAGCATCGGCAACGATGTCACCGAGCTGTATCTGCAGGAGCAGACGAGTGATCAGCAGATCCGCCAGCGCCTCAGTGGGATGCGTAACGATTTTTCCGCTTGTATCGGTTTGCTCGACAACAGCCGTTGAAGCCTCTGGAGAGACTTAGCCGTGAGCCCCCTCGGGCTGGCTGCCGATTCTTTCGAACAGATCCAGGCTCTCTTTGTTGAGACCAACTACCTCCACCTGCGATCCGCCCTGCTGAAGTTTGCGGATCAGTTGATTGAGGGCGCCGACGCCGCTTTGGTCCCAGATATGAGCACCGGACATGTCAATCGTGATCTGACCGGGGTGGTCATGCACGTCGAATCCCTGCATGAAATAGATCTTGCTGACGAAGAACAGCTGACCGGTCACCACGTAACGGCGCAGGTTGGGTGTGACATCCACCGCTTCCACGCGGATCACCTTGGCCACCTTGCGGCTGAACAGGATCCCTGCCAGGGCCACACCGGCGATCACGCCAAGGGCCAGGTTGTGGGGGGTGGTCAGCATGGTGACCGCGAAGGTCATCAGCATCACAGCCGTGTCGCTCTTGGGGATCGATCGAATCCGCTTCAGACCAGCGACATCGGCCGTGCTGACAGCGATGCTGATCATCACAGCCACCAGGGCCGCCATGGGAATTTGCTTCAGCAAGGGTTCAAACAGCAGGATCATCGCCAGCAGGCTGATGCCTGAAAACAGGGTCGAGAGGCGTGTGCGTCCACCGTTGTCGATGTTCATCACCGACTGACCCACCAAGGCACAGCCGGCCATGCCACCGAACAGTGACGACACGATGTTGGCGATGCCTTGACCCCGTGCCTCCACGTTTTTATTGGAATTGCTGTCGGTGCGGTCATCCAAGATGTCTTGGGTGAGGAAAGTTTCCATCAGTCCCACCAGTGAAATGGCCAAGGCTGTGGGCAACACGATGCCGAGGGTTTCCAGATTGAAGGGCACCTTCAGGTCTTCAGGTGAACCGAAGGGCCAGCTCGGTATCGGCAGTCCCCTGGGCAGATCACCGAGGCCACTGACGGTTGGGATTCCGTAGGTTTCCGCCAAATTGAAGACCATGGAGATTGTCGTCAGCACGACAATCGCCACCAGCTGAGACGGCACCACCCGCGTTAAACGGGGCAGGCCATAAATGATGACCAGACCCAGCAGAACCAGTCCCCAGATGATCGGGAGCTGCACTCCACTGAGGATCACCTCATGGGCATCACCAGCGGCTTTGGCTTCCCCGAAATGCAGATTGATCCCGAGTTCAGGCAATTGCGCTTGGAAAATCAGTAGGGCCAGCGCGTTCACGAATCCGCTCAACACACCCAGCGGCACAAAGCGCATCTGATAGGCCAGTCGCATCCAGCCCCAGAGGATCTGAAGGATGCCGGTCACGACGCCAGCCACCAGGAGATAGGTCAGTCCAAGGCCAGGACCGCGGGCCTCGCCGGTGGCCACCAGGCCCGTCATCAGAAGAGCCGTGGAGCCCGTGGCGGAGGTGATCATGGCCGACCGTCCACCCACAAAGGCGATGGTGATCGACAGCAGAAAGGCGCCGAACAGTCCAACCTCCGGTTCAACCCCGGCGATGCCAGAGAAGGCGATCGCCTCGGGAATCATGGCGAAGGCCACGACCAGGCCTGACAGCAGATCTTTGCTGGGATTGCCGAAACCGATGTTCAACTGTCTTGGCACGGATCCTGGGGCCATCAGGAATGCATTGATTGGTGGGACCGTACGTCAAAGCGGTGGCAGCTTCGCTTCGGGGTCCAGGTTCGATTTCAAATGACGCAGCTCCGGCAGCCAGCTGCCGAAGGCTTCGCTGAGCTCTTGTTGATGACCCCGTAGGTGGTCATGGAGCTGCGCGAGGTGCACTCCAGGACAGCTTGCGCGCAGATCATCATTGACGCGCTCCATCCAGGCGAGGCTGCGCCAGCGACCCTCCACATCACCCGGCGTCCAGCTCGCTGTGATCCACGGCTTCCACTGGGCATCCCGATGCACGAAGGCAGTGCGGTCCGGATCGATGCGTGCGGTGGCTCCTCCGAGTTGCTGGGCACTGATCCGGCAAGCCGGGTGTGGGCGTTGGCGCATGTGCCGCTCCAGCTGTTCAATCAGGGCTTCGGCTTGATCCGTCAAGACAGGCCCAAGACGCCCCAGAACCTCGCTATGAGAACGGGTGGCCCCGGAGGGTGCCGCATTGGTTGTTGTCTGCATTCCGTACTGGCCGAAGGCAGGCAGGTCCAACTGATCGCGGACTTGCTGCACCCCGCCGCCCGAGCAAGCTTTCAAAAAGGGATCCAGCGCTTGCAAACTTGGGCTAGGTGTTGATGGTGGACCGCAGTCCACGGCGTAGATCTCCAGCATCTCGCCCCAGGTCCATTGCAGGCTGCAGCTCTCGGGCCACTGTTCTGCCAAGGCGATGACGGCTGGCAATTCCGATGGGTTGATCCAACCCCTGCGCAGCCTCAGCTCGGAAACGGCATGGGTGCGCAGCCGCAGTTTGGTGACCACTGCGAGAAAGGGAGCTGCACCCAGTAGGCCCCGCCAAGCAGCTGCGTTTGAGGGTTCGAGCTGAGCTTGCTCGGCATTAAGCGTGAACGGCGCTCCTGATCCCCAAACCCCTTCCACCTTTGTGATGTGGTCGATCGCCAACCCTTGCGTTCGGCTGAGGGGACCCATGCCGCCAGTCAGCACAAAGCCGCTGCCGGGCAGGCCGGAGAGACCGATCGGGATGGCGCGATCGAAAGCCTGCAGCTGCCTCAGTAGTGCGGCCATGGAGAGGCCCGTACCGAATTCCACCTCCTGCGTTGCGTGGATGTAGCGGAACTGCTGATGGCGCCGCAGATCCAGCGTCCAGTGCTGATCAGCCGCGCAACGGCTTGATGTGCCTCCCGATCGCACCATTAGTGGAGTCCCACCCAGCGGTTGACGCATCAGTGGTGGCAATAGCTCTGGCCCGGGGCTCAGGCATCCGAGGGACTTGGCATCGCGGGCCTGCGGATTCATCGCTGCTGTTCCTTTCCAGCGCCGAATAAGTTCAAGGGAGAGGCATACCGGGTGTGGCGCTGCAGATCGATGGTCCTGATGCACCGAAGCATGGTGTTCTGATCTGTGGTCACGGCAGTCGCAATCGTCTGGCGGTCGAGGAGTTTGAGGGTCTGGCGGTTGGCCTCAAACAGCGGCTAACAGGGTTCCCGGTGGACTACGGATTCCTTGAATTCGCCCAGCCCATCCTGCGTGATGGTCTTGAGAATTTGCGAGCGCAGGGCGTGGAAAAAGTGCTGGCGATTCCCGCCATGCTTTTCGCGGCCGGGCATGCCAAGAACGACATTCCCTCGGTGCTCAACACCTACAGCGCTGAAACGGGTCTGAAGATTGAATACGGGCGCGAGCTGGGTGTCGATCGCCTGATGATCGCGGCTGCAGGGGCTCGCATCCGTGAGGCCTTGGCTCAGGCCCCGGAGGTGCCGCTGTCCGACACCTTGCTGGTGGTGGTTGGTCGGGGCTCCTCAGATCCTGATGCCAACTCCAACGTGTCCAAGGTGACGCGGATGTTGGTGGAGGGGTTCGGATTCGGCTGGGGTGAAACGGTCTATTCCGGTGTCACTTTCCCACTGGTGGAACCTGGGCTTCGCCACGTGGTGAAGCTGGGATTCAAGCGAATCGTGGTGTTCCCTTATTTCCTCTTTTCAGGGGTGCTCGTGAGCCGCATTCGTCAGCACACCGAACGGGTTGCTGACGATCATCCCGAGTTGGAATTCCTTCATGCGTCGTACTTGGGGGATCACGACCATGTCCTCGACACCTTTGTTGAACGGGTGCAAGAGGTGCTGGGCGGGGAAGCGGCGATGAACTGTTCTCTGTGCAAGTACCGAGCCCAGGTGCTGGGGTTTGAGCAGGAAGTTGGTCTGGAGCAGTCCAGTCACCATCACCACGTGGAGGGACTCACCGAGTCCTGTGATCTCTGCGAGCGGGAATGCACTGGGGCCTGTTCACCTGATGGGGTGCCAATTCCGCTCGGCGGCGGCCATCACCATCCCCATGACCACAGCCATGGGACGGATCACAGCCCTACCCACGATCACAGCCACGGTCATCATCCATACCCGCACGCTGAGCACCCCCTTGGTCCAGCCACCCTGCGCAATGTTCAGTCACAAGACAACACAACTCAGCCTTAAACCTGAAGCAATTGGGTGGTGTTGACGTGCTCAGGTGTCTCTATCTTGCGTGCGTCGCATGAGACTTTTTAAGATAAGCGTGACTAATCAAAAGTGCGTTTTGTGGAGAACCCAAGGCCTTTTCCACAGGTTTGCCAGGGTTTTCCACGGTTGATCGCCTGAATCCCTGTTCTCGCGTGTGCGCTTGTGGGTTTGCGATCTGGTGATATTTGCGACTTGACAGTGGGACGGACGTTTTCAATTTCGAGGTCATCGACCCATGTCACCCCACAAGCTTCCTGCGCTGAAGCGAGTCTCAAATGAGATGTGCATTTGGTCGCATCTGGAGCCTGCCTTTGACGAGCGCCATGGTTTTGTGGCTCCCTGTTGATGAACACGAGGCCCAACGCACTGGATGGATCGCAATCACCTCGAACGATGCATGGACTCCCAAGCGGTGCCTTCTACGGAGGTTGATGCGCCCTTTGTCAGCCTTGAAGCTGAAATTCCTGAGGTGCTGTATCGGGGCCTAAAAGACTTCATTGGGTCCAACCCCAACTGGGATCAATACCAGGTGATGAGCTCTGCGTTGGCGCAGTTCCTCTTCCAGAACGGCTGCTCGGACCGCTTTGTGACCGAGCGTTATCTCGACGACCTGTTCAGCCGCTAGCAGGCCTGACGGCGTCCTGACAGGCCCTTCGTGTGATCGCCATCATGGTCAGTGTCGGGCTCTGCCAGCCTGAGCTGGGCCAGCAGGCCCCATCCACCACCAGGACATTGGGACAGCGCCAGAGGCGATTCCAGCGGTCCACCACACTGGTGTCTTCGTGATTCCCCATCGCAGCTCCACCCACTTCGTGGATGTAGTACCCAGGGGGAGGCGCATCCTTCTGAACGGCCGCAGCACTCCGCACGATCGGCTCGACCAGGGGGAGATGCACCAGGTCGGCTAGCGACGCAGCTGTGCCCCCTGCCACAGCAATGCAGTCTTGGATCGTGCGCTGCATGTCGCGCACCATGGCGTGCTCGTTCTTGCCCCATCGGCAGCGAATCAAGGGCATGGGGATTCCGAGGGGATCGCATTGCTCTGAAAGGCGCACGTTGTTGCGCGCATCTGCCAAAACTTCCCCATGGCCGATGAGGAAACCCAGTCGGCGATCCGGATGGCGTTTGAGCCACCAGGGTGGGTCGAAGCGGTTGATCGCGCCCCACAGCCCGTAGCCCCGCAGAAAGGATGCGTTGGCGCGTCGTTCGGGTGCGTTCCCGAAGGGCAGGAAGAAACTGCCTGCCCCCGACAGGGTGGTGGTGGGGTCGCGCTGTTGCATCGCCTGCCGCCCCGTCTGACTGGCGATTGAGAAGAAGCGGCAGCAGGACACGTGGTCCATCAGCCCCTTGCCCAGCTGTCCGGAGGGATCGATGAATCCCCCTGGCCCGTTGTTCTGTTCTTCCGACTGCAGCAGCAGGCGAAGGCTGGCGATGGTGGAAGCGCAGACCACCACCAGCTCGCAGTCCAGACGTTGTCGCTCATGCGTTGCACGGTTCACCACCACGACCGACCGTGCTCGCTGCCGGCCTGGATGCAGTTCCAGCCTTTCGGCCACACAATTGCTGAGGATTTCGACATTCCCTGTGTCCAGCGCGCGACGCAGGCTGGAGCCATTGCTGCTCGATCGCGGCCAGGGTGTTGTGATTGAAGGCTGATGGGCTTCAAAGCCCCGGGAGTGGATCAAGGTCAGACCGCGTTCCCGATGCAAGGCGTCGCGGAACTGCGACTCCTCTGGCATCAAGGGCAGCGCAGGCTCCAGTTGTCCATCGGGAAGATGACTGAGGCCGTCGCGGTTTCCACGCACTTTCAGAAGCCGTTCGAGGGCGGTGTAGTGAGGATCCAGATCGTTGTGGTTGATCGGCCAGTTCTGGCCATATCCATCGTCATCGGCTGCCTTGAATTCGTAGTCCGATAGCCGAAGCGTGATGCCTCCCCAGGTGAGGCTGCGTCCTCCAACCTGTCGGCCCTGGGTCCACAGGAAGGGTTGATCCTCCGGCGTCTCATAAGGAAAAGCACGCTCATCGGCGTAGAGCGCAGGATTCTGTTTCCAATACCCCGGATGTTGGGCCTGGACGCGATGGCGTCCGCTGAGTAACCCCTCCGCACGGCGAAGGCTGTTGGCGGGTTCACCTCCCAAGGCCTCCATCGCAGACATGTCTGGTCCTGCCTCCACCACCAGCACCCTCACGCCGGCTTCGGCCAAGGTCATCGCGGCAACACCACCGGTTGCTCCCGAGCCGATCACGATCGCTTCAAAGGGATGCAGAGGCACGGCAGCAGCAACAACCACCCGATAGTTTCCGATGTGACCGGAAGCACGTCCTTGGCGTGTCTGGATCAAAGGTCCGACAATGTTGCCGAGGGCCGTGAATGTCCTCCGAGTCGTGCAATCAATCCTCAGATCCTGTTGCCATCGCTTGACACGAAGATTTCAACAACCGTTAATCGCAGATGGTGGGTGATTGAGTGTGATTTAAGGACTCACGATTGCCGTTTGATCCAATAGTGTCAGCGCAGATGCACCGAGCGATTTGATAAGAACCTGTCGTCAACGTTGCTGCACTGACAGCGAACTCTCGGTCTTGTTCTTGATCGCGATTGAGAAATTTGGCAACAAAAAAGCTCCACCAAAGTGGAGCCTTTTGATTTGGTGGCGGGGGGGAGATTTGAACTCCCGACCTTCGGGTTATGAGCCCGACGAGCTACCAGACTGCTCTACCCCGCGTCGGCTCTTAAATCATACAACTCTGCGGTCCGTCAGGCCACCAGCTCTGGGTCAAGAGCGCAGCTCACCCTCCACGTTGAGTTGGACGCCCGGATTGAGCATCAGCAACTCTTCTTCCAACTCCTCCAACCCGCCAGGGGTCATCCAATCGAGCTGGCGAAGCAGGTGCAAGGCCACGGCTTGCTTCGCGCGGCGCGCACCGTCTTCCACTTTGATGGCCACGCCCAGCCCTTCGCCCGTACGGCTTAGGCACTGAATGCCTTCTGCGCCGCCCTTGCTGATCACCTGTCGATGCGAACGACGCATCAACTCTGTGTCGAAGCGACCATCACCAGCCACCAGTTCGGGGTGGGTCAGCATCGCTCGACTGATTTGTTCCAGCTCGGCATGGGCTGATGATCCGAGATGAGCAAAGAGCAGCGCCATCTGAGCAAGTTCAAGACGCAGGGTTGGAGCGCCGCAGTCATCACGCTCTGCCACCAGTTCCTCCTGAGGGAGCCCCAAAAGCTCTGCCACACGACGGTTCACTTCCTGCTGAACGGGATGATCGCCCTGCAGGTAGCTGTCAAGAGGCCAGCCCATTTTGCGGGCGGTCACTAAAAAGCCGGCATGCTTCCCAGAGCAATTGTGTTCCAGCGGACTGGTGCGACCGGCTGGCACCGGACAGCGCAGCATTTCAGTTTCAAGCTCTGCATTCCAGAGCATCCGAAACGCTTCGCGGGCGTGGGTGGGGGTGCCCGCATGAGAGGCGCAGCTAATGGCGATTCCACGCTCTCCGCAACTAAAGGCTTCAGAGGCTCCACTGCTGATCAGTGGCAGTGCCTGGAACGGTTTCAGCGCGGATCGAATGAAGGTTTCAAAGTCGGGCTGCCCGGCTCGCATCAACACGCGGCCGCGGCTGTCGCACACCACGGCGTGCACACGGTGGGTCGATTCGATCGACGAACCACGCCTGAGATGCACCTCGAGAGGTGGTGAACTCACAGCCCGGGCCGAACCGCGGTAACCGGATGGGATCGACATGCCCGCTTGCTGTTCAGGTTCACAGAGCCTGACAGATGCTCGCCCCACCCAGCATGAGCCCCGTCACCAGCGCCATGGCACGGCCAAGACGCCCAAGAATGGGCCGAACCTCATGCTGGGCCAGCAACAGATCTCGTTCTCGCCACGCCAGGGGTTTTTCCCAAATTTGACCGTCGTACCAACCTGATTCTTCGTACTCCACTTGTTCGGAGAGAAGGCGCTTGTGCACATACGTCCATCCAAGCCACTGCCTGGTGAGCAGCAACATGGGCAACACAAGTGCGGCAACGCCGCCGGCAATTAGGAGGCGAACCGGGTCATGACGCAAGGTCCAGCTGCCGCTGGCGACGAGCACGGTGAGCGGTGAGATCAGCAGCCAACTGATCAGTAGAGCGCGGTCGAGGGACACCTGTGCTGTGCACGGCCAGGCGAAAAACCAGGAACTGCAGAGCTGGGCGTATTCCTCTTGGGGTCGCTGCTCAGGTGGCACCGGGCAGGCGATGCTCGCTTCCATGCCGGGGTTCACGCTTAAGCATCGGCTGTGCTTGAGGCTAAGTAGGGACGGCGTTCGCCGTGACTCCAGAAGGCTTCCAAGTCGTAAAAGCGGCGTTCTTCGGGCATCAGCACGTGAACAATCAGCTCGCCGTAATCGAGGAGTGCCCAGCGCCCTTCGTTGAGGCCTTCCTTGCGGAGAGGAAGGCGTTGCATCTCCTGCTCAATCCGATCTTCGACCGATCGGGCGATGGCCTTCACTTGCACATCACTCTGTCCGCCGGCGATCACCATCCAGTCAGCCAGGCTCGACACTTCATCCACGCGGATGAGTTGAATGTCGACGGCTTTGCGGTCATCGCAGGCATCAGCTGCGAGCTCCGCAAGCTGCTCACTATCCATAAACGTTTTCGCTGGTGACGGACTGTCGGGAACCCTGCTGCTGAGCCATTTCAGCTCGGGCCTTCCCAGCACTCTTGCGCAACGCCTCGAGTCGATCTTCGTAGTAACCACGTTTTTTCTTTTTACGCGTTTTCTCCACGAGGTCTTTGAGGGCGCCTCCGAGGCTCTTGTAAGCATTGGGGACGCTGTATCCGAATCGGCAGGCCAGGTCGATGGCGCGTTCGTCTGCTGCGATGGCATCGCGAAGACGCTTTTCCGAATTGTTTTTCAGGTAAAGCCGGTAGCCAGCGAAGCCCGAAAGCCCCAGAGCCATCATCAACAGCAGTCCGTCTTGAACCCACAGTTCACCGATCGCTCCGCCAAGGCCGATGGCCAGAGCAGCCATCTCCCAGCCATCCCGAGGAATGGTGTCGTTCTGGATTCGACCGACCTCGTGCCAGAAGAGAAGGTTGCGATGGTCCAGCGCAAGGCTGTCCCAAGAATCGAGATCCACCTGGATCTCCACTTCATCCCGCCCGATCTCCTCCAGTGTGATCAAAGAAGGATCCACAGCTGCGGCCGCCTCGACGAACACCCAGCTCTGCATTTCGGGGGGCAGCAACCCTTTCAGGCGCTGGAGTTCGCTCATGGCTGTCATCACGCTCCTCACCCTTAACGCTAGCGACTGACCGGCACTTGCTGTGCAAATAACGCTGTCTCTTACGGAGGCTGCGTGGGAGACTGAAATTGTTTGGCCGCAAAGAGAAGCCCATGCCACGGCGGAACGATCTTCGTCGCATCCTTCTGCTGGGTTCGGGGCCGATCGTGATCGGACAGGCCTGCGAGTTCGATTACTCGGGCACCCAGGCCTGTAAAGCACTTCGCGCCGAGGGCTACGAAGTGATCCTGGTGAATTCCAATCCGGCGTCGATCATGACCGATCCGGACATGGCGGATCGCACCTACGTGGAACCGCTCACGCCTGAAGTGGTGGCTCGGGTGATCGAGACGGAACGTCCGGATGCGCTGCTGCCCACCATGGGTGGTCAGACGGCACTGAATTTGGCGGTTGCCCTGGCTGAAAACGGCACCCTGGAGCGCTTTGGGGTTGAGCTGATCGGTGCGGATCTTCAGGCCATCCGCAAAGCCGAGGATCGACTGCTGTTCAAGCAGGCCATGGAGCGCATCGGCGTGAAAGTCTGCCCCTCAGGCATCGCTTCGTCCTTGGAGGAAGCCGAAGCGGTGGGCGCTGCCATTGCGTCCTTTCCGCGCATCATCCGACCGGCGTTCACGCTGGGCGGCAGCGGCGGTGGCATCGCGTACAACCCTGAGGAGTACGCCGCGATTTGCAAAAGCGGTCTTGATGCCAGTCCCGTCTCTCAGATTCTGATTGAAAAGTCTCTGCTGGGCTGGAAGGAATTTGAGCTGGAGGTGATGCGTGATCTGGCGGACAACGTTGTGATTGTCTGCAGCATCGAAAACCTGGACCCCATGGGGGTTCACACCGGGGATTCGATCACGGTGGCTCCGGCCCAGACCCTTACCGACCGTGAATATCAGCGCCTGAGGGATCAGTCGATCGCCATCATCCGCGAGATCGGTGTGGCCACCGGCGGCAGCAACATTCAGTTCGCCATCAACCCCGCCGATGGTGAGGTGGTGGTGATCGAGATGAATCCCCGGGTGAGTCGCTCGTCGGCCCTGGCCAGCAAAGCGACAGGCTTCCCCATTGCCAAGATCGCCGCCCGTTTGGCTGTCGGTTACACGCTCGACGAAATTCTCAACGACATCACCGGTAAGACCCCGGCCTGCTTCGAGCCCACGATCGACTACGTCGTCACCAAGATCCCCCGATTCGCCTTTGAGAAATTCCGTGGATCTCCCGCGGTGCTCACAACGGCGATGAAATCGGTGGGTGAAGCGATGGCCATTGGTCGCTGTTTCGAGGAGTCGTTTCAGAAAGCGCTTCGTTCTCTGGAAACGGGTCTTTCCGGTTGGGGCGGCGATCGCGATGAACCCGTTTTCACAGATGCTGAACTGGAGCGTTCGTTGCGGACGCCCTCTCCGGATCGGATCCTTTCCGTGCGCGCAGCGATGTTGGCCGGCCGTAGTGATCAGCAGATCCATGCCCTCAGCCGAATTGATCCCTGGTTCCTGGCGAAGTTACGGCTGTTAATCGATGCAGAAACTGAGCTGCTGAAGGGGCGTGTACTAGCTGACCTCAGCAGCGATGACTTCCTCCGTCTCAAGCAGCTGGGCTACTCCGATCGTCAGATCGCCTGGTTTACGGAGGCTGATGAGCTCGCGGTGCGCTCGGCACGCCAATCTTTGGACGTCCGCCCAGTGTTCAAAACCGTCGACACCTGTGCGGCTGAATTCGCATCAACAACGCCTTATCACTACTCCACTTACGAGCGGCCGGCAGCACGCCTGGATGCATCCGGTGCGCTGGTGTCCCTGCCCACGGCCACTGAGGTCTCGCTGGAATTAAAGCGCAAGCTGATGATCCTTGGTGGTGGTCCGAATCGGATTGGACAGGGCATTGAGTTCGACTACTGCTGCTGTCATGCGTCGTTCTCTGCGCAGGATCTTGGTTTTGCCACCGTGATGGTCAACAGCAACCCTGAGACCGTTTCCACCGATTACGACAGCAGCGACAGGCTGTATTTCGAGCCCCTCACGTTTGAGGATGTTCTGAATGTGATTGAGGCGGAACGCCCGGATGGCGTGATCGTGCAGTTCGGTGGCCAGACCCCGCTCAAGCTGGCCATGCCGCTGCTGCGTTGGCTGCAATCTGCGGAGGGGCAGGCCACAGGAACCCGCATTTGGGGAACATCACCGGAATCGATCGATCGCGCAGAAGACCGGGAACAGTTCGAAGCGATCCTGCGCGAGCTTGAGATCCGTCAGCCCCGCAATGGCCTGGCCCGCAGTGAGGCAGAAGCCTTGGCGGTGGCTGAATCCGTTGGGTATCCCGTTGTGGTGCGGCCGTCTTACGTGCTGGGTGGTCGCGCCATGGAAGTGGTCTACGACGAAGCGGAACTCAATCGCTACATGCGTGAAGCCGTGCAGGTGGAACCCGACCATCCTGTGCTGATTGATCAGTACCTGCAGAACGCCATTGAGGTGGATGTGGATGCACTTTGCGATCGCGATGGAGTGGTGGTCATTGGCGGCTTGATGGAGCACATCGAACCAGCGGGAATTCATTCCGGGGACTCCGCATGCTGTCTGCCGTCGATCTCCCTGGGCGATGAGGCTCTGGCCACCATCCGGTCCTGGGCGCGGGACTTGGCTCTGCGTCTGAAGGTTCAGGGCTTGATCAATCTTCAGTTCGCGGTTCAGCGCACCGAATCTGGTGAAGAACGCGTCTTCATCATCGAAGCAAATCCCCGTGCTTCTCGCACTGTTCCTTTCGTGGCCAAGGCCACCGGTGTGCCGCTGGCGCGGGTTGCCACCCGTCTGATGGCTGGTGAAACGCTGGCTGATGTGGGCGTCACGGAAGAGCCAAGGCCACCGCTGCAGGCTGTCAAAGAAGCTGTGCTTCCCTTCCGCCGTTTCCCGGGTGCTGATTCATTGCTGGGACCTGAAATGCGTTCCACTGGTGAGGTGATGGGATGGGCTCCTCAGTTCGGCATGGCTTACGCCAAGGCCGAGCAGGCTGCTGGTGATGCGCTCCCAACCCAGGGAACGGTGTTCTTGTCCACTCACAACCGTGATAAGCCCGCTCTGGTTCCTGTGGCGAAGCGACTGCTCGATCTGGGTTTTTCGCTGACAGCCACGTCAGGGACCGCTTCCACGTTGCATGAAGCCGGTCTGGCCGTCGAGCCTGTGTTGAAGGTGCATGAGGGGCGTCCAAACATTGAGGATCAGATCCGTTCAGGCGACGTGCAGCTGGTGATCAACACGCCCATAGGACGCCAGGCTGCCCACGACGACCGTTATCTGCGTCGCGCAGCGCTGGATTACTCCGTGCCCACCCTCACCACGCTGGCGGGAGCGCGTTCAGCGGTGCAGGCCATCGAGGCCCTTCAGTCCCAGACGTTTGGAATCCATGCTTTGCAAGATGTTCATGATCAGGTGCAGGCCCGGTAAGGTCGCGGAAGCTTGCGCGTCTTCCCGTGACCGTCTCCAGCCCTTCAACCATTGCCGCAGGCAGCGACTGCCGCGATGCCTTTCGTGCCGCCTATGAAAACCGCTACACCTGGGATCCCGGGTTTGGTGGCTACAAGGGTCGCTGCATCTGGCAGCAGGGCGAGCGGACTGTGGAAGGTCGATTCCAGGTTGGTGCTGATCTGAAGGCCAGTGTCGAGGGCATTGAAGATGCCGAGGTTGAAAAGGCCGTGGCCTCACAGCTTTGGGAAGTGGCCATCCACCGTGTGCGTCGTCCCTTTGAGCAAGTGCATGGCGAGAACACTTTCACGGCTGGCAACAGCACTGCCGAAGGCCTGGAAGTGTTGATCGGCGGCAAGGGGGAAGGCGACCGCTATCGCATCAAGGATGACGTGGTGACCATGGTTCACCGTCATATCCACGGCACGGTAGTGACGATTCACACCGGCAGCACCACGGATACCGGCGCTGGTTATTTGAGCCGCGACTACACCAGTCAGTATTCGGATCCCGCAACAGGTGAGGCCAAGGGACCTGCCAATTCCTTTGAAGACACCTTTGTTGCTCTGGGTGATCAGGGCCGCTGGGTGTTGGAGCGTCGTGCCATCCAGACCAAGGATGCCGATGGCAACGACAGTGTTCAGGTGTTCCAGTTCATCGATCTGGAGGCGTTGTGATGATTGTTTTTGCTCAATCCCCTTCGGGCCTGGATCGTCTGGTCACGTCCATCAATGGTCCCATCAACGCCTTCGCATGGGGTTGGCCCACGATCGGGTTGATTTCCTTTACCGGCGTTCTGCTGATGGTCGGTCTGGGATTCATGCCGATTCTGCGTCTGCCGTATGGCGTGCGCATGATGTTCTCCAGTCCTGAAAAGGCCGATGAGGGCGATATCACCCCCTTCCAGGCCCTTATGACGTCTTTGGCGGCAACCGTGGGCACCGGCAATATCGCCGGGGTGGCCTCAGCAATCGCCATCGGTGGACCCGGTGCTGTGTTCTGGATGTGGTTGATCGCATTCTTTGGCATCGCAACCAAGTACGCCGAGGCGGTGCTCGCCGTCCACTACCGCGAGGTGGATGAATTGGGCAACCACGTCGGCGGACCGATGTATTACATCCGCAATGGTCTTGGCCCTCGCTGGATGTGGCTCGCTGGCCTGTTTGCCCTTTTCGGCATGCTCGCCGGGTTCGGGATCGGCAATGGCGTCCAGTGTTTTGAAGTGTCGAGTGCTCTGCTGACCTTCGGCATTCCCCGTGCCTACACGGCTGTTGTTCTCGGCGTTCTGGTGTTTGCCGTGATCGTCGGTGGTGTGCGTCGAATTTCCGAGGTCGCCTCGGCAGTCGTGCCATTCATGGCCATTGCCTATGTTCTGGCTTGTCTGATCATCCTGTTGACCAATATCAGCGCTTTGCCCGAAGCCTTCGGCAGCATCTTCACCAATGCCTTCACGGGGAAAGCGGCAGCGACTGGCACCCTGACCCAAGTGATCCTGATGGGCTTTAAACGGGGAATTTTCTCCAATGAAGCTGGTCTAGGCAGTGCTCCCATCGCCCACGCTGCGGCCAGAACCAACGACCCTGTCCGTCAAGGCACGGTGGCCATGCTGGGCACGTTCATCGACACCTTGATCATTTGCACTCTCACCGCTTTGGTGATTTTGGTGAGCGGAGCCATGGATGGCGTTCTCTCCGGCTCTGACTTATCGATCGCCGCCTTCAACCAGGCCTTGAACGGATCCGGTTTGGTGGTGACGTTGGGACTGCTGATCTTTGCATTCACCACAGTGCTGGGCTGGAGTTTCTACGGCGAGCGCTGCACCGAATATCTGTTCGGTGTTCGCGCCATCCTTCCGTTCCGCATGGTTTGGGTGGTCGTGGTCGTGGTCGGTTGTCTTGTGGGCGACCGTGGTGTCGTCTGGGGTGTTGCTGACACACTTAACGGATTGATGGCGATTCCCAACTTGATTGCCTTATTGCTGCTGTCTGGAACGGTGTTCCAACTCAGCCGCAGTTATTTCAGCCGCTCGGTTGAAACCGCTGACTGAGACACACCGGATTGAGAAACCTCAGGCTGTGTGTTGGGGACTGCTCAACTCTCAACCACGAAAAAGCCCCCGCGTCAGCGGAGGCTTTTTTTGCGACACGCCTGTGCCGTTGAAGCGGATGACGATCAGCCGTTGTCGGGCAGGGGGGTGACGTTCTTGAGCCGTTCGTTTAGCTGCATGGCCAGTGATTGACGTCCTACGGCCAACACTTTGAGGGTGTCTTCGTGCATTCTCAATTGAGCGTCGGCAACCTGCATGCCACGAACCAGCTCTTTCAGTTCGTCAGGCAGGGCATTGAGGTCGTAGCGCTTGCCTTCGAAGGTGAGCACAGGGTTTTCCGTAGGAGTGGCAGTCATGAAAAGCGGCTGAAATTGCCTGATTCCAACGCAACTTAGCCGCGTCCATCGCGAATCATCTGACGTTCACACAGATCGCGATAGCGACCATTGCTCGCCATCAGCTGATCATGGGTTCCCTCTTCACTGATGCGGCCCTGATCCAAAACAACAATCTGGTCAGCCTCCTGAACCGTCGCCAGGCGATGAGCGATCACCAACACCGTGCGTCCATGCATGGCCTGGCGTAGCCCCAGCTGAACGGCCGCCTCAGCTTCGGCATCGAGGGCACTAGTGGCTTCATCAAGCAGCAGAACAGCAGGGTTGCCGAGCACAGCCCGTGCAATGGCAATCCGTTGCAGCTGGCCGCCGGACACGTTCGTGCCTCGCTCCTCAAGTTGGGTGTCATACCCCTTGGGCAACGCCATGATGAAGTCGTGGGCATTGGCCAGACGGGCGGCTTCGGTCAGCTGTTGGTGGCTGGCTTCGCGGCCAAAGAGGATTGCGTCGGCGATGCTGCCTGAAAACACGGTGGTGCGCTGAGGCACAAGCGCCACCTGCTTGCGCAATTCGCGTGCTTTCACTTGCGACAGGTTGGCACCATCCAGTTCAATCTCACCCGACTGTGCCGTGTTGAAGCGCAGCAGCAGCGAGAACAGGGTGCTCTTGCCGGCTCCCGAGGGGCCGACCAGGGCCACCACTTGCCCTGCGTGAATGCTGAGGTTGATGTCGTTCAGCACCGGCTCACCGTCGCCATAGGCAAAGTTGACCTCCCGCAGGTTCAGGTGACCTGCCGGGCGTCCGATCGGAATGGCAGGGTTTGGGTCGGCTGCTTCCTGGGGTTGGCGTTCGATCTGGCGGAGACGCCGTAACGACGCTTGGCCCTGCTGAAACTCGTTGAAGTTATTGGTGACGTGAGCGATGGGATCAATCAGCACCACCAACCCGGTGAGATAGCTGCTTAATCCGGCAATGCTTAGGTCATTGCTCTGAATCCTCCAGGCGGCTAGTCCCAGGACGGAGAAGAGGCCGACTACCTCGATCATTCCCACAACAGGGTGCTGCAGGGCGACCAGGCTGTACGTGCGGTGTCGCGCTTTCCTGTGCTGATCGATCTCCTCTTCGAAGCGGCCTTGCAGCCATGGCTCGGCAGCGAAGGCGCGCACCAGGGGGAGTCCTTCAATGGCTTCGCCCAGAAGGCCGGCCAGTTCACTCACCTTCTTCTGACTGCGTTCGGTGGCGGTCATCACCCGTGCGCCGAACATGCTGATCAGCCAGATGATCAGAGGGGCGAGCAACAGAATCGACGCCGTGAGTTTCCAGTCGAGCCAGAGCATGTAGCCCAGCACGGCGAACAGCTGCAGCACGCTGGGCAACGTGTCGTGCACCGACTTGTAGAGCACTTCACTCACCCGATCCGCATCCTCGGTCAGGCGGTAGGTGAGATCGCCTGCAGAGAGTTTCTCCAAAGCCCCCAGTTCCACGGTCTGGAGCTTGCTGAACAGGTCACTGCGCAGGGTTTTGCTCACTTGCAGTGCAGGTCCGGCCAGCAGTGAGTCCTGGCCGAACTGAGCCAGTTTCTGCACAGCAAAGATCAGCACCCCCTGTCCGATCAGGCTGAGCACGCGTCCGAGATCCCGGGAACCGAGGGCTGGGAACAGGTCACCGGCGAGGTTGAGCAGCAGCAGGAAGCTGCTGACGTACACGAGCATGCAGATCAGCCCGACCACCAGTTGACGCAGGTGTGGACGGAGCAGGGGCAGAAGCCTGCGGAATCCTGCTTCGGACGGTTTCAGCATCGCGTCACACTATCAATGGTCTTCCTCGCTGTTCCCTCGATGCGTCTTGATCAGTTCCTGAAATGGAAAGGCTGGGTCGGGACAGGCGGTGAGGCCAAGATGCGCATCCAAGCAGGTGAAGTGGTGGTGAATGATTGCGTCATCACCCAGCGTGGTCGTCAGCTTCATGTGGGTGATCATGTGTCGATGGGCACCGATCAGGCCATCGTCACCGACATCTGAATCAGATTTCCCGCGCTGGAACGTAAGTTGGCTGCTGCTGAACTGCAGAGGACGCAAGAGTGCGCAAACCGGTGATCGCTGGAAACTGGAAGATGCACATGACTTGTGCCCAGACCCGAGATTGGTTGAGCACCTTTCTTCCACTGATCGCCAACACCTCTGACGATCGCCATGTGGTGGTGGCACCCCCGTTCACGGCGATAAGCACCATGGCGGAAGCGAGTTCAGGGTCGCGGGTCGAGATTGCTAGTCAGAACGTGCATTGGGAGGGCCAGGGGGCCTACACCGCTGAGATTTCACCATCGATGCTCGAAGAGCACGGGGTGCGTTACGCGATCGTCGGTCATAGCGAACCACGCAAGTACTTCAGCGAAAGCGACGAACAGATCAATCACCGGGCGCGTTCGGCTCAGGCCAACGGGCTGATCCCAATCGTTTGCGTCGGTGAAAGTGATGAACAGCGCAGCCGCGGCGAAGCCGAACGTGTGATCCGTCGTCAGGTGGAGCAGGGACTGGAAGGTCTTGATCCCAGCCATCTGGTCGTGGCCTACGAACCCATCTGGGCCATCGGAACAGGCAAGACCTGTGAATCCGCCGAGGCCAATCGCATCTGTGGCCTGATCCGCAGCTGGGTGGGGGCTCCTGACCTCGTCATCCAGTACGGCGGCTCCGTGAAGCCAGCCAACATCGATGAGCTCATGGGGATGAGCGACATCGATGGTGTGCTGGTGGGCGGCGCTTCGCTAGATCCAGAAAGCTTCGCTCGCATCGCGAACTACCAAGCCGCCTGATCCGGGATGCGACGTCCGGTTTGCTGGGACGAACGTTCGGCCGTGATGGGGGTGATCAATCTCACTCCGGATTCCTTTAGTGACGGCGGTCGTTTCAACCGGCTTGATCTCGCCCTCAGAGAGGCCTCAAAGCAGGTGTCCGCTGGGGCGGATGTGCTGGATCTCGGGGCTCAGAGCACCCGACCTGGAGCTGAGGAGGTGGGTGCTGAAGAAGAGCTCCGACGCCTGCTCCCTTCTCTGGGTGCGATTCGATCAGCCCATCCCGAGCTGATCATTTCCGTTGATACCTTTCTGGCTCCGGTGGCGGAGGCTGCTTTGGCAGCCGGTGCTGACTGGATCAATGATGTCAGTGGTGGCCGGCGGGACCCCGCGATGGTTGCACTGGTGGCGGACGCTGGATGCCCCTACGTGCTGATGCACAGCAGGGGAGACAGCAGCACGATGGATGCATGCACGGATTACGGCGATCGCGGAGTGGTGGCCGGTGTGCTCAGTGAGCTCCGCCGCAGCACGGATCGTGCTTTGGCTGCCGGTTTACGGCGGGAGCAACTGATCTGGGATCCAGGCCTTGGCTTCGCCAAGTCCAACGACCAGAATCTGGAGCTCCTTTGCCGGTTGGAAGAGCTGCAACAGGATGGCATTCCTCTTTTGCTCGGTCCTTCCCGAAAGCGATTCATCGGAGCTGTGCTTGATGAGCCTCGAGCTCGGGCCAGGATCTGGGGAACTGCGGCCGTCTGTGCCAGGGCTGTCGAGGCAGGTGTGCAGGTGTTGCGCGTGCACGATGTTGGGCCGATGAGCCAGGTGGTCAGGATGGCCGCAGCAGTCAAGCGGACCGCATGAGCGAACTGGCTAGAACTGACTCCGTTGCTGACCCTGCTGCATGAGCACGAGCCCGGAGCTCACTCTCCTCTACGACGGAGGTTGCCCTCTCTGCGTCCGTGAAGTGACGTTCTTGAGTCGCCGTGACCGTCAGGGAACCATCCATTTCGTGGATGTTGATGCACAGGATTACCGGCCTGAGGACTGGTCAGGCATTACGTATCGACAGGCTATGGCCAAGATCCATGCCATTCAGGCCGATGGCACTGTGCTCACCGATGTGGCGGTGTTTCGTGAGGCTTATCGCTTGATCGGCCTTGGCTGGATCTATGCACCAACGACTTGGCCCGTGCTGGGCGCGGTCGTGAACGCGGCCTATGCCGTCTGGGCGCGTTTCCGACTCAGGGTGACAGGGCGTCAGCCTCTGGATCAGCTCTGTGAACAGCGCTGTGAGCGTTCACTCTGAGTTGGACCAAGCCTTGATCGAAGCCGTACCGAAAAGGCCGGTGAGCCATCACCGGCCTTGAGATGGCGAACCGACGGTCGCTGTGATTCAGGCTGTGGTCACTCCCTCAATGCGATCTTCAACCTCTTGATAGAGCTCTTGGAGTTGCTCGATGTTCTCGTCGGAGGTCTCCCAGTAGCCACGACCATGGACCTCGAGAAGCGTGCCAACGATCTGACGGAAGCTGTTGGGGTTCAGTTCCAGCAGACGCTTGCGCATCTCAGGGTCATTGATGAAGGTCTCGTTGGCTTCCTCATAAACAAAGTTGTCGACGGCGCCGCTGGTGGCACTCCAACCGAGGGTGAAGTTGAGGCGCTTGGCCACTTCACGGACACCTTCGTAGCCGGAGTCGAGCATGCCTTCGTACCACTTGGGATTGAGCAGCTTGGTGCGTGAATCCAGGCGGATTGTTTCACTGAGCGACCGCACTTGGGCATTGGCGGTGGTGGTGTCCGCGATGTAGCTGGTGGGAGCTTTGCCGTCGTCACGCAGACCAGCAATCAGTTTGGTGGGGTCGGAGTCGAAGTAGTGGCTCACGTCCGTGAGGGAGATCTCTGCGGAGTCCAGATTTTGGAAGGTCACATCAGCGGTCTTCATCACGTTCTCAAAGACTTCGCGCTTCTGATTCATTTCACCGGGGTTGTCGGCGTTGAACGCGAAGGTCTTGCGCGAGAGATACATCTCTTGCAGTTCGCCCTCTTCTTCCCAGGTGCTGTTCTCCACCGCGAGATTCACGTTGGAGCTGTAGCTGCCGCTGGCATTGGAGAAGACTCGGCAGGCCGCATCGCGCAGTGAAGTTCCTTCCTTTTCAGCCTGTTCGAGCGCGTGCTTGCGAACGAAGTTCTGATCGAGTGGTTCGTCGGCTTCTGCGGCCATCTTCACGGCCTGATCGATCAGGGCCATTTGATTGATGAACAGATCGCGGAACACACCAGAACAATTCACCACCACGTCGATGCGGGGGCGCCCGAGTTCCTCCAGGGGGATCAGCTCAAGCTTGTTGACGCGACCCACGGAATCGGGCATCGGTTTGACACCCACAAACCAGAGAATCTGGGCGAGCGACTCGCCGTAGGTCTTGATGTTGTCGGTACCCCAGAGCACGCAGGCAATGGTTTCAGGCCAGGTGCCTTGCTCTTCGCGCTGACGTTCAATCAGCTTGTCGACGACGCCTTTGGCTGCAGCCACCGCAGCACGGGTAGGAATGGCCTGGGGATCGAGCGCGTGGATGTTCTTGCCACTGGGCAGCACACCGGGATTGCGGATCGGATCACCACCGGGTCCGGGCAGGATGTATTCGCCGTCGAGAGCCTTGAGCAAACTCTCCATTTCCATATCAGCGCACACCTGCTCAAGGCAGAAGCGCAAATAGGCGAAGAGCTTGTCAAGTTCGGTGGAATCGATCTGAACGAAGCCCGCACTGCAACAGGCCCTCAGCCAGGGGGAAGGGAGTTTGAAGCCGAATTTGGACAGTAAATCGTAGAACCAGCCGAAGCTGTTGCGAAGACTCACCCGTCCGTCGCGGCCGGTGAGGCTGCGGACCATGGCTCCAATGGCTGCCCTGGAGGTCTCGGTGATAGTGCGATTGAGCTCTACATCCGCAAGGACGCCTTCATCGTTGCCTTTGTAGATGTCTTCGATCGTGCGACCCATGGCCTCAGCAAGCAGGCCAGGCAGGGAACGCAAGTCGTCTTCCTCGCGTTCAAGGGCAGCGATGTTCACCAGCGTTGCGATGGCTTCCTCCGCGGTTGGAGGCTTGCCGATGGTGTGAAGACCGCAGGGAAGCAGCCGGCTTTCGATCTCCATTAATTGGCGATACACCGCACCGACAAGGGCGTCGCGCCCCTCGAGTTCGAGCGCCGAGGAATCGTCATCGGGCAGGTCGACGTCTTTGTCGAGATTGCACTGACGTGCCGTTTCGATGATGGTGTTGACAATTTGCACACCACGACCGCCTTCACGCAATTGCTGGTAGGAGCCCACCAGCTCTCCGAGTTCTTTTAGGCCCTTGTAAAGACCAGCATTTTCTGCTGGAGGAGTGAGGTAGCTAATCGTGGAGGCGTAGCCCCGACGCTTGGCAATCGTGGCCTCTGAAGGGTTGTTGGCTGCGTAGTAGTAGAGGTTCGGCAGCGCACCAATCAACGAGTCGGGGTAGCAGGTTTCGCTCATGCCCATCTGTTTGCCGGGCATGAACTCCAGAGAGCCGTGGGTGCCGAAGTGCAGCACCGCATCGGCTTTCCAGATTTTTTGGAGATAGGTGTAGTAAGCCGCGAAGCCATGGTGGGGGCTCGCACTCCGGGAGTAGAGCAAGCGCATGGGATCACCCTCGTAGCCGAAGGTGGGCTGCACGCCAACGAAGACGTTGCCGAAATGGCGACCGAAGACAAGCAGGTTCTGGCCGTCACTGTTGAGATTGCCAGGTGGCTTGCCCCAGTTCTCTTCCAGACGCTCGGAATAGGGCGTCAGGCGCTCATATTCCTCCACACTCATCCGGTGGGCGATCGACAGCTCCGGTGATCCCTCCATGGCATCGGCGTCATTGATCACCGCTTCCAGCAGGGCACGGGGGTTTGGAGGCAGATCCTGCACGTCGTAGCCCTGAGCCTTCATTTCCTCCATCACGCGATGGATGGAGCCGAACACATCGAGGTAGGCCGCTGTTCCGACATTGCCCTTGTCGGGAGGGAAGCTGAAGACTGTGATGGCCAGCTTTTTCTCCGTGCGCGGCTTGATCCGCAGCGATGACCAGCGGATGGCGCGTTCCGCAATGGCATCAACTCGATCTTGCAGCGTGTGCGCTTTGCCGGTGGCGTCATCGCGACCGGAGAGGACGATCGGCTCAATGGCACCGTCGAGTTCCGGGATCGCGATCTGCAGGGCGACCTGCACCGGGTGGAGGCCTAGGTCACTGTCTTCCCATTCCTGAGTGGTCTGGAACACCAGCGGAAGAGCCACCATGTAGGGCCGATTCAACTTCTTGAGCGACTCGATGGCCTTGGGGTGATCCTGACGAGCGGGACCACCCACCAGTGCAAAACCGGTCAGCGAGACTGTGCCGTCAACCAGCGGTTGCTCTGGGTTCAGCGGGTCGTAAAAGAAGGCGTTAACTGGCTTGGAGAAGTCCAGGCCACCGCAAAAGATCGGGATCACGCGGGCACCGCGGAATTCCAGCTCCTGGATGGTGGCGACATAGTGAGCATCGTCACCGGTCACGATGTGGCTGCGCTGCAGCACCAGTCCGATCACGGGCCCTTTGCGGGCTTCTTCAGAGAGATCGGTGCGGCTCGCGGTCCAGTTGAGATATTCCTTGAGGTCCTCGAACATGGATGGTGCGAGGGGGTGCCAGATGCCCAAGTCGGGGAAGACTTCGGGTTCAGCCACCTGCATCTCGGGACGTTCCTCGCCCTCGGCAGCGGGGAACACGTATTTATCCGCAAGCATCAACAGAAAGTTGCGAAGATTGTCTGGCGTTCCGCCAAGCCAGTACTGGAAGCTGAGCATGAAGCTTCTAGCGTCCTGGGCCTTCTCAACCGGCAGATACTTCAGAACGGTCGGAAGCGTGTTCAGCAGCTTGAGCATCGCGTCCTGGAACCCGGCTCCACCGGCTTCCTTTCGCTTTTTCATGAAGCCGGCAATGGCGCTCTTGCTCTGACCGAGCTGCGCCATCGAGAAGCTACCCAATTTGTTCAGACGCATCACCTCCGGCATGGAGGGGAAGACCACCGCAGCCTTGAGACGGTCGCGGTGGGGAGCAACGGCATCCACCACCTTCTGAGCCAGATCCTCAATGAAAATCAAGGAAGCGACGAAGACATCTGCTTCGGACACGTCGCGCTTGAAATTTTCGTAGTTGGTCTCATCGCGCAGCTCCTCGATCAGGTAGCCGCAAAGATCGATGCCGAGATCACCATTGGCAGCGTTCAGAGCTGTTGCCGCCTGGGTGAGTGCATTTTGATACTGGGGCTCAAGAACCACGTACACCGCCTTCATGACGGATTTGTGGTTTTGACCCTCCACAGGAGCAACGCGGCGATCGGCGGAGCGGACCTGTGTGAACATCAGCGCACTTTTAGCTATATGAAGAACGATACGGCCGACAGGCCACCACTGCGTTATTCCACAACCTTGGTGTTACAACCCGGCTGCCCCATAGGCTCATTCGAGACCGATTTCCCGCATGAGCGCTTCTGCGAGTCCTTCAATCCCTGTGCTGGTGACCGGAGCGCTGGGGCGCATGGGAGCCGAAGTGATCCGCGCCGTGCAGGCATCGCCTGACTGCCATCTGGTGGGGGCAATCGACACGACACCTGGCAAAGAGGGTGCCGATGTCGGTGAGCTGCTGGGACTGGGGGAACTTGAGGTAGCGCTTACAGCCGACCTCGAAGGCTGTCTTTGCGCCAGCAGCCAGGCGGTGCGTGATTCGGGCCCGGGGAAGGGTGCAGTGATGGTGGATTTCACCCACCCATCAGTTGTTTACAACAACACAAGGGCTGCGATCGCTTACGGCGTGCATCCCGTGATTGGCACCACCGGCTTGTCACCTGAGCAGCTGCGGGATTTGCAGACGTTTTCTGAAAAGGCCTCGGTGGGAGGGGCTGTGATCCCCAATTTCTCGGTTGGCATGGTGCTGCTTCAGCAGGCAGCGGCCGCAGCGGCGCGCTTTTATGACCACGCTGAGCTAACGGAATTGCATCACAACCGCAAGGCGGATGCTCCCAGTGGCACTTGCATCAAGACTGCAGAGCTGATGGAAGAACTGGGAAAAACCTTCAACGCCGCGGAAGTGGATGAGCATGAGTCCCTCGAGGGCAGTCGCGGCGGTCAGCGCCCCAGCGGCCTTCGGCTCCACTCCCTTCGTCTTCCCGGGCTTGTGGCGCACCAGGAGGTGATGTTTGGGGCTCCCGGTGAGACCTATACCCTTCGCCACGACACGATCGACCGATCCGCTTATATGCCGGGGGTTCTCCTCTGTGTTCGGAAGGTTCGTCAGCTTTCGGGTCTTGTTTACGGCCTCGAACGCCTCCTTTGAGTCGTCATGCTCATTCCTCTAAGGCCCGGTGAATTGCAGCGGCTGATACCGGCGGTGGCCACGGGAACTCAGTTCCAGGCCATGGTCGGTGATCCCCGCAAAATCCTGCAGAGGCTGTTGATTTCAGGCATTGGTGGCGTGATCACGCTGTTGATCAGTCAGAGCTTGTCGTTCAACCGTTGGGGATCGGTGTGGCTCGTGGCGGGTGTAGTGCTTCTGCTCTACATCCTCTGGGGACCGATCCTTGAGGCGGGCCGCCGCAATGCCACCTTGCGGCGCTATCCCGCGGCTGCACTGTTCGAGGGAGAGGTGGTGGATGCCTACACCCGAGAGCGGGTTGAAAATCAGCGTGAGCAGGCGGACGCCAACGGCCGGTTGGAGCTCGTCGAGAATCGGCGAACCTGGATGATTCTCGAGCTGGCGGATGAAGACGGCTACCTGGGTCGCGTCAGTTTTCCAATGGCCAAAACCCATTCCGCCATTCGAGCCGGGGTGCTGATTCGTTGTCTGGTGCTGAGCGAACGCAAGGACTTTTCCCGCATCGGTGCTCTGAGTGATGCCTGGTTACCCGAGCTGAGACTTTGGGTCGGCGAGTATCCGTTTCTTTTGCGTCCGGCCTTTGAAGATTTATGCAGGCTGCGGTTGCGTAAAAGTTCTTAATAAGTAGGTTAAGCTGTGTAAAGAAGACAGGTTGAACATGTCCCAGGCTCCCTCCAATGCTCCCACCATCCGTGGTGCCAGCGTCACCACTGAAGATGGTGGCCGCCTTAATGCCTTCGCCACTGAGCCCCGCATGGAAGTCGTCGACACCGAAAGTGGCTGGGGATTCCACGACCGGGCCGAAAAGCTGAACGGTCGCATGGCCATGCTGGGCTTTATTGCGCTTCTCGCCACAGAGTTTGCCCTCGGAGGCGAAGCTTTCACGCGTGGTCTTCTTGGTATCGGCTGAACGAGTTGACTTCTGTGGTGACGATTGCTTCTCCAACGCGGGATTCAGTGGCCACCACAGATCTTCGTCGCTTTCGAATTGTCGGAGCTGGTCCTACGGGAGCACTACTGGCTCTTGGACTAGCGCGCCAAGGTCACTCAGTTGATTTGATCGACGCACTACCCCGGCAGGCATTGCTCGATCGCAGTCGTGCATACGCCATGACGCACTCGTCTCGGCGGTTGCTTCAACGCCTCGAGCTCTGGTCCGATTTGTCCCCTGAGCTCACACCCTTCACAGCGCTACGTCTTGATGATCGAGCCACCCATCAGACCGCTTGGTTCACACTGAATGATCTGAACGATGCCAACCGCAAGGCCGAAGCCATTGGTTGGATCCTTGATCATCGACCGTTGATGCGCCTGTTGCTGGACCATCTTGAGCAATCACCGCGGGTAGCGTTGCGCTTTGGCGTTGCCGACAACGCCCCCTTTGCATCCCCTGCCTCCGTCTCGGGGGAGTGGATGATTGCGGCTGATGGCCCCCGCTCCTCGCTGCGCGAACGCTCGGGGGTTCTGTATTGGTCTCATCGTTATCAGCAGGGATGTCTGACTGCCAAGGTTCGTCTGCGGGGTGCTGAACCTTTCACGGCCTACGAGTTGTTCCGGCCTGAAGGTCCGATGGCCGTTCTTCCCCTCGGAGAGGATCGCTATCAGGTCGTCTGGAGTGCGCCGATCAGTCTGTGTCGCGATCGTGCCGGGTCCAACAGCATGGAACTCCTGTCGGCTCTCACGGCCATTCTCCCGGAAGAGCTCTCGGTCACAGAACTGTTGGACCGCCCAGGGGCTTTCCCTTTGGAGTTGAGCTTCGCGCCGCGACTCGATCGTCATCGTTTGCTGCTGGTGGGTGAATCGGGGCATCGTTGCCATCCGGTCGGAGGTCAGGGGTTGAACCTCTGCTGGCGTGACGTCAGTGATCTGTTGGATTTAACCCAGCAACTGCGCAATGGAGTCTTGACATCACGCGCTCTGCCCCGCCGTTACACGCGCAGGCGGAGACTGGACCTGTTGGGTGTCCTGCTGGCAACCGATCTATTGATTCGGTTCTTCTCCAATCGTCACCTGCTGCTCTTGCCGCTCCGACGCTTGGCACTCGTCGCGCTTGCCCAGCTGGGTTGGCTCCGTCGTCTCAGTCTTTCCGCAATGACCGATGGTCCGGGCACACTGCTGAGATCACTGCCAGAGTGAGCCCAATACACTCTTCGTCATGGTCATCAGCAGTGATCCTCAACCGGCAGTGTCCAGGGCGCTGATTGACTTTCTCCACCAAAAACTCGGGTTGAGTGACAACGCCATCAATCTGGGACTCCGTCAGGCTGAGCTCGAACAGGCGCCGTTGCCTGTGGTGCTTTGGAGTTTCGGTTTGCTGAACCTGACGCAATATCAAGACGTTCTCGACTGGCAGCTGCAACAACAGTCCTGAAGGTCTCTGTGCGCTCTCCAGCGTGGATCAGCCATAGGTGATCAAGGAGTCGATCGCCACGCCTTCAGGCAGACGCTGACGACCCTCAAGATCAGCCAGTTCCACCACGAACGCGCAGCCGAGCAGTTGTCCTCCAGCACGTTCAATCAGCTGAACGCTGGCTGCCGCCGTGCCTCCGGTGGCGAGAAGGTCGTCCACCAACAAAACGCTGGAACCGTCGGCAAGAGCGTCGGCATGAATTTCCAGCCGATCGGTGCCGTATTCAAGTGAATAGTCGATGCCAACTACCTCACCTGGCAGCTTTCCGGGCTTCCGAATGGGGACGAAGCCGAGGTTTCGTCGGGTCGCAATCGCAGTCCCCACGATGAATCCTCGCGATTCAATGCCCACGATCAAATCCGGTTGGAGGCGCTCACAGATGTCGTCAAACTGACGCATGACCTCAGCCCAGCCTTCAGGAGCGCGCAGCAGAGGCGTGATGTCGCGAAACAGGATTCCTGGCTTCGGAAAGTCGGGGACATCACGAATGAACTGACGAAGATCCACAGGGTGGTGACGCGAAGGCCTCAACCCTGCCATCATCGCAGCCATGACTGAAGTCACTGCTCAGGCGGCTCCTGATCCGTCCTTGCCAGATGCCGTCCTTGGCCGTCGTGCGCTCGAGCGCCTAGATCTGCTGTTGCTCACCGTTGAGTCTCTCGATCTCAATGGTGGTGAGGCCATGCTGTGGGCCACGCGCCAACTGGGCTTCGAGTCGATCTTTCCCAATCGCGTCGAGCTCTGGAAACGTCGCTGCCACAATCCCCTGCGACGTTCCACCCGTCGGGGGCAGCTCAGTGCTGTGGAAACCGAGGCTTTGATCAGAATTCTCTGCGTCATGGCTGACAGGCTCTATCCGATGCTTCATCAGCTCTTGTCGAGTCGTGAACCGGAACACCTCACCCGCGAACGCTGGGCGCTGGTTGATCAGCGTCTTCGCGATTTGATCGAAGAACGCATGAACCCACGCCGCGGGGCGATTCAACGGTTGCTGGGCGTTGAACCTGGAGCTGCCCTCCAGCGCCAACTGGTTCTCACTCTGGCTCTGGCGTCTGGTCCCGGAGGCGTCGATCGTCTACGCGCCAGCCTTCTTGACCCCACCCCCTGAACGTTGAACGGCGATGTTGAAACAGTCTTACCGCTATGACCAAACCTCAACCCGTTTGGAGGTGGAGGGACTCCCTGACCTCTCAGCCGGTCACGGTGATCAGGCCATCGGCATCCTGTCGTCCTGGCGGTTGATGATTGTCGGCGGCACAGAAGTCGAAGGCCGACGTGAACATCTGGAATCGCTCATGCGCGTGGTGATTCCCTACGTGCGATTGCGGCTCTCCAACGTGGTCCGTTCCGTGGGAGAGGAGGGGGATCCCGTCAGAATCGTGGCAGAGGGGGTTCAGCATCGACTGGATCTGACGAGCGGTCAGGCCGATGTTCCACCTTTATCGATTCGCCTAGACGACGCGGAGCTTGCTGATCTTGTGCGCTGTCTGGATGCCCTGCGGATGGACACCCGTGTTCGCCTCGACTGGCCGTCCATCCAGCATGAACCGCTGCATCGTCGCGATCTTGTCGAACGCATCCCCCTGACGAAACGGCTGGCAACTCCTTTGCTGGGAGGAGCGACGTTTGCTGTTCTTGGTCTTGTCGCCATGCTGCTTCCAGTGCCGCAGCTTGAACCTGGTCCTCAGGAGATCACTGAACCCTTGAGCACGGAGGCTCCGATCAGCGATCCTTCACAAGAGGACGAGAAGCGTTGACCTGACGAAGGGCCTCACCAGAATGTGACGATGCGTTCAGGCCACTGATGCGTCCTCGCGGTGATTGTCGAACTGAGGCATCCAGTCAACCGTGGTTGCCGGTTGCTGTTCGGCAATGTCCATGAGGTCTCCGAACCTTCGTCCTCTGCGACCAATGTCGAAGACCCGTCGTGTGTTCACGGACCGTCAGCCTCGCCGTCAGCCATCGATTGGCAGGCAGTTTGTCGAGGGTGTGTTGTTGTTGGCCCTCGGCTCCGCAGCTCTGGCATTCCTGAGCTGGTTGCCGCAAAAGGATGAAGGCTTGCTGGTGGTCAGCGAAGCCATCGCTGACCTCATCGGCGGCATCAGTCAGCTCCTTGAAGGGCTGCTGGGACTGGCGGCAGTGATTGTTGTCGCGCTCTTGTTGGTTGGCGCTCTGTTGGCGTTGATTTCAGGCCTCATTCGCTTGTTTCGCTCGCTCAAGCGCACCTTCAGCCCGCGAGCTCCCAAGTCGGTTGCTTCCATGCCTCGCCGTCGTCGCAATCGTCGCTAAGGCGTCATGCGTGGCGCCAGAGAACGCTGGACAGTCCAGAGCTCTGTCAGCGTGAGTCCCCCATCGCCATCGAGATCGAAGCTTGTGAAATTCCTGCTCAGCCAGGGCAGAGCCTGACATTCATAGCGATCGATGCGTCCATCACCATTGCGGTCAGCCTGGTGAAAACGTTGTTGCAAGCGTGCACCGCTCGGATGGGTGCTTCTGGCTTTGAGGTCGTCCAGCAGAAGAAATCCGCGTGAATCGCGACGCTGCAGCCGTCGTTCGAGGTACGGCTGGCCCTGAACCTCATCGGACTCCAGTCGTCCATCCCCGTTGACGTCGAGCCGTACGAACATCGCTTCCATCCGTTGCCCGTAGATCTCCACCGGCCGAGGATCTGCCAAAACAGCCACAGATGACATCAGGCCCCCGATTCCGATCAGCCCAATGGCGCTCCAGCAAGATCGGTTCAAGGGCTTCAGCATCCCTTGAGCTTATGGACGCTGGGCGTGAAGGACATGTCTGAGTCGTGACAGTCCTCCGATCAGCTGTGACAGGGTCCTTTCCTGCGAGACATCGAGTGGCGAGATCCATACCATCGAATCAGCATCAAGATGGATCGAAAGCCATGGCTGTGAACCCGACGAACTGGGTGCTCGAATGATGACCTCCACCGCCAATTCTTCAGCTAAGCCCGCGGCGAAGAAACCCTCGATGATCTGGGTCGTGGACGATGATCCCGATCTGCGCCAGATGGTTGGCACGTACTTAATCGATCAGGGTTATGACGTTCGCAGTCTCAGTGATGTGAAGCAGCTTGAGGCACGCCTTGAATTTCAGCGTCCAGATCTGATTGTGCTCGACCTGATGATGCCCGGAGATGACGGTCTCACCGCGCTGCGTCGTCTGCGGGATGCTGGCGATGATCTTCCTGTCGTGATGCTCACGGCGCGTGGTGATGGAGTGGATCGCATCATTGGACTGGAACAGGGCGCAGATGACTACCTGGCCAAGCCGTTCCTACCCCGTGAGCTGTCGGCCCGCATCGAGGCGGTGCTGAGGCGTCGCAGTGCGCTTCCCGCCGGGACGCCGTTGGCTGAGGGTGGTGATGTGGTGTTCGGTGAAAATGTGCTGGACCTTGCCGCACGGACGCTGATGCGCGAAGGACAGCCTGTGGTGATCACCAGTGGTGAATTCAGCTTGTTGGCCGCTTTTGTTCAGCATCCCCATCGTCCGCTGTCTCGCGAACGGCTGATTGAGCTAGCTAGGGGTCCCGGTTGCGACACCGATAGCCGCAGCATGGACGTGCAGGTCTCCAGGGTGCGCAAGTTGGTGGAACCTGACCCGACCAGGCCGCGCTATCTGCAGACCGTCTGGGGATACGGTTATGTGTTTGTTCCGGATGGCGAGCCTCGTACGAGGCATTGATCCACCAGGTTCAATCAGCGTGACGCGTCAGCATCATTGCGTTGCTTTGATCGTTGTCCGTGAATTGCGAACACAAAAAACGATTTCGATGATATCAACATCCAGGTTTGTCAACACATCAAGCGCAATGAGTTGCGCTTGATGTGTTGCCTTGAGATCCCTCCCGATGATCATCACTTAGGTCTGATTAGAGGGCACTGGACGTTGCCACCGCCAGGACGCTAAACCCAAGCCTGCAAAGGCAATAGCAAGGAGGCCCAACGCTTCTCGAATGCCAAACAATTCACCTGTCACTCCCATCGCTAAGCCTCCAAAAACACCGGCGATCGTGTTTGAGCGACCGATGATGTCGAAGCGTCGTGCAGGATTTCCGTAGGGCTGAAGATGATCAACAAGTTCAAGCTGAATTCTCGCAATCGAAGCACCTAACGGCATGAAGAGAACAACGTCAAGCCATATCGGAGTGTTTGGATGTGCCGCCAGAAAAATCAAGATCGCGCACAAACCGTAGTAAGAGTCAGTCTTCATTTTTAGAAGAAGACGCTTCTGAAATACGCGACCGAGCATGAACGAACCGATGATCCAGGAGAGATCAACTGAATCTCCTCCTTTAATTTGGAGGACCCACAAGGGCAGCAGAGAAAAGAGAGCGCCGTCCGCCCAACCGTTCAATAGGCTCCATCGTTCCAACGGTGGAACGCCCTTTTTGATCTCTGTTTGATTGGGTGATGCTTGTGACTGCTTTTTGTTCTCTCGATCGGCAAGCCAGGCAACGGGAAGCATCAGCAACAGTGTCGGTGGTAAGAGTTTGAAAGCTGGGTAAATAATCCCTCCCAGGAATGTTCCAGTAACCCCTCCTATATCCTTGCCTTGAAGAACTTGTTGATTTGTGATTCCTTCGCTTGTTTGTGTAAATCCTATGATTACTGCGTCACTCTTGGTGATTCCTAGTGATGCGAGCTGAGCACTGAAAAAGGTCAAGAAAATCAAGGCTGCTTTATTGCCGAAGTCGAAATACATACCAATGACAACAACTTCAAATAGGATTGCTGCTATTGTAAAAAAGAACAGGCCTCGGCGGCTTCGCTGAAGCGGTAATATTGCAGAAATACTCCGAGGTAAGATTAACAGGCTATTGATCATTGGGGAGGGGCTGAGTTCTGCTAGAACCCATGCCGTACTCAAATTAAAAATACTCATCGATGCCCTCCAGCTGCTAAGACAGAGCATTGTCTGAAGGACCTTCGCTGTCATGAGTTAATTGCTAGGTATGGATGAATTCAATTCTCTGCAGATTCAAGGAGATGAATTTGGCTATCATTGTAGTGGCACGATCCATCGTTGTCTCAGAGTCGGATTGCCCGTTGAAGTTGAGATGTTAAGGATGTCGTGGATCTTGTGCCTCAAATTGAGGGTTCTCCTCTCAGATGGTCGTTGACTTCAACCCGCCTAACAGTGATCACTTTCCGAACAATTTCGCTGGTTTCCCACACCGTGCACAAAGCGGGACTACAGATCGAGAGTGTTGTCGTTTTTGATCGGTCAATCCGATCGCTCTGATTCCCGCAGGACTGTCACCCGATGCCCTCACGTCCATGGCAGAAACGTCTGAGAGCACTGGTTGTTTGGGGTGGCCTGGCGGTTGGTAGTTCAGCGTTCTGTTTGGTGATGCTGCAGGCCCTGTTTGGCCGGCAACTGGAGCAATTGCAGACCATTCAGCTCGGCCGAGAACTGGCGTTGAACGTGCGCCTCACTGAATTGGCCTTGGAGCGCTACCCACCCCATTTGGTGGCGGAGCTCACCGGTCTTGATCTCAAGGTGGCGGTTCGACCGAAACCCCCTGCAGTCCCTCCATCGGCAGGCTTCAAACGTCAAGCTGACGCCTTGCAACAGCAGTTGTGTCGGCGGTTATCCCACTGCCCGATGGTGTTGCCCGACCGAGCTGCTCGGGGCGAAAGGCGCGTGTGGATCGAACTGATTTCCCCACTGGAACCGATCTGGTTGCGGGTGGATGTGCCGTCGATGATGCGCTGGCCGCCTGAGCCGACGCTGCTCGGCCTGTCTTTGGTCGTCGCTGGGGTGATCTGCGGTGGTCTGTTCTTGCTCATCGAGGTGGAGGCGCCCCTGCGTGGTCTGGAGAAGGCACTGTCCAGAGTCGGTGAGGGCGAGGATCCGGATGCCGTTCCCTCCCGCGGAGCTCCCGAGGTGCAGCGCCTCACCCGGCGGTTCAATGCGATGGTGCAGAGGCTGGCTCAGAACCGCCGCGAGCGAGCCACCATGCTTGCTGGGATTGCTCACGATCTCCGCGCGCCAATCACCCGGCTGCAGTTCCGCCTGTCCATGCCACAGCTTTCAGCGGATGAACGCGAACGCTGCGCTGGTGACCTGCAATCTTTAGAGAGAATTACTGGTCAGTTCCTGCTGTTTGCCGGGGGAGGTGACAGCGAAACCTCCGTTGAGGTTCCCCTCGATCAGTTGTTGGCTGAAGTGGCCAGCAGTCATCCGGCCGATCAGTTGCAGTTGCAGTTGGCCTCGATCAGTCTCTTGGTGAAACCCGTCGCCCTCGGCCGTGCAGTCGCCAACTTGATCGACAACGCCTTTTCCTACGGCGCAGCTCCGGTGATTCTCAAGTTGCATGCGCTCGATGATCGCTGCTGCATCGAGGTTTGGGATCAGGGCGAAGGTATGCCCGCTCAGCAATGGGACGAGGCCCTCCAACCGTTCCATCGTCTGGATTCGTCCCGAGGTCAGCAAGGCCATTGCGGTCTTGGCCTGGCCATTGTTGCCCACGTCGCCCGTTTGCATGGCGGGCAACTGGAGTGTCTGTCCGCGCAAGCTGGTCAGAATCCTGGCACTTTTGCCATTCGCCTCAGTTTGCCCCTGCCGATGAGCCAGTCCGAGATCGGGCCGGTGGAAATCTGAGAAAAACCGGCGCACTCGGACGCTTCACGCGTCCAGGCCCTCCAATGGGGATAGGAATGATCTGCGGCCATGGGTCAGAAGCGCAAAGACAAAGCCAAAGCCAAGGACAAGAAACACAGCGAACCCAGCAAGGACAAGGCTGCGGCCAAGATTTCTCACCATGGTCTGGACAGCCTGGGTGGCAGTGAGCGCGAGATTGACCACCCAGCTGAGCTGTTGGATGACTTGCTGGAAGGTGGTCAACAAAAACGGCAGCGCTTGAATAAGAAGCTCTACGAGTCGGAACTGGTCCGCCTCCAGACGGAACTGGTGAAAATGCAGTACTGGATCCGAGACACCGGTTATCGGATGATTGTGTTGTTTGAGGGGCGTGATGCTGCCGGAAAAGGGGGCACGATCAAACGGCTGACGGAACCACTCAATCCACGTGGTTGCAGAGTTGTTGCTCTCGGAACGCCAACAGAACGCCAGAAAAGTCAGTGGTATTTCCAGCGTTATGTGGAACATTTCCCTGCAGCAGGAGAGATCGTTGTCTTTGATCGCAGTTGGTATAACCGGGCCGGTGTGGAACGGGTGATGGGGTTCTGTACGCCAGAACAAGTCGAGCAATTCCTGGAAGATGCGCCCAAGTTTGAACGCATGCTTGTGAGAAGCGGAATTCTGCTGTTGAAGTATTGGTTTTCGGTGAGTGACACCGAGCAGGAAATTCGCTTTCAATCCCGGATTGATGATCCCACCCGTCGATGGAAGCTGAGCCCCATGGACCTTGAAGCGCGCAATCGCTGGGTCGACTTTTCAAGGGCGAAAGACGAGATGTTCAACCGCACCAACATTCCTGAGGCCCCCTGGTTCACTGTGGAAGCAGACGACAAACGACGGGCACGCCTCAACTGTCTCCGTCATGTGCTCGGCAAAGTGCCTTGGGAAGACATGACCCCGCCAGCGATTGAATTGCCTCCACGACCGAAACAAGGTGATTACACCAGGCCACCCATCAATGAACAATTCTTCGTGCCGAATACGTATCCCTATTCATAAATAACTCCATGGATGACATGGTCGTCTGAATGATTGATTAAACGCAAACGCCTGCTGCTGGTGCGAAAACATCAACGCTTTTGAAGGTTGTGGTGCCAAGCCCGTATGCATGGTTTGAGACTTGGTGAATGCACAGCAATGTTTGGATTCAGTCCCGCATGCGTCGTGCATCAATGATGCGTGCCAACTCGAGCATGTAACCGGCCGTGCACCAGCGCCCATGATTGCGCGCACGGTTTTCCAGATCGGATCGGATCTCAGCTGTTTCAGCCATCAGCAGGTCCAGTTCGGACAGGCTGAGGTCGTAGAGCTCCTGCAGTTCCACTTCCCGCCCGAGCAGATGGCTGCGAAACCACTTTCTCGGTTCCTCCTGACCTGGAACATCGCGTCTCATGGTGGTGATGCTGCTCCTGTCGTCACTCCAGTAGAGCGCAGCATCACTCGAAGAATCGCGTGACTGGCCCGCCATGTTGATGCATTTGATTGCTGGCTTTGCATCAACCGCAGCCGCACGTCCACACGCTTTCTTGCAAACTGCGCGCATGAATCACTTCACGATGCAGCAACTTCTGGGTCTACGCCTAGAGGCTTTGGCTCGCGACCACCACGACGTGGCGGCGATGAGGGCCAGCATCCAGCGGACACCCGACTCACTGGTCAAGGAGCTGATGGACACTCACGGTTGGGCGGCCCATGAGGCGTTGTCAGCAGTAGAACAGCTTCAGGCCAAGGCGTTGCAATCCACCTCCGAACAGGCCGCTACTTAGAGCACCTTTAATTGCTTGGAAGCGAAGTGGTTGGTAGCGATTCGGAATCCCTCCAGACGGCAGAATCTGGATCCCACACCGATTTCGCGTAGGTGCCGCGCAGTTGTCGTTGCGGCCTCTGAATGTTCAGTTGTTGATGGCAAGCTTTCGCGACCTGGATGGAGACGCGGTGAAACGTTGTCCAGGCAACGAGCTGATGGCCATCCCAGACGGGCGGCAGGCCAGTTGTTTCAAACATTTCGTTGAACTGATCGAAATGCCTCTGCAGGTCTTCAGGCTGGAGTTGATGCTCTGGTTGTGCGGTTTTCAGTGACTGTTTGAACGGTGCTTGATCCATGCACTGTTCAAAACGGGCGGTCAACTGGGTTTGGCGACTCCAGGCTTGCTGCCCTGCGGCACTAGCCAAGAGCAGCACGATCAAGGCCACGCCAGCAGCAAGGACGAGGGGGGTTCGCTGACGGGAGGTGTTTGACATATCCCGTGCTTGGCTGCTCGACACAGTCAGTGTGACGCTCATCCGCGTTGCGTTTCGTTGTCCTTGATGCCTGTTTCTGATGAGTGAAAACGCCGAACAGACCCATCCTTTGTATGCATCGGATCGCGATCTTGTGGATGCTCTGCTGGGGCATCAGGGCGATCCAGGACCTGAGCAACTCACCGTTGCCGCTCGCTTGGTGATGCGTTACGGCGACTTCCCCGGGGCTGATGACATCAAAGCCGACATCCAGAAGGTGGTGTCCTCTTGGGGGTTCGATGCCCAGACCCTCAATCTTCGCTGCCGTGAGATCTGGGCCAGCGGCTGGAAGCCTGGTCAACAGCTCGATGGTGATCTCGGGTCTGGCGCCGATGTGTCTGATCAGGATGGTTAACGAACGCGGGCTCTCCAGGTCATCAAAAAAGGCTCTTCCCAGGAAGAGCCTTGCAGGGTTGTGATCAGTAGCCGAAGGCTCAGACCAGCGCAGGCTCGGGGCACTTGCTGTCGCGAATGCCTTGGATCGCGGCTGCGTAGTCGGATTGATTGAACACTCCGGAACCGCTCACAATCGCGTTGGCGCCAGCTTCGATCACCTTCCAGGCATTGGCGCCTTTGATGCCACCATCCACTTCGATCCAGGGATCGAGACCGCGCTCATCGCACATGCGGCGCAGATCACGGATTTTCTGCACTTGGTTCTCAATGAAGCTTTGACCGCCGAAGCCGGGGTTGACGCTCATGATCAGCACCAGATCGCACAGCTCGAGGCAGTACTCGAGAGTGTCGAGAGGGGTGCCGGGGTTCAACACCGCGCCGGCCATTTTGCCGAGATCCTTGATCTGGGCCAGGTTGCGGTGCAGGTGAGGGCACGCTTCGACCTGCACCGAAATGATGTCCGCACCCGCTTTGGCGAAATCGGGGACGTACTTTTCGGGCTCCACGATCATCAGGTGCACATCCAGAGGCTTGGTCGTCACCGGACGGAGGGCCTCAACGATCAGGGGGCCGATGGTGATGTTGGGCACGAAGCGACCATCCATCACGTCGACATGAATCCAGTCGGCACCGGCCTGATCCACTGCCTTCACTTCCTCACCCAAGCGGGCGAAATCCGCTGAAAGAATGGATGGAGAGACCACCAGTGACTTGGTGCTCATGGCGAGTTCAGGCTGTGGAACGGGACGATTGTAAAGAGCGTTGTAGACGCTGATACAGTGAGCCGCGCTGACGAGTGAAAAGCCCTGTGGCACCAAGCCCTGTGAGCTGATCCTCACCGCATCAAGTTCCCCGCCGCACACCAGTGGATCGCACTCTCATCCAGGAAATTCTCGAGGTCGTTGAGCAGGCAGCTATCGCCTCCGCCCGCCTCACAGGTCTCGGTCAGAAGGATGAGGCAGATGCCGCTGCCGTGGAAGCCATGCGTCAGCGCATGGGCCAGATCCAGATGCAAGGCCGCATCGTGATTGGTGAAGGCGAGCGTGACGAAGCTCCCATGCTTTACATCGGCGAGGAAGTTGGAAGCGGCACGGGGCCTGGTGTTGATTTCGCAGTTGACCCCTGTGAGGGCACCAACCTCTGTGCGAACAACCAGCGTGGCTCCATGGCTGTTCTCGCTGCTTCCGACCGCGGCGGTCTCTTCAATGCCCCCGACTTTTACATGAAGAAGCTGGCTGCTCCTCCGGCCGCCAAAGGCAAGGTGGACATCCGCAAGTCGGCCACCGAGAACATCAAGATTCTCAGCGAATGCCTCGGACTGGCCGTTGAAGAGCTCACCATCGTGGTGATGGACCGTGCGCGTCACAAGGACTTGATTGCTGAGATTCGTGCCACCGGAGCCCGTGTTCAGCCCATCTCCGACGGTGATGTGCAAGCGGCGATTGCCTGCGGTTTCGCCGGCACCGGAACCCACTGCCTGATGGGCATCGGTGCGGCTCCTGAAGGCGTGATCTCCGCGGCTGCCATGCGCGCCCTCGGTGGTCACTTCCAGGGACAGCTGGTGTACGACCCGGCTGTGGCTCAAACTAAGGAATGGGCCGATCTCACCAAAGAGGGCAATCTTGCTCGCCTGGCCGAGATGGGCATTTCTGATCCCGACAAGATCTACGAAGCTGACGAGTTGGCTTCCGGTGAGCACGTGGTTTTCGCTGGCAGCGGCATTACCGATGGACTGCTGTTCCACGGCGTGAAATTCGAGCGGGATTGCACCCGTACCAGCAGCTTGGTGATCAGCAATCTCGACGACACCTGCCGTTTCACCAACACGGTTCACATCAAGGATGGCGCCCAGAGCATTGCTCTGAGCTGACCGTTCCTTTCAACTACCAGGGATTCCCCCATGCACATTGCCGTTGTCGGCCTCAGTCATCGAACGGCACCGGTTGAAGTGCGTGAGAAGCTCAGCATCCCTGAGCAGACCATGGAGGAATCCCTGCAGAATCTGCGGGGACATGACCAGGTGCTGGAGGCCTCGATCCTCAGCACCTGCAACCGCCTTGAGATTTACACCCTTGTTCGCAACCCCGAACTCGGCATTTCAGCTGTTAGGGAGTTCTTGAGTGGTCACTCCGGTCTGGAGACCGGAGATCTCAAACCTCATCTGTTCACTTACCACCATGAAGATGCGGTGGCGCACCTGCTCAGGGTGGCTGCCGGTCTTGACAGCCTTGTTCTTGGAGAAGGGCAGATCCTCTCCCAGGTCAAGAAGATGATGCGCTTGGGGCAGGAGCACAAGTCGCTCGGGCCCATCCTCAACCGACTGCTCACGCAGGCTGTCAGCACGGGCAAGCGCGTGCGCAGTGAGACCAATCTGGGCACCGGTGCGGTGTCGATCAGTTCGGCGGCCGTTGAACTGGCCCAGCTGAAGCTCGGCCAGAGCCGTGGTGTTGATGATCTCGTCTCCCTGGACGGCGAGCAGGTGGCTGTTGTCGGAGCAGGCCGGATGAGTCGCTTGCTTCTGCAACACCTCAAGGCGAAAGGCGCGTCCGGTGTGGTGGTGCTGAACCGCACCATGTCTCGGGCTGAAGCCCTTGCAGCTGATTTTTCAGATCTCCCAGTGCAATGTCGGCCTTTGGATGATCTGGATCACTGTTTGAGCACCTGCTCTCTCGTGTTCACCAGCACAGCAGCTGATGATCCGATCATCGATGCCACGCGCTTACAACGCTTGAATCGTCGCAGTTCCCTGCGTTTGATCGATATCGGCGTTCCCCGCAACATCGCTGCGGATGTGGAGGGACTCTCCGGTGTCGAGGCCTTCGACGTTGACGATCTCAAAGAGGTTGTTGAGCGCAACCAGGAAGCCCGTCAACAGGTCGCTCGAGAAGCTCAAGGACTTCTGGATCAGGAGAGTCGATTGTTCCTCGAATGGTGGGACAGCCTGGAAGCCGTACCCACCATCAACAGGCTTCGCTCTTCACTCGAGTCGATCCGTGCCGAAGAGTTGCAGAAGGCGTTGAGTCGCATGGGCCCCGATTTCTCGGCCCGTGAGCGCAAAGTTGTTGAAGCCCTCAGCAAAGGAATCATCAATAAGGTTCTGCACACCCCAGTGACCGCGCTTCGTGCTCCTCAACAACGCAGTGAACGGCAGAATTCACTTTTGGTTGTGGAGCGACTTTTTGATCTCGCACAGGATGAAGATCAAGATCGCTAACGCTCAGCAAGGTCTCTCTGTTGCTTGTCTAAATCTGATTCCCAGCAGTCTTGGTTGATCTGGTCCAAAGGTGTGCTGAGATCAGGAAAAGTCCGGTAGGTTTACCCCCGCAAAGCCGATCTTCGGGGGCGGCATGAAGCGCGTTCTGGCCATCATTCTCGGGGGAGGTGCGGGGACGCGTCTCTACCCACTCACCAAGATGCGGGCCAAGCCAGCTGTGCCGCTGGCAGGCAAATATCGTCTGATTGATATCCCGATCAGCAACTGCATCAATTCGGACATCAACAAGATGTACGTGATGACGCAGTTCAACAGTGCGTCACTCAATCGGCACCTCAGCCAAACCTTCAACCTCAGCAATTCTTTCGGCGGTGGTTTTGTCGAAGTCCTCGCTGCTCAACAGACACCCGACAGTCCCTCTTGGTTTGAGGGCACGGCTGATGCGGTCCGCAAGTACCAGTGGTTGTTCCAGGAATGGGATGTCGATGAATACCTGATCCTTTCCGGTGATCAGCTGTATCGCATGGACTACAGCCTTTTCATTGAGCACCACCGCAGGACCGGCGCAGATCTCACCGTTGCGGCCTTGCCGGTTGACCCCGCTCAAGCCGAGGCTTTCGGGCTGATGCGAACGGATGGAGATGGCAACATCCTTGAATTCCGTGAAAAGCCGAAGGGTGACTCGTTGCGGGAGATGGCCGTTGACACCTCCCGGTTTGGCTTGAGTTCCGAGTCCGCCAAAGAGCGCCCTTATCTGGCGTCGATGGGGATTTATGTCTTCAGTCGCAAGACGCTGTTCGACCTGCTGGATACGAACACCGACCACAAGGATTTCGGCAAAGAAGTTATTCCTGCATCACTGGCACGCGGTGACAAGCTCCAGAGCTATGTCTTCGACGACTACTGGGAGGACATCGGCACGATTGGTGCGTTCTATGAAGCCAACCTTGCTCTGACGCTGCAGCCAAAGCCTCCTTTCAGCTTCTACGACGAGAAGTTCCCCATCTACACCCGTCCCCGTTACCTGCCGCCTAGCAAGTTGGTGGATGCACAGATCACCAACTCGATTGTGGGTGAGGGTTCGATTCTCAAATCTTGCAGTGTTCATCACTGCGTGCTTGGTGTGCGCAGTCGCCTCGAATCCGATGTGGTGCTCCAGGACACGCTGGTGATGGGTGCCGATTTCTTTGAATCCAGCGAAGAACGTGCTGTTCTTAGTGAGCGTGGGGGGATTCCTCTCGGTGTGGGGCAAGGCACCACCGTGAAGCGAGCCATCCTTGACAAAAATGCCCGGATTGGTCGAAACGTCACCATCGTCAACAAGGATCACGTTGAAGAAGCGGATCGAGCAGAGCTCGGTTTCTACATCCGCAACGGAATCGTCGTCGTGGTGAAAAACGCCTCGATTGCCGATGGAACCGTGATCTGATTTCTTGATCTGATTCCTCATTCCTGACACACATTGACCATGTTGCAGCCGACTTCGGTTGCCGTGGTCACACTGTGGGCACTGCAGTGTTCAGCTGACCATGTCCAAGGCCCATTTCGGTTTGATTGGTCTCGGCGTGATGGGGGAAAACCTAGTCCTCAATGCCGAGAGCAATGGCTTCTCCAGTGTTGTCTACAACCGCACCTACGCCAAAACTGAAGAATTTCTAGAGGGACGTGGTGCTGGTAAAAACATCCAGGGCGCAACGGATTTAGCGGACTTCGTTAACAAATTGGAACGGCCCCGCCGCATCTTGATGATGGTCAAGGCCGGCGGCCCAGTGGATGCCGTGATCGAGCAGATCTCTCCCCTGCTCGAGCAGGGTGATTTGCTCATCGATGGTGGTAACTCCGAATATCACGACACCGAACGTCGTGTCGCCGAGCTGGAAAGCAAGAGCTTCGGTTTCATCGGCATGGGTGTTTCCGGCGGCGCTAAGGGAGCGCTGGAGGGCCCGAGCATGATGCCGGGCGGAACAAAAGCCTCTTACGACGCCATCGAGAGCTTGGTGACCAAGATGGCGGCCCAGGTCGACGATGGTCCTTGTGTCACCTACATCGGCCCGGGTGGATCAGGCCATTTTGTGAAGACCGTCCATAACGGCATTGAATACGGCATTGAGCAGATCCTTGCGGAGGGGTACGACCTGATGAAACGGGTCGGTGGCATGACCGGGACGCAGATGGCCGATGTGTTTGCTCACTGGAATAACACTGAGGAACTTGCCTCTTACCTGGTGGAGATCACGGAGGTTTGTCTCCGCACTAAAGACCCCGAAGATGGTGCTGATCTCGTCGAAAAGATTCAAGACAAGGCTGGCCAGAAAGGAACGGGGCTCTGGACTGTGGTGAGCGCGCTTCAGATGGGTGCTTCCGTCCCAACGATTTATGCGTCACTCAATGGTCGGGTGATGAGCTCCATGAAGGATCAACGCGTCAAGGCGGAATCCATCCTTCAGGGCCCTGCCATTCAGCCCTTCGACATGGGCACTCCGGCCGATGGCATGGCTCCCCTGATGGATGCCATGGTTCTGGCCTGCATGGCTAGTTACGCCCAGGGCATGGAACTGCTCCGCATCGCGTCTGCCGAGCATGACTACAACCTGCACATGCCTTCGATCGCGCAGATCTGGAAGGGGGGGTGCATCATCCGTGCCCGTCTTTTGCAGCGCATCCAGGATGCTTTCAACGCCGATCCTCAGCTCGCCAATCTCCTCATCGACCCCTGGTTTGCCGATCAGGTGAATCGTCGTCTTCCCGGGTTGGCGACGATTGTGGCGGGCGCAGCAGCGGCCGGTGTCCCGGTGCCTTGTCTGAGCAGCACCCTCGATTACATCAATAGCTACCGCACCGCTCGTCTCCCCCAAAACCTCGTGCAGGCCATGCGGGATTGCTTCGGCTCCCACACCTACGAGCGGGTTGATAAAGACGGCAGCTTCCACACCGAGTGGTTGGACTGAGGTCGGGCCCATGAGCGCTTATCGCATTGAACGGGCCGAGTCCAAAGAGGCTCTCGCCCGGCGCGCTGCTGAGCACATCGGTGCTGCCATCGATCTTGCCCTTGATCAGCGGGACAGGGCGCAGGTTGCCTTGTCCGGTGGAACCACGCCAGCTCAGGCCTATGCCTTGCTTGCTCATGAGCACCTCCCATGGGATCGGGTGGATGTGCTGCTTGGCGATGAACGTTGGGTGGCAGCTGACGATGAATCCAGCAACGCCCGCATGCTTCGTCAAACCTTGCTGACATCGGGGCAGCCCGGAGCCAAAGCCTGCTTCCATCCAGTTCCGACCATTTCACTGCCGTCGGCAGAAGCAAGTGCTGACGCTTTCTCAGATCTTCTGGGCACCATCTGTGATGGTCAACCGCCTGTCTTCGATCTCATGCTTCTGGGCCTTGGCGATGACGGGCATACCGCGTCCCTGTTTCCCGGCACGGATGCACCAACGGTTTGCGATCGCTGGACCACCGTCGGTCGTGGCAAGGGCCTGGATCGGATCACCCTGACGGCGCCCGTGCTCAGTGCAGCTCGCCAGGTGGTGTTTCTGGTGAGTGGTGAAGGCAAACGTCAGGCGCTGTCGCGTCTGCTCGATCCCGATGAGTCGCCGGAACGCACACCTGCCAAGCTGGTGCAACCGGGATCCGAAATCCTGGTGCTTGCTGATCAGGCTGCTTCCGAAGGTCTTTGACGATTCCCCCCTCTCAGCCCGCGCCTGAAATCAGAACGGTGGTTGCTGGCCAAGGGTTCCGTGAGTGGGCCAGTCTCAACGACACCATCATGGGTGGGGCCAGCAGCGCTGGTTGCCGTGTCACGGACCAGGGGCTGAGGCTCGAAGGTGAGGTGGTGAGTGAAGGCGGTGGTTTCGTCAGTTGCCGATCACCGGTGTTTCGTCCGCCCTTGGATCTCAGCGGTTTCAACGGTCTGCGCTTGACGCTGGATGGCGAGGGCCGCAGTTTCAAGGTGGCCGTGGCCTGCCGTGATGGTGTGCTCGGCCTCACTGAGCTGATTCCCGGTGGTTTGCGCTGGGTGACCACGGTCGCGACGCAGCCATCGGCAACCACTGTGGTCGACATTCCTTTTGAACAGCTCAGGCCTGTGGTGAGAGCCAGTCCGGTCAGCCTGCCCGTGCGTTTCGATCCGTCCTGCATTACTCGCTTGCAGCTGCTGCACTCCCGTTTTGGTGATGATGGACAGGCCAATCCTGGCTACCGATCTGGGCCGATTCAGATGTTGCTGCGTTCGATTGATGCCTTCTGAGCTCGGACCCTGCGCCGCACTCGAGACGCTCATCGCCGCGGCCGCGGACGTCTGTAGCAAGCCTTATCAGCATGCTGTGCTGTCAGCTGAAGACGCCACTCCCGAGGACTACCAAGGTCGGATCGAGTGCCGCAATGGGGAGGGTGAGCGCCTGCGTGAGCTGGACCTGGAGTTGGAGATGTACCGGAGTGGTGTAGAGCTCAATCTCACCTTGGCTTGGGCTGACCAACCCGACAGGCCAATGCTGTGGCACGGCCAGCATCCGGTGTGGATGGATGGTGAAAGCGGCAAACGTTGCTCTTCACCTGCCGATGGTGCACCGCTGGAGGCCTTGGCCCGTCGACTCAGGGCCTTGCTGGCTTGAGGCCAGCGATCTGATCAATAAAAAACCACCGCTAGCACTGGTGCCTGCGGTGGCCGGGTGATGGGGATCCACATCATCCCAATCTGAGATCGGGAAGTCAACGCTAGATGTGGTGTGCTCGAGTCATTCTCAGTCGCAGTGGTCCGTGGTGGCACCACGGCTGGCACAGGCGACGAGCCGCGCGTATTTGCCAAGAATGCCCGTGCGGTAGCGGGGTTCCGGTTTCGTCCAGGCGGCACGACGTCGTTCGAGTTCAGCCTCGTCCACATTTAGCTGCAGCAGCAGTTGATTGGCATCGACGGTGATGCTGTCGCCTTCCTGCACCAGGCCAATGGTGCCTCCGACGGCAGCTTCCGGAGCCACATGACCGACCACTAGGCCGTAGGAGCCTCCGCTGAAACGGCCGTCAGTGATCAACGCCACCTTTTCACCGAGCCCCTGACCGACGATGGCAGAGGTGGGCGAGAGCATTTCGCGCATCCCCGGACCACCGACGGGTCCTTCATTGCGAACCACCACCACATCACCGGGCTTGATCTGGCGATCGAGAATCGCGGCCAGGCAGGTTTCCTCGCTTTCGAATACTCGAGCGGGGCCCGTCAGGACGGGTGTCTTCACACCACTGATCTTGGCCACGCTGCCCTCGATGGCCAGGTTGCCTTTGAGGACGGCCAGGTGACCCTTCTGATAGATGGGGTTTGAAATTGGGCGAATCACATCCTGGCCTGCGGGTGGTGTGGAGGGAACATCCGCCAGGACTTCTTTGAGGGTCTTGCCTTCGATCGTTCGGCAATCGCCGTGTAGCAAACCAGCATCCAGCAGTTGCTTCATCACCTGAGGAATCCCACCGGCTCGGTGCAGATCCACCGTGACGTATTGGCCGCTGGGCTTCAGGTCACAGAACACAGGCACGCGCTGGCGGATGCGTTCGAAGTCATCAATGCTCAGCTCAACACCAGCCGTGCGCGCGATGGCCAGGAGGTGCAGCACGGAGTTGGTGGATCCACCCACTGCCATGATCACGCTGATTGCATTTTCAAAGGCCTCTCGCGTCATCAGATCGAGGGGACGGATGTTGGCCTTCACCGCGTCAAGCAACACCTCGGCCGAGCGTGCAGCACTGTCGGCTTTTTCCTGGTCCTCCGCAGCCATGGTGGAGCTGTAGGGCAGGCTCAGGCCCATGGTTTCGATGGCCGCGCTCATGGTGTTGGCAGTGAACATTCCGCCGCAGCTGCCGGCTCCCGGGCAGGCGTTTTTCTCCACTGCAGTGAGCTGCTCTTCATCGATGTTGCCGTTGGTGAGCTGACCCACGGCCTCGAAGGCGCTCACCACGGTCAGATCACAGCCCCCCAGTTTTCCTGGTTTGATCGTGCCGCCATACACAAAGATGGACGGGATGTTCATGCGGGCCATCGCCAACATGGCGCCAGGCATGTTCTTGTCGCAGCCACCTACGGCCAGTACGCCATCCATGCTCTGGCCGTTGCAGGCGGTTTCGATGGCATCAGCGATCACTTCGCGGCTGACTAGGGAGTACTTCATCCCTTCCGTCCCCATCGAGATGCCATCACTGACGGTGATGGTCCCGAACATCTGAGGCATGCCTCCAGCGGCACGGGCGGCTTCAACAGCACGCTTGGACAGGTCGTCGAGTCCAACGTTGCAGGGTGTGATCGTGCTGTAGCCGTTGGCGATGCCCAGGATCGGCTTACCGAAGTCTTCGTCACCAAAACCGACAGCACGCAGCATGGCGCGGTTCGGGGAGCGTTGGATCCCCAGGGTGACGGCGTCGGATCGAAGCATGTTGAATTCCGCCCTTTGGTGAACCATTTCCAACAACCTACCGGCCGTCCTGATCAGTCCCTGGAGCCAAGATCTTCCAGTTGGCGTCGCACATCAGCGATGGCTGCATTCAATTGTTCGACGCGGGCCTCGAGGTGTCCTTCAGCTCCCACCGTCGGTTGATCACCAGCACTGATGGCTTCACTGCCGTCCTGCATCCGCGGGGCGTAAAGCATGGAGCGCTGGTTCCGAAGCCGTCTGCGTCGATCTGCTTCGGATAGCAGCCACCAACCCAATCCTGCGGCCCCCAGGACCGCACCGCTCACCAGCGTTGCCAGGGTTCCTGAGGCCGAGTCCTGCTGCCGCACCATGGGCTTTTGTTGAGTCTTCCCAGACTAGGTCGCCTGAGACGTTCTGATTCCCAGTCGTTGCAGGGGATCACCGATCCCTGGAAGGATGCGTTGCTGCTCATCCAGTTCAGCATCGATGCAGGCCGTGTGAATGGTGATTTCGGGGTAGGTCTCGCCGATGCGTTTCAGACCCGGGCTCGCAGTGAGCGTGGTGATCACGCGAAGGCGTGGTGCTTCAACACCGAGTCGCTCCAGCGATCTCAACAGGTCGATCAGGTCGTCTCCCTGGCTGATCTGATCGAGCAATAGCACCACACCTGCCTGGGTTTCGATCGCCTCAGGAAGCCCTCCAAGGCAGAGCTCAGCGTTGGGAAGCACCTGCCGCGCGCCTTCCCAAAGATGCAGTGCTCCAGGAAGAATCGGCACCGCGAGTAGAGGAACCCCCGCTTCGATCACTGTGCCCTCTGTGCTGGCCAGAGGCGTCTGAACGGTGTCGCGGCGGTGCGGTAACCAGTCACGCAAGGCCTCATAGGTGAGCCAGCGGCCGAGCTCTTCCATCGCGGTGCGACATAACGGCGCTGGAGTGCCCTGATGCCTCAGCACCGTCAGCCAGTGAGCAATAAGGGGGTGGGGCGGTACCACCACCCTGAGAGTCTTGGCCATGGCACGTGGCTGGGCAGTTGTCTGCCATAACGTGACCGTTCAAGCTACGGCAATTGCTTCCAGCAACCGCCGATCGTTTCCATTCCACTGCCGTGCCAGCTACTCCTCGTTTATCGTTCCGCCGCGTGGTGGTGTCCATGGCCATCGCACTGTCTCTGATGGTGGGTTTCTTGAGCAATGGCACTGCGGCTGAGGCGATCACAGCTCCTGAGCTGAGAGGCCAGCGCGCCGTGCAGGACATCAGCCAAGACATGCATGGTCGCGACCTGAAGGAAAAGGAGTTCCTCAAAGCTGATTTGCGCGAGGTGGATCTCAGTGCTGCTGATCTGCGTGGAGCGGTGATCAACACCTCACAACTTCAGGAGGCTGATCTGCGTGAGGCCGATCTGCAAGACGTGGTTGCCTTCTCCAGCCGTTTCGATGGCGCAGATCTGCGCGGCGCCAATTTCACCAACGCCATGCTGATGCAAAGTCGCTTCAACGATGCTGAGATCGAAGGAACCGACTTCACCAATGCGGTGATCGATCTTCCGCAGCTGAAGGCGCTGTGTGCACGGGCGAGTGGGGTGAACAGCAAGAGTGGCGTCAGCACCCGTGAATCGCTGGGCTGCCGCTGATGGCCAGCCGACTGCCTGTCACCGTAATCACCGGATTTCTGGGTGCCGGGAAAACAACCCTTCTGCGCCATCTGCTCACCACCAGTGGTCAGCGACTGGCCGTGATGGTGAACGAGTTTGGCACGGTCGGGCTGGACGGCGATCTGATCCGCAGCTGTGGTTTCTGCCCCGAGGAGGAGGTGGACGCACGTCTGGTAGAGCTGAACAACGGCTGCCTCTGCTGCACCGTTCAAGACGACTTTCTGCCCACGATGGAGACGCTGCTGCAGCGTTCCGACCAGCTCGATGGCATCGTCGTCGAAACCAGTGGGCTTGCGCTTCCAAGACCTTTGCTGCAGGCCCTGGAATGGCCAGAGATTCGCAAACGCGTCCACGTCAATGGCGTGGTCACGGTGGTGGATGGTGAGGCGTTGAGTGCTGGAAGTCCGGTCGGTGACCCTGATGCTCTGGAGCGTCAGCGCCAGGACGACCCCAACCTGGATCACCTCACCGCCATCGACGAGTTGTTTGAGAACCAGCTCGCGTCAGCCGATTTGGTGCTGATCAGCCGTGGCGACCGCCTTGAGCCAAATCAGCTCAAGGCGGTGCAGCAGGACCTCGCGACGAGGTTGAGAGCCGGGGCTGAAACATTGGCCATCAGTCGCGGAGTTGTGGATCCCGCCCTCGTGCTCGGAATCGACGCCAAGAGCGAGGCGAAGGCCGAGGCTCATGATCATGAGCATGACCACGAGCATCACGGCCACAGCCACAGCCACGATCCCCGTGATGGTGATGGGCATGATCACCACGACCATTCGCATGTGGAGGCCCTCAGCGGTCAGGTTCGCTGTGAAGGCTCCGTGTCCCGTCAGCAGCTGGAACAGTTGCTTCCTGACTTTGTCCGCCGGCATGGGGTGATTCGGCTCAAGGGCCGCGTCTGGCTGGAGGGCAAGTCGTTGCCGCTCCAGATTCAGATGGTCGGTCCGCGTCTGGACAGCTGGTTCGAAGCAGCGCCGGATCAGGCATGGCAGCCTGCTGGAGGCAGAGGCCTCGAACTGGTTGTGATCGGTCTTCAGGCCGATGCGGCAGATCGCTTGCAAGACAGCCTTCAACCCCTGATGTCATGCGCTCCAGCATCCACCTGATCGCGCTGCTGGCGACGGGCCATCGGGGCACTTGATCCCCCGCTGAAGGGTTGTCTGACCCTGTTGTGGAGCGTTTGTCGCAATCCATCGGCTGGGCGAGGGCAGCCCTCCACTCCTGACGTCAGTCGATCACGTTCAGGTGGGTTGTGCCGTTGCTTTCGATCAGGCGGGCTAGCTCCAACATGTCTGCCTTGCGCACGAGGCCGATGCAGCCGAGCGTGCCGCTTTGGTTGTTGTGGATGCCGGCACTGGGATCTTGATGGATCCCTAAAACCCGGCGCCCGGTGATGAAGTTGGGCTCAATACTGATCCATACCGGACCGAGCTCTGGATAGGCACCCTCTGCGAGGGGCTCCACCACACCGACGCTGTAGGTCCCGGAGGGCAGAGGGGCTCGGCTGCCCATGCGGTCACGGTCCGCGTTCTGACGGTTGGCCCGTCCACTGACGGCTTCGAAGCGCCGGTGCGGCTCGCCTGGGATCTCCAGCAAAAGCTCCCAGATGGGGTCACCCGTGCTGGCAATCCGGCGATCCGTGCGCATGAGCAGAAGCTTGGACGCGGGTCCAGGCTCAGCTTCGATCGGTTCTGGCTCCAGCAAGGCCATCAAGGGTTGACGTTGCTTGGGTTCGGCTTCCGCTCTGGCTGGGGTCAGCACAGTTGCTGAGAGAACAAGCATCGCCATGCCCAGACCATTGATCACGTTCGTGAACGGTTGGCGCTGAGCGGTGAAAAGCATCCTGCTGGCGGAAAAACGAGCCAGTCTTAGAAGCAATGATTATCCCTTCAAGGATGGATAAACGGTTGTCGAGCTGGTCGATCAGTCGCGCCAATCCAGTCCAGGGCAGTGAGCAACGATGGCAGGCGTCTCCGTCCGGTAGGTCGCATAGGAAGGAAGGATGCACAGCAGAGCCTTCTCTTCGCGTCGTGCCTTCCCCACCAGCAGCACACACAGCAGCAGTAGGAGCAGCAGGTGCAAAACACTCCCCAGCGCGATTACCACCCCCAAAGAACACACCAGCACGGCGCGATACAGGGGGTGCCGGCATCGCCGGTAAACCCCTTCGGTGACCAGTGCTGCTCCCGGTTTTGGATCTGGCAGTGGCGAAAGGCTGGCTCCCAGAGTCAGAAATCCCTGCATTGCCAGTGCCAGACCCAGCAACAACACCATCACGCCCATCAGCCGAAGCGGAGTCGGCCATGGCCCACCGAAGTCGTCCGGTGCGGGCCAGGCTGGTGCCAAATGGGCTGCGATCAAGATCAGCTGCGCCAGCAACCACCACTCGCCTTGGCGGTTGTGAAGCCATCCATCCCAGCTCATCCCCCAGCCCGTGAAGGCTTGTTTCCAGTCAGACACGGCAACGTCAGCTCTTGCGCTTCGAGATCCCATCAGTGGGACCATGCTGCGATCCTGACGCAGACACCAGCATGCGAACCGCAGTGATCACTGGTGCGAATCGGGGGATCGGTGCCGCCGTGGCCCGCGCTCTGTTGGATGAAGGTCATCGCCTTTGCCTGGCCGTCCGAGATCCAGCGACGCTGGTGGGCAGCGACCTCGACCCTCAACGGCATAGCGCGCGATTGATCGCCTGCCGCTACGACGCCCGAGATCCTGACGATGCCGAGCGGGTCATCGCAACCACCCAGGCCCATTTCAACGGTCTCGACACGGTGATCCATTGCGCTGGAATTCTGCGGCGGACCCCTCTGGTGTTCCGTGATGATCAGCGTGGGGAGCCCGACGAACTTTGGCGCGTCAATGTGATGGGGCCCTGGTTGTTGACCCGTGCCGCGTGGCCTGCGTTGGTGACGTCATCGCAGGGACGGATCCAGGTGTTGGTGTCGATGAGCGGTAAGCGCTGCAAAGGGACGTTGGCGGGTTACACCGCCAGCAAATTTGCGTTGATGGGGCTCTGTCAGGCCATGCGCAATGAGGGTTGGGAGCAGGGAATCCGCATCACGGCCATCTGTCCAGGCTGGGTCAACACCGACATGGCGTCGGCGGTTCAATCCATGGCACCTGAAGCCATGACCCAGCCGGAGGATCTTGGTCGCTTGTCAGCGCATCTGCTCACGCTTCCTGATTCCGCTGTGCCGTTTGAGTTGGCGGTGAATGCCTCGCTGGAGCACGGCTGATGTGACGGGGGATCACCGAAGACAAACCGTCGCTATGGCCGCGATGGATCCCAGAGGCGCTAGTCCTTTCATCAAGGCTCTCAACGAAGGTCATGCTGGCTTTGCTCGCTTCGGCGTTGGTGTCGCTCGGTGAACAAGACGCCTGGACCAACTGCCTTTACAACAACAAAAGCATTGCTTGCCGGCGTCAGTTTCTCTGCACAGAAGCGCCCTGTGGCGTGTTCAAGCTGGAATGGATCGATGGCCTGAGTGATGTGTTCACATTGCAAAGACCAGGGGTGGCCAAAAATGTTGGCTTCTACTCCGACTCTCGTGGTGGCGAGTGGATGCTGCGGGGGTATGCCGGCTCCTTTGCTCTAAAGAATCTTCAAAATCACAACACCATCATTTTTGCGATGACCCTGAGCCAATGCCGGACTTCAGGATTAAGTGACTTGTGTGAGTGACTGAAAAAACCACGTGAAGTTCACAACGTTGTTGCTGGCGAACAAGTTCGTGAGCGTTGTGATGGGGGACGTTTAAGACCCGATGGGTGCGATGAGCGTCCTACGGGACAGGGTGTTGCTAACCAGTAGAGGTACGCACCGCATGTGATGTTCGTTTTCACCCGGTTGATGGCTGTTGCTGCGCTTCTCGGCCTAAGCGCATTCAGCGTCCAGGCAGGTCAGGTCACCGTTGAAGCTGTGGATCGCAATCTCGCGATCACGAGGGCCACGTCGCGCGTGCCTCAGGGAAAAACAGTCACAGACACCTCTTGCAAGGTCATCGATGTGGCCAACACTGACCACTACCGCTGCACCGTGTCGTGGGAGTGACTCGGACCTGCCTGATGGCTGGAACGCACGTTGATGAGAAGTCGAACTAGTCGAGGGGGATGTCGCCTCGAGCGCAGACGTCGTTCCAGCACAGCGTGCGTTCCGCGACCCATCGGGCCTGCACGGCAGACCATCCGGCCTGATCTCCCACCTGCATGTGCATCAGTCCCGTGCCGTCATGACGGAAGTGCACGGTGTGATTCTGAAACGCCAGCCGCCAGTGGGCACCTGGTTGCTCGCTCTCGTAGCGACACGGTTGCCAGGCCTGCTGTTGCTGGCGGCACTCCATCGGCAATGAGAGTTGCGACTGCGCGGAAGCACGGCAGGTCAGTCCCAGGCTCACCAGCACCAGCGTCGGCATCACACGAGCCAGGGTTGCAACCAGGGGTGCATGCACGGGCAGGACTCAAGGTGAACAGCTCTGCTTTCAACGTGCAAGCGGCAGCAGGAGAGCGGTCACCTGGCCTGGCAAGATTTAACAATCCCTGCTCGGTGCTCGTGCCGCGTTATCAAGCCCGTGTTCTGGTGCATCTGCGCCCATCGGTTCTCGATCCAGCTGGTGAAGCCGCACGGGCTGCCTCCGCCCGCTTGGGCGTTGATGGTGTCGAACGTTTGCGCATCGGTAAGGCTGTGGAACTGGAGCTGGAGGCTCCCGATGAAGCGGAGGCGCGCCGTCGCCTTGAACTGCTCAGCGACCGCTTGCTGGCCAACCCCGTGATCGAAAACTGGACGCTGGAGCTGACCCAGTCATGAGCATTGGGGTTGTTGTTTTTCCAGGGTCAAACTGTGATCGCGATGTGCGCTGGGCCACGGAAGGGTGCCTGGGCCTCTCGACGCGCTATCTCTGGCATGAAGAGCGTGATCTCAGCGGCTTGGATGCTGTGGTTCTCCCTGGGGGCTTCAGCTACGGCGACTATCTGCGTTGCGGTGCCATTGCACGGTTCGCGCCGGTGTTGGAGTCACTGCTTGATTTCGCCGCGTCCGGCGGTCGGGTGCTCGGCATCTGCAACGGCTTTCAAGTGCTGACGGAACTGGGTCTGTTGCCAGGAGCTCTCACCCGCAACCGCGACCTCCACTTCATCTGTGAAGACGCTCCCTTGGCCGTGGTTAGCGACCGGACTCCATGGCTGGCATCCAGCCATCGTGGCGCTCAGTTCAGCCTGCCGATCGCCCACGGAGAGGGTCGCTATCAGTGCAGTGAAGACACTCTGAAACAACTGCAGGATGACGATGCCATTGCGCTTCGCTACTGCAGCAATCCCAATGGTTCGGTTTCAGACATTGCTGGGATCACCAATCCTGCCGGCACGGTTCTCGGTCTGATGCCTCACCCGGAGCGAGCTTGTGATGCGCAGACCGGCAGCACCGCAGGTCGCGCCATCTTGGAAGCCTTGCTCTCCTGAAGCTGATGCGGCGACGGTCCTTGCTGGAGCTGGCTGTTGCGGCTGGCTCCGGGTTGGTGGCCTCGACGTGGCATGTCGGGGCTCATGGGCGACCCACTCCTGCCGCTGCCAGTGGTCCCCAACCGCTGCGTCGCGGTTCACGTCTGCGAGCTCTGAATCCAGGTACCTGGATCGAACCAGACGTTGATTTCAATGTTCTTGTGCAGCGTTGTGAGCAGGAGGGTTGGGTGCTGGAGTTGCCCGATGCGGTGAGGGGCCAGTGGCAATGGTTTTCAGCGACGGATGCTCAGCGTCGTGATTCGATTGCATCGGCGTGGAGAGATCCAAGTTTGGATGGTGTGATTTATGTGGGTGGTGGCTGGGGGGCCGCTCGGGTGCTTGAGGCGGGCCTGAAATTTCCGGACCGTCCCCTATGGGCCCTTGGTTTTTCAGACAGCAGTGCGCTGCTTCTTGCGCAATGGCAAGCGGGACTCCAAGGGGCGGTGCATGGGGCGTACTGGGGACCGGATGATCAATGGCAACGCACAGTGGAACTGCTCAAGGGGCGCTCTGTTGAGCCGCTTCAGGGACGTGGTGTCTGCGGAGGACTAGCGCATGGTCCTCTGGTTGTGACCAACCTCACAGTGGCAACACACCTGATTGGTACGCCTTGGTTCCCGTCGTTAGCAGGAGCCATCGTGATTTTGGAAGATGTCGGTGAAGCTCCCTACCGGATCGACCGCATGCTCACTCAGTGGCGCGCTGCGGGACTGTTGGAGGGTGTGGCTGGTGTGGGCTGCGGTCGCTTCAGCTGGAAAGAGGATGACATTCTCCCTGGAGATTTTTCGATGGCGGAGATTCTTGAGGAACGTCTTTCTGATCTGGATGTTCCCCTTGTGGTGGATCTTCCCCTTGGTCACGGCCTGCCTAATTTCTCGCTTCCCCTGGGTAGGCCGTCATGGCTGAATGCTCAGACTGGGCAATTATCGTGATGATCAAGCAGAGCGATGACGGTTGCCTTGTTACTCAGAATGCTGAGTGGAATGATCGCAAAGCTGAGATATGGAATCGCCGGCGGAATCAGCTCGGCGGCGCAATCCATCAGGAAAAAAACAACAACAAAACTCAGTCTTCGGTAGTTGTTCGGTTTTTTCAATCACTGCTGATCGTCGATGATTGACTGTTCGAGCAGTTCAGGATGTGACCAGGCATGATGAGTGATCATCCAGCCAATCGCGGAGATTGCTGCGATGGTCCACCAATACAGCAATCCTGCTCCTGGGCTCGAAGCAGATGGTTGATTTGTGACTGATCCGTAAAGCGCTGTGGGCCAAGGAAGAAACAATCAATGCCATCCAGATTGTGTTCAGCCAGAAAATTGGCCCATCAAAGGTCCTCATTACATTGAAGATCTGATTGTGTTTCAGCCAAAAAAAGACACGATCAAGGAGCTGCAGCAAAAAACAAGAACTCGCGAGGCATTGTTCCCTAATAATTGC